>JAAEMX010000430.1 GCA_024225035.1 Lentisphaerota bacterium
ATGCCTTTAAGCCAGCAACTATAATATGCAACTGGGGTCACTGCCCAAAACACCAGTTGCATATTTTGCTATTAGTTATGCTTGTTTTTGATATGATTATCCAAATCTATTTGCTTATAGAATAATTTATGACAATACTTACATTGGAATATCAAGGAGGAGTCATAATGTTTTTTTAAGTGCTGATTCAGCTGACTTAAATCTCCATATTTCTTCCCGCAGTGTTTACATATCAACTTTTTGGGAGCATGTGATTTTCTTAAATGTTGGTTTAATTCGCTTTGAGATGCAAATTTATTACTACAATAGCTGCATTCGTAGCCTTTTTCTGCATGAGCTGTTTTAAGGTGATAATTCAAGTGACTGGTAAGTTTAAATTTTTTAGGGCACAAATGACAATTTAAATTACTTGTACCATGCGTAGTTTTTAGATGTGTATTTAATTCAGATTTTAGTCCAAATCTATTACCGCATTTTGGACATACATGATTTTTAGGCCCATGTATTCTTTTTACATGCGTATTTAACAAGCTCACGGTTCTAAATTTTTTAACACAATGTGGACATTGTATATTCTCGGGGCCATGTGTTGATTTAAAATGCTGACTTAACCGGTCCTGGTCACGATATGTCTTATCACAGTCTGTACACTGGTAATCGTCCTCTCCATGGAATCTCTTATAGTGCTTATTTAATTGACTGTTCGTTCTAAACATGTCATCGCAATCACTGCATGGTATAATTTTAGGGCCATGTGTTGATTTGAAATGCTGATTCAACCTCCACTGTGCCGCAAAATTCTTATTGCAATGCGAACAGTCAAAGTCCGAATTATTTTTATTTTTAGATCTGCTTCTTTTTTTAGGAGCTTTTGAGGTATCTTTTTTCTTAGAATCAACGTTCATATTTGTAGTCAATGGCCTGTTCATGCCTGTGCTTGTGTTAGTGTTCAAAAATGAAGGCAATGGCGGTATATTATCAGTATCAACTTTCATCTCAGGTATATTTTGGTACGGATTGCTTGAAACAGTATTAGTGGTTAAAGAGGTCGGTAACGGCGGCAGTTTATTCAAGTCAATTTTCACTTTCGGTATATTTTTGTACGGATTAGCAGAGTTTGTAGTAATTGAGGAGGACGTGGATGTATCAGGCATATTATTAGAATTATTACCAAAAGATTTAGCTATTGGATTAGCATTGTTTGATGTTGAAGTATTACTGATCAGAAGTTGGTTAGAACTTTTCTGCTGCATCTGCGGTATTATGGCCCAGTGTCCGCCCCAGGTATTTTTTGCCTCAGCAAGAATTTCTTCAGTTCTCACTCCATTATCGAGATGAACCATAAAAATGGGTGAATACGCTTTATATATGGCTTCGAGTAAAGGTCCTATGATATTTTGACTGTTTTCGGCAAAGTGTTCCTGTATGGTATATTTAACAGCTTCACTGCAGGAGTTACTGCTGAGGATTGCACTGTATAACGTAACGTTTGAAAACCTGAAATACTTGAGACACTCGCCCTGTATATCCAGAATTGCTTTACATAGTTTAGGGTTACTACTATATGACTTATACCATGCATGCATTAAATCCAGGAAACCTTTAAATGAGTAGTTATTAAAAACATTTGAACTTTGATTGTTATTCATTCCGGCTGTTTCAAAAAATGACCATAAGGTCTTCCACGCATTGGTGAATGATTGATTGTTTTGTAGGCAGCTACAATAATTTTTCAATGACAGTTTATTCGCTTGATTCACTAATTCTAAATATCCACACCTGATGGTAGAAAAATTCACATATATATCCACTCTCTTTTTTACAAATGGCGGAGCATATACATTTGAGACCTGAAGCGGGATAGCCCCCAATGTAGATGTATAAAATGGCTTTTTCCCAACTATTGCGTTCAGTAACGTAAGTTCGATATTAGAAGTCTGGTTACGGCTGTCATCGAACAAAAAATAATACTTGATACTTAAGGCTTTCATCAAACTTTGAATGAAACGCTTTAAACTGGTAAAATTACTGAAAAACAACCGGTTTTGACGAACGTGCGCTAATACTGCAAATTTTTCAAACAGGCATATCCCGACAATAGGCTCTCCCTCGGTGTTATTGTTGCATTTTTCGGATAACGCCACATCCTCAGCCTGTTGTGCCACACCACCATATATTAGAATTTGTAATGGCGGAGTTGAGGATGAAAAAAGTCGAGGGTTTGTAACTTTCAATAAAGTAATATATTCGTCAACTTCAGTTTTTTTAATACCATTATATCTGGGGTATTTATTTGCTCTTATTGTTAAAGGAGAAATGTGAGTATAAAGCCAAACCTTGTTATTATTACTGCAATACTGTGCCAAATGTTGCAGGGATTGATTTTTCCATTGATTCTCATTGTTTTGAAAAGTACAACAATTATTTACAAGGTTTTTATCAATATTAATAATTTTTCCGACATACTCTTCAAGCCTTTTCGTCTGTTGAATGGAACTGAGCCTGCTGCTTCTTCTTAAATTTGGATCTACAACCGGTTTTGCTGGAAGATTTAAGTAGTATTTGATGCCATTAGTAATTTCATAAACCAAAGGAGTTTTCTCAACTAACAAACTCCCATCCAGATTGAGGCCAACATTGTTAAAAGCATAACAACCAATTCGATCGCAAGTCAAATCGATGAGCAGAAAACTTTTTTGTTTAACTACAGGAGTCATCGGGTATAATGGCTCCAGTTTAATCTGGGGCTTTTGGGCAACTGCCATATTCTGTAAACTGGGCTGATTGTTCATTGAACTGGCATATGTAGTTGGTTGCAGTGTAGCATTGTTCATTGAAAGATTAGGATTATTGACATGTATGCTTGGAGGCAGCTGAGGTGGCAACTGAGGCAACTGAGGCAACTGGGGTGGTGGCTTGGGATTACTAAATGGAATTGAGATTGGACTCGGTTGTCTTGTAATAAAAAAAGAATCATTTGGAAAACAGCTGAAATGATTCCCGTTATTATTTGTATAAATTGTTATATAATTACTGCTGGTAACGCCATACCTTGAAGGCACAATAAAATCATTAGGATTTGCTATTCCTCGAACATTAATAGTGCTGGCTATCAAGTTGTTATTTATTGTAACTAAACGTATTTCAAGATTCCGCAAGTGAGACAACACCATAATATCAGTAAATGATCCCCAAACAACATTTCCACTCATAAGACACATATCGCGATAACGTCTTGCATCGTTATTACTGTAATACCAGCCTCTAACCTCTTCATGGCTATCAAGAAAAACCTTAATACTGTTCCTCTCACTTAGTACCGCAATATCTTGTGAATTTCTTATTCTGGCTGTTGAAATTGACCTGAACAGGCAATGACCATCATTTGGAATAGAATTAATTGAAGTCGTTGTAAACATGGTTCTCCTCCAGTTTCCTTTATGAAATAAACTGTATTTATATTTAATTATTTGCTTGTTTGAATATGAAAAAGGACTTCGAGTCTTTGCTGTAATAGCTTCTAATGGATTTTTTTTGCCGTGCCAGGACATTTTTATCGTCTGTAAAGTAAGTTCATGATACCTAAAAACTTTTACCTTATGAAAATAGATACTCGGACAGTCTGGTTTGTTCTTAATAGTTAGCTAAAAGACACTTTCTTATAGTTATACTATCATTCGTTATAAGAACACTTTAAGAAAAAATTTAGTTTTTAAGTGGTTTAAAGTAATTTTTCTATTTTTACGGTTTATTATCTTTGGTTTGCTTTCAAATAACAGAATTTGGGTATTTTGAATTGCGGACTTGATTTTATGTTTATGCTATGTAGTTTTGAGAAAAGAAAAATAACAGAATTGCACAAAACAGGGCTTCAGATGATTGAAAACAACCAGAAACATCAGCGCCATGGACTGCTTATTAACATTACCGGCAACGGCAAAGGCAAAACGACCAGCGCTCTTGGTACTGCTATGCGTGCTCTTGGCTGGGGCTGGACCGTAAAGGTTATACAGTTTGTAAAAAGCAGCGGTGCTACCGGAGAAAAAAGGTTTGCTGATAACTCAACCCTGCCTATTGAGATTATTCCAATGGGCGCGGGGCTGACTTGGAAAAGTAAATACTCAGAGGAAGAGCATATCAATCGTGCCAATACAGCATGGAATGCAGTAAAAGAGGTAATTTGTGAAGATAATATCGATCTCTTGATACTTGATGAATTAAATATTGCTTTGCATAAAAGTTGGATTAATGCTGAAGATGTTATCACTTTTTTAGAATCACGCCCCAAATGGCAGCATGTTATTATTACAGGACGTTACGCAATGCCTGAAATCATAGCAGCATCTGATTTGGTGTCTGAAGTACAGGAAGTAAAACATCCTTATAAAGCAGGAATAAAAGCACAAAAAGGAATAGATTTCTGATGTTTGAAAATATTACATGGGACTTTTCCGGTATGGAAATCGAACGTGAAAGTTTCCGACGCATAGAAGCTGAAGCTGACCGCTCCAAATGGAATGACAAAGAGTGGCCCGTCGCACGCCGTCTCATACATACAACAGCGGACTTCACCATAGCAGACACGCTAAAACTAAGACACAACCCTGTTGACGCAGGAATCGAGGCGCTTTATAAAGGAGTTCCGCTCTATTCTGATTCTAATATGATTCGTTCGGGAATATCTGTTCCTAAGCTGCAAAAATTTAATTCAGCATACACCCGGGAATCAATAACCTGTCTGGTTGCTGATCCTGAGATTACTGCTATTGCTAAAGAACAGAATATAACAAGAGCACTTGCCGCTGTCAGAAAAGCTAAAGATATTATAGACGGCGGCATTTTTCTATGCGGCAACGCTCCCTTAGCCCTTGCCGGATTGATAAAGATGATTGTTGAAGAAGGCATTCGCCCTGCTCTGATCATAGGGATGCCGGTAGGTTTTGTAAACGTGGTTGAGTCAAAAGAGCTGTTGCGAAAAGTTGATATTCCGCATATCACAATTGAAGGGAGACGCGGCGGCAGTCCGTTAGCTGTGGCCACATTACACGCAATTATGGAAAGCGAACTATAAATTCAGGTTGCAAATGTCTAAAAAGGCAAAAAAATTGCGTCGAGGATACACCACTGGAAGCTGTGTTGCTGCTGGTGCCGTTGCTGCATACCGTGCAACCCTTGGCGAAACATTAAATAATGTCCGACTGCGCCTGTTGAATGGCAGCACTCTTGAAATTCCAGTAAATTTAAATGCTGATAAATCAGTAGAAGTAATCAAAGATGCCGGAGACGATCCCGACGTAACTGATAAGGCGGTGATTCAAATATCCCTTACCCCCTGCTCTATTGAGATCGCTGGCGAACATGACTACATTGAAATTTGCGGTGATTCAAAAATAATCATCCGAGCCAAGTCAGGAATAGGACTTGTTACCCGTCCCGGACTCGAGGTTCCTGTGGGAAAATGGGCGATTAATCCAGGTCCACGTAAAATGTTAGCAGAAAACCTCCTCCATGCTGGTTTCGGGCAAGATAAAGACTCCTTCATGCTGGTAGAGATAGAAGTGCTAAATGGCGAAGAAATTGCTAAAAAAACTCTAAATCCAACACTTGGAGTTACTGGCGGAATATCGATTCTTGGCACAACCGGAATTGTGGAGCCCTACTCTAACGCAGCATATATCCATACCATTAAAATACACATTCGCGCGGCAGCAACGCAAGGTTTTAATACTGTTGCGCTAACCACCGGCAGTCGTACTATGAAGTGTGCGATTCGTGATTTACCGGAAGTCCAGGATGACAACTGTATTCGCATCGGAGATTTTATTGCTGATTCTCTGGAAGCAGCCGAAACAACCTCAGGGATTGATAATGTCGTTATCGCCTGCATGCCTGGGAAAGTATATAAATATGCATGTGCCCATCGCATAACTCATGCTCACAAAAACAAACTTGAACCACATCTGATGGTTGATGTTTTACAGGCACTTGGAGTAAGTCAAGATAAGCTTAAAGCTATTAAGAAGTGTGATACTGTTGGAGAAGCCATAACAAAGATTTCCCAAAAAAAAGCTGAGCTTTTATTGCTGAGACTTGGCGATATTGCACATAAAAACTTGCGAAACTGGGCTCCCGGTGTCAATATTATAATAATGCTTTATAACACAGCAGGAAACCTCATATTGCGAAAAGGAACGACTTCTGAATGACTAAACATGGACATCTTTATATAATCGGCTGCGGACTTGCTGATGAGCCTCTCAGCAGGAAAGCTGCTGACATTATTGAAAATGCTGATATCATTGCAGGAGGAAAACGCCTGCTTGAATTTTGTGCACCAACAGACAAAGACCAGGTCTTGATCGGTGCAAAAGCCAGTGAAACCGCAAGAGAACTGGTTAAACAAGCTAAAACCAAACAGGTTGTAATTCTGGCTTCCGGCGATCCACTCTATTACGGGATTGGAGCGACAGTTTCAAAGATTGCGCCACCCGGTAGCTTTACTGTGCTGCCGCATATTACAGCTTTTCAGGCGGCATTTGCCCGACTTGGCATCTCATGGTCAAATGCTAAGCTATTCAGCCTGCATGGCAATACGCAGGTCATTCCATGGCGTAAGTTTCTTTCCACTGACAAAGCCGTTATATATTGCGACAACAAACTTCCAGCCCATAAGCTGGCTTCCAGATTGCTGGAATATTTCCCGGCAGCTTCAACACGTCGAGCTGCTGCTTTTGAAAATCTCGGACGACCGGATGAAAAGTTTGTACTTGGAACACTTGGCGATATTAATAATACGGAATTCGGCAGTTTATCCCTGCTGATATTAGTTTCCGTTGAAAATTGTTCAGAACTGCCAGAATTACCTCTGGGGCTTGAAGATTCTATCTATGAACATGAAAATAATTTAATTACTCACCCTGAAGTTCGAGTGGTTATTCTTTCAAAATTACGCCTGAAGTCAGGTATCATGTGGGACCTTGGTGCTGCCAGCGGTTCTATAGGCTTGGAAGCTGCCGGACTGTGCAGCAATTTGAGAGCATTCTCTGTTGAGAAAGCCTCCGACAGGGTTGCACATATTAAGCAAAACATCAAGACATCAGGTGTTTCCAAGTTAAAAGTAGTTGAAGGAAACATTTTAGATAAAATACCAGAATTGCCATCGCCTGATTTTGTTTTTATCGGCGGTGGAGGCAAAGATATCAAAGAAATTGTAGAAACAGCATGGAAAGAATTGAATTCCGGCGGAAGGCTGGTTGTATCGGCAATTACACTTGAAACTGTCGCAGCCTTAAGCAAGCTTTTGTCAGAAAATAGAGTTGAAGCTGTTTCGCTCGCAGTGAGCAGAGCAAAATCAGTCGGCGAACTTAACATGATGAAAGCCGATAACCCAATATATATATTTGTTTTCAAGAAGGACTGACATGAAAGGAAAAGTTATAATTGCCGGAGCCGGACCGGGAGCAGTAGACTTGATCACACTGCGGGCAAAAAATGCCCTTGAGCAAGCTGATGTTATTATTTATGCCGGTTCGCTGGTCAATCCGGAAATCCTTGCTTTCGCAAAGAAAGAAGCTGAAAAAGTTAACAGCGCAGGATTATCACTTGACGAAGTTATTGCACTAACTTTCAATGCGGTTAACGCTGGTAAAAATGTTGTCAGGCTGCACACTGGAGACCCGGCAATGTACGGTGCTATTTCCGAGCAGATGAATGAACTTGACAAACTTAAAATTAAATATGAAGTCATACCTGGAGTCAGCAGCGTTTTTGCTGCAGCCGCAGCAGTCAAAGCTGAACTGACTATGCCGGGAATTACCCAAACGGCTATCTTAACCCGCCGAGCTGGTCGTACGCCTGTTCCTGAAGCCGAAGATTTAAAAAAACTTGCGGCAAACGATGCCTCAATAGCACTTTTCCTGAGCGTAGCTGATATGCCCGGGCTGGTTGCTGATTTTATAGAAGCCGGACGAAGTCCTGAAACACCTGTCGCAGTTGTTTACCGCGCTTCATGGCCTAACCAGAAAGTTGTCCGGGGAACCCTTGCCGATATCTCTGAAAAAATAGAATCTGCCGGAATCAAGCGTCAGGCAATTATCCTTGTTGGCGGAGCAATTGAACGCGGAGGAGAAAAGTCACTTCTTTACGATTCCGGCTTTGCGCATGGTTATCGCGGAGCAAAAGAAAACGTCAAATTTGAAGGCAAAACGGCAATTTACGCCATTACTGAAAAAGGCGCATTAAAGGCTGGTGAAATTGCCGGAGGAATGACTAAAGCGACTGTCTTTGTTCCTGAAAAGTTCTCCAGCCAGTTTTCAACATTTGAAAGCTTCGGCAGTCAAAAACTTGGCAAACTGATCAAACACAACTGGCATGACTATGACGCGCACCTTTTTATAATGGCAACAGGTATTGCCGTTCGTAAAATAGCTCCGCTGCTTGAAGGAAAAACTGTTGACCCTGCTGTAGTTGTATGTGATGAGCTTGGCAATAACAGCATAAGCCTATTAAGCGGTCATATAGGCGGAGCCAATCGCCTTGCCTCTACCGTGGCCGGCATAACCGGCGGCAAGGCTGTCATCACTACTGCAACGGATACCAATAAGCTGGTTGCTTTTGATGAACTCGCCGCCATAAACGGCTGGCAGGTCTGCAACCCTGAAATGATAAAAGTTTTCAATGCCCGTCTGCTTGCAGGCGAAGAAATGGACTTAATGCTTCCTGAAGATATTTTTGAAAAGAAGTATAAAGATATACGTGGTCTCAGGCTCATAGCAGGCTTAAGTGAAGCTGAAAACCCGGTGGTAACCTTAAACTGCAAAAAGTCGACTAAACAGCCTTGTTTAAGATTATTTTCTACAGGGTACGCTATAGGAATTGGATGCCGCCGAAATATTACCGTTAAGCAAATAGAAAAAGCTGTCCGAACAGCGTTGAACACCGCAGGGCTGAAAATGGACATGGTTAGATGTTTAGCCAGCGCCGACGTAAAGCGTTATGAGGCAGGACTTCTGGACTTCGCCACTGATTACAATTTATTAATCAAGTTCTATGGTAAGGAAAGTCTTAACAGCATCGTGACTCCACACTCAAGCCCACGAGCAGAAAAAGAGTTTGGAATTAAATCAGTAGCGGAAGCTGCCGCAATGCTTGCAGCCGGAACAGATAAACTTGTATTGGAAAAACAGAAAATTGACGGAGTAACTATAGCAATCGCAGCCGTTTCTCCGGAAAAAGGTGATGATGACTAAACAAATAATATATGCCATAGGTCTTGGTCCAGGAGCTTCAGACCTGCTGACTCCAAGAGCTGCTGCAATTATTGCAAAATGTGATGTGATTGCCGGTTATAATACCTACCTTAAACAGTTTCCTGAGCTTTTTGTCGGCAAAAGAATAATAGGCAACGGAATGCGCGGTGAAATTGAGCGCTGCAACCTTGCTTTAACAGAAGCCCAGAAAGGCAAAACTGTTGGAGTTATTTCTTCCGGTGACGCAGGTATTTATGCAATGGCAGGTCTTCTGCTTGAGCTGATTACAGCGGAAGCCATGGAACTTGAAGTCGTTTCAGTTCCCGGAGTAACTGCAGCATCTGCAGCGGCTTGTATACTGGGTGCTCCATTAATGAATGATTTTGCCGTAATCAGCCTGTCTGATTTACTGACACCTAAAAATGTTATACTCAAACGCCTCAAGGCCGTAGCAAGCGGTGACATGGTCTGTGCTCTTTACAACCCCAGCAGCACTCGACGCAAAGCCCTGATAAAAGAAGCTGTTAAAATTTTTACTCAGGCACAAGGGGAAGATTGTTACTGTGGGATAGTTAAAGATGCATCCCGCCCCAGTGAAACAAGTAATATTTGCAAGCTCAAAGACTTCCCGTTTGAAACAATCAATATGACAACAATTGTAATTATCGGTAACTCACATACTGTATTAAATAATGGAAAATTATATACGACAAGAGGCTACATTGAAAAATACGGCAAATAACTTTTCAGCTTTTTGCATTGCAGGCACGAGTTCCGGTGACGGTAAAACCACCGTTACACTGGCATTATTGAGGGCTCTAAAAAAACGTGGTTTAGAAGTACAGCCATTTAAGTGCGGTCCTGATTATATAGACCCGGTTTTTCACAAGCATGCCTGTGGCCGTATTTCCCGCAACCTTGACGGCTGGATGATGGGTAAAAAAGCCGTCAAAAACAGTTTTGACAATGCAGCTGCAAATGTTGACTGCGCCATTATAGAAGGCGTAATGGGATTATTTGATTCCTCCAGTCCCGGTTCCCTGCAAGGCAGTACCGCTGAAGTTGCTCTCACACTCAATATTCCAGTCATATTGACAGTTAATGCCAGAGGGATGGCTAACAGTATAGCTCCGCTGGTAAAAGGATATTCAGAATTTAATAAAGATTTGAACATTGTCGGAGTTATTGCCAATAAGGTAGGCTCTGAAAGACATGCAGAAATATTAAAAGAAGCCCTGGAACATGCTGATCTGCCGCCGTTACTGGGGTATCTGCCTCGTAAAGATGACTGGGTTATGCCGGAACGACACCTCGGTTTGGTGCCAATTTTTGAAAGCAAACGCGGAAATGAATGGTTTGACTCATTGGCACAGGCAACTGAAAAACATTTCGACCTTGATAAGATTCTGGAACTAAGTAATACTACAGCACCAGTAACTAAGCACTCTAAAAAGGCGCCTACCCAAAAGCTTAAACTGGGAATTGCTTACGACAAAGCTTTTAACTTCTACTATGAAGATAACCTTGACCTGCTCAAAGAAAATGGCTTTGAACTGATAAATTTTTCTCCGTTAATTGATGACCATTTACCTGAAGGGTTGAACGGAATTTATATTGGAGGAGGTTTTCCTGAAGTCTTTGCCAGAGTGCTTTCTGCTAATACCTCCATGCGAAACGCTATAAAGGATTTCGCTGGCAGCGGCGGGTTCATTTACGCCGAATGCGGCGGCTACATGTATCTGTCCAACGAAATAAAAACCGAAGACGGAACGTTCCCGATGTGCGGCATTATCAATGGCAAAGCCGCAATGGGCAATAGAATGCGCTCACTGGGATATCGAGTTATGACTCCTGCATCAAAATTTTCTTTTTTGCCAGAAGGCCTCGTAATGCGTGGGCATGAGTTCCACTGGTCAAATATTGAGTTTAGAGGCACCCCAAAACCTTTATGGTTGTCCCACAATACCAGAGCGCAAGAATACCTTCCATGCGGATTCAGACACGGCAGAGTATTTGCCAGCTATCTGCATTTACACTTTGCATCATGTCCAAAGGCGGTAACAATGCTGGCGGATTTCATCAGGCAAATCAAACAACTGCGTCCAAGATGTTAGTTGCTGGCTGGATAGTATGAACCGGTTGGAATAAAGTGCGGGATACCTTCATCAGAGATAGACACTTGTGATTTAATATTAAATATGTACTGCAGCACTTCCTCTCTGATGATTTCAGTTGGTGTGCCTTCATGGCATATACGGCCATCCTTCATTACCACTATATGATCTGAATACCTGGCGGCTAAATTCAGGTCATGAAGTACCATCACAACTGTAATACCTAATTTTTGATTCATACGTCTGATAAGATCAATAACCTCAAATTGATGGCAGACATCCAAATAAGTAGTGGGCTCATCCAGCAGCATAATTCTGGGTTCCTGCGCCAGATTAAGGGCAATCCACGCACGCTGTCTTTCACCGCCTGACAAAGCAGAAACCGGACGTTTTCTCAAAGTGTCGAGTCCAGTCAAGTCCAGTGCATGAGAAACTGCGTCATTGTCTCTGGAGGAAAAACCTTGGAGTAAACGGCGATAAGGGAAACGCCCGAATTCGACAAGTTCCTCTACGGTAATATCGGTCGGAGCTGCATTTGACTGAGGTAAAACGGACATGATTCTAGCCAGCTTTCTTGTGTTGAAAGAATGTACTTCCATATCATCAATGAAAACAGAACCATCGTACGGTTTCAGGGTGCGGGCAATAGTTTTCAGCAAAGTTGATTTACCACTCCCGTTAGGGCCAATCAAAGTAACAACTTTACCAGTGGCGATATTCAGGTTAGCACCTCGCAAAACCGGCGGCCCTCCGTCGTAACCGACGGTCAGATTACGTACTTCTATTTTCATGTTTTTTACCTCGCAGTAAATACAGGAAGAAAGGCGCTCCCAGTAATGCCATAATTATACCTACCGGTAACTCAGCTGGTTCAATCACCACCCGCCCCGCAGTATCACAAAGCAGCATTAGCCCTGAACTAAATAATATACAGGCAGGAAGTAATACACGGTAGTCGTAACCAACAATCATCCTCATAGTATGCGGTACTATAAGTCCGACAAATCCTAAAAGTCCCGCAACACTTACAGCCGCAGCTGCCAACATTGAGCTAACCGCTATCAAAACAGCCCGGGTCAGCTCAACGTTGATACCCAAACTAACAGCTATTTCATCACCCAAACCAAGAATATTTAAGCGCTTGGCTCCGGCCAATGCAAGAATCATCCCCACTATAGAGTAAGGCCATATAAGATATACATGCCTCCACGTTCTTGCAGAAAGTCCCCCAACCATAAAGCTGACAACCCCAGCAACTCTATCTGGATAAAACTGCATCAAAGCACTTATACAAGCCCCCAATAAACTAGCCACCGCTACACCTGCCAGAACTAATCGCATCGGCTGTACACCATGTTTCCAGGCAACCAGATAAATAAGCAAAGTGGTTCCGACCGCTCCGGCAAAAGCTGCCGGAACCAGTAACGCAATATATTGCGGGAAAACGATCATAATCAAAATTGCCATAAGCCCTCCTCCGGCACTGACTCCTATGATATTAGGAGATGCCAGAGGATTTCGCATGATACCCTGCAGAATTGCTCCTGACAGTGATAGACTGATTCCTACCAGAATTGCCACAATATTACGCGGCATTCTGATATTCCAGATTATCTGACGATTAATTCCTGAGTCTTCAATAAAAAGTGCTTTTGCAATACCGCTCCAGCCAAGTTTTAATGTCCCGACTCTAAGACTGATAAAAAACGCAGTTACAGCAAATAGCGTCAAGACTATGAAAACAATCACTCTAAATGATGATCGTTCTCTGAAAGTCCCAAAAGATTTGCGTGACTTATTCTCCATTATTAATCCCATCTTTCCAAAGGGTACAAAATTTTTGCCATATATCTGAATGCATCAGGATAGCGTTCATTAGCCTTGTAAAGAAACAGGCGGTTAGGCAAAAGATACACCCGATTATTCTTCACTGCAGATAGTTCCTTCCAAGCCGGATCTGAGAATAACTCTTTCTTTAATTTATTTTGCGCATTTTTTGAATTACACATAGTTGTAAACAAAATAATATCAGGGTCATCCATAATTATTTTTTCTAAACTGAATGGTATACGACTGCCACGCAACCCGGCTGCTGCCTTATCAATTAAGTTATTACCGTTTAACATCCCGGCTATTTGTGCTGAGTTAGCCTTTGAGGTTTCGCAAGCCAGTCCACGTCCATTATAGAAAATGCTTACGAAGCTTGGACTTTTTTTCTTTCCAGCCTTAACTATGAGTTTATTTATTGCCGAAGAAATGTCTGCAGCATATTTATTACTTTGCAAAGTAGTCCCGTTCAAGTGACAGAAAAGCCCGAACACATTACGGAAATCTGTATAATTTGAGTAGTTTACTACAATATTTTCAATTCCGGACTCATTAAGTATGTCACGCACACCTTCCTTGCAGCGAAAAGCTGGAAGTATTACAAGGTCAGGTTTCATTGAAATAATCTTCTCAAGATTAAGGTTAGAAAAGCTACCTATTCTAGGCAGTTTTCGCGCTACTTCAGGTAAATTCTCAACATGCATTTCAAGTGTTGTTGGAATAGCAATAGCCTTACCTCCGGCACAATACCAGACACCAACCAGTGAAGTATAACCAATAATAACACGCTTTGGTTTCTTATGCAGTAATATTTGTTTACCACTGTAATCCCTGCATAAGAGAGTACCCTGGGTTTCTTTTATAATAAGCGGATTTTTAAGAGCAGCCGTCATGCTTACTGCCGAAAAAAACAGCAAGAAACACAATACAGCAAATTTGATATTCTTCATTATAAACCTCAATTCATATAATAAACATCGGCAATAGTCTCAAATAACTCTGTTGCCATTTTTTTATGTAAGAATAAACCCTTACTTGAAAATCTCAACCAGCCATTTAGGCCTTCTAGTAACAATCTTTCACTCAACCATTCTCTCAAAAAATGCTTTGTTGATTCAATAATTGCCCCTTTATGCTTCTCATCAACCGCGGCGGCCTTTTCAACATTGATTCCAAGGTTACGAGAAATTTGCCCAGCCAGAATGCCGCAAACTCTGTAATCTGCAGGAACCTTTCGAGCTGTTTCAATCGGCTTTTCTCCTTCTTTTACCATAGCACAATATTTGTCAAAGGCTCCAGTTTGATAGAAAAAATAATCGCCAATTCTGCCTCCTGCCTTTATGCCAAACGGCAAACATGAGTTTTTGTGGACAGAAATATCATTATTTGCATTTCTCTCACGATTAGTCAAAGCATAATGCTTAACAGACAGGCATACAGCTCCAATATTTTTCATATAATGCTCCCCTGCTTTGTACATTTCATAACACAGGTTTTCATCAGGAGGAGCTGGCGAGCTACCATTAATTATACCCTTTGCAAGAGGAACAGTTTCTGGTACTCCGAGACTGTAATGACAAATTCCATCAAGAGGAACCATTTCTGTAGCAATTCGTTGATCCTCTATCCAAGTCTCTAATGTTTGCCCCGGCAAACCGTACAACAAGTCTATAGTAACCGCAGCCTGATTGTAAGAATGAAGGCGAGTAAGCAGATCAATAGTTTTTCCTTGATCAGCGATACGCCCAAAACTTCGCCTTAGTGCTGTATCAAAAGTTTGCACCCCTATCGAAAAACGATTGACTCCATTATCAATACAGGCTTTAATTTTGTCATCAGAGAAGCCTGCAACACGCCCTTCGATAGTAATCTCACAGTCATTAGTCAAATTATAAGATTTTTTCAATCTAGAGAGAAGACGGGTAAAATGTTCCGGCGTCATATCAGTGGGGGTACCTCCACCAAAATAAACCGCATTTACAGGAACACTACCAAGTTTTCCCTTGCAGGCACTGTGCTCAAGTTCCTTTTCCAACATATCAACATATATATCAAGCTGCCCGGAGGCAGCTTTCCCAAAGTAGAATAAACAAAAAGAACACCGGGCATTACAAAAGGGTATATGTATATAAAGTGTCCGATGCTCATTCATATTAAGCACCGTTGCTTCTTTCTGCCAGGCAGAGTGTGGATATTTTATCAAGTCACCAGCACACCCCATCATGCCGCGACGGCGTTTACTTTTCTGTTTTAGTTTGCTGGCAGTATTCATTTTCTCGGATCAAATAATGAATTATCTGTACACAGTCCGCCAATATTATATTTAGGTCCTACCGGCCCGTTATTAATCAGGGATTGATTAGCTTTTTCTGATGACACATGACCGTCAGTCCAAGCTATATTTGCTGATTTGTTGTGTCTGAAATGAAAGGTTCCATATGCATAATTTCCTCCTCCGACAATAGCAGGTTTATCGTTAGGATACAACATTGCACCAAGCTTAGGTGGATCATAAAAACCCATGCGTCTGTCTAAAGCATTATCAGCGAAAGCGGCAATATTTGATGCTTTTCGGATTGCGGTCAGTTTGGTTTTAAACGGTTCAGTACCGTTACAGTATCTACCAAGCCAGGAAGCGTTGTAACCGTACCCACCTCCGCTTTCCGCTGCCGTAATACTACCAACTTGTGGTAACATCAAAGGGCAAATCATTACTTTCTTACAGTTTTTACCGTCTCCTCCCATATAAGTTCCAAGAAGAAACTGTTTGGTCAAATCTGTTTTGCCACCACTGTAAAAGCCGTTCCACTGATCAGAAGAAGCCCCCATCCCACCTGTCACATTAGTTCGATAAGGTAATGTCCAGTCATCATAATCTCCGCTGTACATAACACTTCCCATTCCAATCATTTTTAGATTACTGGTGCAGTTTATTGAACGTGCTTTCTCCCGGGCTTGAGATAAGGCCGGCAGCAACATCCCTGCGAGAATTGCGATGATAGCTATCACAACGAGGAGTTCGATGAGAGTAAATTTAGAATTAAATTTGGCGAGCCCGGTTCTATTCTGAGAACTGGCGGACATGAATGTTTCCTTGCACATGTCAAAATATCCTTTTGTGTGACGCGCACTTAAACAAGCAGTGAATTTTGCTGAATTACACTGCAAAAACAAAGACTTGCAAAGGATCTGACTTACGGCCCAAGGCCGATCACAGTTGCGCGACAGTTTCCGAATCTCACGGAATTCACTCGACAGGTCTACTAAAGAGCCTTATTATAAGTCTCTAATGATAAAAATCAATACTGAAATGAAATACTTTTATCACCTTTTCAAAAGCAACGAATAATTATCAGCATTCAGTACTCAGTTTGTCACTGAGCTTAAATGATGCCCATGAAGAACTGGCTTTACGCATAATACCAAGTTCATCGACAACGTAGGTATTATTGCAATTTCTGATATTAAACTTATTTTTTTCCGGTAAGAAAAAGTGTCTGTCCACATCTGCAGGATCGCTGATCCCGATTATGCCAACATCAGCAAGTGCTTGGGCGATAGGATAAATATTTGTGATGTCACAGACATTTGTTCTAAAGTTCCATTTACCTTTATCGGGCCGTTATGAGTTTCATTATTATATGCTGATTGAAGAGCCATTTTTGCAGCTGGAGGAGTATCAGGGCAGTCACGCAGCAAATAACGCCAATGATCAGTCATTGTCTTGCTGTAGTATCCCTGTTTCCCATCAATGTGTGTATGTTTATAAATAGTTCCAAGCTGGTCAACTCGCTGACGGTCACCAGCAGTATCTTTTTCTTTTGCCCGCCCTGTATAAAAATGATGCAGCAATGATTCATTAGAGATGAAAGCTATTGACCCCGGTAAAAGTTTACTGGTAAAAGCTTGATGTTGTTTATAACCATCCTCAATGCCAAGTATTTGAGCTGCTTCTCTAGCCCGGCCAATATAAGGCCCGGGTTGAGATGCCATGATTTTTTTCACTTCGGCCGCAACCATAGTTGCATCTTGACCAAGGTTCATAATAGGAATATTATTTACACATAAAATTACAGTAGAATGCCCAAACGCATAACGATGCTGATACTTCCCTTTAAGCATCCCATTCCCATTTGCAGCTCGCAAAATGGACTGAGGATCCCCGTCTGTTACCCAGGACACTGAGTAAATAATCTTATATTTGTTCATGGCGGCCTCGCTGTTGTCAGTTAGTTCATGAATGTTTCGATCATTAACTCCCATGCATCATAGCAACCATAATCGTAACTATTCTTATTTGTATGACAATTACAAACCATACTTGTTCATTTTTTAGCTAATATTTTTTAGAGATATCACACTTTTTTAATCTAATATTCCTTAGCACCTTCAAGCATTTTCGCAATTTCTAAAAATATTCATGGTTTTGTATTTTTTAATGGAACTTTAATAAAACATTGAATGTCTTATTATGTTAACGTTAGTAAAATATTTTTATCTAACAGGGTGTTTGTGGGTTATATATAGGAATCTACATGGTTATAAAGAAGAGACAGTTTGACTTTTCAAATCCTCTCTTATTTAAACTACTTAAAATTTTTCTTGCGTATTTTTTATTTAATTTAATAAGCTATTGGCATAAGCTTAAAATATTTTTTAAACTATATTAACAAAAGAGGGAAGTCATGGCAGAAATATCGAACGGTAATAAAAAAAAGACTCACCCGACATTTGTATATCTATTTGCCGCCACAGTCGGAATGGGTGGTGTTCTATTCGGATATGGCACTGCGGTTATCTCAGGAGCAATGCTTTTTATACAAGACCGCTTTCATTTAACTACTTTTCAAATGTCCCTCACTGTTAGTATGCTTTTGGCCGGAGCATTTTTTGGTGCCTTAATAAGCGGCAAAATCACAGAAAAGCTCGGACGAAAAAACTCCCTCTTACTTGGCGCTGCAGTTTTTCTTATCGGTTCATTAATCTGCGGTTTCGCAGTAAGTGACACTATGCTGCTTGCAGGTCGTTTCATTGTCGGGTTAATTATAGGAATGACTTCGTTTATAGTTCCTTTATATATATCGGAAATTGCACCTACAAGCTTACGCGGACGGTTGGTAATTATCAATACTCTGGCTGTGACAGGAGGTATGCTTGGATCGTATATTTTAAATGTATTCCTGGCCCCCATGCCCCACAACTGGCGCTTTATGCTTGGCATCGGAGTTCTTCCAGCCGCTTTCATGTTTGGTGGGCTTCTGTTCTTGCCGCAAAGCCCCCGCTGGCTGATGAAACGTGGTCGTCGTGCACACGCAAGGCTGACATTGGAAAAGATTCGTCATATCGATGAAGTTGAAGCTGAACTTGAAGCTATTGAAGCTGTTATCAACAGTCAGCAAAGCCACAGTAAATGGAGCGATTTATTAAAGCACAAATATCGCGGCGTTATGGTTGTTGGAATTGGCCTTGCTATAATACAGCTTTTTACAGGCTGCAATGCTGTTCTTTACTTTGCCCCCGTTATTTTTAAAAACTCGGGTTTCTCCGGCATAACTGCCCAGTTAATGGCAACTGTTGGAGTTGGCGCGGCTAACTTTCTTTTTACTATTGTAGCAATCTGGCTAGTAGATAAATTAGGACGGCGTTTCATTCTTAACTCTACCCTTGCCGGAATGTCGATCATGCTTTTAATGATCTCTGTACTTCTAAGGTACTCTGCCACAAATTCTTTATGTCGTTACTTCCTGATTGGAGCTATGATAATCTACATATCCTGTTTTGCCCTTGGCCTCGGCAACCTTTTCTGGCTGCTGATTTCAGAAATTTACCCGCTCCGCATTCGTGCCAAGGCAATGAGTCTTGCCACCAGTATTAACTGGCTTTCCAATATGGTGGTTGCGATGCTATTTCTTGAAGTAGTAAATCGTATCGGTAGTAGCGGAGCCTTTGCTATATTTACAATAATTTCTGTTGCCAGTATGGTATTCTGTTACCTGCTTGTACCGGAAACTAAAGGTGTGTCACTCGAAAAAATTGAGGCAAATCTTAATTCAGGCAAGTCCGTCAGAGATATTGGACTGCCTGTAACTCATAAGATGCGCTTGCTTAATCTTTTTAAGGGACATGTAGAAAAAGTTAATAAGAGAAGCAATGAGAACCTAAAAAACACGGAGACTGTCTAATGAAACAAATTGTTACAGGAGTAATTGGTGCCGGTAGAATCGGACGTCTGCACGCTGAAAATTTGATTTTCAACATGCCGAGACAATTCAAAGTCAAAAGTATCGCAGACCCGTTTATTGACCGTGCATGGGCAGAAGAATGCGGCATTACCGTAGTTCTCGAAGATTACAAGGAAATCCTCAACGATCCTGAAATCGAAGCAGTTCTCATCTGCTCTCCTTCCGATATGCATGCAGAACAGATTATTGAAGCAGCTGAAGCCGGCAAGCAGATTTTCTGCGAAAAACCGGTTGCTCTGGATATCGATCGTATTAAAGAATGCATCGAAGCCTGTAAAAAAGCTGGTATCATCTGTCAGGTTGGCTTCAACCGCCGCTTTGACCCCGACTTTGCAAAAGTACGTGAATCTGTTCTGGATGGCAAACTTGGCGAACCTCATATCGTTAGAATTACCTCACGCGACCCTGAACCACCACCAGCCAAGTACATCAAACAATCCGGTGGTATCTTCCTCGATATGACCATTCACGATTTTGACATGGCAAGATTTCTTGCAAACAGTGATGTCGAAGAAGTCTACGCCAGTGGTGCTGTTTTAGTTGATCCGGCTATCGGCGAACAAGGTGATGTTGATACTGCTATGATCAACCTCAAGTTCGCTAACGGTGCACTTGGTGTTATTGACAACAGTCGCAAAGCCGTTTATGGATATGACCAGCGCGTCGAAGTTTTCGGCAGCAAAGGTTGTATGCAGGCCGAAAACAAAACTCAGACCAGAACCGTATTCAGCGGAGCAGACGGCGTTGTTTCAGAAAAACCTTTATTTTTCTTCCTGGAACGCTATAATCAGGCTTACATCAATGAACTTCAAGCATTCCATGCAGCAGTTTCTGGCACCGGAAAAGTGCCATGTGACGTGACAGATGGACTGGAAGCCGTACTCATTGGCAAAGCCGCTATTAAATCATTAAAAGAAAATCGCCCAGTAAAACTGGCTGAAATAGCAGAATAACATATCAGGCTCCCTGTTTTCAGGGAGCTTATTGATGCATGAATATTTTAACTACATTTAAAAAAGAGGCGGTATTATGTCTAAAACAAGAATGCAGCTGACCAGCGAGACAGCTACCGATTTCTGGAATGACTCCTGCAGTCTCAAGGAATTGCGGGAAGCCGTTGAGAACGGTGCTGTAGGCGCAACCAGCAATCCAGTTATTGTTTACAACGTTGTTAAAAACGAAGAAGACTTCTGGATTGGAGAACTGCGCAGCCTGATAAAAAATAATCCTCACGCTTCAGAAGAAAATATTACCTGGAAACTAATTGAACATATTGGTATCGAAGCATCTAAAATATTGCTGCCGACATTTGAAAGCAGTCATGGTCAAAAAGGCCGCCTTTCGTTACAGGTTAACCCGGCACACTACACTGATGCTAATGCCATGGTCGCAGACGCAAAACACCTGGCTTCACTTGCTCCAAATATCGCAATCAAAGCCCCCTGCACTGCTGAAGGTATTGCGGCAATGGAAGAAATGACTGCCAACGGTATCGTTATTAACGGTACAGTTTGCTTTACACTACCTCAAATGCTGGCCTGTGCAGAAGCTGTAGAGCGTGGACTTGACCGTGCTGAAGCCAACGGTGTTGACATCTCAAACATGAAGCCGAACGTAACTTTGATGGTTGGCCGTCTGGATGATTATCTCCGTGATGTCATGGGTGCTCAAAGCATCATTCTGGATCCGGGCTACCTTGAATGGGCCGGTGTTGCTGTTTTTAAGAAAGCTTATAAGATTTTCAATGATCGCAACTATCGCAGCATCCCACTTGCCGCGGCCTATCGCAATCACATGCACTGGTCTGAATTCATCGGTGGACGTGTGGTTCTTACTGTACCATACAAGTGGTGGAAGAAATTCAACAACTCCGATATCGATGTAACTCCGCGCATTGACAACCCTGTCGATCAGTGCAAAATCGATGCTTTGTACAAGTACTTCAAAGACTTCCGTAAAGCCTTTGACGAAGACGGTATACAGCCAGAAGATTTCATTCACTACGGAGCTACGGTCAAGACTCTCAATCAGTTTGTGAACGGTTATTACGAACTGCTCAACTTCATCCGTAATAAACGCCTTGTTGTAGCATAAGGTAATTGACTATGAGAAACGCAGATGAACTTATAATTAAAAATCAGGAAGGCTTTCCTCATGGATATACAGCCATTACCTCAATGACTGCTGCCAATGATAAAACCGGACTTGATTTTGGTATTCTTAAACTCACTACTGGTGAGTCATATGACTTTTCAACTGAGTTGGAAACCGCCTGCCTGCTTATGACCGGTGATGTTACCTTTGAATACGAAGGCAACTCTCGTCACGCAATGCGGAGCTCTATCTTTGATGAAGATCCTGTTGCAATTCATTTTTGCAAAGGAACAAAAGTCAAAGTGACCGCATCAGCTGAAAGCGAACTCAATGTTACCTCTGTTGTAAACGATGCAGTATTTGAGACCGTAGTATTTGACTCAACTAATATGCTCGAATCAGAACGCCGCGGCAAAGGCCTGCTGGATGACACATCATACCGGATTGTCAGAACTATTTTTGATATCCGTAACCGCCCTGAAGCTAAGCTGGTACTCGGTGAAGTTATTACTTTTCCGGGACGTTGGAGCTCTTATCCTCCACATCATCACCCCCAACCGGAAATCTATCATTACCGGTTTACAGAGCCACAGGGGTATGGCTACTGCCAGTTAGGAGAAGATATTAAAAGGGTTCGTATGTACGACTCTTCTTTGATCCTCGACCTTGATGACCATTCTCAAGTAGCAGCTCCCGGTTACGGCATGTACTACATCTGGGCAATTCGCCATCTTGACGGCAATCCATATACGGTGCCTGAATTCACAGAAGATCACAAATGGACCTGTGCCCCTGATGCCAATAAACGCGTCTGGAAGCCCGGATTTAAGCTTTAATTACGGAGAATTTTATGAACACAGTCAAATTGACAATGGCTCAGGCGCTGGTCAAATTCCTGGATAATCAGTTCGTGGAAATTGACGGGGTTGAGCACAAGTTCGTACAAGGCATGTTCGGTATCTTTGGACACGGCAATGTCACGGGCCTTGGTGAAGCTCTGGCTTATACTGACAACGACATTACCTTCATTCAGGGACATAATGAACAAGGTATGGTTCATGCCGCAACTGCCTATGCCAAGCAACGCAATCGTCTGGGTATTTATGCCTGCACTACCAGTGTAGGCCCAGGAGCGTTAAATTTAGTTACCGGTGCGGCAACTGCAACTTCAAACCGTATTCCGGTCTTGTTGCTGCCGGGCGATACATTCGCTTCAAGACAGCCTGACCCGGTTCTGCAACAGATTGAAGACCCTACAGATTTCAGTGTTACTGCAAATGATGCATTACGCCCTGTCTGCAAATACTGGGATCGCGTAAACCGCCCGGAACAGCTTATCACTGCTCTCATGAACGCTTTCCGCGTCCTCACTGATCCTGTAGATACTGGAGCCGTTGCAGTATGCCTGCCTCAGGATGCACAGGCAGAAGCTTATGAATATCCAGTTGAATTCTTTAACAAACGCATCTGGCATCTTGACCGCCGCAGCTTAACAGAACGTGAAATAAATGTTGCTGCTCAGTCCATTACTGAAGCCAAGCGTCCAATCGTAATTTGTGGTGGCGGCGTACAGTATTCGCTGGCTTGTGATACAATACGTGAATTCGCCAATGAATTTAAAATTCCGGTCTCTGAAACTCAAGCCGGTAAAAGCGCGTTGCCGTGGAACGACCCCTGGAATGTCGGCGGCTCCGGCGTAACAGGTGCTGAATCTGCCAACGTTCTCCTTCGTGACGCTGACCTTATTTTTGCAGTTGGTACCAGACTAAGTGATTTCACTACTTTGTCAAAACGTCATTTTGGAGCAGATAGCAGTAGAATCATCTGCTTGAACGTAAGTTCTTTTGATGGACTAAAAATGGGCGCTGAACTTCTTCAGGGTGACGCTAAACTTGGTTTAACCCAAATTGCACAAGCACTGCGTTCTGCCAAATACAGCACTACTGAAGCATACCAGCAGGAAGTCGCTAAAGTCAAACAGGCATGGGATGCTGAAGTTGATCGCTTATACGCAGAGTCCAGTGAAAGCGGAAACTGCCAGACTAACATTCTTGGCATAGTTAATTCTGCCGTAGACAAAGATGATACAATCATTTGCGCAGCCGGAAGCCTGCCGGGTGATTTACAACGCTTATGGCGCTGTGAAGTTCCTAAAAGCTATCACTTGGAATATGCTTTCAGCTGCATGGGCTATGAAGTTGCCGCCGGACTCGGTGTCAAACTAGCCAAGCCTGATAATGAGTCATGGGTAATCGTTGGTGACGGCAGTTATATCATGCTGCATTCTGAATTACTTACAAGCATTCAGGAAGGCAAAAAAATAAATATTATTCTGCTTGATAACTACGGCTACCAGTGCATTAAAAACCTGCAAATGTCTCAAGGCGCTGAGCACTTCGGCAATGAACGCCGCTTCCGTGCTCCTGAAACCAACCGCCTGGACGGCAGCAGAATAGAAGTTGATTTTTGCAAGTACGCCGGAGCTTTAGGCGTCAAAACCTTCTTTGCGCATAACACAGAAGAGCTTGCACAGTGTATCGAATCCGCAAAACTTGAAACTGTATCAACTCTTATTGAAATCAAAGCTGAGCCGGGCACTATGAGCGACGGTTACGAATCATGGTGGCGTGTCGGCGTAGCCGAAACTTCCAACCGTGAAGATATTTGTCAGGCGTCTGCAGAAATGCAGAAGGCTATTTCAGAAACCAGAAAGTATTAGACAAACCGATTTTTTGAGAATAAAACTAAAAATTACGGAGATACAACATGTTTAATCAAGACAAAGTTAGACTCAGCATCGCCCCAATCGCATGGACAAATGACGACCTTCCTGAACTCGGCGGTGAAATTCCTTTTGAACAGTGCGTTGATGAAATGGCTGAAGCCGGGTACACTGGCTGCGAAGTTGGCAATAAATACCCTAAAGACAAAGACGTACTGAAAGCTGAACTTGAAAAACGCGGACTTCAGGTTTCAAGCGCATGGTTCTCAAGCTTCTTTACTGATGGAAAAAAAGAAGAGACAATCAAGGACTTCACTGATTGGATGAACTTCCTGAAATACGAAGGAGCCACCGCAGTAAACGTCTGTGAATGCGGCAGCTGTATTCAAGGACAGCAGGACATTCCTATTCTTGAAGACTGCAAGCCGGTTTTCACTGACGAGCAGTGGCAGGCTCTGGCTGAAGGTCTTAATGAAATAGGCAAAATAGCTAAAGAAAACGACATGAAAGTCGCCTATCATTACCACATGGGAACAGGCGTACAAAATCAGGATGAAATCGACCGTCTAATGGAAATGACAGATCCTGAATACGTCTATCTGTTGCTGGATACAGGGCATTCTCATTATGCTGGTGCCGATAATCTTTACCTGATTGACAAATATGGCGACCGTATTGGTAATGTACACCTCAAGGATATCCGTGACGATGTAGTTGCTATGATCAAAGCTGAAAAGAAATGCTTCCTTGATGGAGTTAAAGCTGGTACGTTCACTATCCCCGGTGATGGAGATGTCGACTTCGATCCTATTTTTGAAGGTCTAGCGAGACTGGACTACACAGGCTGGTTTGTCGTAGAGGCTGAACAGGATCCATACAAAGCTAACCCGCTTGAATACGCTAAAATGGCCCGTGCTTATATCAAAGAAAAAACCGGCCTCTAATTATGTTTACAGTCAGGGCGCTCACCCGGCGCTCTGACATTAAATAAACTATTCCGCAAGAAACAATAGATAGATGTGGAAACTCAAAAATTTACGAACTGTAAAGCAAGTTTTACCAGGAGAACAATATGAAAGAATTAGTACTTGGAGTTATCGGCTGCGGTCGTATCGGTAAAATGCACACCGACAACATTATCAAATACTTTCCCAATGTTAAAATCAAAGGTATTTGTGATGCCGCAATTGATCCCGAATGGGCAACTGAGCGCAACATCCCGATTGTCAGTGATATAAATGAACTGCTTGCAGACAAAGAAATTGAAGCTGTTCTTATTGCAGCTCCCAGTGCTTTCCATGTTGATTTAATAAAACAGGCAGCTGCAGCCGGAAAGCATATCTTCTGCGAAAAGCCATTGGCATTTGAACTGAACAGGATTCAGGAAGCCATTGATGCTGTTGAAGCAGCTGGGGTGAAGTTTCAGGTTGGATTCAACCGCCGTTTCGATGCAGATTGCAAATGTGTGCATGACAAAGTTGCGGCAGGTCAAATTGGCGAACCTCATATTGTAAAAATCACGAACCGTGACCCGCTTCGCCCGAATCCCAAGTTCATTCCGAACTCAGGCGGCATGTTCATGGATATGACAGTTCACGACTTTGATATGGCCCGCTATGTTTCCGGTCAGGACGTAGTCGAAGTATATGCCACAGGCGCATGTCTGGTTGATCCGCAAATCGCCGAGCTTGGTGATATTGACACTACTCTTATCACTCTCAAACTTGCTAACGGTGCACTCTGCATGGTCGATTCAACCCGTGAAACCAATTACGGTTATGACCAGCGCCTTGAGGTGTTTGGAGAAAAAGGCCAAATCAAAGCTCAAAACCTTGGTGAAACAAGTGTTGTCAGTAATATCCCGGGTGTCGGACAAGTTACAGACAACCCGAAGTGGAGCTTTGTTGAAAGATATTTCGATGCGTATGCCAATCAGATGAAAGCTTTTATCGCTTATTTGAGCGATGACAACGCCAAGTCACCTGCTGACGGCTACGACACAAAAAATGCAGTGGCTATAGCCATCGCAGCCAAAAAATCGTTTGAAGAAAATCGTCCGGTCAAACTCTCTGAAGTCATGTAGCCGGATATAAAATTACCAGGAGATATTTTACAATGAGTATTTACAAAGTCAATCATTTCATCAACGGGGAGTTCGTAGATGGTGTTTCGGGAGAGTATTCCGATATCTACAATCCTGCCATTGGTGAAGTCGTTGGTCATGTTTCAAGAGCCAATGACGAAGACCTTGACAGGGCCGTTACTGTAGCCCAAAAAGCCTTCAACTCATGGAGTAAGGTTACTCCGCTTCGCCGTTCCAGAGTTATGTTCAAATACAAAGCTCTGCTTGAAGAGCATATGGACGAAATGGCTGCTATTATCAGCCGCGAACACGGCAAAGTTATTGAAGATGCCAAGGGCGAAATTATTCGCGGTCTTGAAGTAGTTGAGTTTGCCTGTGGCGCTCCACACCTGCTGAAAGGCGAATACTCAGCTAATGTAGGTACTGAAGTTGACTGCCTTGGTATCCGTCAGCCTCACGGTGTTGTTGCCGGAATCACTCCATTCAACTTTCCGGCGATGATTCCAATGTGGATGTTCCCGATGGCATTAGTCTGCGGCAACACTTTTGTACTGAAAGTTGCTTCGCACGATCCGTCCACCGCGAACCTGATGGCCACGTTGCTGCAGAAAGCCGGACTGCCTGATGGAGTATTTAACGTCGTTCACGGCGGACGCCAAGTTGTCCAAGGCATGCTGCATCATCCTGACATTAAAGCTATAAGCTTTGTCGGTTCAAGTACAGTAGCTGAAATTGTTTACACTACCGGCACCAAGAACGGAAAACGTGTTCAGGCTCTTGGTGCTGCTAAAAACCATGCTATCATTATGCCTGACGCCGACCTTGATATGGTTGCCGATAACTTGATGGGGGCTGCTTATGGTGCTGCTGGTGAACGCTGCATGGCTATTTCCGTAGCTGTGGCAGTGGGAGACAAAGTTGCAGACACTGTTATTGAAAAAGTTAAAGAACGCATCCCTAACCTGAAAATAGCTGCCGGTGATGTTGCTGGTGCAGAGATGGGTGCTCTTTACTCAAAAGCTCACCTTGAAGCAGTTACCAACTACATTGCTGAAGGCGTCGAAGAAGGCGCTGAACTGGTCGTAGACGGTCGTCCATTGACCGGCAGCAAAGGCTATGAAAAAGGTTTCTTTATCGGTGCCTCATTGTTTGACCACGTTAAACCGGGAATGAAGATTTATGATGAAGAAATCTTCGGACCTGTATTGTGTGTTTGCCGTGTACCTGACTTTGAAAGTGCCGTTGAGTTAATTAACAACCACAATTTTGCAAACGGCACCGCAATATTCACTAATGATGGCGGTACTGCCCGTGCATTCTCTGATCAGATTCAAGTCGGTATGGTTGGCATTAATGTGCCAATTCCGGTGCCGATGGCATTCCATAGTTTTGGCGGCTGGAAAGCCTCTATTTACGGTGATTTTGCCATGCACGGCATGGAAGGTATCAGATTCTTTACCAAGCTCAAGACTATTACAGTCAGATGGCCTCAAGGCTCAATCAGCGATCCTGAATTTGTAATGCCTACACATTAGTACGCTTGATTTGCGCAGTTGAATCATTAAAACCCAACTGCGCAAATTTTATTCTGTATCTGGCTGCCCGGTAACACTCTCACCGCTGCTTTCCGGGCAGCCTCTATTTAATCGTGATAGTCAGATAAATAAAGCAATCTGCTTGAATGTTTTGCTAATAACAGTTAGAATTTATTATAGGAATAATTGCGTTATTACTTTCCAGCAAGAGGGTTATTATGTTTATCAAATGTTACGGCTTTGAAAATGTTTCAAGACACCCCAGGCAGGGTATACCTAATAGTGACCTGCGAATCTTTCAGCGAATTGCCGCTGAGCAAAAAGTTATCATCGGCGTAAGACCGGTTGAAGCTATGGCTAAACGCGTTCTTTCAGGCGGACGTTCTGCTGGAAAACCGCTTGAGGTAAAAATGAAGTCTTCAAACTGGGGACCAGCATGCGGCTTTATTCCTATGGAGCAAATGTACAGCAAACTTACCAATGAAACCATGATTCATAATTATAACGTAATGGCTGAAAGACTTCTTGCTGCCAATAGAATAACTGCGACGCAACTTGCTTTAACTGATTTCGATATAGAAGAACTGGTGAAATTTGAAATGATTAAGATCAAACGCAGTTCAGCCGATCAGATGGAATTTACCGCAACCAGCCCCCTGAGCAAAGAATTTGTATTTTTTGCTGTTAAGTCGCATCCGTCGGGAATGTGGGCTATAAATAATCATGCACACCAACCTGTACTGCTTGCAGCTGACCCGCAATCAGGCAAGCCGTTTACCGCTGACTACGACTTGCTTTTCGTATCAGTTCACCTCTCAAAATACGGTCCGGCGGATAAACTTAGTTTTCCTGTTATGTATGAAGAAAATCTCAAAAGCTTTCTTCAGGCTATACCGGATATTATGGGAGGAGAAAGCTGGACCCCAGATCAAATGCAGCGGTATGTTTCACTTTCTCCGGCAACGTATTATCAGAATATGGATCGAGTTTACGGCAATTGCTCAAAACGCGTTATGCTGCTTATCATAAAACTTAATGAAGCATTCGGTCGTCCGATGGTACGACATGGAGCAGATGAGGGAAACCCGCACTCCGTTCCCCTGGACAATATTCCTGCAACAATATTCCTGCCTGAAATTATCCCGGGAGCGCCGGACACAATTCTGCTGGCTGAAACCTATGATGAATTCAGAACTGTTCTGCAAGGCGTGAAAGACGCCAATTATTACGTCTTCTTAAATCCAGCATGGAAACAAGTAACTTATGTCAAGCGCGGCAGCTTTGATCAGGCCAGTATGGAAATGTTTAAAAAATGGAATCCCCCTGACGACCAGGACTAAATATCATCTTAAACATTTGATGCACTGAGAATTATAGATAAATAACCGCTCTATATATTCCATTATTTAGTCTAAAATACCTTATTTTTTTACTATTAAGGTTGAAATTAAGGCTAAATAATGGAATTTTTTATTAGGAAAATTCGTATCACTTATGGAGGAGTGAGTTAGCTGAATAGCTCTAAAGTAAATTAGCGGTTATTTTGCTCTTCTTCTGCACTCAATTACTAGCTGTGCGTCAAATATATTCCCAATATAGAAGTCAGGAAAGTTATTTGCACTATGCCTGATATTTTTATCAGGAGGCATTAGAAGGAGGCTGGTTTTGAAAAAGAAGCAGAACATTATTCTAGATCCTAAATTCAGAAATTATGCATACGCAGCCGCGCCGCTAGTTAATATATATGAACAGCCAACCGGCAAAAAAACTATAGCAAAAATGCTTATGGGCGAATGGATGAAGGTGGCGTCTTCCACTGAGGACCTTACCTCCGAAGAACGTTTGAAAGTTTTTTTTAGAGGTGGTGAAGGATTTGTGGACAGCGAAAATCTGACCCGTGAACGTTGTCTGGAGGTCTATTTTCTAGACGTCGATCAGGGAGATTCAATACTCATCCAGACCCCTGATGATCGCCGGGTTCTTATTGATGGCGGTCAGGATGATTCAGCCTTGAGTTTTCTGAGAAATAAATACCGGCTTGATAAACCGGGTAAATTTATTGATTTTGAAGCTATAGTTGCTACACACAGTGATCTTGATCATACAGGCGGCCTGATAAAGATATTACGTCACCCGAGAATAGCCGTAAAAAGAGTTTATCACAACGGTTTATTCAGACGCACCCTGAAAACTTCAGACCCAGGGCCAAGCATTGGAAACCGGCTGGGTGGCCTTGAAGACTGTCCTGAACTGCCGGGCGACCCGGAACTAAGTCACTTTATGAAAAAGTTCATTGACGCTGTCCAACAGGCAAAAAAGCGTTTACCGCATATCATAAAGCAAATGGAAGCTGAAGGACGCTGGCATGATCGACTTGACCTCCCGCCTGAAGGTTTTATCTGCAAGAGACTTGAAGCCGCAGATGAATTTCTTCCACCTTACGGTAAAGATAATAAGTACCTGCAGATAAAAGTGCTTTGGCCGTGTGCCGATGAAGCTAATACATTACCGCGATACTCTACTAAAAGTGAAACTGTTAACGGTAATTCAATAGTGCTTAAATTGATTCATGGTGAAAATACAGTTCTGCTGACTGGTGACCTTAACGAAAAATCTATGGATGACATTCTTCACCATTATTCCCAAAACGGCAAACTTGATGAATGGGAAACGAATATTTACAAAGCGGCGCATCATGGCAGCCAGCACTTTTCAGTGCCTTTTCTCAAATTGATTTCGCCTGATGCCGCTGTGATATCATCCGGAGATAACAGATATGACAAACATGGTCATCCCAGCGCGGTTTTACTGGGCACAATTACTCGTTTTTCAAAGCTGGAAAAACCAGCGATATTCTCAACAGAATTAGCGGCATGTTTTCGCAAACTGTCACCTTCTCAACAAGCTGAATTCAACAGTGGGCATGGGCACTTATATGAACGTGCTATTCAGGGAATCATACATTTGCGCAGCGACGGCAGGCAAATGCATCTGGGTAGAGTATTTGGACGCAGACCACCAAAGGATCCGCATGCACAAACCATGTGGAAATGGGATGTCTGGTCAAAGCCCTTGAGGCACAAAAAAGCAACAGGAGATTAATAATGTCTAGCTTGAGAGAGCGATTGGAAAAAGAACTCAACGACTGGAGAAAAATCCTGCCAGAAAAATGGGCTGTAAACTTTGAAAATGTTGAGCTGGATTTTAAATCCCTTGATTATAAAGTAAAGCTGGAGGACGGTGAAAAAATATGGCCTCGCTTAAATGATCCTCTACCAGGCACGCATTTATTCAAAGCTTTTAAAGAACTGCCTCCGGAGGACATCCGTGTGGTAATTTTCGGCAACGACCCTTATACCAAAGAACGTCAAGCTACTGGAAGATCTTTTGAGCAGGGTAATCTAACTAACTGGGAAAACGATTTCCGGTTCCGGACACGAGTCTCACCAAGCTTGCAAAGTATATTAGCTGCAGCCGCAGCTACAAATCCTGATAATATTAAATACAGCCTGATAGATAAGCGTATGGCTTACAGTGACTATGAGTATGAGGGACTGCGTCAGCCAATCTGGTTTTCTCATGTGGAACTTGCACGCGGAATTGCAGATAAACACATCAAGCTCCCTGCCCCTGATAAGATATTTGAACAGTGGGCATCGCAGGGAGTATTGTGGTTAAACCGCACACTCACTTATACGAAATGGGATGATTCACATCGCAGTGTACATCGTCAACTATGGAGTACCTTTACCTTGAAAGTATTGGAAACACTGGTTGAGCTTGCAAAAAATAAGCCTATTACTTTTGTTATGTGGGGCAGCTCAGCAGACGACCTTGAAGATGAAATTCTAAGAATTCAGGTAGAAAAATCTGTTGACCTTGAAAATATAAAACTGGTAAAAAGCGGTCACCCTCAATGGCCAGCAGGCTATTTTCTGAATGGGAACCCACTACAGCAAATTAATGAAACTATTATGGATTTCGACCCTATTATTCAATGGACTTGATATATGGAGGGGATACAATGCAGAAAAAGTTAAAAAGCCCTTTGCTGCTTCGTGGCAAAGTGGTACACCCGGACGGCAGTGCTAGCGACAGATATTTATTTGTTCGCAATGGACGAATTGAGAGCGTGAGTAGAAAACGCCCCTCGTTAACTGAAAATGCTGTATACGTAAAAACTGACTCTAACGACTGGATATTTCCAGGTCTTCTGGATCTGCATACTCATTCTGCATATAATATTCTGCCGATTTGGGACTCAACGATTTCTCCTTTTAAAAACCGTCACGCATGGCGCAGGGATGCTGGTTACCGTAATAATGTCCGGCAAACTTATGCTGATATATTCACACCTCAAAACCGCAAAGCTCTTGCGATATTTGCGGAACTGCAGGCTGTAGCCGGAGGAACAACTGTGTTGCAGGAAGGGAAAGACCTTGATCGTGAAGCAAGCCCGGCAAACAGCCTTGTTTTATGTCGCGACACAGCAAATGCGGCGGACATCGGGTTTGACAGATCAAAGAAAATTTACTCAATAGTAGACTTTTTCAGGCCTGATAAAACTGGCAAACCAATTCCGCAAAACAGTATTGAGAGGTATCTTTCATACCGTGACAATGGTAAGCTGCTGGCAACCCTGGCACACCTGGCGGAAGGGCGCAGCGGGTTCGGAACCAATCGCGGAGTTGATCCATACAGCCGTTTTGAATTTGAAGCCTTCATGTCACATCCTGCATTCAAGGATGTAGCTGCTGTTCGTTCAACACCTCTTACTCTGGTACATTGCTCTGGAATTGACACAACCAACCCTAAGCACATCAGTTTTCTTCGTGACCGCAATATATCAATAATCTGGTCACCTGTCTCAAATTTACTGCTTTATGGGGACACCCTCGATGTAGAACCATTGATTGAAGCAGGAATCAATGTTGCTCTGGGCTCAGACTGGAGTCCAAGCGGCTCTAAACACGTCTGGGATGAAGCTAAGTTTGCACGACTGTATTTTAATCTGACAGGATCAACGGTTAGTGATGCCCAGATATTCCAAATGGTTACTACAAAGGCTGCACAGTGTTTAAATATGACCAGCAGTTTCGGGAATATAACACCAGGCACTTTTGCTGATTTCTTTATTTTGCGCAGTCCTCTTGAGACAGATAACGCTCTCGAGGTTTTCTTTAATACTGCTGACAAACACGTAAGAGCGACTATTGTCGGCGGCTGTCCTATATATGGTTCAAAAGATTTTCTTAAAGAATTCAATGTATCACTTCAAAACCTTCCTAAAGTTGAAGGTTCAGCCGTTGAAAACAAAGCCGTACACCTGGATCAAGCCATTGAAGTTAATATCAACCGGGACATTGTAAAAATAGAAAAAGCAATGAAGGCTCTGGATGAGCCAGTTAAACGCAGTAACCTGCTGGTTAGTTCAGATAAAATATATCAGCGCAGAATACAGCGATTAATCGCGAAAACAGTTCAATTCGGCTGGAGCGTCAAACAATGCCGCAAACAAGGCCCCTTTGAAACCCCGGGTACTTGTCCCGTTGCTCCGGACAGCGTAAGAGTCTGGCGTGGCTTTCAAGTTTCCAACCTTAGTAAAACAAATTTTCGCCGTGAACTTGGTTCGGCCTTTATTCCAACAGCTGTCCAGACCCAGGTACCGCTTGGAATGACAGCGTATTTGCCTACGGTGCTACCCAATAATAAACCTGAAGATGTACCTGATGAAATTGCATTAGTTTTCTATGAATCTCAAAAAGTATATAAAGAAACCTTTAATACTCCAATGGGAAGAGCTTACGGCCTCCTGCACCGTTCTGTTTTCAGCAAACAGAGTAAAAGCGGTTTCCCTGTTTTATTGAAAGGTGATCTGCAATGTGACCAGCCATATTACTTATTCAATAAAGATGCCGATTGGCATACAGGTTTAACCCGCGTCCTTATAGGCAGCAGGCTAAAAAATCAGTCTGTTAAAGAGTTTTTAAAACAATTGCATAAATGGCTTCATTCTATTCAGAAAAAACCGCCAGTAAACTTAGATGGAGCAATTGTCAGCGTTTCAGAAAACTGTCTGATATACTGGGAACACTGGCAGAAAGAAGATGATTCCGCAAAAAGTAAAATACCGGAAATTACCGACTCAATGGAAACTGTTTTGTTAAAGAACGCTGACAAGCTTAAAGTTTCCATGAACTGGCTTGATCCATGTCCGGGCCCTGAAATCAAAGGTGGCGAAAGTCTCAATTTACAGTTTATACGCCGCCAGCAAATCCTTCATTAACACACAATACTTAAAATATGCTGAGGAGGAATAATTATGTCAGAAGCAAAACAAATATGGGCTGCCGGCGGTGCAAGCATTAGAGCACCGCAAGATACTATACCCGCCTATTGGGGAGCAATTGGAGCGGGAGCAGATGGCTTGGCCATCGGGGTCCAGTTAACATCTGACGGGGTTGTGGTATGTTGCGGAGAGCCTACCCTGGAACAAACATGTGGTGATCCTCGCCAAATTTGTCAAATAACAGCTCTTGACCTGCGCTTTCTTGACGCTGGTATAAAGTTTCAATCAACAAAACTTGATGAAGACAACAAGCCGGTCAGTTACGGAGAAGATGCCCCATGGGAAGGAGTTAGAAAAAACCAAAGACCATTATATCATCCCGAGTTAGCTGAAGTATTACTACTATTCTCTCGCAGAACAAAACTGCTTCTGCATTTGCTTCCTGATGGCGATGCGCACACTCTGGTCAATCAGGTAGTCACTATAATTGAGCGCTTTGGTCTAACTGAATCAATAATTCTCACCGGCAGCATGGAAACGTTACTTTGTGTCAAAAAACTTTCCTCAAACACTCCTTTGGCTCAGGCAGTAACTCCTGCAGATAAAACCGATGATATCGTGCCGCTTGCAGATGAAGCCGGCATTGAGTATTTGCTCATGGACGCTGAAGATATTCTTTCCAGAACTGATGAAGAATTGGATATTTTCTACAATAAAAAACATAGAGTTTCAGTCATTGTTACCTCAAGCACAAAGTCAGCTACTCCAGCAAAAGACACTTTTCTGAAGCTCAAAATACAACCATGGATTAAGGGGTTTATTGTAAAGGCCGTCTACGAAATATGTTCACTTAAAACGCCAATTTCGTGTATTCTAACTGATGATTTTGACGGGACGGATGTAAACCGTGCCTATTGGACTATGGGATACTCAAAGATAAACAAAGATACCCGCATTTTTCAAGATGACGGTCTTTTTATAAAGATCAAAAAAGGCGGTGAATATTCAGGAGCTGCGGCATTAACCAGTTTCCCAATTGAAGGAAATTTTGATGCTGAAATATCCTTTGAAGTTATTAACCCGCACCAGGGGACAACTTTTGAACTGGCTGCAATTCAAGTAGACCCGGGCTACCACCATATGAACAACGAAGATTTAACTAAACGCAGCATAAATTTAACCTTCGATGTACATGGCGCACCTCCATATGCCAGCAGCGAGCGTGATGAAGATGACGGCTTTAGAATAGGCTGGAACAATGGACCAGCCTTGCCGGAATTCGTTGATCATATCGCACAATCTTCAAATATTTATAATAAATACAGCCGTGATGTTGGAGATGGTTCCAGGAATAACCCAACCGGGAAGCTTCGTCTGGTCAGAAATGGAGCTGTTTTCAATGCTTATTATATGGATAAATATAACAAACAGTGGGTACTTTCCGGAACTGCTCTGGTCGCGACTCTCAGTAAAACTGTTTTCCTCAGGATTGGAGCAAAACATTGGCCCAAAAGAGGAAAAACGCCACCATCAAATACAATCAGATTTTCAAAATTCCGCCTGTTTCAACCTGTAGTTACTAAATAAAATATTAAGCAATAAAATAATAAGGAGGAAAAAATGGACAGGTTATTCAAAAAAGGCATTCCAATGTCTCAGGAAGATCGTCCTGCATGCTCTCTTCCACTCAATGACGCAGACCTAAAACAAAATAACTGCAATTGGACTAAAGGACTGCAGTCAATGACCGACTGGATTTGGAGCGCCAACCTAAACCCGGAAGCCTTTCCAAACAATCTGGGAAAATATCTACTGCATATTCCGGGAGTATTCGAACAGCAGTTGAACTATTCGACTACGCTGTTATTCGATGAACCGTCCTTCAGAAATGGAGTGCAGATATCAGGTTTCATTGACAGGCACCTGAGAGAACTTGTTATTAGTTACATAGGTCAGCTTCGCCGCTGCTGGTACACTATGACTCATCATGCAGTGCTTGGAAAGCTTACTTTTGACAAACACGGCATATCAGCGAAAATGTATGAAACCCAATATTCTCATTTACTTGAATATAAAACGCGTCAGGATATTTTTTCCCCGCTTGAAACTGTAGTACTGGATTTTGCTCATGCATTTGCCACTAACCCGAGATTCTATACTGATAAACAGTTTGAAAAACTGAAACACGAACTTCATGATGAGAATTGTGAAAAATATATCGACGAAGCTCTCTGGATGACACGTTTACAGGCTGCTAGAAAAGCCCGTGCAGAAGCTCTTGCCAAGGGAGAGTCTCCGGATTCAGTTGTTATTGATGAAATATCCCGTAAAGCAGCCCAGAACGTCTCCGATAAAGTTCCTGATGATTTGGCTGAAATTCATCTTAATGCCCAATTGGTGGAACTCGCTTTTGTCTGCCTGCAGTTTGTGGCTTTAACCAATGTTTTCAGCTCACTGAATATTCCGGATGAAGACTTCCTCCCAGGTGTTATGGCACAATCTCTACCGCCTAAAGTAATTGACAAAATAAACGAACTCAACCACCAGGCATTAGCCGGACTGGTGCCTCAGTTTGTAACAGAAGAAAATGAAGATTTCATAGAAGGAAGCGAACTGTTTGAAGCCATTCTTGGCGGTAAAGTGAATGTGGAAGCAGCCGAACCCAAAGGCAAACGGATACCTTTAAATTCATATGAAGGAAAAGATAAAAACGGTCAGATAAGGCCAGCTTGGCGCGGCGCTCCTGACCGTGATAAGGGACTAACCATAGGTGGAATCCAGACCGGTGTTTACGGCTGGAGTTTCGGCGGTTACTTCCCGGGAAATCTGCCTTATACATTGATTCATCACCCAGAGCTGGCAAGATACGAAGCTCCATATTCTCTGCCCTTGCTGTTTAACGAAGACGAATGGCGAAACGGTGTAAATACCGGCGGCTACGTTTCACTGAGAATAAAAGAAATGCTTATACAAAAAGTATACCGTTTGAACAGAAGCCGGTACGGCGTAGAACATCATACTATGTTCTATTACAATACATTCCTTGATGAATATGGTGTTGGCAGAAGTCCTCAGGTCGAAATGAGCGACAAACAACGTGCCGCAGCAAGAAGAATGGCTCTTGAAAAAGCAAAACTGTCAATACTCTACATACTCGGTCATGAACACACCCCTGAAGGCATTTTCAGTGATTTAGAAAATGCAATCCTCACATGGGCCGAAGCAATCCTTAGAAAGCCTCATCAGGCTTACCATTACGAAGCTAAATTGCGTGAAGAGCTCACAAAGAGCAATAAAAGAGAAATAAGGGCCGGATTACGAAAACTCGACACTTCCCCTGCCCTGACGCTTGATGCAGCTCTGGAGCGCCTGGCTAATCATCAGATTGCAGAAATGGCAATGATTGTCGGCCACATGGATGGCTTGGCCCGTATGTTGACAATGCTTCAAGTAGAAGCTGAAGGAGCAAACCAAATCATTGAGGGGCAAATGGACCAGAGCGGTAATATTGACCCGGACCTTGATCCAAACCATAAAGTAAAATATACTGGATATTTTAATAACCGTCCTGCTCTGCACGCCGTGCTCAGAAACTTCATCAATGTCGATTCAGCTGTCCTCACTATAAATGAATTGATATTGAACCCTGACTTATGCCAGGAAGTAAAAAAACGCTTGAAGTCAGGCGAACAGAAAATTACTATCAAATCTAAGGACGCACTCAATACGGCAAAATTCTAAATATTGAGTAAGTGCGATTGAACTGCTCTTTCGCACTTACACTATTAAAAATGGAAGTCAAAGTAATGTCATTTTTTAAAAAGAATGAGCCACTGCCTATCGAAGTACAACTGGTAAGCGAAGTAAAATCCTGTCGCACCTGTAAGTGGTTCTGGGAAGGAGTTCCTCCTTATGGCCCATATCCGTCTTATACCTGGACTGAAACATTTCCAGAGGTTGTTCGCGAACCATTACCACAACAACCCGGACCAATGGAACCAATCAAATGGCTACAGGCAATCTCAACAGGATGCAACCTCATCGAACCAGCTGTAATGCATGGTTGCCGAAAGGCTCCAATTATGACTATGGGAATCAATCCGAACTTAACCTCATATTTTCCATCAACCTCCGGAGCTCGATGGGCTTACCCGCTCTTTGAGGAAGACGCGAAATATGCTTATCATTACCGCCATCAGACCATTTTCCAGGAAAGTCTGGATGCCGCATTTCTTCTATCTCATCTGGAAGAAGGCAGCGAAATAAAGGCAGCTCATGACGGCTGGATTATCAGTACTGCGCGCAGCGCTGACCACCGCTGGCTTTTACTCACAGTCCAGTACAAAAATGAACCTGAAGTAACTTCTATTGAACTGGCCTGGACTCCTGATGAACGCTATGTCGTGCTTTTCGATAAAAGCCGCAAACCGGAAGGAGAACCGGACTTTAAACGAGGAGATATAATAGCGGGCATTTTCAAACTGCCGGAAGAAATTAAGGTCGATATTTATGAAAACTGTACTCCTTATTATCAGCGTTTTATAAACGTGCTTGACCGTTTCAAGGAAATGTGCGGCGATCAGCTTGCGGATGCTGAATTGACAATAGGCGAAGATGTAGCCCAACATGACCTTATAGCTTGTGCCTCCCCGGGCTGGAGTTCAAGGTATGATATTCCAACTGAGCGCATAACCCATAATTGTGTAAAAACTCATGGCTACGCCGTATCTCAGGTAATTCAGAGTCAACCTGAATTACTTATTATTGTTGGCAGAAGTTCTGTAGAAATGTTTGGCGAAGTCTTTGGCCCATACATGGATCTTGAATGGCGAAATAAAGATATCTTTCAACTTTTGAAGGAGACAACACAGCGAGAGAAATATCTTGAAATAAACTACCACAAATACTCGCTTAAAACCAGAATAATTGCTTGTCCACATTTTTCATACTGGCAGAATTTTGTCCCACATTCAAGGCTTTCAGCAGAAGCATGGAAGGTCTTTCAAAAAGAATTTAGCAGTGACGCGGAAGTACTGGAAGCTGAAGACAGAGTCCAGCCTCCGGGCTACAACGATTTTATCGCAATCCGTATCCAGGGAGAAGATGATGAAATAAAAGATAAAATATCCGTCCAAGGCTGGAATATTATAATGGCTTATCATTTTATACCATTTGACATGATGGCAAAAGTACTTACTGATATGTTCAGCAAAGGTCAATTGACTTACGATGACAGCACTCACCACTTGAACAGAACTAAAGGGGCTTGCAGATACTGCAGCAACAAATTATGGCAGTTTCCAGAGCGCTGCCCATATCATAAGGAAACAGAACATTATCCAAAGATATTCGAGAAAGTTGCAAAAAAAGTATTGGATACTGCACTTAAAGAGGAACTTAAGGACAACAATCAGTGACTCTTACATAAGTCAGAGAAGTAATTTTGAGTAAAACAGTAAATCTAAACTATAACTATTTTTGATATTTTTTGGTATTTACTACTTGAATTTGCTGCAAAAAGCCATATAATAACACCTCATTTTTCAAGTGTCCCCATCGTCTAGAGGCCTAGGACACCGGGTTTTCATCCCGGCAACAGGGGTTCGAATCCCCTTGGGGATGCCATCTCTTTTTTTCATTTTCTTTATTTACTCCCGACAGAGTTGGTGTATCTTATCAACAAACTATTCAGGAGAGAAATATGTCTGAATCAAAAATACTGGAACTCTGCAAGCGACGCGTCAGCTGCCGTAATTACCTTGAAAAGCCTGTCCCTGATGAAATCATTGCCAATTGCCTTGAAGCTGCCCGCTGGGCTCCGTCTGCCTGTAATAAACAGCCATGGCGTTTCGTTATAGTAAAAGACACAGAGCTGCGCCGCAAGATATGCAAAGAAGGCTTTCTACCTGGCGTTCCAATGCCATGGGCTCAAAAGGCTCCTGTAGTTATTGCACTATGCGCCAAAACAAATCCAATTACACACGGACTGGCTCCTATGGTTTCCGGTATAAATTATCAATATATAGACATTGGCATTGCCGGAGAACATTTTGTCCTTGCGGCAGAAGAACAAGGACTGAGTACATGCTGGATAGGCTGGTTCAAAGTTAAGTATGTCAAAAAGCTCTTAAAGCTTCCATCGACAGTAAAACCTGTTTGTCTGCTTACGCTGGGCTATGCAGCAGAGCCCCCTTCACCTGTTAAGCGAATACCTCTAGATGAACTGGTTAGAGAAAACACTTGGAAAGACTGATTTAAAAATTACGCTTTTTTTCTATTTTGAGTTTGATGATTCTGCACAAAGGAGTATAATAACATCTCTTGCGTTAAGCATCAGACACGGAGAGGTGGCTGAGCGGCTGAAAGCACAGGTTTGCTAAACCTGCGTACGAGAAATCGTACCGGGGGTTCGAATCCCCCCCTCTCCGCCATTTTAAACCCTTTATATTCAAGCAATTACAACAAATTAAGCTATTCATTTGCTACAAGTTTGCTACAACTTTTTTGAGGGGAAAGTTGTAAATAGGCATTTTAGGCACATGCATTTCAACCCTTAAAACGCTCTGAAATTACCTTGATTCATCACCAAAAAACCACCCCCGCACGTGCACCCGTACAAGGACGCGCGCGTTATAATTATATAATTAATTTATAATATTATTATATATAGAAACTCGGAAACGGCTTTCAGGCTTTCACGCATCAGTCCATACGAAACAATAACGTTTTCCATTTCTTCAGAAATTAAAAATTCTTCATATGGAACCGTGGAAATCATGACAACCGGCTTACCAAATTCACGCAGCTTATTTAGTAGTTTTTTATCACCGTGATCCTTATCATTGCGATTAAACTCGGCTGCAACGACTATAACATCAATTTCATCAAACATCTTTTTTACAGTCTCAATGGCGTAATTTCTTGAATGAGGTTCATAATCCACATAAGCAATATTCGGCGATTTATCCAGCATGAACTCTCAAAATATTGCGAGATGATTCCAAGTGTCGTTTCTGGATTTCTGACCGAAAGTTACACGGTCAACAATCATGACTTTCTGCTCCGGTTTCAACGGCAGAATGTTATTCTTGTCACGCTTCAGCTTAATCACTCGTTCAGCGGCTTCTGCACCTGTCTGTTGAATCTAATCACTCCACAAAACAGTTTCAACCTTGCCTGAATCAACAATGCCTCCATTATCGAAAAGCCCATTCACCCTTTAATTTCCAGATACGATGCAAAGACTGATTAATACGCTCTTCGGGCAAACGACCGCTTTTCACTGCCTGAGTAAGGGCATCATGCAGTTCATAAAGTAATACGTTTTTGTCTTTCAGCAACAACAAATCAATTCCAGCCTCAACAGCCAGACGGTGCGCCAGAAATTGAAAATGTGAACCGTGAACCATCATTTGAGCCACTTTTTCTTCAACAGGCAAACTTTTGAGTAATTCTTCGAATTTCACATCCATTCTTCCTATTCCTCATTGCTGAATATAATTATAGCTTTAAAACTTTAACAACTTAAATCCCTATTAATTTATATCATGTAAAAACCTTATAAATATAAAAAGAAATTACGATTTATTACAGCGACCCTCTGTCTGTAAATTTAGTTTTGAAAGTAATTCCGGGGAGAGAGTTAATCTGATTGCGTAACATTTTGCCTAACATGCCAACAGCAGTCTCTCCAATTTTCTGCATTGGTGTTTCGCAGACCGTCAAAGGTGGATTATAATTAATTACTTCAGAAATGCCGGTGCTTCCGGCAATTCCAACTTGTCTGGGAATAGATATTCCCTGCCTATCGCTAACCTCAATTACACCTGCAAGTGCGGTATCCCCATAAGCAAAAACAGCCAATGGAAAAATATCGTCCCCCTGCTGAACTCAAATACAGATAATTTTTGTACTTCCTCTGTACAGCAAGGCAGCTATTTCAGAAGCTCCACCATAGTAGTCGGCAGTGACGTAATTCAATTCATAATCATCCAATTTCTATATTATCTCCAGTTTATGGGGATTTTATATGTTCAGTCTAAATAGCAATACAGGTGTCTTTATAAATATGTTATTTGGCAGGATTGTAACTAAAGAATAATTTTTTTCGACTGTCCATAACAACTGATGAAATTTCATTAATTGCGTATTGAATCATTGTGATTCCACCCGTTTCAAATAACAAGAGGATTAAACTATGTCTTGCATATTATGTAAGCCGTTCAAAAGCAGACCTACTGGCGTAAGCCACTTTTATTCCTACAAACATTTAAGTCTTTTTTGTGATAAATGCGTCACATCCGGTCGTTATATTGCATTGGGAGAAATAGCTAATTTGCTTTTCTCAAAGAATATAAAGACTAAATATACAAATTTAATAATTGGATACGATCATGCTCCGGAGGCTTTGGAAGGTTTAATATTCTTAAAACAACTCCTTATTTTTACTGCCCACTTCTTCCCTGAACACGTCAATCGGCTGCTTCTATTCATAGAAGGAATTACTTATGAAGAGCCTTTTGAAGAAAATATGGGCATAAAAGGACATTTAAGAAGAAACGTAACTCAACTTTCTCCTGAGAATCCTGATACTGAAAGACTGGAGTCCATTATCGGACGCGGAGTTGAGTCGATGCTGTCCAGTCAGCCTACCGAAAAAAATGTAAAAGCTCTGGCTTCATGGGGAAAAGAACGGCAAAAAAGGAAGTTATTATTAGAGGAAGACACAAAAAATGGATTCTATAAATTTGATGAATTTGGTTACCAAAAATCCCCAAGAGACCTTTCGATATATGAAGACCTTGGAAAAATGGCTAGACGTTTACAAATCCCGGTATATGGAGTGGATAACATGAGAACACTTTTTCCAAGTTGTCTGGATAAAAAATTTATGCGATTCGTAGAAAAAAACACTTCAAGTTTTATGAATAGAACAGGATTCCTTCGTAAATCTGCGGAACTAACTAACGCATTAAAGTGGTTATTGAACAGACCACCCAATGAATACGAATCACACATCATATGGGAAACATTCATTAAGACTAAGAGCTTCTCTCCAGAATTTGTAAAAATGAGAGCACGTGCTTTTAACAGACTATCAGCAGAAAGAGTCTATTGGCTTCAGAGGCAAAAGGCAAGCTCAGAAAAGCAATCTTATATCGGCATACAAACAACAGGGCTGCTGCATACATTCAACATGAGAATTCAGGGAGATAATGTCCTATCTGTTCAAGAAGAATACACGGCCATAAGTGCAAGGTTATCAAAATCGTATTCGTTAAACCCATTGACTGTCATTGTCAAAAGCAGCAATGAGCTTGCAAGCAAATGTGATAAGTTCAATTATCAATATGCTAATCATTATCGAGAACTATATAAAAATTGGCCAATATTCAACTGGAGAAAAGACCCGGATTATTATATTAAATACTCTCTGTAGATATTATTTTAACTGCAAATGTCAAAATTGCACAAGAGTGTGTAAGGAATAATTCTGTTGTTTAGCGTTAAGTAAACTATTCCGAAAACAGAATAAGTTTCTCATAAATATAATGGTGGCCAATAACACCTTTTTATTTATGAGAATTATTGACCAATGACATAACATAAAAGTATTATTAAACTTAATAACATCTTTAATAAAAACATTTTTATCTTATATAATCATTCTGCGTTTCAACTCTTTACTATAATTGGCAAGCATTTATAATTATTTTCATATTTCAATATTACTATATTTCAAATATAATATACTTTCAGGTAATATTTTTTATTATACTTTTAAAACTTTTAAGCTTCAATTTCTGCTAAATATTTTTTTAAAACATATTAAAAAAAATTGCAAAAATGCGCAAAAACCTGTAACTCATTTTCAATTTCAACGGACTAAAACTATATCATAGGTATTTATTCTATGGTTTGTGCGTAAGTCACAAAGACAATGAAAGCTTTTTAGGGAGTAATTAAGCTTAATACATTGTCAGGCCTCCAGCCATTATAGAGGTAGCTATAATGTCAGTATAAAATTTATCACAGAAAGGTTTTTGCCATGCCTAGACCATCAATGTCAAAAAAGCAATCAGATAAACTTCTGTATGCTCAGAAGAAATATCCGCAATTTAAGCTTTCCACCGCACCTAAAAAGCCACAAAAACAATACCGGCAACATTCTTCCTCATTCATGCCAGTCTGGACATGCCAAATAGCCAATTATCTTTTTTACAGGAAGTTTTTGCAAGCCTATAAAGCTGAAAAAATGATGATTTACCAGATCAAATGGGCAAAAAATATGGGGGCCTCAAGCAAACGCCCTCAAGACTATATTAAGGTAATAAAAAAACTTGAAAGTCAAAAAGCAATAAAATCCGGAACGGGTGTATACTTTGGTTACGATGACAAGGACATAGTCAATTACTTTATGCGTGACGGGCTCGAAATACAGGGTAATGCAAACGGTTTTATAAAAAGCAGTGGTATTGGCACAGAGCTTATTGCAACATTAGATGTGGCCAAAATTCTAAATCCTTTCAGTTATCTCGACAGTATATCTGTTGGGAATGTAGCAACGGTTTCCCTGTCATTATCCCCCACAACTAGAACTGCTCTTGCTGCAAAATATGACAAAAACAATGCCCGCTTTATTCTCCAGCATGCCCTTCCAGACCAAAAATGTCTGACTTCAAGACTTTTACAAGGATATATGGATAAATGCTTCTGGAATATGAAGGGATTTAAAATCGACAAAAGTGTCGCAGCTTCATTTGAACTTGGAGTTGTTGCTTCAGCAGGTATAAGTCTAGGAGACACAATAGATAAAGAGGTTATCACTAATAAGTTTAAAAAACTTCGATATGATGCATTTTACGATCCTATGTGCGACATTGGGGTAACCTTGAGTGCAGCAACAGGTTCGGGCAGGAACAGGGTTGAAAGCTTAATTTTTGTCGCGAATAAAGCTGCATATTTTTCTGACAATAGGATTATGAGAAAGGGCATATCAAAGGATGTTCTAAATGTACTGCATCCATATGATCTTGAAAAAAATCTGAAATATAAAACCCAGAAAAGCATATTAAACAAAAATTATAATAATTATCAATGCCGGATTCGCAAATTTGATGATTACCCGGCGTATGTCTATATTTTAACAACAACCTCCAACTCAAAACTTGATTTGGGAAAAGCAACACTGATTTCGAGACTCAGGCTAAAAAATCAAGTAAACGCAAACTTACGGGTTGGTGACGGCACATACTTTAGAAAAAAACAGGAATTTGCTCGCTTTAACGCGTTGGCCCTCGGGGGGGATCTAAATGCCCAGGCTCACATATTTGAGCATAAAACTGCATATAAGAATAGAAAGTCAAGGTTGTGTCTTCCTTTCAGGCCTTATCCCAACAGCAAAAAACTTTATATCTATAATCAGGACACAGAGATTCTATATACGAAAGAAAGAGCATACTCTTTCATGGGGTATAAAGCTACAATGAACGCGCTTTGTTCTCTCTCTCTAGAATATAGAAATGCTCCAGATCAAATCGTTGAGGATGACTTAAATTGGGAATTTGTTAAAAATGAAATTATTGAACCTTCTACAGCTTATTCATCTAAAAATGGTTACATAGGAAAAAAAACCAATACTTTCGCAGAAAACAGTCTATACAGCAATAGTATATATTCAGAAAACACGATGATGTACACTTCTATCAACCATATTTTCCGAATTGATAGAGAAAAAGAATGCAAAGGCTCTTCCTTCACCATTGGAAGGTCTATTGATCTCACTACTCTAACTATTTTCTACGATAAATATTTCATTCTAAAAAAACTGATTAGCAAAACCTCTGCTCGCAGTTTAAAATTTTTGTTGAATCGTAAAGACCTAAGCATTTCAGATTGCTTAAGAAGTAAATCAGAGTTTTTGACTTACCTGCAAAGAGCAAAGGATGTTCTAAAAAGCACCAAGGAGACTTCCCAAAATCCTGAAAAAAAACAAAGTTTCTTTCAAAGACTGACCAGCTTAAGCTCAAGCAACAGCCTAAGCCAGACACGCCCTCAAAGCACTTCTGACACTGTTCTGGCAAACTTCAGCGTTGAAAAATTCAAATCTCTTTCAGCCAATTCAGGTATGAGGAGAAGAAAAACAGTCACAGCTATTGATAAAGCGCTGAAAAGGTACTGGGATCACGTTCAAAAATTCAATAATGGTGTTTATACTTATGCTTCCGATGATGTCTTTTTTGAAGAAATAAATGCCAGAACAGGACTATTACTTAATATTAAAGATGAGTGCCTGAAATGGAAAAACAGCCATAAATTCACTAATGTACGCAGGCAAGCTGTAGACAATCTAATGCGAGCGTGCAATGCATCAGTAAAGTTTTATACAGCTGGGTCAATGAATATAAAGAGTTTCAAAATAAGATTTCAGACCATACTTGAATATCAAAAGCTGCTGGTTTTATTCAAACCATTAGAAGTTATGTTTGAAGCCCTTAAAATATCAAAGAGAGTCGGCCTTGAATACATATTGCCTGGCACTAACCATCGAAAGAGTAAAGGTGTTATTGGACTAATCTACGATTTAGTTGGGCGTGAAAATATAAAAGCAGCTATCTTTGAAACTGTATTTGATGTTAATGTCAACTATTTATCGGCACATATAGGCAATAAAGTCTATTATTATTCTAAAGATCAAGGAAAAGATTTTAAAGATATATCGCTACCAACATCAAATTACCTAAAATACGCTAATGAAAAAACTAACGTCGGTTTTAGAATCATTTTCCGCAGAGAAGATTCTTTCGAAAACAGAACGAATATTTTCCAGCTTGGCACTCGTCTTATGCCTCTCCAGTCCAGGCAAAAGTTTGATATTAATCTTTCGTTCAGTTATCAACATCAGCAAAGTGCCTTTACCGGCATTTCGCTGTACAGCGCCTCTAATCCTTGGAGAAAAAGTAAAAATATCGATGATTATTACAAGACAATACTAGTATCTTAAACAAATTATCTGTCCTTGCTGATAGGTGTCAGCAAGGGCAGGAATATTCTCCTTCTACCTGCAAAATTGACTCCCTTACCTAATTACAGATGCCCAAAACTAATTAAAAAATCTTTTAAAAAGCTATAACTATCTGTAACTAATCTTAAGCTTTAACAGACTAAATACATAGCTGTAACTAAAGCTGCAGGGAGTAATTATTCAGCTTACATTGCAGCTCTTGTGGTGTTATGAAGGGAGTAAGAATATAACACCCACATGAAAGGTTACAATAATGCCTAATCAAGTCTCAAATACACAGTCAAAAAAGTCTCTTTATGCTCAGAAGAAATATCCGCAATTTAAAGTAGCCAAAGCCCCTAAAAAACCAAAAAACTTACTCAAGCGTCAACACTCTTCCTCGTTCATGCCAATATGGACATGCCAAATAGCCAATTATCTTTTTTACAGGCAGTTTTTGCAGGCCTACAAAGCTGAAGAGATGATGATTTATCAGATTAAATGGGCAAAAAATATGGGAGCATCAGCCAAACGCCCTAAAGATTACGTCAAGATAATACAAAAACTTGAAAGTTCCAACGCGATCAAGTCTGGAACCGGAGTCTACTTCGGATATAACGACAAAGATATCATAAATTACTTCATGCGCGATGGACTCGAACTGCAGGGCAACGCCAACGGCTTCATCAAAAGCAGCGGTATTGGAAAAGAGTTGATTGCAACATTAGATATTGCCAAAATACTGAATCCATTCAGTTACTTTGACAACATAACAACAATTGGAGGATACGCAACAGTAGGATTGTCATTTTCCCCATCAACCAAAATGGCTTTAGGGGCAAAGTATGATAAAAATAAAGCCTGCTTTATTCTCCAGTACGCTCTGCCGAACCAGAAATGTTTGAGATCAATACCTCTAGGCGGATATATGAATAAAGGTTTCTGGAATATGAAAGGGTTCAAAATCGACAAATGTCTTTCTGCTGAATTTCAGCTTGGAATTACCGCATCGGCAAGTTTTAGCCTTGGACCATCTATAAGTAACCACTCTGTTACCAATAAACATGGTAATTTGAATTATTGTGGTCAGGCAGGAATAGACAGTGACGTAGGGGTGACTTTGACCGCACTAGAGGGTGCCGGAAGACATAGAGTTGAAAACTTAATATTTGTAGCAAATCGTGCCGCATACTTTTCTGATAATACGACTATGAGAAGAAGCATTTCAAAGGATGTTCTAAATGTACTAAGCACATATGATTTCGAGAAACAGTTGACTTACGAAAAGCAGAAAAGCATTTTATCTGAAAATTATAAGAATAATAACTGTCGGGTTCACCGTTTTGATGATTGTCCGGCATATGTCTATATTTTAACAACAACTCATTCCCGCCAAGTTGAATTGGGACAGGCTACATTACTTTCAAGGCTCAGAATTAATAATCAAGCCAACTTGAATTATCAAATTAATGGTAAAAAGTATGTCCAAAGAAATCAGGAAATAAACCAACTAAACCTTTGGGGCAATCTGCTTGACTTTAAGGCCAAAGCTCATATATATGAACGCAAAGCCTCTTACAAGAAAAGAAAGTCAAGATTATGCCTTCCTTTCAAACCGTATCCAAATAGCAAAAGACTTTATATATGCAATCAGGATACTGAAATCCTTTATTCAAAGGAAAAGGCATATTCCTTCATGGGGTATTCCGCAATAATTAACTCTCTTTGCGCCGTGTCTCTTGAATATGAAAATTATCAGGACCCGCTTGAAGATGACGTTATCTGGAAAGATATAAAAGAAGAAATGTTTGGTAAACCTAATAGCTACGAATTGCATAAAGGTATCATTACTGAAGGGAAATCTTTCAGTAAAAACCTTTATGAAAATAGTGAATATTCAGAAAATACTTTGATGTATACTTCTATTAACCATATCTTTCGGCCTGGCAGCAAAAAGAAATGCAAAGGCTCATGCTTCAATATAGGAAGATCTATCGACCTCACAACTCTTACTATTTTTTATGAAAAGTATTTCCGTCTGAAAGCGATAATTAGCAAAACCTCTTTGCGTAGTTTAAAGTTTTTGTTAAACCGTAAAGAAGTGAAAATAACAGACTGTTTCAGTAGCAAAACTGAATTTTATGAATACAAAGAAAGAGCAAAAGAAATCTTAAGCGATATAAAAATAACAAAACCCAAAAAGAAAAGCTTTTTTAAGAAACTGTGTTCTATCAGCTCCACCGACAGCTTAAGTCAACGACATCCCTATGGTGATGAAGATGTTGTTTTATCTAAATTCAGTGTTGAAAAGTTTAAATCACTCTCTGCTAATTCCGGCATGAAAAGAAGAAAAACTGTAACAGCTATCGACAAAGCTCTTAAGGGTTATTGGGATCATGTTATAACGTATTCTGGGAAAAAAGATTTTTATAATGACTTAGAGGAGCCTTTTAGAGAAATCAATGCCAGAATTGGGCTTTTAAGTAACATAATCGACGAATGTTATAAATGGAAAAAATCTCATAAATTTACAAACGTACGCAGACCGGCAATCGACAACCTGATAAGTGCATGTAAAGCTACAATCGACTATTATACCGACAATAACAATGGATTGCTACAATATAAAAAAAATGCGCTAAAATTTAAAGTGATTCTAGAGTTTCAAAAAGTGATAACTTTGTTCAAAACACTAGAAGTCATGTTTGAGTCTCTTAATATACCGAAAAGAGTAGGTCTGGAATACATACTGCCGGGCAATAACCATCAAAAGAATAAAGGTGTTATTGGACTCATTTTCGATTTGGTTGGACGTGAGAATATAAAGGCTGCTATCTTTGAAACTGTATTTGATCTTGATCTTGACTATTTAGCAGGACATGTGGGCAGTAATGTATGTTATTACTCTAACGACAGAGGAAAAGATTTTAAAGATATAAAATTACCAACAAAAAATTATCTAAAACAAGCCAATGAAAAAACTAACGTAGGTTTCAGGATTCTATATCGTCGGGAAGATTCCTTCGAAAACAGAACAAATATTTTCCAGCTTGGCACTCGGCTAATGCCTGTCCAATCAAGGCAAAAATTTGATCTTAATCTCTCGTTCAGTTATCAACATCAGCAAAATACCTTTACCGGCATTTCACTGCACAGCGCCTCTAATCCTTGGAGGAAAAATAAAAACATCGATGATTATTACAAGACAATACTAGTATCTTAGCCATATTAATACTCCATGCCAACTGTTGTTGACATGGAGTATAATTATATCAAAATTCATCAACTTACACCTCGTCTGAAAGAAGCGGGAGGCAATAAGCTGATGAAATTCGTTATTAGTTTAATTAATTAAACCTTTACAGTCCTGCAAAATATTTAAACAGGTTCCGCAGATATTTTATAGCCACAGAATCCCCTGCCGAATATGCTTTCATTGCATTTACCTGGGAAAAATGCAGTGGCCTTGACCAAATTTTCTTTCAGCAATAGTCATTCCAAATGGCATTGGCTTCTCGCCTCTCTCTAATGTTCTTCCTGAAGCAATAACATTTTCACTTAAGGGGTGGAGCATACAATTGTAAACTTCACCGTACTTTGAGTTCCAAAATGCCCACAAGGACTTTTTGTTGATTCCACGGAATACATCATGCTTTGGTTCAATCAAATCAACATCTGTTCCAACTGGATATAATTCAGGGAGCCCAATAGTAGATGAAGGAATATAAACTGGAAAATTCAGACATTTGTATCTCATATGATTTTCCCATGGTACTTGTATATTATCGTTTTGCTCCATACATAAAAGCCTTCCGCCATGTTCCAGCCACTGTCTAATATGACTTCCATTTTGGATAATATTTTCATCAATACAACCTGGAGCTATTATCAAATGAGAACTTTGAAGAGCTTGTGTAATACCTCCTCTGATTACTTCAAAACCCCAACTTTGCAGCAACTGTTCGGTTTGGTCGGCTATATCCCCATTACCGTAAAGACAGACTGGCTGTTGATTAACAAGTGGTTCCAATAAATCATGTTTTGAGCCAATAAATAGTTCGTATTCATTCTCAGCAATTAGGTCATTGTCTTGTTCAAGTTCTAGCTTTAACTTGTGTATTCCAGTTGTCACAGAGCTTGACAGGTGGAACTGATAAGGAATAATCTGTTTGCTTGAAGCTTGAAGAGTCGACATATTGATTACGTGCTCATCCAGCACTGAATCTGTCGCACTTAGCACTTTGACTCGAAGCTGAACGTTTTCTATATCGAAGAAATAATTGTTAAAACAATACATCTTCAAGTCCAGAACATCGCCTTTTGTCAGGTGATATCTCGCAAGTCCCTGCGGCAAAGAGCAAACCATGCAAGGAGCAAATCCGGCTTTATAAGCCTTTCCAATGTGACTTGTTGAAAGGAATATATCAGGATTGAGGTCACTTAGATAATATGTGTCAGTATCATAATTGAACAGAGCGCCACAGACAGAACCAACTCCATGAATGCTGTCATCAGATATTCTTGCCTGTTCTATCATTCTCTTGGCTCTGCTTGCAATGGCTTTCACAACTTTATCTTTATCAAGGCAATTATGAGCTCCAGCGATATTGATCCACGATCGCCCCTGCCACCAACCAATGTATTCATCATTGCTCAATGCTTCAGCGTATTTTATTTTATTAATGGTCCCATCCTGATTAACAATATCATCAAATGTGTTTATATATAAATTCCAGTAAAAAGGAAAAATGTTTTTAGTCCCAAAATAAAAAAATGACTCTGTCGCGACACAAGCTTTTATACTGGGGTAATATTTATTGCTCCACTCCCATGAACACTGAGGAGCTAACCTCTGAAACATAGTTAATGGAACTGTATTCATTGCGGCACCACCGAAAATAAGTCCAGCAAAGCTGATAAAATCTAAAGGATGAGGTCCAACTATCTGCCATGTACCATCGAGTGGACGTCCTTTAACAATAAAGGTATGCGTGCTTGAAAACGCAAGCCAAGGCGCCATGTCATTAAGAAAAGATCTCGTATCCGGCAATAAAGGAGTTACGCCGGGCGCCCGGTTTGATTCCCCTTCAGGAGTAATTGCTACAATTGAAGGATGATTTTCCAAGGCTAGAATATTCCGCTTCGTTGCAACTTTGATATACTCCTGAACGCCCTCAGTACTAATTAAACCTTCAATCACGCAACCTGGGTCCATCCACGCCGCACCAGGGTAAATGGGGAATTCGGAAATCCACCTTTCAGGAATTGACTCCTCTGGGTTAAGAATCATCTTTTTGGCTTTAACAGACAATTTCTCTTCCATAAAAATATCCGGTGTTGGAAATTGCAGCAAGCCAAGTTCGTCACAGATAGAATTCATTATATCTGAAGCTATTTCCTCCTGCCTGTATATTACCATACAGTTATGTTCTTTTAACAGCTCAAGATATTTTCTCAAAAAACCGTTGTGATTATAGAAAAATAAAACATTATGTCGCAAGGGCGTTATTAAATGACCTTCATCAATGGAAATACCAGGTAAGTATAGTTTGTGACCATTCAGTTCAAAATGATTGGCAACCACCTTAAACTCACGCAACCCAAAACGCTGCCACCCTGCCCTTTCACCATCAATAAGTAACTTAAAATCGTAAAGGTAAGGATTGTACACATCCCAAAGTATAGGGCTGGAAATAGTAAGGTTGTGTGATATTTCATTAATTCCTGACTGCAGTTCCTGATCACCAAAATCATACGTGAATACTTGTGAAGGATTCGATTTAGGGGAAATTTTTACAGTTAGATTAGACGTAACAGTAGAATTTCTAGTGTTCTTTAAACAGGCCTTAAAATTAACCGTATTCGGCAAGGCTGGGGTTAATATTAACCTTTCGCAGTAAGTTTCAGGTAAAACCCTGATGGTTACCGGACCATAAATGCCAGTCGAAAGCCTCCGTGTCTTCTCATGTCTGTATAAACGCACAGTTAGCTGATTGCGATCACCAAATTGAATCGCATCAGTAATATCAATTTTGTGACGTTCCGAAACTTTTTCAGGAGCCAGAGTAGTTAACTCAGCTACTTTCTGACCATTAACCCATACTGTTGGAGCCCATGCTATTGCTTCAAAGTAAAGAATTACTCTTTTCCCTGTCCATACGGCGGGAACATTAAATGAGCGGCGATAGTAGGCTGTACCCGGTTCTTCATCATCCTTCGGATCCGCACTAATGTCTTTGGGAACCTGAACTAATTCCCATTCTGAATCATCATAAAACTTATCAAAATACCTGAAAATATTTTCTTGAGTTGTCAGGATATGGTCTTCTTCTCCTTTCATTCTCAAAAGCTTCCATGAACCGTTCAGGTAGAAGCTGTCATTCTGTTCATAGAATGGGTCGCAAAATTGAGGCTCCAATACTTTAACTTCAGGATTTACATTGATATGCCCTGTAATTTCCAACCCCAAGCCGTTTCGATACAGTTTGGAAATCTCGTACTCACTTAGAGAGCGATGCCATATCGCAACCTCATCAACAAGCCCATTAAACGGATTAGCTCCATTTCCATGCGCACCAATTTGCCAGGATTCCATCGGCTTTAAGTATTGAGTTGACTGACATGAGTCAATCTTTACCCCATTGACATAACTATTAACAGTACTGCCGTCATATGTCACTGCAAGGTGAGCCCATTCAGCCTGCAAAGCTCCATCTAAAATTGTTTGAAAATTTCCTCCCTGCAAGGCCAGACCCAATGCATATTTTTTATAATGCACCCCAAAATAAAGCTCTGCTCCACTGCATCCCAATGCGGACGATAATGTTTCGCTAAAGGCAGTAGGGTTAATCCACGCTGAGTAAGTTATTGGATAATTGATGTTTAAGTTTGACAGCTGTACATGATTACCACCGTTAAAACAGCCTGCATAATCAAATTTACCGTTACTGTTAGTAGTGGCGCCGTTAACAGCCTGACCGTGAAATCCGTTTCCGGAGTAATCATCAACCTCACCGCTATTGCCAGTCCAGCCTGTACGGTTTAATTTCCAATAACCATAAAGCTTTGTGTAAAGAACGTTTGCAATATTCTTCTCCGCAAACAGGTTTATTCCCTCTCCATCATTGTAAAGACGCTTTATCTCTACTGGATCAAGAGCTTTATTCCATATATATACTTCGTCAATAAGACCTTTAAAAAACTTTTGTCCGTTAGCTGAGGCACCGATTAGCCACGGATTATGAGTACTTGAAAGATTTCCACTTGCCGGAATTGAAAATACTACTCCGCCATTAACATAATAACGAACTGTTGAACCGTCATAAGTAACGGCAAGGTGAGCCCACTTATTCGGAACCGCTCCCGGTGTAGAATAATAATAATTCTGGTTCTCTATTTCGATTCCAAATTGGTACTTATTAGACCCAACTCCTAAGTTAACGTCTCCCTGCAAACGTGACAGAGCAGACCCATTATTTTCAACTTCGTATGGCTTAATCCAGGCAGAATAAGTTATTGGGTAATTAAAGTCAATACCTCTGCACTTTACATGATCATGTGGGTCAGTAAACTTTGCTGCCCTTCCCATCTTGCCGCCTAGAACAGTGTTTGCATTGAATGCCATACCGTGACGGCCGTAATCTGACAAATCAACGACCTCTGACTCTGTGCCGTTCCAGGAAATGTTTTCCATCCTCCAGTAGGCACGGAGTTTATCTGTAAGCGACGTCTTATTAATTGCGATGGTTTTGCCGTTTCCATAATTATAAAGGTCACTGATATCTTCAGCAGTCAGTGCTCGTTTCCAAATGCAAACCTCATCTATTAAGCCATCAAATGAACCTGCTCCATTGCCTGAATTTCCAATATGCCATGGACAATCAGTCTTGGATAAAGATCCTGATATCGATTTTGAACCTACCTCTTGACCATTCAAATAATAACAAATCTTACTGCCGTCATATGTCAGAGCAAGGTGAGCCCACTGCCCGGCAACTGCTCCAGATTGAACTTTATAATTTAACTCTGCACCATTATTAATATAAATGTTAAACCAGTAATGCCCATTCAGCACTCCAAACGAAAACCCCTGCCAGTAACGTCCCAGCGCTAAGAACTTACCGGTTAGAGAGTTAGTTTTATCCAAGCGCTGTAAGTGATTGGATAATCAAAATTGATTACTCCAATATTAACGTAATCGTCTTTTTGGTCAGCTTCATTATCGGCATACGGGTTTCCTTTAATAAATTTTCCTGCGCGCCCCAACTTGCCGTTTGACGCAGTCTGAACCCCATGAAGAGCCTCCGCTGTATGGTTTGACAGAGATGAATCAATGACATCTTTAGCGCCGTTCCCTGCCCATTGACTTTCCTCCATTCGCCAGTAACCGACTAAATCCGTTCCTAAAGGCTCACGGCCCGGACTTTTTAAGCTTAGAAAAACCATTAGTAAGATGGTTAACACTGCGGTGGTGATTCTGCACAATCTCATACCAGTCTCCTTTTAACGTTTTGTCCTGAAAACGTATTCCAATCCTGTTGAATTCTGAATGCTTGAATATAATTTTATCTTCATTTAAATAAAAAAGCAAGTTATTTTCGAAAACGCTCACGAAAAACTTATATTCATAATATGAATACCATAATAATGAATAAGAATAGAGTTTTTGCATACCCTTAAGAACAAAGCTCGTAACACAGCTATCTATCTTTATAAAGCAAAGGATTTTAGTTATTATCACTAAACAAAATATATATATTCGCAAACACGCAAAATAATATCCTTACATAGCAAAAGGCTCAACAAAAAACTGCAGTAGATATCTGTGTACCAATATTCAGGTTTCTAGCCTGCAGCAATATAATAAATATTAAATTAGCCGCTGGATTTTTAATGCGGCCCGCTCTGAAAATAACTCAGGAGGAGAATATGCTTACCACAACTTCAAGTAACTCTATTCCAAATGATGGTCATTGCCTGTTCAGGTCAATTTCAGTAGCCAGACTAGGAAACAATCTAGACATTGCAGTATTAAATGAGAGAAATAGCATTAAGTCCTTTCTTGATCGCCATGAAGAGGTTAGAGGCTGGTATTACAGTAGTGGAGACGCAAGACGCTATCGAGATATGTGTCTCATGAAAGGAAATGTTGTCTGGGGCTCCTTTACTGATATCATGTTATTGTCGCACCTTCGAAATATTGAAATACGTTTAATTACAATAAATAACAACTCGATAGCCAGCAGTGTTAATGTTAGAGGAATATCAAATCCTAACACTTTCAACATACCAACCAGGTTCGGTATCACCAGCAACAATTATATAACAATATATACAAACTCTAACGGAAATCATTTCAGCGCCTTCCCAAACGACCCTTTTCTGGGCAGTACACAGCCAAGTTCAACATCCACTATATTCAATACTAATCCTCCTCCACCGCCTCCCCCGAAGCCAATATGCTATTCAAGTTCTTTAGTGAATAACTCAATATTGCAACCAGCGACATATTCATTTTCTTCATGTAATATTAACAATTCTTCAAGCGCCCAAAGTCAGAAACCTAGCATCATAAAGATTGAACCGCTAGCTCAAATGACACCAATAGCTACTTTTCTAAATAAGCAGAAAAGCTTTTTAATGATTGACCTTACTTGTGACGAAGCCAGCAGTCATTTTTTTAATAACTGGGGCCTTAACCTGGATGGCAACCTGTTAGTAGAAAGGACGTCATTGGCCCCTGAGATCATTAATGCTGTAAAATATTTTATTAAAGAACCAGATAAAGAACCGGATAACAGCAATCTTAGAAGAAGCAAAAGGTTACAGTTACTCCCAAATACTAAAAAGTTGAATGAATATATCGGAAGAGGAATCTGCATTGATGATAATGTCTTAAAAAGCTGCTGTGCTTTTCAAAATAACTATAAAGGCTGGATGAATCATTCTGCACAACAATTAAAACTATATTCCAACAAGAAAAATAAAGTATGGCTATACCTTCATGTTTCCCCATTATCATTAAGTTCGAATAGATATCCGAGGTATAACGGCATTAGAAAAATCGAAGTTGATGAGTATATAACATTATTAAAAATCACTAAGCAGCAAGTAATTAACTCAACGCAACCGCCAGTACAAATTCTCATTTACGGTGGAGTGTCAGAAAACGCGGAAGATATAGCTCTTTCAGAAAAATGTATAAACAACGCAGATGGTGAGCCCATCATGGGGATATGCTTATTTGAAGAGTTTGCTGTATTAGCGCATGTTCGACAAAATCGCCTTCTTTTCAGTAGCTTCAGCAGCTTAAGCGGCCTTATACAAGGATTGATGAAAAAGCTGGGAATCAAATACTATTTCCTGTTTGACGACAGCCGTAACCAAGTATCTAACATCGAACTTACACTGTTAAATACGATAGTTGGTAAAAAACCATTTTACACAAGCACTTTAGGAGCCATTCCATTACAAGTTACAAATGTTAGAGCAGCACCATTTGTAAAACGTACTGCTGAAGAATATGTAAACTGCTCATCTAACCCACATAAAGCAAATGATTTATTGCATCAAATGGGGAAAATACCCTTAAAAGTATACTATAACTGCCTGAAGGATAAAACATCTTTCAATGGAGCATGGGATAAATTATGGAGTTCATTTGGCAATGTAAACCAGCAGAATACAAAGACCTTCAACACGCATTCTTTAAGTCAGTTTTTATTATTGCTGCATCAATGGTACAAGTCATACAGAACTAACCCGCAAATAGGCAAGGCAATACTTGATATGCAGTCAGAGTGTTTAAAGTATTTCAGGTTTTCCGGATATACACTTTACAGCGGAAGTCTTAGCAGCAACAACTGCAGTCAGGCTGTAGATAAAACTATTCAAGAACATTTCATTCTACAAAACAGCGCGTCTTTAAAGCCGTTACTTTCTGCAATATACAACGCTTACGCGCCTCTTTTCCTTGTTCTGTTAGATAACAACATCAATCAAACTCAAATTATGCTGAAAGCTCAGGATATATGGGGAGGAAGCTGGAGGATTCATCAGCATATGCAACAACAACAAATACAATCCATTACTACTACAACTAACAATAACCAGTCTACTGCTAATTTAAATACCAGCAGTTTTTCCATTACAACAAACTCAAACAATATGGGAATTCAAAAACAATTCACCAATAATACAACGTCCAATAAGCCTGTGCCTGTAATCCATAATCTTAATATACCTAACTCGACACAAATACCTGTAACTACAAACAATAATACAATGTCCAACAAATCTGTGCCTGTAATCCATAATCTTAATATACCTAACTCGACACAAATACCTGTAACTACAAACAACAATACAACATCAAGCAACCCATTTAAAGATATTCCTAAAATTGATATAGATATGTCCAAGCTTCAACAGTTGTCAATGCCGCAGAATATTAACACAAATAAAAAGCCTGCTAATCCATTCAAAAACCCGCCAAAGGTCGATATTGACTTTTCAAAGCTGCCGACCTACCCTTCATCATTCAGTTTCAATCAGAATAATTCAAATTCTACTGTCCCCACACCAGACGATATAGAAATGAACTCCAAGAAAAAATCATCATCACGATCAACTAAAAAGAAGAAAAATAAAAAGTATATGACATACGTCAGAAAAAAAGATCATGATGGTGCATTTGAATGCCGCCTTTGCGATAAGTCCTATAATGAACAGTGGAAACTAAACCGTCATATGAAAAGTCACCAAAAAGCTCAATTTAAATGTCCGCATTGTGACATGGCTTTTAGAGAAAATTATAAACTGAACCGCCACCTTAAAATACATAACAATAACAGAACAAAAAGTCATATCTGCCATGTCTGCGGCAGCGGCTTCCTTGAACGTGATTACCTCAATGCCCATATGAAGGTTCACACAGAAACTGAAAGCCATCCATGTCAACAATGTGATAGAAAATTCGATAGTTCTTCTAAATTAAATCGACATATGGTTGTACACACAGGCGAAAAGCCTCATCAGTGCAAATACTGCCTTAAAAGATTCAATGACAAATATAACCTTAAACAGCACTTAAGGATTCACAATAATGATAATACCCATCAGTGCATATTTTGTCATCAGACATTTACCAGTAGTACTGCACTTAAGTATCACTTAGATAACAATGTATGTTTTACCGGCACCAGCAGAAATAGAAAAAAATAACTCCTGAGCAATATATCAGGTTTCTGGAAGGAGTTCAGGAACCTGATATTCATTATTTTTCTCATAACTTTCACCTGAACACAGCCTTATAAAATCAAGGCCTTTGCAAGAATCATACACAAAAACACCATTATACTTCATTTACGTATTCAGCTTAAACATTTAACTTATTTTTAGTTAGAATAATATTCACTAAATTTTGGAGTTTTCATAATGGCAAAAGCTGACACTACTTGGTTCGATAACGCTAAATTCGGGATGTTTGTTCATTTTGGTCTTTACAGTAACCCCGCCGGGATATGGAAAGGTCAGAAGATGGGTAGAAACTGGTATGCTGAATGGTTACAGATGCAGGCCGATTGGCCTAAAGGCATTCCTAAAGAAGAATATATGCAACTTGCAAATGAGTTCAACCCAGTTGATTTTGACGCTGAAGAATGGATCAAACTGTGTAAAGAAAGCGGTGCAAAATATTTCCTGATAACCGCCAAACATCATGACGGCTTTGCTCTTTGGGACAGCAAAGTCTCTGATTACAATATCGTAAAAGCCACTCCTTTTAAACGTGATATTCTGCGTGAATTAAAAGACGCCTGCGACAAATACGGAATTATTTTTGGCTGCTACTACTCACATTGGCAGGACTGGGAGCACGAAGGAGGAGCACTTCCTCATTGGCCGGAGCTTCCAGAATCAGGATGGGAACTGGCTGCAGACGGCACACCAATACCAGAGCCCCCGAAACCTCAGCCGTCCCAAGAGCAATTCGAAAAGTACTGGCAGGGGAAATGCCTCCCTCAAGTAGCTGAGCTTATTAGTGAATATGACGCAAAATTTTTCTGGTTTGACAGTTGGCGTGAAACTCCGTTTCTAAATGATAAACGTATTAATGAATTGATTACATTGTGCCATAAACTAGACCCCGAATGTCTGGTTAACAGTCGTATTGGCACTACCTGGAATCATAGTAAGGGCGATGATGTTGTTGACTATATTTCAATGTTCGACAATCATTTTCCTGGTGGAATCATTAAAACTAAGTGGGAAACCAGCGGTACCTTTAACCGTTCATGGGGATATCACAAACTTGACTTTGCATGGAACGGTTCCAACAAATTATTGCGCTATCTGATCGATAATGTCAGTCGAAACGGTAATTTCCAGCTGAACTGCGGACCAACAGGTTCGGGTAAAATCCCGGCTCCTTCTTACCGTCGCATGAAAGAAATGGGAGCATGGCTTTATGCAAACGGAGAGGCTGTTTACAATACACGCCATACTGATTATAAGGAACCATTGTGGGGACGATTAACCCAAAGCATAGACAAGACAAAACTGTATGCGGTAATCTATGACAATGACACAAATCAGCAATTGATTATAGAAGGAGTTGCCAGAGAACCCAACTCTGCTGAAATACTGGAAACAGGTCAAAAAGTTGAGTTCAAACTCAGAGGGTCGGATCTGATTATTCAAATGCCTGCAGATAGTAGCTCTACTGAACTAAATGTGATTGTTTTTCAGTTCAACACTTAAGGAGTATTGAAGTGTCCAGACATAACAAACTTAACATGAAGAATGTCGGTATAGCCTTAATTTTCCTATTGCCAAATCTTCTCGGTTTTATATGTTTTACAGCATATCCTGTAGTTTTAAGTTTATTCATGAGCTTCACTAACTGGAGTCTGAAAAAGTCTGTCGAATTCGAATTCGTCGGCATGCGAAACTATATGGATCTGGTGTCAAGCAGAGAATTCTGGTTTTATCTTTATAACACTCTTTACTTCATGATCGGAATACCATTCTCGATAATCGGGAGTTTGCTGCTGGCAAACTTGCTGGTGGATAGAATGATGATGAAAAGCAAAAAGAGAAAGTTTATCCTGTTCATAACGGTGCTGGCTCTGGGCGCTATTTCCACTTTATTCTTCGCTCTTGGGGGCAAGAAGGATACAGCTTTAATACTGGCACTTGTATATGCTGCCGCTGCCGCGGGTATTATGTTTGGCAGTATGTCGTTTAGAACCATGCTTTATATTCCAAGCTTTGCGTCCGGCATTTCAACGATGATTCTCTGGAAGGAAATATTTAACCCGTATCATGGTTTATTCAATAATATAATCAGCAATCTTAATTCTATTTTTCATTTGAATATTGACGCTCCAACCTGGTTGGCTAGTACACAAAACTTACTGGGTTTTCTGCCTCTACCGGAATGGCTTAACAGTGGCGGTTTTGGCCTTGGCGCAAGGGAAGCTATTATTATAATGGGTGTGTGGATGGCGATAGGCGGCAATAACATGATTCTCTACATAGCCTCTATTTCAAACATTCCTGACAGCATGTACGAAGCCGCAGACATTGATGGAGCGGGAAGTCTGGCAAAATTCTGGTATATAACTATTCCATCCGTAGCCCCAACAACATTTTTCATTTCAATAATGTCAGTTATCGGCGGTCTGCAAGGAGGTTTTGCCCAAGCCAGGATCATGACTAACGGGGGACCGGCCGGCACAACAACGACTCTTGGGTATCATATTTATACAAAAGGTTTTGAAGAGCTTGATTTTGGCTATGCTTCAGCAATAGCCTGGATCATGTTTATCATGATATTTGTGCTGACCATTATCAACTGGAAATACGGTAATCGGAAGATGGAGGCTTAAATAATGTCTAGTATATATTCATGGCGGCAAAGCAGCGCATGGCGAGGCTTTACTGCTGTTTTAAAATTTTTCTTTGTTACACTGCTGGCAGCCGCAATGTTTCTTCCGTTCGTCTGGATGGTCTGTACAGCATTCAAGTCGTCAACCGAAGTGGAAGGTGCGCATTTCTGGCCTCAATTAACTAAACCTGAAAACTTCAAAGTGGTTTTAAGGATAATAAAAGATCCGTTTTCTGGTAACTATCTTGACCTGCACATATTACGCTGGGTTTTCAACAGTATATTCTTTGCCAGCTGGACGGTTACTTTACAGGTATTCACGAGTTCTCTTGCCGCATATGCTTTCAGCAGAATAGAATGGATGTGGCGGGATAAGATATTCCTGCTGTATCTTTCCACAATGATGATTCCCGGACTGGTGCTGACAATACCACAGTTTCAAATAATGGTTAACTTAAACTTGGTAGACACTTACACAGGAATTATTATCCCCGGAGCATTTTCAGCCTTCGGAACATTCATGCTGCGACAATTCATGCTGGGTATTCCAATGAGCTACAACGAAGCTGCGGCAATTGACGGAGCCAATCATTTTCAAGTTTACCTGGATGTAATACTGCCATTGTGCAAACCGGGTATGATTACTTTGGCTATTTTCACATTTCTCGGCAGTTATAGAAGTCTGTTATGGCCTCTGATCATGATAAAAAGTGCCAATATACGCACTGTTCCAATTGGCCTGCTTACATTTCAGGGACAATATGGTAATCAGATTGAGCTGTTGATGGCGACAACAGTTATATGTATTATTCCTCTGATTATTCTATTTTGCTTCCTGCAGAAAAGACTTGTCAGCGGCATTAATCTATCGGGCGGCGTCAAAGAATAAAAAGGGGTTCAAGATGAGGTCAACAATTTTCACTGTAATAACAATATTATGTATATTGAGTATAATATTCATTATTTCATCGTCTGATAAAACTGCCGGAGGCAAAAAAAATCTTATCTGGACAACTGACCCAAATCCACAACGAACCGGTCAAATATCCGGCTTTAATGAAGACCGTTCAGATATAGAACTAAAAGCCGACCCTAATAACAGCGATATAATGAAAGTTATTATCCAGAGCTCTGCAGGTGTCGGCCCCGATATTTATAGCTTTACTATTTTAATTACGATTTGCTGTTTAGCTGTCCTGTAAATGATATCACTTATGGTAACCGTTCCAGCCTACTCCTGCTCCGGTATTGCCAACACTGTTTTGCATCATCAGCATCGCTTTGATCACTTTTGCGGATTCAACATGTCCGTCAAGAAACATGTAATTGCCTCCCATGTTATGACGGTTTGCATAGTACAGCGAATTCCCTCTTGGTTTATTAGCAAGAAATTGCATATGTCTGTTTTGCAAACTGCCATCAGGTTTTACTCGCATTTGATCAGAATTATCATCAGGATTATCTGCTATAGTAATCTGTTGAGTAGGTTTGGTGAACATATTAGTCTTTTTGTATTTTACATTACTGCCACCATTTGTAAAATATGCTACTGGAGCCCACATGCTGGCATCAATTGAAAGAAATTGCTCTGCAACTCCATACCCCAATCCGGTATCAGCGGTGCCAATGCAGCGTAAGACCTTAGGCGCATTCAATTTTGAATTATTCCAGTACTTCGTTGGATTATTACCAGCATATTTGTTTGCATAAGGAGGAATTACTTTTTCCAACCCCATATAATCAGCTAAAAAAGTGAACCAAGCCTGAGATGCAAGATTCTGGCATTTTGCTGGCGGCAAAAAATCATCATTATCCGATGGATACATATTCCATGCAATACCAATTTGTTTCAGATTAGATGCACAGCTAATTGCTTTTGCCGCGTTTCTAGCTTTACTGAGAGCAGGAAGCAGCATTCCAGCAAGGATTGCTATGATCGCTACTATCACAACGAGAAGTTCAATAAGCGTAAAACAACTAATATTAGTTCCCAAACCAGCACTTCTCATAAGATGATTTTTTTCTTTTCTGTACATCTCTACCTCCATTTTAGACTTTTCATAATTAGAACTGTTATCAAAAATATTATAACTGTTTTATAAAGAGTTATAACATACTTTTATTATAATCTGAATATATTTAGTCTAAAATGAGCAAAATTTGCAAAAACATGTACAATCCTTGCAAATGACATATTTATGAATACTAAAAAGGCAAGATATTTAATCTTTATGGGATATGAAATGTAGTTCTAAATTGTCCTGGAGACTGTTTATAATGTTTCTTGAATGTTCGACTCAAATAATGCCTGTCACAAAAACCGCATTCTGATGCTATATCCTCTATTGACAACTCGCTTTCCATTAATAATTCAGCAATGCGTTCAATTCTTAATTTTTGCAGATAAACTTGTGGAGGTTCTCCCATAACCTCTTTAAAACGGCGTATAAATGCGTTGTCACTAAAATAAACCTTGTCAGCAAGTTCACTGGTACTCCAGTGCTTGCCAGGATTCTTTTTCAGGATTGAACAGATTTTTTCGATTCTGTTATCTTTAACAGACACATGCCAGATATTTACCGGTAAACGTGATAGTATCGCAAAAATAACTTCACCAATGAGATAGTTGTTATTATTATTATGACTCAGACGCATCAAAACTTCTCCAAAGGTTCATTATATTAATTGATTGAGCTATGTTATTATATTTATATAATGAAATTACTGATTTTTATCAAATATGATAATTTTTAAAATTTTTGAATATAAAGCTCCTTTATGCACAAAAATACCACAAGCTGCTAGATAATTTATAAATATAACTAATAATAAATCTGGTAATATAAATAAGCATAATAAGTCAAATATAGTTTCAGTCATATTTTTATGTTAAAATACACATATAAATGACCACTCAATTTTAATACGTCACAAATAATAACAAGTTGCTAAAAGACATTAACAAAACATTTTTCATATAATCATTTCTTCTGCAATCTACTTACTGTTAAATAATAAGTAATTCTATAAAAATATATCTTATTACTTTTATCTTTTCTTCAAAAAAACGTTTCAAAATAATCAGGCAATACAAAAATGAAAATATCTAATACAAAAAGCGACAAAGTCCTTATGATATTATAATTTTTCAAATCCTTTTTCATTCAATCCTACAACCTTTATTTATTAAAAAAACTAATATAACAATAATTACATTAAAAAATCCTCAATTGTTGTTTTTGAAATGGACCACCTCTGCATCGCCTCAGGCTTTCAGCTATAATCTTAGTATCGAAAGATCAGGTTAGTAAATTGCATATAAATCAATAATCACTAACAAAGGACTATAGATAAAATGAATCAGGTACAGCTTAATATGATGCTTTACTACATCACTCTTTACCAGAAGGGTGCAGTAAGAACTCCTAGCTACTCATCTCGAAGAGAACGTCTAATCAACGCAGACAAAGACCTCCCGATTTTCAAAGCCCTGCTTGCCCATTGCCAAGTTATTGACTACGGTTATAAAGTACAATATGGCGTAAAAGATGACCTGATTCTAGCTGATGAATTGACTAGAGAATACTGTGCCTCATCAGTATCAATTAACACTCTTAGTAAAATTTATACAGGAAGAGGCGTCAGTTATATGCCTAACTCATTAATGGGTGCCGTTGCTTATAGACTTAATAAACGGCAAAGCTTCTTCAAAAGTTATATCAAGAAAAAATATTATGACTGCACTACTTACGCATATCTAAAGCAGCAGGGAACTTTCCGTTCAAGCGTATCTGAAGAGGACGCCGATATTCTTGTTGATAAAAATGACCTTGAATTCAAAAAGAAACTCGGAGTATCTGCACACCCGGTAACAATGTATAAGGGCCAAAACGGACTCTCAGGATTATACTTTGCCAAAAGCTTTGAAGAGGTTGAAATTCCCCGGATCAAGATTCTAAGTAGAATTTTTGCCCCAAAAGCCAAGCACCTGAATCAGGAAAAAGAACGAGCAGTTGCTGAAGTACTGTATGCAAAAATCTGGCGTTATCTCCTTGGTGAACAAGTTTCAGAATCACTCCTCGTTCGAGAAAATGGCGTTATTAATGGTATTTGCTCAAAAGGTTTAGCTGACTTTATAGAGTATTTTCATATCATAAATTCAGAATCAATGATGGCTGAAAGCAAGAGTGTTCCCGGCCTTATCGCCATAACAGTACTTGCATATATCTTGATGGAAGATGACTTACACGTTTATAACATAGGCTGGACTAACGTAGATGGATATAGGGTCTTTGGAAAAATAGATCATGACTTCCTCTGTACCAGATGGGAAAATAACTGGGTTCAAAATGAGCTGGTCAGAAAATTTGACTTAAGCAAAGCATTGAACTTTGTCAGCAACCCGTCTTATGACACAATGAAAGTAATGATGAAAACAATGCGTTTTTCTCCTGGCACTAGAAACAACAATCTGCTCAGGTTCGGACACTATGCAAGATCAAAAGTATCAGGAAAGTCAGTCAACACCATCGGAAAAGAAGACAAAAGATACTTCAAATATACATATGTACCGTATCACAAGGATGAGCTCCACGGTATAGCATACAAACTCAGGCGCATTGATATCGGCAACTTTTACTCTACAATGAAAGGTTACCTTAGTACAATGGGACGCAAAGGTCTTAACACATGCTTTGCACACACTATTCTGGAATGCATAACCCGTAGACTTGAAAGAATACATAAACCTTATGCAGCTCGTAGAATGAGACGTATTTAAAATACAAGCAGCTCAGCGAAGGATTGTTTAACCTTGCTGAAACAAAATTATTTTTAACACGGTTCGAATTAGTTCTCCTGAAAGAGTAAAGTCGTAATAACTTTACTCTTTTTATTATTTTACTCAATGCTTTTGTTTTCTGGTATTTTTGAACTATATTTCCCGCTGCAGGTCTAATATTTTTTAAGATTGCTATAGAAAAACAGGTAACCCAATAAGGACTTATCCTGCACTAAAAATGGGCAGGCTTTCATATTTCGTAAATTGATATGAGTAAATTCATCGAAAAAAACTTTGCGCTGCTTGCTATTTTATTCTCAATAATAGCCATGATTTATCCTGAAAGCTTCACCTGGGCTAAACCGCATATTCCAAAATTTCTGGGAATAATTATGTTTGGTATGGGAATTACATTAAAATTCTCTGATTTCAAAGGCGTATGGAAAAATAAAAAACTTATTGTCGCCGGCATTATCATGCAATATACCATAATGCCAATGCTGGCTGTTATTATTTCTCTGATACTGAATCTACCAAAGGAATTAATGGCTGGAATGATTATTGTAGGTGCTTGTCCCAGCGGTACAGCTTCAAATGTTATTTCATATATGGGAAAAGCAAACCTTGCACTTTCAGTAACTTTGACTTTGTGCACAACACTGCTTGCTCCGATACTCACTCCTCTAATAATATATACAATCCTGTCTCACAAAATAACCATTCCATTCTGGAGCATGGTCTATTCTATATTCTGGATTGTTTTGTTTCCATTGATAGACGGCCTTATAATACGGCATTTTTTATACAACAGAATAAAAAAGATAATCCCTGTTTTCCCTTCAATTTCTATTATTTGTATTGTTATTTTGATAGCTTGCATTGTAGGGCTGAATCAAAAGCTTCTTTTAACTCTGCCTTTACTGATTTTTATGGCTGTAATATTGCACAATGGCTGGGGGCTGGGGCTTGGTTATTTTATAGCAAAACTGCTAAAAGCAGGTGAGGCAGAGGCAAGAACACTGGCTTTTAAGGTAGGCTTGCAAAATTCGGGATTGGGAGTAAGCCTGGCTTCACAATTCTTCACTGCATCAACAGCTCTGCCGAGTACAATCTTCAGTTTATGGCATAATATTTCCGGAGTTATACTTGCCAAATGGTGGGCTAAAAAGAAAATTACTGAAACAGCAGCTCCTGTAATACAAGCAACTAATGATTAAACGTTGAAATGGTCGCCACTAAATTAGTTCCCATCCATGTTTCTTAAGTTTCTTTGAGGACTATTCCCATTGGGTTTAGGAGGACGTTCAATACCTAAGCGATTAAGTATCATTGGCTCATATCGCTTTAGCTTTCTGAACTGTTCATCACTTAATATCTTCTTAAAATCCTGCATATAATTATTACGGATTTGTTGAAATTGTTTCTTCAAAATTCTGGGATTATTATCATCGCTTTCTGTAAATTTGGCCTTTGCTTCTTGAAAATCCAGCCGTATTTTTATTACAACGTCTTTAACTTCAGAAAGCTGTTTATCATCAAGCACCAGAATGTCCCTCACCCACCTGTATTCTTCTTTTTCACCACTTAAATCACCATGTTCTGAATTTCTGCCGTTTTGAGGTTGGCGAAATCCTTCGCCATTTCGTGGCGGTGGCGGATACATCCCTCGACGCATTTCTCCTTCAGGCGGTGGCTGAAACCTCTGCCTTTGCGGAGGTTGTCCATTATTATGCTCATTGCCTTGTTTTTCAGTACTACGCAAATGCATTGCAACCACAAATATCAACAGTGCAACAAAGCATCCAAACAATACAGCAACAGCTCGTGGCACAAGGCGTTTTCTTAACGCAGGCCCTTTTATTGATTTCGGGTTTTTAATGGCAGTAAGCACTTCATCCCAGTCAGCAAACCGTTCATTGCGATTAACAGCCAACATCTTTCCCGCCAGCTTTGAAGCATCACCTGAGGCCCCTGAAAGGCGCAAGTCAGGGCGTGGAGCAAAAATATGCTGAGCAATTATCTCAACAGAAGCTGGAGCATCAAATGGCGGCCGGCCAGTCAGCATCTCACAAAAAACAATACCAAGTGTATAAATATCGGCACGACAGTCAATATCCGGCTTATTTTCGGCCTGTTCCGGACTCATATAATGCGGTGTTCCAATCAACAATCCTGCACCGGTTAGCGTTGTCATCTGGTTTCCGGGAACAAACGTACGCGAAATTCCAAGATCAAGCAGCTTAACGACGCCGTCTTTACTAATAATAATATTTGAAGGTTTTATGTCACGATGAACTATCTTAAACTTATCCCAGGCAAACTTCAATGCTTTGGCTACAGAGGCCGTCACTTTTAAAGCTTCAGCTTCAGTCATGGGTCCTTTGCGCAAGTGCTGCTCAAGTGTTTCCCCGTTCACATATTCCATAGCCATATAATAAATACCGTTATCACAGCCTGACTGAAAAGCCGTCACGATATTTGTATGCATCATCTTACCCGAACTCTTAATCTCTTTCTGAAAACGCTTTTTAAAATCAGGATTTTGCGAAAGTTCAGCCCGCATTATTTTTAAAGCTACATCACGCCCCATTGACTGTTGCTCAGCCAACCACACTTCTCCCATTCCCCCAGACCCAATGCATTCTCTAAGTATATATTCACCTATTTCTACGCCGGGGGATAACCTGGAGTCAGGCACTTGGAATTCCTCATTACAGTTAGGACAGACGTTTACTGAGCCAAACATTGCATCTTCGGCCTCAAGTTTTTGATTGCAATGCGGACATTTGAATCTGAAAGTACTCATTTAATCTCCGTTATCATAGTCTGCCAAAATATAATGTAGTTTTCCGATGTATTCAAGCATTCAATTTCACTTATATCATTATTGCTGTAAGAAAAGCGAACTACCTTTAAAAACAAAAAAAAATCGGGGCTGTCTCAAGCCTCGATTATGAGAGAAGCAGGCAGATTTTTAGTTTTAATCCAAGTCAGAATCCCTTGGCGGTCTTCTCCTGCCGTCATCACCATCACGCCTTTCATGCCGATGTTTTTCCATAATCTCACGAAGTTTTCTCATTTGGTTTTCAGATAAAATTGATGACAGCTTCTTTTTAAAAGCTTTTCTCTGCTCATGCTGTTCTCTAAGCAGCTTCTCTAATTTTTTGGCTTGTGCATCATTTAAATTAAGATCTTTTTTCAGATGCTCCAAACGCTTTTTACGGTCTTTTTTTCCTCTTTCCGCACGTTCTTTGCCTGTATCAGAACTAGTGGATTCACTAGCGACCAGTGGAGTTGCTCCGATTGCGATAATACAGCTTCCCAGCAACAACATTTTAATTAATTGAGTTCTCATAAGAGTCCTCCTTTTGCTTGCAAGTAGTTAGTTTATTTGATCGAATGTTTCTCTATAGGTACTACACAAAAGGAAGGCTTAATCTTACACATTTATTAAAAAATTCACCACTTTTTATTTAACATCAATATTAACAATTAGTTATTTCAATGAATTAACTATTTCTATCAATTCTTTTTTCGCCGCTTTCCTAGCTCGGATACTTGCATAAGTATCTTGCTTCTCCCTGTCTTGAATCCTATATACAAAAATAATATTTCTTTTTCCTTTATTGATCCAACCAACAAACCAGCCAACCTGACGATCTTTTACTTTAGTGCCGTCTTTTCTTTGTTGAGAGCCATTACCGGTTTTTCCATATAGTTTCCAGCCGTCTGCTAGATTTTCAACCCAAAGAATTTTCTTTGTCATTTCCACAGCTTTCCGACTTACCGGTAAATTACCACCAAGCATTTTTTTCAGGAATTGCATTTGTTCTTTGGGCGAAATCTGCAAGGAACTTGAAAGCCAGGCCTTCTCTAAGCCATTATTTTTCCCCTTATCCCCTGAAACGTCTTGATTGCCGTATTTAAACTTTTCAGCATAAGCTTTAAATTTATCCATCCCCATCTTCTCAGTCAGTACCTGGGAGTACCAGACACAGCTGTTTTTCATCCAAAGCCGTGGAGTATGCGGCTGCTTCCATCTGTCAAGCCAGTCGACATAGCCCTTTTTAAATGGAAATTCCGGGTGGTTTTCATCAATAAGCAATCCTTCATTGTATCCCATCAGGCTGATAGCTATTTTAAACGTAGAACAAGGGGCTTGCCGAAAGTTAACATCCCCTGCCTGTTTTATAACCTTACCATTTTCTTCGGCTATAAAACAATTATTTGCGGCCTTAACAGAAAGACTTCCTAACAAAAAAACTCCCAAAAACAAAACAAACCTTCTCATGCCTATCCCTTCATAATTAATCAGCTGTTGACAAGTTTTAATCTTATTGAAGCTAAAATGCCGATTTCAGCTTTCGGAATAGAATAATATGCTCAGACAATATTACCAACTTAAATTAATAAAAATAATTAGAGATAATCTTAGGGGAAAAAGAACGGTGCCGGATTTGCAGGACGCAAACCCGGCACCATCGCATGGGTATTATGAAGAGAGGAGCAAATTTCTCAGTTTCAGCATTTCACCTTGCTCTCCTCTGTTTGGCTGGCTTAATGAAAAATAGAAACATATTGATAATGTTCTGAAAGCATGCAGATTCAGTAATCATATCAAACTCTCTATTATTACTACACAGCGAGTCTGACAAATCTTACACCTAAAAAATATTTTCTTAAGAAAATTTTCAATTTTTATATATACGAGCTCAAAATACAGTTTAAAAACAGTCAAATTATCATCAAAAACATATACCTATAAAAAAACAGTGCCGGAATTCGCAGAACGCGAACCCGACACTGTTGCACATGGGTATTATGAAGAGAGGAGCAACTTATTAGTTGAATTGTTTCTCTCAACTCCTCAAATTAATCCCAGCCATGCCCTCTTTCTTCTTGCGGCGGACGAGGTGGGCGATTATCGTCACGCATTCTCTTCAGCATGTCACGCAAACGGCGCATTTGCTCAGGAGAAAGCTGCTTCGCAAGTTTTTTCTTGAATGTCTTGTCGTGCTGTTCTTCAGTCTTAATCATTCCAAAGAGCTTATCCGCCTGTTTAGGTTTCAAACCAAGTTCACGGCCAAGCTTTTCCGGGGTAACTTCAGGACGTTTACCATGGTCACGGCCACCACGATCACGATCTTCCGGAGGGCCACTGCGAGGTCCGCGGTCATCTTTTCTCGGATGCATCATATCACCCAGTTTACGCATTTGCTTTTTGGTAAGCATTTTTTCAAGCATCTTGCGAAACTCACGTTTCTGTTGTATGCGTTCTTTCAGCAGTCCGACAAACTTTCTTGACTGCTCTTTGTCCAGCCCAAGTTCTCTTGCTAGTTTTCTAGCAGACTCATTTGCGTCCGGCGGACATTTTCGATCAGGGCCATCACAGTCACGAGGACCTTGAGCCATAGCACCAAAAGTACCTACAGTTAAAAGACATGAGCCAACGAGGATGGCTTTTTTGAATTTGCTGTTCATAATTTAAACTCCTGTTTAATAATTGACTATTGCAGTTTCGAGTTATTCTCTGTAGGTACTACACTGACAGGTTGAAAAATCTTACAGTTTATGGTAGTGTTTTATGAAATATTTTTTACCACTACCTAAATGGAGAATGAACATGAATCCCAAAGAGACAATGCGTACCCGCAGAACTCTGTTGGAGCGAATCGTTGATGTAGAGGACACTCAAGCCTGGTATGAGTTCGTCTACTACTATCGCGGATATATATATGGAGTACTGCACAAAATGAATGTTTCACATCATGACGCAGAAGAGATAATTCAGGCAGTCCTGCTCAAGGTTTCAGAGATAATTCATGGCTTTGAATATGACCCGACCAAAGGACGTTTCAGAGGGTATCTGGCAAGAATTACCGCAAATGCTGCCAGAAATCACTTTAGAAGTTCCCACAATAATGTAAGCCTTGATGAAACAATAGAAAATTGTGGAATACCTAAAGAACTGTCTTCAGATTCTGAACTTGAACAGCTTGCTGATAAAGAATGGGAAGAGCATCTTTACCGTCTAGCCTGGCAAAATGTCTCCGGCTCTTTTGGTGATAATATGCGCAAATGCTGGGAGATGCTTTATGCCGACGTCAGCATACAAAAGATAGCCGCTGATTTAAATATCTCTGAAAGCAGTATCTACGTTTATAAAAAAAGAATTCAGGAAAAAATGAAATCTGAAATAAAACGACTGCGTCTGGAAATAGAATAACATCATTATATACACTATCTGAAAAAAATCTTCGCCACAAAAGCTGCCTTCTAAAAAAATGATATTGACTTTTTGTTGCACATGCCTTTTAATATTAATATATAGGAGGTGCTGCGATGTTTAAGCTAGAGGATAGAATACTACTCGACGCTGCCGCCGCAAGTGATGCCGCAGACGCTCAGGACCAGGCGGAAGATGCAGAGCAGCAGGATTCAACCGTAGATAATTCCGATTCAGAGTCTGATTCTCAAAATTCCGAGACAGCTTCCGAGAAATCCGCAGAAATCCCAGAATATGTTGAAGATGAACTTGAAGCTATTCTGGCTGCAGAGAATCAGGCTAACCCTGATGCTGTGTCCGGTCAGGGAATACGGTTGCTTATTATCTCAGATTCAATTAATCAAGCCGACATAAATTTCAGCTCAGCAGATGAAAATGTTATTGTCATCAAATTCAGTCCAAAGGCAGTTGACTGTAAAACCCTTCTTGCCGAAATCAATGATGCGCTGAATGGACGTCAAATTGACACATTGAACCTCATTACCGGCGAAGTTGACTCAGAAAGCCTTTTACTGGTAGATCAATTCTTCTGGGAAGAACTGGCTGACAACATGTCAGAAGATGCCAGCATAGAGCTGGCTTCTGAAGAAGTAAACACCTCAACAGCGCTTGAAATTGAAGATATAACTGGGCGCGACGTTGAACTAATAGATACCTACATGGGAAGTCTGATACTTGAAAACACCAACCGCAGTGGCGATATAACAGCAGTTGCTGATTTTGAAAACGCACCAGATATAAGTGTTTACCCCACTGAGTTACAGGCTATAAACCTTGATGATCCTACTAATATAAACCTTCCTCCTATTGAAGCATTTTCGAATTTTGGTGAGTTTGAAATCACGGATGCAGCTCAACCGGAAGGCGAAGCATTATTTGGCACCTCAAGTATCACCTTTGACGGAAACTCCCCTAACTCCGGAGCAAGTTGCACCTGCAATAATGACCCATATAACGATGTATCCTTTGGCTTCACCGATCAGGCGATACAGGGTGGTTTAAACTATTACCTGATGCACCCACTTCAGGAATTCCGTTACAACGCATATCTTGATCAGGCAGAATTACAGGCGCTTCAAATTAGAGTAGAAGCCAGTAATGATGAAGCGTTAAGCGTTTTTTTTCCTAATGTTCCGCATGACACAGAATTCCTAAGCACTCCACCGCCGTATGACGGAAATGTTGTTGATATTGATAAGCCTGGAAGTGATATTCTCGAAGACTCAGTAGATGAATATTATGATGATGACTTTAACCAACTGAATTCTAGAAATACCGCAATGAAAAGCAGCCTGGACAAAACCCTGGACAGTCTTTTTGACCCTGATGACGATTTATCTGATAAGTAATTACTTAATACCCATTTTGTGGTTATGACTGTAGATACATATTTTCACAGCAAATGCCTGTCTTTTTAATACAAAAAATATTTTTTCCAAATAAACTCTATTTTGCAGGAACATTAGAGACAACACGAGTATCTAATTTCAATTAGATAGCTGGGGTTTTCGTGTCAAACGAGGAGAGTAAATTGCTTTCAAAGTTCCCCGCTAATTATATATAACAATTTAAACGCAAAAAAATTGCAAAATGGAGCTCTGCCTATGTTCATCGTCCAATCGTATACACTAGCAGTCATTATGTGCGTGATCACCATGCTATGCTGGGGATCGTGGGCCAACACTCAAAAGCTTGCCAGTAAATCCTGGCGTTTTCAACTGTTTTACTGGGATTACGCAATTGGTATTGTTATTCTTTCGCTAATTCTGGCCTTAACTCTGGGCAGTCACGGTGCGGCTGGACGAGGTTTTATCGCAGACTTGAATCAGGCGGCAGCTTCCAGTATTGGATTAGCGCTCCTGGGTGGTGTAATATTTAACGTTGCAAACATCCTGCTTGTAGCGGCCATTGATATTGCCGGTATGGCAGTAGCCTTTCCGATTGGTATCGGACTTGCACTTGTAATTGGTGTAATTGCTAATTATATACCGGGAGTTTCAGGCAACCCTTATGTACTGTTTACTGGCGTCGCCAGTGTAACCCTGGCAATCATTCTAGATGCTATTGCCTATAAGCGCATGTCAGCCGGTGCAGACAAGTCTAAACTCGTGAAAGGCATTGTCATTTCTCTGATTGCCGGCGTACTTATGGGCTTCTTTTACCGCTTTGTTGCCGAATCCATGTCCTTTAACTTCTCATTGCCTGAAGCTGGTAAAATGACACCGTACTCAGCGGTATTTGTTTTCTCTTTAGGTATTTTTCTTTCTAACTTTGTTTTCAACACACTGGTATCAAAATTCCCATTCTCAGGAGAACCGGTTAAGATTACCGATTATATCACAAAAGGCACAGTCAAACTGCACCTTATCGGTATCGTCGGCGGTATCATCTGGGGTCTGGGTATGTCTTTCAGTATTCTTGCTGCAGAGAAAGCCAGTGCATCAATTTCTTATGGCCTGGGTCAGGGAGCCACTCTTGTAGCAGCTTTGTGGGGAGTATTTATCTGGCGTGAATTCCGCAGCGCTCCTAAGGGCACTAATAAAATTCTTGCCTTTATGTTCCTGTGCTACGTTATTGGCCTTGCCCTGATTATCGCCGCTAAACTTATATAATTCGACCGGAGAATATGACTATGAAAAACATCGTAGTAGTCGGCAGTTCAAACACTGATATGATAATCAAAACGCCACGTATTCCGCGTCCGGGCGAAACCATTCTGGGTGGAGTATTCTCAACTGTTCAAGGCGGCAAAGGAGCCAATCAGGCTGTAGCCGCTGCCAGATCCGGCGGGCAAGTTTCATTTGTAGCTAGCGTAGGCCTGGACTCGTTTGGTGAACAGGCTATAAATTCCTATAAGGAAGACGGCATTGACACTCAGTTTATTGTGCGGGACATGAATGAACCATCAGGAGTAGCACTGATTTTCGTATCCGAGTGCAGTGAAAACAGCATTGCAGTTGCCCCTGGAGCTAACTCAAAACTTTCTGCTGAACATATTCAGAGTGCCAAAAAGTCCATTGAGAATTCAGACATCATGCTTCTACAGCTGGAAATTCCGCTGCATACAGTAATTGAAGCTGCTCAGCTGGCAAAAAAGGCTGGCGCTAAAGTTATCCTGAATCCTGCTCCTGCCAGAGCATTACCAGATGAACTTCTGCAGGATGTCGCTTTTCTGACACCAAATGAAACTGAAGCCGAATTGCTGACAGGAATAAAAGTTGACGGTGCCATGTCCGCTTCTCAAGCAGCAGACATATTAATGAACAAAGGAGTCAGAAACGTCATTATCACCATGGGGTCAAAAGGTGTATTTCTGGCTAACCGCGCGGTAAGCCGTATGATTCCTGCGTATAAAGTAGACGCGGTTGACACAACAGCTGCCGGTGACACCTTCAATGGTGCCTTTGCTGTGGGTATCTCAAAAGGCCTTGATTTGGTCGAAGCAATCAGATTTGGGTCCGCTGCGGCTGCGATTTCCGTAACAAAATTAGGCGCTCAACCATCAATTCCGCATTTAGATGAGATAGAACGCTTCTTTTTACGGAACAATACTAATTAACGTTTGTCTAACATTAAACAATAGAGAGGATAATTTAGCTTATGATCTGTAAAAAGAGCCTAATAATTATAGTAACAATGTTTGCTTTCTGCAGTGGATTATTAGCTGCAGCCAAAGGCAATGCGGCAAATGCAACAACTAACGCATTACCTTTTAAGAAAACACAAGTTCCTGTTTTTAACGACAGGTTGCCTATAATTATAGACAGTGACATGGCTCAAGATGATTGGCTTGCTATAATTTATACTCTCGAGCGTCCTGACTCAAATGTACTTGCCATCACTATTCCTGACACAGGCGAATCCGGCGGTCCAATTGGCCTTGAAATAGCTAAAGGACTCAGTTTACTGCTTGGTCAAGGCAATATTCCAGTGGGATACGGAACTGAAAAACCGTTCGTTGGAAATAACGAATTTCCAATGGAATGGCGTAAAATGATTAAAACAGTACATAATATAGTTCTGCCTAAAAATAATTTTCCCGATTACGGTGATAAAGGCGTACAGCTTTTAATTGATACAATTGAAAAATACCCAGACAAGGTAACCATCCTCGCACTGGGGCCATTGACAAATATTGCTGTAGCTTTTGACAAAAGACCTGATTTAGTTAAAAAAGTCAGAGAAATTGTAATCATGGGCGGTGCAGTCAGAGTTGCCGGCAACGTTAGTGAATCTACTCCTTCTATTACCAATAAAACTGCTGAATGGAATCTTTTCATTGACCCTGTCGCTGCTGATAAAGTTTTCAGGTCTGGAGCTCCAATTTATTTAGTTCCGCTTGATGCGTGTAATAACGTTCCAATTGATGAACATTTTTATGATATCGTAAATTCCTACCATCCAACCTCAGCTTCCAGTTTTGTACACCGCATTCTTGAAACCCGCAAGGAATTCATGAATGAAGGCGCCTGGTATTTCTGGGATCCGCTTGCGGCAACCCTGATGTTCCAGCCTAATCTGGCAATTAATAGAAACCTCAAGGTTAAAGTAATTACCAAGCGGGGTCCCGATTTCGGACGCACTATGGAAGCGGCGGATGGCACCATGATTAAAGTTGCCATGGACGTAAAGAAAAAAGATTTCGTCAATAATTTCATGGCGATCTTGGTTCATAGTTATGAAGCTGTACCTGCCTCTACAGGCAGTATCAGGCTAGCACCTGAAGAAGTTGTTAATAAACCAATGTATGCAGCAGGCAAAAAGCCGCAAAAAGCTGCAAACGAAGGTATTTAAGTTTACCATACCACCCCACGTGCAGGGGTCTGCCGGGTGTCGAACCCGGCTTATCCCTGCCTTTTAAGGGTGATAAAGTTGTTTAAAATTTTGAAGCTCCACTAGCTGGAACTTTCAGATAAAATTTACCATACCACCCCACGTGCAGGGATCTGCCGGGTGTCGAACCCGGCTTATCCCTGTCTTTTAAGGGGTTTGAAAATACTCTGAAAGGAAAGCTTCAACTAAAATTTACCATACCACCCCACGTGCAGGGATCTGCCGGGTGTCGAACCCGGCTTATCCCTGTCTTTTATGGAGTTGAAAATACATCGGAATTTGTTTAATAAAGCATTTTTCGGTTTAAGGTTTACCATACCACCCCACGTGCAGGGACTTGTTGAGTTTTTATTCAGCAAGTTCCTGCCATTTTTTTGCTCGGAAATTTCATCATAAAGCATACTAAAATCATCCATTGATAATGCCAGAAGTTAGATGATGGAAGATATTAAAATAAACAAATTTTAACTTGATCACAAATAAATAATCATAGTTTGAAACCTGTCGGGCACCCCACCCGACAGATTCCTAACCTACCAGGAGAACATTCGTTTTCTTAAAGTCTTTTACCCCATGGCCTGAAGAAACATTCCATACCACCACACGGCGTACCACCCTGATAACCAGTCACTTTCAGTGACTCACCACCACACGTAATGGCTTGTGCACAAGAACATCTCAACTGTCTTTTGCGTTTCGCTCTCTGAAAAACTATTTTAAAGGATTTGTTCGTTTAACTTTTTTATCACTTTTGGTTCTACTTACATTTTAGATTGTAACAAAAATATCTCTAAAAATCAACACTATCTAAAAAATATTTGTGATTTTTTTGGTATTTTTCAAACTCTTTTGTAGCACATTAAAACTTAAATAATTACTAAACAGCAAATTAACCAAATGTATTTTTTTAGCAAAAAAACAGCTAATTACATAAAAAATTGTCGACATTTAGATTATTACCATATTAAGCTGGCATATTTACAGTATTGATTTATTGTAAAAAAGAATTTCAAAGAGGCCTTTATGAGTTGCATATCACAAAGAATGCCGGGTTATAAAAGAACCCTTAAGATATATCCCTGGTTCGCTATGCTGCTGAACTGCCTGTTCTGGATGCCGATATTCTTTTTATATCTGTCCGGAAAATGTGGTATTGGTGGAGCATTGCAGCTTGAAGCAATTTATTACGGCGGCATTGCTATACTTGAAGTTCCATCCGGTTTTTTCTCTGACCGTATCGGGCGCAGAATCACCCTGATATTAGCGAGTATCTTTTTAGGCACAGCCTACCTTTTGTTTGCGGCTGGCAACAGTTTTGCTGTATTTGCGGTCGCAGAACTTCTGCTGGCTGGAGGATTTGCCTTTGCTTCAGGCACTGACACCTCACTTTTGTATGAAACTTTAACTATAACTGGCCATCAGGATGATTACTTGCAAAAAGAAGCTTTTGTAACCAGAATGTCATTTGCAGGTGGCGCCTTCGCTGCTGCTGCCGGAGGAGCTCTGGCACTAATCAGTTTCCCTGTTGCCTATTATGCGTCTTTCTTAGCGGCTACATGCATGCTTATTTTAGCCATAATAATGACTGAACCTGTTAACTGCGATGATCCGCCTCCCCAAATAGCTTTCCACAAGCAGGTATTTAAGTTGTGTGGGAAATCCATATCACCGGCTTTACGTTTTACCTTTCTCTTCAGTATCTCGATGACAATACTGCTGCACATTCCTTACGAGTTTTATCAGACTTATCTGGATAATTTGCACATAAGACTTGAAGGAAGAAGCTTATCACCATTAATATGCGGCTTTCACATGGCCGCAACGATGGCTGTGGGCGCTTACGCTGTAAAATTCATACCAACACTCATCAAAAAATTCTCTTGCCGTACGGTCCTTTTAATACTGTTTATAGGGGAATTGGTTTTAATCTACCTAATGGCACTGGTAATTCATCCGGTAATCGCAATACTGCTGATCACTCGCTCACTTCCCCGCAGCATTACCTGGCCGATAGTCAGAGCATTACAAGCACCGGAACTGAAAAATTATGAACGCGCAACATTCCTGTCTCTGCAAAGCCTGACCGGAAGACTGGGGTACAGTGCGGTCTTGGTGATTATCTCCAGCTTTGCTACTGATATGCGGGCTGATATCAGAAATCCACTACTTGTTGCAGCCTGCATTGGAACAATATTGCTGATTATACTTTTATTAACAAAACTGCCATTCAAAAAAATAAACCTGCCAGATGCTAACTAGCCATTAAATAATACCGTAAAACTTGAAAATTTCTTAATTCTCATTAGTTTGTTACATTGCAAAACTCATTTTGAGGGAAAATTATGGAGAAGTTGAAGCTGTTCTCTTTAGGCGGCTTGGTCGTTTACTTTGCGATTTTGCTTATTGTTGTCATTAAAACCCGTAAAAACAAAAATATCGAAGATTATTTTTTTGCCGGACGTTCTTTACCGTTCTGGGCACTTTCAATAACTTTCATTGCCTCATGGTGGGGTGCTGGATCAGCTATTTCTACCGCGAATTTAGCCTATGAAGATGGCTTAGGCGCATTCTGGTATTACGGTGTGCCGGTTTTGATCTCAACCGCCCTGCTCTTTGCTTTTTCGAAAGCCATCCGCCGAATTGGCTGTTATACTCAAGGAATAATGCTGGAACAGCGCTACAACAAAACTTCAGCACTGCTTCTTTCATTTATGATATTCTACTTTATGACCGTAACCGCAGCCTCTCAAATGGTTGTTGTCGGCAATTTTTTTGAAATGTACTTGGGTTTGAATTATACCTGGGCCGTTCTGCTCGGGACTGGTATTGTTTTTATTTATTCGCTTTTTGGCGGTTTTCGTGGTGTAGTCATCACCGATATAGTCCAGTTTATATTTCTATTGATTGCCGTTCTCTGTATATTTGGTGTAGCACTCTATACAGCTGGAGGGTTTTCAGGGATTACTGAGGCTGCAGTTAGAGCGGGAAAGCCGGAATTCACATCTTTCTTTAGTAAATTTTCTAATTATCTGGTATACGTAATAACTTTTGGAGCAGCCTGGATGATTCAAGCCAATGTCTGGCAGCGTATATCAGCTGCCCGCACTGAAAATGACGCCAGAAAAATGACGTTTTTGAGCCTTGGCGCTTATCTGCCTCTTTACCTGATGGTAGTAATTACAGGAATGGCAGGACTGGCTATTTACACAAAATTACCAGCCGGAGGTATTGTTCCGGCAATTATTCGTGACCATATGCACCCTGCGCTTGGAGCTTTAATGTTTGTAGGAATCTGCTCCGCTATAATGTCAACGATGGATTCGCTCATCAATACCGGGGCACTTACTTTAAGCGTGGATTTTTACCAAAACCAGATTAATCCTGACGCTAACAAAAAACAGCTTATTTTCGCCAGTCAGGCAGCTACAACAATTGTAACAGTCATAGCAATTCTGGTAGCCCTGAAAGTAAGGTCTTTTTTAAAGGTATCATGGCTGGCTGCAGACATAATCACTACCGGCGCATTTATCCCTTTGATTGCTGGATTTTTCTGGCGGCGCGGCACGGGAACAGGTGCTGTAGCATCAATGCTGACCGGAATAGTTTACTGCTCCTATAATTTAATTCACACTTTGGGCATAAATGTCCCTGTTATTTCAAAACCGGGCTCAACCGGAGCTGTAATTACAGGCATTATACTTTCTCTTTTAGCTTATATTGGCGGAAGTTTGCTCAGTGAACCAGACTATGAGAAAGCTGATGGTTTCATTGCCAGAGCGGGCTTTATAAAGGCTCCTGGAATCGAAGGTGCAGTCACAGAAAACCGCTAATCATCTAATAAAACCCATCCCTCTCAAACACTTATCAATGACTTTCTTGACAAGGATAGTTCACTACAGTAGGTTACTAACAAATAGCCTATAATTCTGGAGAGGGAGTAATGGAGAAATTAAAGCTGTTTTCAATAGCTGGACTCATTGTATACTTTGCAATATTACTGATTGTAGTTTTCAGGACTCGAAAAAATAAAGATATCGAGGACTATTTCTTTGCCGGGCGTTCACTGCCATTCTGGGCTTTATCAATAACTTTTATCGCGTCATGGTGGGGTGCTGGAGCTGCTATATCTACAGCTGACCTGGCGTATCAAGATGGATTAAGCGCTTTTTGGTATTACGGAGTTCCCGCTCTTGTATCAACAGCTCTTTTAATGGTCTTTTCGAAGGCTATCCGCAGAGTCGGCTGCTATACTCAGGGCATGATGATTGAGCAACGCTACAACCGCTCTGCCGCACTGCTGCTTTCTATAATGATTTTCTGGTTTATGACTATAACCGCAGCTACTCAAATAGTTGGAGTTGGTCAATTTCTCAGTATGTATCTTGGTGTCAATTACAATTTAGCGGTAGTTGGCGGCACCTCCATTGTTCTTATTTATTCATTATTTGGCGGATTCCGAGGTGTAGTTATTACCGACATTGTTCAATTCATTTTTCTGCTGGCATCTGCTTTGATTGTCTTTGGTGTTGCTCTATACACTGCTGGTGGGTTCAGCGCAATCACCGAAGCAGCAATACAAGCGAAAAGACCAAAATTTACCTCATTTTTCTACCGTTGTTCTGACTATATGGTTTATGTAATTACCTTTAGTGCAGCGTGGATGATACAAGCAGGTATCTGGCAGCGCATTTCAGCCGCACGCACAGAAAACGATGCAAAAAGAATGACTATGCTAAGCCTTGGAGCCTACCTTCCTCTTAACTTGATCGTAGTTGTAACTGGGATGGCAGGACTTGGCCATCTATAAAAAACTTCCGGACCACGGTATTGTCCCGGCACTTGTACATGATCATATGGCGCCAGCTCTGGGAGCTTTCATTTTCATAGGCATCTGCTCTGCCATCATGTCCAGCATGGATTCTTTAATCAATACCGGGGCCTTGACCATGAGCGTAGATATTTACAAAGGTTTTCTCAAGCCGAAAGCCGGCAAAAAAGAATTAATGCTGGTTAGTCAATTGTCAACTGCGCTGGTAACCGTCCTGGCAACGTTAATCGCTATAAAAAATCAATCGTTTTTAGAAGTTTCATGGCTTGCGGCAGATTTAATTACAACCGGAGCTTTCGTTCCGCTGATTGCTGGATTCTTCTGGCGACGCGGAACAGGAGCAGGATCTGTTGCTTCAATGATAACAGGAATCGTATTCTGCACTTATAATCTTCTACTGACAACTGGGATAAACTTACCGGTTATCGTTGAACCATGTTCTACCAAAGCCGCAATAACCGGTATAGCATTTTCATCTATAGCGTATTTTGGCGTCAGCTGGCTTACAGTCCCTGATTATGCCAAAGCCGATACATTCATTTCCAGAGCCGGCTTCATCCGAACAACTGAAGTTGAAGCACCTCTTGTGGAAAATAACTGACGATTCATAAAAACATACAAATTTTCATAATTATACACTTTATACTATTGACTTTTAATAGATTATCAATAATTGTATACAGTATACACATATAATAAATATCACGGCGGTGCATTATGAAACTTAAGCGCTATTCTCTCGCGGAACAAGCTTATCAGGAAATGCTGAAACAAATAATTTCCGGAAAATGGCAAGCTGGTGACAAAATAACCGAAGAAAGTCTGTGCGGACGTTTTAAAATCAGCCGCACTCCAGCACGTGAAGCGTTAATGAGCTTGACTCGCGACGGTCTGGTCGAAAGGCAGCCAAGATATGGCTGGCGTATTTGTTCTCCATCGATTCAGCAAGTAAGCGAATTATTTGAATGCCGACGTCAAATCGAATGCCTGGCTCTGAAAACTTCCATTGATAAGATTCCACTTGAAAAGCTGGAGCGACTTAAAGACGCCCTGCTCTCAGATGCCGAGGATCCTAAACGGGTTTCAATGCAGGTCGATGAAGATATTCACCAGATGATAGGTGACTTTTGTGGGAACAGTTACCTGAGCAGAATACTTGAAAGACTACGAAAACAGTCACTACCATATCGTTTCTTTAGAACCGATAAAAATATTCTGGATAAAATCCAGCAGGAGCGCCTGGCCTTACTGCAGGCCCTCCTGAATAGAGATTTGGATAAAGCCTTGTCGCTTCTGTCAGAACATATTGCTCAAGGCTGTAGAATACTCGAAAACAGGGAAACATTATGACCAAAAACAGGAAAGCACTTAAACAGCAAAAGTTAAGTGCCGCAAAACAACTTACGTCAGGCCTGAAAACAGTTTCTGCCGATATGATCGGGGAACTTTTGGGAAAAGTCATTGCCTCAGGCAATAAGGTTTGCATAGAGGGAGACAATCAAAAGCAGGCAGATTTTCTATCACAAGCATTACTTGAACTTGCCCCCGATGAAATAAACAATCTGCACATGCTTATTTCAACGATCGGGCTGCCTGAACAACTCGATATATTTGACATGGGGCTAGCCAGCAAAATTGACTTGGCTTATGCTGGACCGCAAGGCTTCCGCATGGCCAGAATGCTTCGTGAAAAACAAATCGAAGTTGGCAATATTCACACTTACAATGAGCTCTATGCAAGGTATTTCATGGACTTGCGTCCGGATGTCTGTCTGCTCTGCGGAGTTGAGGCCGACTCTGATGGCAATATTTATATGAACGGAAGTGCCGAGGACTCCTCAGCAATTGTTGAAGCAACGGCCTTTCAGCAGGGAATAGTGGTAGTACAGGTCAATCGCATTGTAGACAAGGTCAGGCGTGTTGATATTCCGGCTGACTGGGTAGACTTTGTCGTTGAATCACCAAGACACAAGTTTCATCTTGAACCTTTGTTCACACGTGATCCGGCACAAATAACAGAATCAATGGTTTTAATGGGCATGATGACCATGAAGGGAATATATGCCAAATACTTACCGCGCACGCTTAATCATGGTGTCGGCTTTAATACTGCAGCAATAGAATTAATGCTGCCCACATATGGTGAAGAACTGGGATTGAAAGGGAAAGCCCTTACCAACTGGGTTCTGAATCCGCATCCGACAATGATTCCTGCAATAGAAGAAGGCTGGGTTGAAAGCATCATTCCGCCGGGGAGCGAACTCGGTATGGAAAAATACGTTGAAGCCAATCCTGATATTTTTCCGATAGGAGCTGATGGTTCTTTGCGCAGCAGTCGTTTGTTTGCTCAGTTGGCAGGACACTACAGTGCGGATATCTTTGTTGGCGCCTCGCTTCAGATCGATGCATTGGGCAACAGCTCAACGGTTACTTCTGAGCGCATGACAGGTTACGGAGGCGCACCAAACTTTGGCTGCGACGCTGGAGGCAGACGTCACACCAGTGACGCATGGCTGCAGGCCGGGCAGGAATACACTGGCGGGGGCTTACCGCGCGGCAGAAAACTGGTTGTACAAATCGTTGAAACATTCCAGCAGGGTATGAAGGAAACTTTTGTGGAAAACCTGGATGCGCTGCAACTGGCTGCTGATGCGACTTTCCCCCTCCCCCCGATCATGATTTATGGTGAAGATGTCTCACACATTGTCACCGAAGAAGGCATAGCTAATCTGCTGCTTTGCCGCACGCTTGAAGAAAGAGAACAGGCAATACGCGGAGTTGCCGGATATACTAAAGTAGGAATGAAACGTGACAAAAAAGTCGTTGCCGACTTACGCAGCAGGGGCATAATTCAAAGGCCTGAAGACCTTGGAATAAGTAAGCTGCGGGCAACAAGGGACATGCTTAGCGCACGTAATATTAAGGATCTGGTAAGATGGTCAGACGGACTTTACAATCCACCGTCACGTTTTCGCAATTGGTAAGCAGGAGATCGAAATGGAACACCTCGAATATAAATTTGACGGAGGTAATACCCAAACCGACATGCTGAAAAGCACTGTACAGGGCGTTGTATCTTCCGGCAACCTTGAAGTACTTATTGAACGTAAAAAACTTAACGGCAAGTGCCGTTTCATCATAGACACTGCAGCAGAAGGATTCGCAAAGACCTGGCAAGCTGTATTGTCTAGATTTATGGAAAACCACCAGCCTGCTGATTTGCAGTTTTCGATCAATGATTACGCAGCCAGCCCGGATATAGTCAGTCTGCGACTTGATCAGGCATATGAAGCTCTTTCAGGAGGCAAAAAATGAAATTCAAAATATCGCAAAGCTATCTGGAAGCAACAGCCAGGCAAAGAATTGGATTTATTGTAGACAAAGGCTCTTTCAAAGAAATTGCCCCGCCAAGCGAAAAACCCGCCAGCCCGCATCTTGACATGTTTAACATACCCAAATCCTTTGGAGATGGAGTCATAATTGGTGAAGCTGAAATCAATGGCAGGCCTGTCAGTATTCTGGCTCAGGAAGGCAAATTTATGGGCGGAGCTTTTGGTGAAGTACACAGCGCTAGAATCACCGGATTGCTCAGGCGTTCTTTAAATACCAAACCTGATGCGGTCGTGTGTTTATGGGATTCAGGCGGTGTACGACTGCAGGAAGCCAACGCCGGAGAAATTGGAGTTACCGAAATAATGGGCGCAATATTTGACCTCAAAGCAACTGGCATTCCGGTTATCGCTGCTGTCGGCGGTAGTTGCGGTTGTTTTGGCGGTGCCGGAATTATTACCGGATGCTGTGATTATGTAATAGCTTCAGAAGAAGCCAGAATCGGAATTTCCGGACCGGAAGTTATTGAAACAACCATGGGCGTTGATGCTTTTGATTCACGGGACCGGGCGTTAGTCTGGCGAACAACTGGAGGTAAAAACCGTTACCTTTTCGGTTTTGTAAAAGAACTTGTTGAGAATTGTCCTGAGGAATTCCGAAGCGCCATATGTTCAGCAATGGCTAAGTCTTTCAAGTACTCATTGAAAAACCTTGAAGCAATGCAGGAACATCTGCAGGAACGCGCTGATAAATTTGGATCAATGGATAACACCTTTGATATTTGGAAGGAAATGGGCTTCAACTCTCCGGAAGCCATACCGGAAATGACCGTAGCTGAACTGAAAAGCACAGTGCAGGCAGGAGGTGAAAAATGATTTTAAAAGAATTACTGGGAAAACTGTTTCCTGCCGGTTACGAACTGAAAACAGATGGTTCTATTGTTACAGGAACAGCTGTTTGCTCCGGCGAAAAAATTGCTCTGATCGGCACAACTGATCATTCTTTGATCGGCATCGAGGAAATAATGAAATTGAGCAAATCGTTTTTGGAAATAATCAAAAACAATCCTCAAATGCCAATCCTCATGCTTGTTGACAATGACGGACAACGCATGGCCTTGCGTGAAGAATTGCTTGGCTTACCTCAATATATTGGTCATTTGGCTTCAGTGCAGGATTTCGCCCGGCGGAATGGTCACAAAGTAATTTCACTTATTTACGGAAATGCCATTGCCGGCGGTTTTATTGCATTCGGCATGGAAGTTCAGACTCGCATTTATGCTGTCGAGGGGGCTAATCCGTCTGTAATGAACCTTCCTGCAATTTCACGGGTTACAAAATTACCGCTCGAAAAACTGGAAGAACTCAGCAAAACAATTCCTGTATTCACCCCAGGATGCAGCAATTTCTATAAAATGGGTGGATTAATTGAAATATGGAAGGATGACTTGGCGAAATGCTTAAGTTCAGCGTTTGCTGATTACTCCAACAATGACAGTAGAGCAGAACTCGGCTTTGAACGCGGTGGAAGAACTGAAACTTCAAAAACTATAAATGCAATCATTAACGCTTAAAAATATTAAACGCCATCAACTGGTTTATTTAACTCCGGAAATATTACGGGATAAAAGCTCATGTGTTGACAACATTGAGCATATCCCTATTCTGGAAGAATGGTTTTCAGCAGGGCACCCGGCTATAATCAGGCGCCCTTGCTTCAAAAATGACAATGTTTATCTTGGCGTGCCGCTACCCCCCTCAATGGGAAAATTGCGGATAGCATTTACAGTTCCGAATAAGCATATAAAGGCAACAGTACTCCCGCCTTTTCTGAAAGAATGTATGTGTTCAATGCCGGAATGCATGCAGGATGAACTTAGTAATCTGCTGGCCAGCAACTTGCCTGTAAGAGTAATAGGTAGTGCAGCATGGCAGGCACTAACCGGACTTGAATACATGTCATCAAGCTCAGACGTAGACCTGTTGATTGAAGTTAAATCCAAAATGGAACTTGACGCGACTGATAAGGCTCTCGCCAACTGGCATCAGGACGTGTTACACAAATATGATATTGAAATACAACTCACCGATGGAAGCGGATTTTTATGGAAGGAATACCAGCAAAAATCAAAGACCATACTGGTAAAGCAAAACAGCAAAGCTGTGCTGCTGGAACGCTCAAGCCTGACCTGATTGCCAAAATCGCAACAGAATCATTGCTTGCTGAGCTTGAAGCATACCCGAAACCAGGGATGGTCAGTTATGTAGACAACGGCTCACATAGCGATATGAACGCCGCCACATTTGAGCGCAGCATTGAAGCCCTTACACCTTATTGGACAAAGCTTTATACTGCCGGGACGCAAAGTCTGTCGCTTTCAGTTATCCGGCAAACAGGCATTGATGCAGAAAGTAAAATGCTGGAAGCCACTAATGGAATAAATACCCATAAAGGAGCTATTTTTGCAATAGGATTACTCGTCACCGCTGCCGGGATGGAGCAAACTTCTCGTGCAGGTAAAGTAGTGTCAAAAAACTGGGCCAATAAATTGTTAAAGCCTTCAGAGTTTACTCCCCTGACAAACGGCTCAAAGTTTTACAGGCAGCATGGCATCAAAGGTGCTCGCGGAGAAGCTGCCAATGGCTTTCCAAGCATTTATGAATGCGGCCTGCCGGCATATCGCAAGGCCTTGCAAGTATTTACTCCACAAGTTGCAGCAATACACTCATTTTATGCAATGCTGGAAAAAGTTCAAGACACCACTCTGTTACACCGCGGAGGTTTGGACGGTTTGATTTATGCCAAAAAGTGCGCTTCTGCCTTCAATAGTGCCGGAGGTGTATTTGCGCACGACTGGAAAAAACTGGCAATTCAGTTTCATCAAAAATTTATTAAACTAAATTTAAGCGCTGGCGGAGTTGCTGACTTACTGGCCGCCACTATATTTTTAGACAAACTAGAAGCACTTCAGGAAAATTGGAAATGAAAAAAATTGCTGTACTATGTTCAGGGCAAGGCAGGCAGGAAATGGATATGTTTAAGAAGCTTAATGCCTACCCGGAATGCTCTTCATTCATAAAATCAATTCTTGACGAGAATATCCTCAGTCCTGAAGTATCAAACTGGCTGTCGTCAAACTCACCGGATGAGGCTTTGCTTTTTGACAATATATTTGCTCAGGAATTAATATGCCTTTACCAGTTGGCCATATGGCAAAAAGTCAAAACATTAATTCCTAAAGTCAACTTATTCACCGGTTACAGTCTTGGCGAGGCATGCGCTTACGCAGTTTCTGAAGCACTAACTCCTTCTGCTGCTTTGCAGTTGATAAGAAAACGTGCAGAATTCATGACTGAAGCTTCAGCAAAAGATGAATACACTATGTTCGGACTCATCGGATTGCCAGAGAATAAAGCCAAAAAGCTTGCGGAACAGTGCAACTGTCACATTGCTATTTATAACCCTGACAACTTGGTAATAGGTGGTCAAAAAAACGATATTTGCCAAATGCAGAAAGCATGTGAATCAGCCGGAGCGGAACGCATTGTACCACTACAAATCACAGTTCCCTCACATACGCCAATCATGAAAAATGCTGCGGAAAAATTTCAATCCAGCTTAGGGGATGCAGAATTAAAACTTCCCCGCAACAAAATTATCCTTGAAGGCGTCAGTGGCCGAAGGGTATTCAACAAGAAGATGGCTGCAAAGGCTCTGACTTCACAGATTTATACCCCACTGCGCTGGGACCTTAACCTTTCTGCCATTCATGAATATGGATGTCAGATAATTCTGGAACTCGGCCCGGGCAAAGCCCTTGCCAATATGACTCGGCAAGCCATTCACCATTGTGAAAGCCGTTCATTAGATGAATTTCATGATTTGAATGACTTATCGGATTGGCTGAAAAGTGTCAGCAACAGAGTTTAAGCCTAGTTGTCAAACGCCGCATCAAATTGCACATTTGAAGGAGCAAAATCTACTTTGCGAACAAATTCACAGGCTTCTTTGGCACCGTATTCGCGTTCCATACCGCAGTCTTCCCATTCAACTGAAAGCGGACCTGTATAACCTATACGGTTTAACTCACGGATTATTTCCTCAAAATTAACGTCACCGTGTCCAAGACTGCGGAAATCCCATCCCCTGCCCGGTTCCCCGAAATCGAGATGTGAGCCTAGAATTCCAGTGCGTCCATCTAATTGCAATGCCGCGTCTTTCATATGTACATGATAAATTCTGTCTGAAAATTCCTGCAGAAACCTGACCGGGCAGACCATTTGCCATAAAAGATGACTCGGATCAAAATTAAAACCAAATTCAGGGCGATTGTCAATTGCCTCAAGAGCACGTTTTGCTGTAATGATGTCAAAAGCAATCTCAGTCGGATGAACCTCCAGGCCAAATTTGACTCCGCAGCTGGCGAATTCGTCCAGAATAGGATTAAACATTTCCGCAAAGAATTTAAACCCGTCTTCAAGCATTTGTTCGCTCGCCGGGGGGAAGCTGTACAACATATGCCAGATTGAAGAACCGGTAAAACCATTTACAACTTCAACACCAAGATTTTTAGCTGCCTGAGCAGCATATTTCATCTGCTGAACAGCCCAAGCACGTTTTTCTTCCGCGTCTCCAGCAAGTTCAGGCGGCGCAAAGATATCAGAGCGAGCATCATTATTAAGGTCGCAGACCAACTGACCTGCAAGGTGATTACTGATAGACCAGACCTTCAGCCCATGTTTAGCAAGAATGGCCTTCTGCTGTTCACAATAAGCCGGATTTTTAGCGCCTTTTTCAACGTCAAAGTGATCGCCCCAGCACGCAAGTTCGAGACCGTCGTAACCGGCCGCAGCCATCTTTTGAGCTAAAACTTCCAATGGCAAATCAGCCCATTGCCCAGTAAACAGTGTTACAGGTCTGCCCATACCACATCTCCTTTTAAAAATTCATAGTTTGCCCTGCCATAAGTTCAACAACCTCACCATCAATTAACATCCAGACGCTGCATGCGGAAGGATTATTAATTATTTTGCGGTCAACAGAAAATCGCAGGTTTTTCACAGCTTGCAAATATTCATATATTTCGATATTTGTTGCATACCAAATATCTTCTTTACTACTTAGTTTCGCGCAAAGCTCTTCTAAATCTTCCCAGTTATCTTTGCGATCGAACTCGTAACTATGTCCCCAGATATAAAATAACTCGAAGTTTTTAGAAGACTCCAGAAAATTGTCTGTCAAATCCATAGCATTATTATGATGACAAGTCGGATGCCATTGATAGAAGTCATTCGGTGTAATAAACTTATTAGTGCTCATAGCCGTTCTGGAATAAGCAATACCCAGTTTTTTCAGAACGTCGATAACTGCAGAATTATAAGTACCATAAGGGTATGACATACCAGTTACCGGGTAGCCGACAATTTTCTCAAGGTCTCTGCGGTTGTCAAGTATTTGCTGTACCACCTCGATATCAGACATATTTTTCAAATGAGGGTGTGTTTTGCTGTGGCAGGCAACTTCGTGCCCTGTATAGAGATCAGCAATATCACATTGATCAATACGTCTTTCTCTTTCACAGAGGCCTGAGTTGAGATGGAAAGTGCATTTCATGCTATATCGATTGAATACATCAATTAACTGACGATCTTCCACTACTCCATCATCGTAACTGAAAGTCAAAGCTTTTCTTTTGCCGTCATTAAATAGAAAGTCGATTTGCATAGTTTCCCTTATAGCTTTTGCGTTGATATTTAAACCTTTAATATAAATTATATATCAACACAAAGCTATAAAAAAGTATTTTATATTGCTGGAAATTTAATCCACTTTTGATCAGAACCAGCACTTTTTACTACTGTCTCAATAAAGGCCATCCCCCTTACGCCATCTTCAACAGTCGGAAAGTCACAGGCTACAGCATCCGGTTCAATACCATCAATACGGGCAGCTACAACTGTTGCAAAGTTGCGGTAAAGATTGGCAAAAGCTTCCAGAAATCCTTCAGGGTGGCCCGCTGGAATTCTTGTATTGTATGCAGCAGCTTCACCAGTTCCAGCCCAGCCGGTACGGTATATTTGCTGCGGTGCGTCATTTGATTTAAAAACCAACGTGTTTGGTTCTGTCTGCGTCCATTCAATCGCACCTTTTGTGCCGTAAACACGAATGCGTAAACCATTCTCTTCACCAACTGAAACTTGACTGGCATAAATAATACCACGGGCACCGTTATCGTAATGCACAAGCACACCTCCGTCATCGTCCAACATGCGTCCGGGCACAAAAGTACTTAAATCAGCACAAAGTTCCGTAATCTTTAATCCAGTAATATATTCAGCCAGGTTTTCTGCATGACTGCCAATGTCCCCCATGCTGCATGAAGCTCCGGAAGTCACCGGATCAGTACGCCATGAGGCCTGTTTCTGTTCTTCGTCCTCAATCTTAGAGGCCAGCCAGCCCTGTGGATACTCTGAAACAATTTTCTTAATTTCTCCAAGCTGCCCATTCTGGATCATTTCCCTGGCTTGCTTAACCATCGGGTAACCTGTGTAATTATGGGTCAAACAAAAGATGAGACCAGTTTCTTTGACTTTGTCATTCAGTTTTCTGGCATCATCAAGAGTCAATGTCATAGGTTTGTCGCATATTACGTGAAAATCGTTTTCAAGAGCCATCATAGCCACAGGAAAGTGCATGTGATTGGGAGTAACGATAGCTACAAAGTCCATTCTCTCGCCTTCAGGCAAAGCAGCTTCACATTCAATCATCGACTGGTAACTTTCATAAATGCGGTCATCAGAAAGAAATAGTTCCTGACCTGTCTGTCTGGACTTTTCCGGAGACGAACTAAAAGCTCCACATACAAGCTCTATTTTACCGTCGATTCTAGCCGCTATGCGGTGTACCGCTCCAATAAAAGCGCCGGGGCCGCCGCCGACCATTCCCATTTTCAGCTTACGTTCCATGATGCCTCCACAAGTATAAAAATATTTATAATTATCTGAAAATATATTTCAAAAAGCCCAATCGGTCAATTGGCAAAAAATACGAAAGACTAACACAAAGTATCATAAATGTAAAAAATAGAAATACTGCGGTGACAAAAAGTCACCGCAGTACATAAAACCCTGAATTCCTACTTAAGCAAGGATTCGATTATATACATTTCCAGTTCTTCGTAGTCACGCTCAGCACGAAGCTGTTCAATTTTGGAATTATCCAAACTACGGCTGATTTTCAGCAGACGCATGAAGATATCTTTGCTGTTAGACAGGTGCTTGCAAGCTACATCAGCTTTTTGAGTACGCATAGCTTTGACATCAAGTCCAACCCATTCACCATTGTTACCAAAACCGTGTTCGTCAAGAATACGAACCTGATTCAAAGCACGACGCAGGTCAACACCACCAAATGTCTTATCCTGGTCAAACTTAAGTCCATTCTGGTCATTCAAGTGAACACTCCAGAGCTTTTTGTGAGCCATTGAATAACCCATTTCGTCTGAAGGATCAAGGCCGGCCAGAATAGCATGTGCTGACTCAATCAAACATCCGACACGTTCAGGAGCTGTAGTCAAAAGTCCAAGACCGATAGCGTGCCCTATAGTTGGAATATAAGTATGATCCATAGGCTCATTCGGTTTAGACTCAATCATTACTCTGATTTCCGGATCATAGTCCAACATCATCTGAATAGCACCGGCAATTTGCTCTGTGGCACAAACCGAGTCTTTAGCTTCACGAATATATGTTCCTTCACGAGCCAGCCACAGCACTATATTCTTAGAGCCAAGTTCTCTGGCAATATCAATGCAGCGTTTGCTGCGATCAAGAGCGTATTCACGACATTTTGGATCATTCGCAGTATAACCACCATCAATTGTACGTGGATCTTCCCAGAGGCGAGGAGCTACAAATTCAGCAACCAGACCATGTTCATCCAACTTTGCTTTTACTTTAGAAGCTTCACTTTTGATCTGTTCCGGATTAAGGTCATTCATATTTGGAACCGCATCGTCATCATGGAACTGGACGCCTTCAAATCCAAGTTCTTTATATGCGTTGAGCTTATTGTTAAACTCAATTGATTCACGAACAACCGGACCAAAAGGATCAGCTCCTTCGTGAATGTTCCAAGGACCGAACGAAAATCTAAAAGTACCTGACATAATACCATCTCCCATTAATTTTTAAGCATAATAATACAATATTAATTATTGTACTCATTTCATCAGCAAATATTAGTTGCAACTCCCTCGCTGCAAACTATCGAACACATTCAAATATTATTAATCAGACTAACTTGACTGTACCACTAACAACGGGTATATTCCTTAACAATAAAATAAATTTTTAGCACAATATTCCAATTAGTATGACAAAAACAAAACAGGCGTTCAGTAAAGACTTTTTTGCACAAGATTCTCACCCAATTGCGATCCGTGGTATATTAAGTGACCATGGCCTTCAACATGACATGGACTACACTGATAGTAAGCATATGCACGACTTTGCCGAACTTGTCATAATCACTGAAGGTTACGGTATTCATTGGATCGACGGCGAGGAATATCCCGTTGCTGCTGGCGATGTTTTTGTTCTGCAGGGTGATACAAAACATTACTTTCTGGAACGCCATGGCTTGACTATGTACAATATTATGTACGATGCTCTTCGCTTGCAGCAGTATTTAAAGAACCTGCAGGGAGATGCAGGATATAATGCAATGTTTATTCTCGAGCCCAATTACCGCCGTCAGCACCGTTTTAAAAGTCGGCTGCATTTAAGCCGCCGCAGTCTTGCCCAAATTGAGCCGCTTGTTATTAAAATGTTTGACGAACAAAAAGCACAGGCTGCCGGTTATGATACGATAATGCTGGGGATTTTGCTGGAGCTTGTTATATTCTTTTCCAGAGAATATTCAAAGGTAACTATTCCTCAAGCGCAGGCATTATTTCGCATTGGGCGCATCATCAGTAAGCTGGAAACAAACTACCGCCGCAATTGGGAGATTGTAGAATTATCACGTCTAGCAGGGATGTCCAAAAGCTCCTTGATGGCTACATTCAAAAACGCTACCGGCTTTACTCCGGTAGACTATCTCATCAGAATAAGACTGCAGAAAGCTGCTGAGCTGTTGTGTCAGAGTGATGCGTCAATTGCTGAGATAGCGCGTGACAGCGGCTTTTCTGATTCAAACTATTTAAGCAGGCAGTTTAGAAAGAAATACGGGAGTTCACCACGCGAATATCGACGGATGAACTCCCGTATATAATTTTATAAGACTAGCTATTCGTTGTATGCTCTAGTCAAAATATCCATTAAAATTTCTTTGCTGTGTTCTAATGGTACAGGCTTCGGAGCAAGGTCAAGTTTCATTTTATTCTGACCGGCACTTTCAGCAGTTAGTTCAAGCAGTTCAGGAGTAATATCCCCAAATGTCTTCAGCCCTCTGGGCACTCCGCATTCAGCTAAAAATTCACGATAGCTTGCAACGATTTCCTCAGGAGTTTCACCAGGGAAGATTTCTTTAAGCTGCATAGTACGTTCGCGTACACCGTCACTTGTTATGTAATAATCCCAGCAACTGGGAAGCAATAATGTTACTGCCAATCCGTGTTCAATACGCCCAAACCATGAAAAACTGCATAAATGAGGCAAGCCAGTCGATTTATAACGAATCACCATGCCGCCAAGAGTTGCCGCTGTAGATACAGCTGCACGGGCTTCCGTGTCTGAACCGTCTTTGATTGCTCTCGGCAGAAATTTCTTAATCAGCCGAATACTTTCCAGAGCCCATTCATTGGCCTTGGGATGATTATGGTCCTGACGTATATTCAGAAATCCTTCAAGAGAATGCGCAAGGGCATCACAGCCTGTTGCTCTTGTTACTGAAGGCGGCATTGATGCAGCCAGCTCAGGAATGACAAATGAATATTCCGGAATAATCTGTGGTTCAACAACCAGCTTTTTTACTTTCAGGTTATTGTCCACAATATTTGAATAAGGCGTAGCCTCTGACCCGGTCCCTGAGGTCATCGGCAGACATATTACTTTTTTAAGCTTTTCATCCTTATGCTTTTTAGTATATTGATTTACGCCGAAAAAGTCATTAACACTGCCTCCGGTCTGATATTCCAGATAAGCTGCCTTAGCAGCGTCCATCGGACTCCCTCCGCCGAGAGCTATAACTTCATCCGGGTTTTCCTGATTCAAGAACTGAGTCATGCGTTCAATAGTTTCAATGCATGGCTCTGCTTCTATATCCTTAAAACGTACTATATTCAGATCAAGCAAGTCAACCGCCTTTAACAAACGAGCCCAGGCACCCGTTTTGTCGGCAGAACTGCGACCGGTAAATACTGCTACTTTCTTAGCTCCAAGGTCACGCAACAACAATTCAAGCTGTTCCCACGCGCCACAGCCAAAAACAAAAGTTGTGTCTGGGTAAGTATTCAATATTTCCTGATAGTTGCTCATAAAATGCACTCCTGTATTTTTAGTCATGCTCATTTTGAGCAATTTAACTGCTGCAAATACCTTTTTCAATACCAAAACAAATATTAGGACATATTTTTAAACACAGTTTAAATAATAGCAATAAGATTATTTTGATAATCGTTTAAGAGACTATAGCTGTAATATTTGTTAATTGCTTGTCAGGTAATTGATAAATATTTTAATATACTAACTTACAACAATGGTTACTTAGCGGGGTATTTAAAATACTTTTTACCCTGCTGGTTTAAGAGGTATGATGAAGAATTACCTAACGTTCCAAATGAATTGTTTGCGATACAGTTAACCACTCCTACCCTCAGGTTATTCTTTTCTAAATGTTTACTGATAGTAAGTCTGTTTTCACGAATTTTTTCAGGTATTTTCAGGGAACTGTTATCCTGTTCAGCCTCATGGGCAGCTCCACATAAAACAACTAATTTAGCACCAATTTTTATTCTATATTTTATGGACTTGTATGTTTTGTACAACATAAGAAGTCTCTGTGCAATTTTCTGATTTGCATAATATCTCGAATGTTCAAAAATAGTGGACTCATAATCTGAAGGGTCATATGAAGGGCTGAGCTCTAATGGGTATGGAGATTTCGCATTTTTAAGCTGTGGAAATATTTTTCTATTCTGTCTTATCTTAATTTTTTCAGGTGTACTGAGTAAGTCTCTGCAATACATTCTTGAATATTTACTGCTCAGGCCATAAGGCTCTTCACGTTCAAGCCCCATAAGGTTCTCTATTTGCAAAGTATATTTATTAAGCATTTTATCAGAAAAAAATTTACTACCATCCATATGCTCACACAAGGTAAAATGATTATCAGCAGCCTTTGGATCACTTCTTGGAGTATCGAATGAATAAATGGTAACTTTATCATGAAACTTATAAAAGTCCTTAGTGTAATTCCCTTTTCTTTTTTTCAACCTATTGAAGCCTAAGGGCAATACCAAAAAACCCTGAATAAGAAACATAATATCAGGGAAAATAGTTGATTTTGAATATTTTCTACAAAACCAGCTTACGCACTCTTCATAATCGTAATTAGTATATCCACCCTCAATACATAATATTATATTGGATGTATCACAGAACTTTATGAAGTCATAAGTAAGAGAATTTCCTGGTGAAAATTCAAGATCATGATCATGCATTATCAGCGTTACATCGTTCTGAGCAACTATTCTTTGAAATTTTTGTAACTGAGTAAGCTGTTTAGGAAATATTTTGTAACACGCCTGGCACACCTTTGCATTCTTATCGTTATCTAGAAAATGCTTTGCTGTCCCATGTGAATTACAAAAAACTTTATCACATCGTTCACACTTAAAGGTCTTAAATTTAGCAAAAATACTGTTGTACTTAGCTTTGCAAATATGACACTCTACCATTTTAATACTCCCATATTTATTAATAATCACCAATAATCCTTCCCTTGCTAAATCATTTTAGCAAATAGATAAAAAAATTATTGGGCACCTTCCCTAAACGCATATAAAGAAGGACATCAATGGGAGTATTTTGTTCATGAAAAATATTGTAATTCTTGCATGCTTGAGCGGTATTTTTAAATAAAATAACAATGCAAACAAAAACTGAATATATTACTTAGGTTAGCTATAAATAAGTAAAGAATTTTGAAGGCGTAAAGCTCACAGCATTGAGGAAATTAAGTATCAGGTCAGAGTTTTATCAAATTCAACTACTATATAACCACGACACTTTTCTTTAGCCATTGTATCCATAGATCTGTATAATACTTCTTCCGGCACCCAAACCGGCCCCCACTTCTTGTATGATGACACATCTAAAAACAGGAAGTAACCTTCATTATCCAAAGTCCCGTATGCACAGATTGGAGAAAAATGACCACCACCTTTCTGTCCCATTTCATCGCGCAAAATATTGCCTAACACAATACTCTTCTGCCGTAACGCAGTTTTTATGTTTACTGACATCAGCAAGGAAGTTTCATCATTAGCATAATGAATGGTTGCCTTCACTCCCGGAAACGTCTCCAGAATTTTTTTAACCTGTTTTAATGATAATCCCGGATTACTAATCACTTTCATTGGAGTAATGCCGGTTTCTTTTATCACTTTTGGGGTAAAGATATTATCTTGAGTAAAAATACTGTAAGGGTAGTAATCAGAGTTAACAGGAGGTTCTACGCCCAGCGTATTAAGAGCTATTGTCATTGAGGCCACACCACAGAAAACATTGTTTTTCTGAGGAGTAAAGTATTTCACCTCTTTTAAAAACATTCTGCCAGTTTCATTAAAAAGACTTTGCTCTAAAAGCTCTGAGCCGTGATCAGAATCCAAAGGATAGTTTTTAGCCATAACATTATCTGCAAATAATAAAGTCACTATAACTAAGAAACTAACACATATTTTTCGAAATAACATAAGTATTCCTTCTTATTCCATCTATTTTAATACTGTCATGAAAAGAAGAATAGGAAATATACAATCTCAGGCTAAGCATTAATAAAGAAAGTATCACCAAAAATAAATAATGATTACAACAATTATTTTACCCGAATAAACAGGAACCTATTAAGTTAGCAAAGCGGAGTTCTGCCAGTCTAAAGTCTAACCAAAACAGAACTGATTAAACATGTGTTATGCTTAAACATTTTTCTCATACTCTTCAACAAATAATGACCGCTTAATTCTTACTTTGTTCCAAAATCATAGCAATCCCCTAAAGGCTCAATACAAATATTATCTCAGAATAGTTACTCCATAGAAACTTTATACTTTAAAGATATTATTGCTTTAAGGCAGGAAAACTCAGCTTGTAACAAACCTAAAAGCCGAAACGGCATATTAAGGGCATTTATATTTACGCTTTTTCTGTTCGTATGAAATGAGTTGATTCCTATGATTAAGCTCGATCTTACAGCAATCATGAAGCATACCTTTTAAAAGAACCCTGCCTCTTTGAACTCTTGATTTCGCACCAGAGAGTGAAATTTTCTCACGCTCAGCCACTTCTTTTTGAGTTTTACCTTCAATCTCAGATAATCTTACCGCAGAACGATACTTATCTGGAAGCTGCTCAATCATTGGCAGAATGCATGCCGAAAACTCTTGCCTGATATTGTCGCTCTCAATAGTCTCTTCGGCACCAATCCAGTCGGACAACTCTTCAGTCATTCTTTTTGAGCGATAATAATCAATAATCGCGTTTCTGGTTATCTGGTAGAGCCAACTTTCCAGTTTAGCAGTTTCTTTAAGCGAGTCTATTTTTGTATGTATTTTCACAAACACATCCTGAAGAATATCCTCCGCATCACTATCGCCTACTCGGCTTTTTATGAATGCGAATAATTTCTTGTGGTACTCCAACCAGATATCTTTAGTTTTCTTCATGCCCACTATCTTCCAATATAAGTAAACGGTCAAAAGTAATTTAACTCTTGACCGTTCGATTTCAGAATCTCATTATATTTTAGGCTTAACCGCCTCAATTGTCGCAGAAACCACATAATCCGTAATATTACTGCCCGGCACCCATTTGCGTATAAACTCCCTGCTCTCATCCTTGGGTTCAATTCTTATCTTTTCAAACCCTGCGTCTCCAAGCATCTGTTCAAGGTCTTTTATCAATGAAGCTCCTGCCATGCAGCCGGTAAATAACGCAAGGTCATTCTGCAGTTTTTCCGGCAACTCCGCAGTTGATACAATATCTGAAACAGCCAATCGTCCCCCAGGCTTGAGCACTCTAAATGAATCTATAAATACTTTCGTTTTTTCCGGAGACAGGTTAATTACACAATTGGAAATAATGACATCCACTGTAGAATCAGCTACAGGCAGATGTTCAATTTCACCTAATCTGAATTCTACATTCGGGCAACCTGCTTTCTCGGCGTTTTCCCGTGCCTTACTAATCATCTCCGGCGTCATATCAACGCCGATGACTAATCCTGAAGCTCCTACTTCCTTAACGGCAAGAAAACAGTCAAATCCTCCTCCACTTCCCAAGTCCAATACTGTTTCTCCTGCTTTCAGGGAAGCTATTGCTCTGGGATTTCCGCAGCCAAGCCCGAGATTTGCGCCCTCAGGAACATCTGCCACATCTTTATTTGAATAACCCAATTCCATTGAAGTTTCTTTGACATCAGAGCCGGAAACATTACAACATGAACATGCGGGCCATTCAACATTTAATTCTTCCGTAACTATTGCCTTCTTATACTGTTCACGAACAGCTTTACGAATGTTATCATTTGCTAATTTATTCATTTTTTATATTTCCTAAAGTGATATTTACTTTATAGACGGAGAAATTTAAAAAAGGACGCAAAATATATAAATAAACAGAGGAAGACAATAGTGCTATTGCCTCCTCATGTCACTGTCCTTGCAGGATAATGGGAAATCACATCATTTCATAAACGTTTTCTATTTTAAAACCGTCATCAGTTTTCCTGACGACAAACTCAAGCGTTACACTGTTAAGCTTACCGTCAACATAAAAAACATCTTTGCTGTTCTGCTGCTGCATGACCCGTTCAACTTTGAACTGTCCTTTACCTCTTTTTAAACATTTCAATGCGCTGGCATACTGTTCAGGTGGAACCTCCGCCCACATCTTCATGAACTCAGCTTCTTCTTTTGTCTGAAATGTCAAAACGGCTTCCCTAACAAAAAACGCAGCGTCTTTACTCGTTGAATCCCGTACCGCAACAGCTGGTTTAGGCATTGGTTTCGGTGCAGGCTCACGACAAGTTACGATAAAAATCAAGGCCGCAACGACTAAAATAATCACTGCTATAATCAGCTTTTTCATAAATCAAAACTCCTCTGAATTTGATGTTACTAAGCTGCCTTTAACTGGTCTCCTTCACCAGGTCTTCCTGAGGTAATGCTGCTAATTCTTCAATACGTTTTAAGTTGAGCCCCAACCCGCCAGCAACACGTTTGCCATATTCTTTGTCTGCTTTGTAAAACATTACTGTAGCTCTCAACTGCAGTCTTCCCATTGCGTTCTGCAAGTGCCCAACTATATTGCTGATTAAAGCTTCACGGCGTGGTTCGTTCATAACATTGCGGAAAAGATCACCAGCCTGCTGATAATCATCTGACGGACTGAACGGATGCCGTGCGGCATATTCCCCTATATCAAATAAAGGCTCTTCCACTCCAGATCCAGCCGGAACCGGACCGCCCATTGTATTAGGCCAGTAATTAGGCCCTTTGCCGCCGCCTTCCTGCATGTAGCTGTCACGCTGATAATTATTTTCAGGTGATTTTATAGGACGGTTAACCCCGATCTGATGATAATTAGGCCCAAGTCTATGTATGTGAGCATCATGATATCCAAATAAGCGACCCTGCAGCAATTTATCAGGTGATGCCGCAATTCCAGGCACAAAGCTGCTGGGATTAAAAGCAGCTTGCTCAACTTCAGCAAAGTAGTTTTCAGGATTACGGTTCAATACCAGTTTACCAATTTCCTGCAATGGAAAATCGCTGTGAGAAACAACTTTAGTTACATCAAAAATATTCCATTTATATTCCATGGCAGCTTCAGGCGGAATAACTTGAACATAAACAGTCCAAGATGGAAAGTCACCTTTTTCTATAGTGTCATAGAGGTCTCTTGTTGCGTGATCAGGATCTTCCCCACGCATTTTCACTGCATCCATTTCGCTTAAAGTTCTGTTGCCCTGATCTGTTTTGATATGGTACTTGACCCAGACGAAATCACCTGCTTCGTTATACCATTTAAAAGTATGACTGCCATATCCATTCATATGACGATAATCAGCAGGGACACCACGGTCAGAAAACAGAATAGTAACCTGATGAATTGATTCAGGAGTGAGTGAAATGAAGTCCCAGAACATATTCGGGTCTTTGCAGTTTGTCGCCGGATTTTTCTTCTGACTATGAATAAAATCAGGAAATTTTATGGCGTCACGAATAAAGAAAACCGGAGTATTGTTTCCTACAAGATCGTAATTACCTTCTTTGGTATAAAACTTGATTGCAAAGCCACGAGGATCACGTTCAGCATCGGCTGAATCCTTGCCTCCACCTACTGTTGAAAAACGAACAAAGATTTCAGTCCGCTTTCCTACTTTGGAAAGAAAATCAGCTTTTGTATATTTGGACAAATCATGCGTGACAATAAAATAACCGTGCCCCCCTGCCCCTTTAGCATGTACAACACGTTCCGGAATTCTTTCACGGTTAAAGTGTGCCAACTTTTCAAGCAGTTTTACATCCTGCATTAAAACCGGACCGTCAGGTCCTGCGGTAATGGAATTCTGGTCATCAGCTACAGGTGTGCCAAAGGCAGTAGTAAGGGTCTTCTTCTCCTGATTCATGATTTGCTCCATGATTAGTTGTAAAGCGGATACCTCTTATATTAGTATAATTTGGTATCTAAATCAGAAAAATCAAGACCCTTTAGCTCAATACTTGCTCAAATGCAAAAAATTGCTTTTTTATTTTGTTTATGCACCAAATTCCAAGGTAATCTTAGTGTCAGCGCAATCCAAGCCAACTTCCTGGCAAATGCGGCGAAACGCCAGCAGTAAGTCAGGATCACTAACATTAATTAACTGCTCTCCGGCACGCAGCTGCATATTGCACTTTTTAGTACAGGATCCACGACCTTTAAACAATGGTCTTCCCCTGCGACGCCCTACAGGCTCGATAGCTCCAGCAGCAATTAAAAGGCGCAAATTCCGGTAAAAGGTAGAATGGGCTACCGGAAAACCAGACTTGGACATTTTTTTCAGCAAGTCGTTACCATCAAATTCACCCGGCAGATTTGCCGCAGTATTGAACAATTCCAGACGCTCCTGAGTTACTTTCATCCTGCGTCCATGTAAAAATTCTTTAAATCCGTGTTCATGCACAGCTCTCATAGCTCATATCCTCTAATTTGAAGTTTATAAATAATTTTTTCAGATCATGTAAACTGCCCACTTGCACCTCTCTTAACATCAAATCAAATAGGCACTCTGCTTGCTCAAAAAGTCGCATCAACGCTAATGACTCATTATGTCTGCCGTAAACCCGCCAGCGCGCACCAGGCAAATTGCGCGTCGCCGAAGGGCGATATATAAATGCAGCTACATCTTTAAGCGGATAGCCTAGAAAAATCCCTATCTCATGTGGAAAGTTTTCGTCTTCAGCAAAACGGTCCGCCAGCAATTTCAAATCAGTGTCAACACTGACGAATTCACGGCTGTAACCAAAATGACTCAAGAATAAGCGGCAACGCCTGTCTCGCAGCACCGTTTCAATCGCCTCACAGTTAAAGAACAGAATCTGCAAACCTTTTCCATTATCTGAAAGAATAAGATGCTCAAGACCGGTCACGTCACCGATCCGCCAGTCATGCTGACTCAGTAAGTCATAGCAACGCCTTTCCGGTCTGGTCTGACTGTTGCGAACATGCAGCAATAACGATGGTTTTACCCCTGACAGAACCGGCGCAAACCTTCTTCCATTAAAACGAAGAAACTTTTCCAGTTGTTCAATCTGTTCTAAATTTCCCATAAATAGGCAACCCTATTTAAATTAATAAAAAAATATTTGATGTTATCCGAGTATTCTACGGCTTAATAATAAAAATTCAAGTAGGAAAACCTAATTAGTTGCAATTTTCTTTCCAATTGCAATTTTTATGGAGAGATTTCAGCTTAAGATTTACTCTGAAGATTTTTGCATTTTGGCTTTTACAACTTCTTCAACTGGTTTTCCATCCAGCAAAAGTCCTTCTACAAGTGCTTCCCCGCCTTTGACCCGTACCTTTAAAACACAAGCCTTTTTAGGGTCTTTGATAAAGTCAGCAACTACCTTTTCTGCTACCGGAGCAATCTTTTCATTAACAAAATATTTGCCAAAAGGAAGATTTATCAGATTCCTCTTATCGTCATACCAACGGTACCTTACTCGTATATAGTCGCCGTTAGCTGGAGGTGCATCCAGTAAATCTGATAAAAATGCATACCCATATTTATCTTTATTTAAAACAGCATAGCATAGTTTACCCTGCCTAAAATCTTTATCCTTTCCTGCTACATAATTCTGCTCAACACTAATATTTAAATATCGCCCTCTGAACGGATCATACGGATCACGCGGTACGACCTTAAAAAGATATACGTTTCCTTTTGTAAGTATACCTTCCGCACGGGCAATCATATACAACGGGACTGCCAATACTGCCAGACTGACTATTATAAAAAGCACCCAGTTAACTGCAATTCGACTAATCCTGTTCATGCTGTGCCTCCTTTTGCAGTTTCAGCTTTTTTAAACCTTCTACTCAAAATAATATTCACTATCATAAAAGCAACACCAGTAATAATGAAGCCAGCCGCACGGAACAGTATAGGAACTTCAGGATCAAAAAACTGAATCAGTATCTGTACAGCAATTAACAACATTCCAAGGTTAAGTAAAGCCATTTTATGTAAGTTACAACTCTTCACTAACAACATTATACCATATGCTATCATTATTGCTGAAAATACATAGCGTATGATTTCATCATCAAAATACCAGGAACTCGCCGCTGCTAATGGTAAAATCAAAGGCATTAACAAGCTTCCGGCACGCCAGCGTATCGTCTGAATTAGCATCCATAAAAATAGAAGTATCGATATTGCCGTTATTCCAATGTCACTTAAGCTGTTTTTCCAGTTAAAATAATCGTTCCGCCAAAAATCATCAAAAGAACCAAGCGCCATGAATATAGCAATGCCTAAGAAACCAACTACCAGCAAAGAGTTTTTCCGTGATAACAATCCCTTTCTCTCAAATTGTTTCCCTAAAAATAAAATAGCTGGTAACAAAGTTGCCCATCCCACCTTTGCAATACTATCTTTACATTCGTGAAAAAAAACAGCAAAGTTAATCAACACAAAAGCAACAATAATATTACACAAAAACTGCATTTTAGCTGAGCGGAATTCTTTGACAATGTAATAAATTGAATAAGGAAGAATAAAGGCAAAAAACATCCAGCTATAGGCAACACTGTCATTTCTTATCGAAGAATAAGTATAGATAGTCAAACCGATTAGATAGATAGTTAAATATACCTGACTCTTAAAAATATACAGCAACGGGAATGTAAATAACAGGCAGGTAAACATGAATTGATAAAGTTCACCGCCTAAGTAATATATCTGGGAAACCATCGCTACAGCAGCAGCGAAACTACCGCTGATCAGCACTGCAGAAGCTTCCTGCCAGACTGTACTCCGGTCGTCAAGCTTGGTATACCAGCCGAATGTCAACGAGGCAACAAGCGGCACAAAAGCCAGAGAAAGTCGTACTCGCAGCGGAATGTCCTCCCAGTTATGAGCGATTAGAAGCAGAACTCCTCCCATAACCAGAATAGCACTAAGCGCTCCGAAAATTATTATCATAAGACGCTGGTAATTCACAGCAGGCGGAATCTGTTTGCTATAATAATCTTGCAGTTTGCTGCAATTATCTTCGTCAATAATATTATTTTCTTTGAGCCCGGGCAGCTCATCAAGCAACCAGTTGATGTAAGATTTTTTTGGTGCCATATACCGACCCTCCCATATGTCTTTTTTCAAAATAACATGTTCAATTTGTTTTTACAACTCAGGAGAGTCAAGCTTTAGTGAATGAGAGATCATTTTTAGTTAAAAATTAACACTTTTTACTGCAGGGCTCCCTACTTATATTATTTAACAAATATTCTCATTTTACTGCTAAAATTTTTATATCATTAACTCTATTAAGCAATTAAAACAAGGATTTATTCTTTTTCAATTAATATTTTTTTAACAATTTTGCTTATTTTTTCAATTTCTTTCTAGCAAATTGCGATTTTGCGATTATACTAGCTTCCTAAATTGGCCATAAACCATTGGCAAACAAGAAGTTATATTAATACAAAAATATTAATAAAAAAGTATTAATTAGTTTTATTCGGGCCTCCCGAATTATAAAGATTATCGGACAACTAGGAGTCAACAAGCTATGTCATGCTGTGATTGTCAGGGAAAAGGACAAGAGGAACTGAATCTGATCGAACAGTTTCCAGAAAAGCGTGAGCAGTTGGAAGCTTATATCGAGTCACTGGACATCAGTGATGATCGTGAAAAGAATCGCGGCTTCCTTATTCAGAGTCTGCACAAAGCTCAAGACATTTTCGGCTACCTGCCGTTGAGTGTACAGCTTTTTGTTGCTGACAAACTGAAACTGCATCTATCTGAAGTCTATGGAGTAATCAGTTTTTATTCTTACTTTACCGACAAACCTGTCGGCAAATACAAAATCAATGTATGCACCGGTACTGCCTGTTTTGTAAAAGGCGCTGGCGCTATCCTTGAAGAATTCAAACGTTACCTGAATATTGAGTGCGGTGAAACCAGCCGTGACCGCAAATTTTCGCTTGGCGCCCTGCGTTGCGTTGGTGCCTGCAGTCTCGCTCCGGTTGTCATGGTAAACGAAAAAGTTTACGGCAAAGTCTCTACCAAAATGGTGCCGGACATCATCAGCGAATGCAAATAAAATTTGAGGAATTAAAATCATGATTGATTCTGTAGATAAACTGACACAGCGCACGGCTGACTTACAAGGCCGCACGCAGGCAGGCACTCAAATCCTCGTGTCCATGGGGACTTGCGGTGTTGCTGCAGGAGCTGCTCCGGTACTGGACGCGCTCAAATCTGAAATTGCCAATCGCAAACTTGAAAATGCGGTTAAGATTGTTGAAACTGGCTGCATGGGCCTCTGCCATTGCGAACCAAGCATTGAAATTCTTGACTCTGAATCCAATAAGAGTTTTACTTACGGCAAAGTCAAACCTGAAGATGCGGGTAAAATCCTTGACAACCTCAAAGATATTGCCGCTGGCATGACTACTGTTGACCGCACCTGGTACTATCCTGAACTGGAAGAAAACACTGAAAATAAAATTCAGGCCAGAATCGTTCTCAAAAACAGCGGTCGCATTAATCCTGAAATCCTTGACGACTATCTTGCCAACGATGGTTACACTGCACTGGCTAAAGTTTTGACAAAAATGCAGCCTCAGGATGTTATCGATGAAATCACAGCTTCAGGCCTGCGCGGTCGTGGCGGCGGTGGTTTCCCGACTGGTATGAAATGGAGTTTTGCCGCAGCGCAGAAGTCCGATGAAAAATATATGATCTGTAACGCTGACGAAGGTGACCCGGGCGCATTTATGGACCGTGCGGTTCTCGAAGGCGACCCACATGCGGTTCTCGAAGCTATGGCTATTGCCGGTTATGCTATCGGCGCAAACCACGGTATCATTTATATCCGTGCTGAATACCCACTGGCCATCCAGCGTCTCCAGATCGCAATTGCACAGGCTGAAGAAGAAGGCCTGCTTGGCGACAACATCTTCGGTTCAGGCTTCAACTTTAAGCTGGAACTCAAATACGGTGCCGGAGCTTTCGTATGTGGTGAAGAAACAGCTCTCATCCACTCTATCGAAGGTAAACGTGGCGAGCCTACTTTCAAACCTCCGTTCCCAGCCGTTTCAGGTCTGTGGAAAAAACCGACTATTGTTAATAATGTTGAAACTTATGCCAACGTACCTGCAATCATCCGCAGGGGTGCTGGGTGGTTCAAAGGTATCGGTACTGAAAAGTCTGCTGGAACTAAAGTTTTTGCACTGGCTGGTAAAGTTAAAGACGTTGGTCTGGTTGAAGTCCCAATGGGAACTAAACTGCGCGACATCATCTTTGGTCTCGGCGGCGGTATTGAATTTGACAAAAAATTCAAAGCAGTACAGACTGGCGGACCTTCCGGCGGCTGTATCAAAGCTGACAAACTTGATACCCCGATTGACTATGACAACCTGATCGCTCTCGGCTCCATGATGGGCTCAGGCGGTATGATTGTTATGGACGAAGACGACTGTATGGTTAACATTGCAAAATTTTTTCTGGAATTCACCCTTGACGAATCTTGTGGAAAATGTACTCCATGTCGTGTTGGTAACAAGCGTCTATACGAAATGCTTGAAGAGATTTGCGAAGGTAAAGGTACAATGGAAACCTTGAATAAACTTCGCAACCTTTCACATACTATTAAAGACACAGCACTCTGCGGACTCGGACAAACTTCTCCGAACCCGATTCTGTCTACTATGATCAACTTTGAAGACGAATACCTTGCTCACGTTCAGAATCATAGCTGCCCGGCAGGTGTTTGTACCAAGCTGATCACTTATGAAATCAATGACAACTGTGTTGGTTGTACTTTGTGTGCCAGAAACTGTCCGGTCGACTGTATTTCAGGCGAGCGCAAAGGCCTGCATGTAATTGACCAATCAAAATGTATCAAATGCGGTGTTTGCTATTCTGCCTGCAAATTTCACGCAATTGACAGAAAATAACCTCACAGGGAGACTCACATATCATGATCAATTTGACCATTAACGATACACCGGTCAGCGTCGAGGAGAATGCGACGATATTACAGGCCGCGGCCAAAATTGGCATCAGGATTCCTACCTTGTGTCATTTTGAGCTTGACTGTTTCTCAATCGAGCACCGTACCGGCTCATGCCGTATCTGCGTAGTTGAGGTGGAAGGCCGCCGCAACCTCGCTCCGGCTTGCTGTACACCAGTAAACGAAGACATGGTTGTCAAAACCAATACTATCCGCGCAATCAACGCCCGTCGCACAATGCTCGACCTGATTCTTTCTGACCATCCGAAAGAATGTTTGACATGCGAAAAGAACGGCGACTGTGAACTGCAGAACTTGGCCAGCGAAATGGATCTTCACCACGTCATGTACGAAGGTGAAATGTCCACATACAAAATTGACCTGGCTTGCAACGCTATAGTTCGTGACCTTAATAAATGTATTATGTGCCGTCGCTGCGAAACTGCTTGTAACGACGTCCAGACAGTTGGTATCCTTTCCGGCGTTGGCCGCGGTTTTGACGCCGTAGTTGCTCCGGCTGCCATGATGCCTCTCAACGAAACCAAATGTGTATTCTGCGGCCAGTGTGTTGCAGCATGTCCAGTTGGCGCGTTGACTGAACAGAACAATAAATACCAAGTATGGCAGGCTCTCAACCAGAAAGGCAAACATGTCATTGTCCAGACTGCTCCGGCCGTCCGTGTTGCTATCGGTGAAGAGTTTGGCATGGATCCAGGCTCAATTGCTACAGGCAAACTTGTTGCCGGATTGAGAATGCTTGGCTTTGATAAAGTATTCGACACTGACTTTGCGGCTGACTTGACAATCATGGAAGAAACCACTGAGTTGATTGAGCGTCTGACAAAGAATGAAAACCTGCCGATCCTGACATCCTGCTGTCCGGGTTGGGTTAAGTTCCTAGAACATCAGTTCCCGGAACTGGTTTATATGCCGTCAACGGCCAAGAGTCCTCAGCAAATGTTCGGCGCCATCGCCAAGAGCTATTATGCTGAAAAGCTCGGTAAGAAACCTGAAGACATCATTTGTGTTTCAGTCATGCCTTGTCTGGCTAAGAAATATGAAGCCTCCCGCGAAGAATTCGCCCCTGAAGGCGTTAAAGATGTTGATCTGGTTATCTCAACTCGTGAACTGGCTGATATGTTTAAAGAAGCTGGTATTCAGTTGGAAAAACTTGAAGACAAAGAATACGACAATCCGCTTGGCGAATCAACTGGTGCTGCTATCATCTTTGGTGCATCCGGTGGTGTTCTCGAAGCGGCACTGCGTACAGCCGCTGACTGGCTTACTGGTGAAGACATCAAAGATATTGACTTCAACGCAGTTCGCGGTCTTGAAGGTATCAAAGAAGCAACCGTTAACGTTGCCGGTACCGACGTCAAAGTGGCTGTTACTTCCGGTCTTGGAAATGCCCGCAAAGTTCTGGAAAAAATCCAGAAAGGCGAAGCTCATTACCATGCCATTGAAATTATGGCGTGTCCTGGCGGCTGCCTGAACGGCGGCGGTCAGCCTTATAACCATGGTGATTCGGATATTCTCGAAAAACGTAAAGAAGCTATCTATACTGCGGACTCAGACCTGCCTATTCGCAAGTCCCACGAAAACCCGCATATCAAGAAACTCTACGACGATTATCTTGAAAAACCAGGCAGCAAGCTTGCTCATAAGTTGCTCCATACTCATTACACTCCCAGAAAAAACTGGTAGTTTGAATGAATATTTCAGCCCCGCCAAATGGCGGGGCTTTTTTTATTATAACTCCCCTAGACTTGTAAAACTATGATGCTGATTTATAGTATTTTTTCAATTCAAAGCGTACATGGGATATACTGAAATGGCAATAATTAATTATATATTTGACCTTGACGGCACCTTGGCAAATACTCTACCTGTCTGTGTTAATGCATTTCGAAAAGCATTGGAACCTATATTAAACAAACATCTTTCTGATGACGAAATAATGGCGACTTTCGGTCCAACAGAAGATGGCACGATAAATACCTTTGCCCCTCACTGCTTCAACCAGGCAATGGATTCATACATGCATCACTACAAGCTTGAGCATCAAAAATGCGATGAGCCGTTCTCCGGTATTCGTGAAGTGCTTGACACTTTGAAGAGTAAAGGCCATTTTACAGCTCTTATAACCGGAAAAGGGGGAAAATGTGTTGATATCACTCTCGATACACTGCAAATTCGAGATTATTTCCATGCAGTTGAGTGCGGTTCACCTGAAGGATGTATAAAACAGCGTCAGCTGATGGCGATGCTTGAAGAATTCAACCTCAATACAGGTGAAACTGTCTATGTTGGAGATTCTGACTACGATGTCCACGAAGCTCACAGCTGCAATATTAAAGCAATTGGAGCAGCATGGGCGGATACTGCTGATCACGATAAACTAAAAGCCAGCAACCCTGAATATTTATTTACAAAAGTCAGCGAACTGCAATCTTTCATTAAAACTCGATAATATCTTATCAAAGAAAAAAATAGACCCCCGATCGTTAAATCGGGGGTTTGAGTTTCGACACCAGATACTAATCCGGAAATATTTAGCCTGCAATACTTACATTCTGCTTGCTTCAAGCATTACTTTTGTGACTTCGTTCATTACATTATAAAAATCATGAGAACGGAAATTGAAGTTTTTTTCCTGCATCATTTCCTGAACTTTATTAACACCAGCGTTAATTACTGCTGAAGAATAAAGGGTTTTAAGTGACTCAAGATAACTTATCATTTCATCTTGAGAAATCTGCGCTTCATAAGCGTTTCCATTATCTGATAAATCTTTAAACCTGTTATAAAGATCAGGCAGTTGATAAACGTAACGACCGCCATACCCTTCAGAATATTTGATCTGTGATTCAATGCTGACACTGCCATTAGCATTTACAATATTTGTGGCAGTTCCAAACCACTGTCCGCGATTATAATACAATGCAGTAACTCGCATCATACCCTCAACGGCAGGAAAAACATAGTCTTTACCTTCTACATTAACTGGCTTTGAAAATTCCGAATTCTTTGCATAATTAACGCCAAAGCTGGTTATGGCCGGTGCATGAAGAAAATAAGTAATTGAATCAAAATAAGCCTTTACGATATTACTTGTACAGACATTTGTACCGGAAACTACACTGTAATGATCAACATTACTTAAAAAACGGCAATATGACATAAAATTTGCATTGCCAGTAACCTGCGAGTTCTGAGCCATATTCTGAGTAGAATCATCTATCTGCAGATAACCGCTTCCTCCTTGATTTGGATTCAACCCAGATTCTTGCGATCCAGTAGCAAGATAAAAATTAGGGCCGAAGGTAGTTATGATATCAGAAGTGAGCTGTTCATCAGCTCCGGCAGCAGGTAAGGCCTTCTCTATACCAGTAAGGTTTATATAGGTGCAATACGCCTGGGCAAGTGATAGAGCATAGTTTTTACCATACTGATTAAATAAGGAATCAGTACTGAAACCTCCGCCAGCCCAAGAAAGGGGCGATGCAACCGTTCCTGTTCCAATATCAAAAGACTTGTAATCATCTGCGGCAGCACTTACAGAAGTTGCAAAAACAGAAAATAGGCACGCAACAGCACAACCACACAATATTCGCTTCAACATAATTGAACCTTCCATGATGTGAAATTATTTATTTTTTTGACTTAACTTGCTACAGTAAAAAAAACATAGGATCCTCCTGAGCTCATTATTCTCTACTGAAGCGCTTTAACAGCCTTGCTAGCTTAGACAAAAGCATCTAATAGATGTTCTGCTATTGTATGACTTTTTATGAATAAAAAGAAAATTATCTGTAAGTGCCTAAAAAGGATTATAAACGCAACAATAACTACTCTCCCCCTTTTTGCATTTATCACAGACCGTCATCTAACTATAACCTGTGAAAATCACTGTCAAAAATCCGCCTGTTCTGCGAATACTCATATTTGTCATACTCCGTCCATGAAGTATTGACGTTTACACCAAGTTGGCTTGCCTGATCAGATCTAGCATCGTCACTTCCGTTAAGTATTGCCTCCATAGAGGTATTATTAAATTTAACAGCACGGCAGGCGAGCCAGTGAAATTCAAAAGCTTTGTTTCCATAGCCATATACCTGAAGCCCTTTAAAAATATCAGATAATTTTACTGGTACTCTGACAAATATCACACTTGTTGGGCAACGGTGCTGAAATGCACATACTTTTCCTAATATCATATTCACAAATTGATGGTTCACCTGTGAAAGCGCATAATTTGGCAAGGTTTTACCTGAACGGTAAGTTTCATATGTTTTTGGACTCCCGCCGTCCAGGATGCCATTTTCCAGAAACATCTCTGTAAGAGCAAAAGTAATGTGCGGGCAATAGAACGATATGGTTGAATTAGTCGGTACAACCGTGTTAAGATATTCTTTTTGCCACCCTCCATGGCCGAATAAAAGAATTTTCCTTCCGATGGTTCCCCAGTAAGCCATTAACACTTCCCCCCATTTGGCGATAGCTTCGCCAACTTCATCTTTGGTAAGAAAGGCATTTTGATACTCCCTGAAAATATAATCAAAATCTACGATACGCAACATTAGGATAAGACTAACAGGAAGTAAAATTGTTCAGCTGAATTATATTTTTTTGAGAGAATTCATGAGGCATTTTTAGTGTATCACAAATAACACTAAAGACATTATTAACTGCAGGTTATCAACTTAAACCTTTTTAGTGTATCACTGTAATAAAAGAAGAAAATTCTGTAACCGTCGGTGTCAGGCTCGAACAAAAATTGCAGTCGTTACCTGACACCTGTCTTAATGAAGTATTAATGTTCTTCCTGCTGTATTGCTCGCCTGGTCTTTTTTGCAACGCGCTTTTCTTTCAAGCTTCTGATTGGCTCTTTTTTGACGTTTTTTCTAGCGGTAAGACCCTTCATGATTTTACTCCTTTAGTTTTTCACCTCTAATTTTCGCCCGTTTTTTGGCCAATAATTGTTAACGGACAGCAATAATAATATTACATGATGAAAATGACGAAAGCAAGGGGCTTTTTTATAACTCAATCAATGCAAAGCTCTGTTGTCAAGCTCATTTTATGCAGAGTCAAATATTTTTATATTTGATTAAAACATAAATATAGTTTGTGGCAATATTTAAACAGCCAATTATATTAGATAAACATGTTTTTGAACAAAATAACCAAAGGTTAAAAAAATGATCAAAAAAAGTTCAATAAAATTCTTTGAGGACTTACTCAACAGCTCTAGCCCCAGTGGTTATGAAGAAGAGGCTGCAGCTGTTTTTAGAGATTATATTAGTGGATTCTGTGATAAAGTTAAAACCGATGTCATGGGCAACACTATAGGCGCTCTTAATCCAGAAGCCAAGATGAAGGTAATGCTTGCCGGACATTATGACGAAATCGGTTTCCAGATTGTTCACATCAGCGATGAAGGTTTTATCTACTTCCGCCCCAATGGCGGTATTGATAAACTAAACGTACCCGGCTCTGAAATAATGATTTTAAATGAACGCGGGAAAGTTCCTGGTATTATTGGTAAAAAAGCAATTCATCTTCTCAGCCCCAGAGAACGCGATAAAGCCCCAGACTTAGAAGACATGTGGATTGATATTGGTGTAGAGTCGAAAGAAGAAGCCGAAGAACTGGTTAGTGTCGGAGACCCAATTGCCATGCGCACAAATGTACAGTTCATGGGCAAAAACCGAATCGTTTCTAAAGGTATGGACGACAAAGTCGGAGCTTTCATCGTTGCGGAAACTCTGCGTGAATTGAGCAAGCGCAAACTTAACGTAGCCGTTTATGGTGTCGGAACCGTTCAGGAAGAAGTCGGATTACGCGGCGTAACCACGAGCTGTTTTGGCATCAATCCTGATGTAGGTTTCGCAATTGATGTTGGTTTTGCTACTGACGTCCCAGATGTACCAAAGAAAAAGCTCGGCGATGTCACAATGGGCAAAGGTCCGGAATTGACTCGCAGTGCTGACAACAACGTTGTTCTCGGCCGTTTCATGCGTAAAGTTGTAAAACAGAAAAAAATAGTTTATCAGGAATCTGCAGCTCATAGAGCATCTGGCGGTACCGATACTGCACGAATACAGTTGACTCGCGAGGGAGTTGCTACAGCTCTTATAAGTATACCAAACCGATATATGCATTCTCAGGTTGAAATGTGTGATCTGCGTGATATTGAAGGCGCAATAAAAGTACTTACAGAAACTATTGCAGCATTTAAAGGCAATGAGGGCTTCATCCCCGGAATCGACTAAAATATTTTAAGCCGGTTCTGTTTATAAGGATCGGCTTTTATTTTATTTAAATTCCAATATAAAATATATGTAATTTTTCAACACTCTGGAACATCTTAGCTAGAAAAAGAGTCAAAAGAAATATTGAGAGTTTAATTTTTTAAGATTGTTTTGCTGATATATTTTAACCATAACCGGAATAATTTTAACAGTTAATTGCATACTTACATTTCGTAGTCAAAACCCGAATTTGCTCTCTAATACTATCTTTTTCATTGTATTTTCTTCATATAAGACTATAATTGTGAATATGTAATTATTAATAAAACAAAAATTTGATATTTTATGAATACCGCTCTTATAATTATACTAGTATTATACGTTTTGACTCAGCTTGCTGATTTTGCCTTGGACTATCTTAACCTGCTGCATCTAAAAAAATATGGCAGCGAAATACCGCCTGAGTTTGCTGAAGCCATAAGTCCTGAAACTATGCGTAGAAGCTGTGCATACACTTTTGCAAAATCAAGATTCAGCATGATAAATCGTATATACAGTCAAATTATTTCTCTGGTATTCATCTTTGCCGGTATTCTCAATTGGTATAACAACCTTCTGTTTAGTTATCAAGACTCAATGAACTGGCCATTTGTTATCTGGGGTTTAATATTCGTTATGCTTCTTAGTTATGCTAAGACGATTTTAAACACTCCTTTCAACTACTACCAGACTTTCAGTCTTGAGCGCCGTTTTGGTTTTAATACCATGACTAAAAAACTCTGGTTTATAGATTTAATCAAGGGAGTTATGGTCTCTACAGTCATTATTTCAGTGTTGTTAGTTGGAGCTTTCTGGCTCATTGATAACCTCAAAGATATCTGGTGGCTGCCGGTATGGGGATTCTTTTTTGTATTTACCTTCTTCATTATTTATATATCGCCATATGTCCTTGAACCGCTTTTTAACAAATTCACTCCTATTGAGGACCGTGAGCTGGCAAAAGAAATTATCGACATGCTCAAAAAAGCAGGAATCAAGGTCAAAGGTGTTTATAAAATGGACGCATCGCGCCGTACTCGTCATTCTAACGCCTATTTCAGCGGTCTGGGCAGAGTCAAGCGCATTGTGATATTTGATACTTTAATTGAAAAACTGTCTAGAGAAGAACTAATGGCAGTTCTGGCCCATGAAGCTGGACATTGCAGAAAAGGACATGTTATTAAAAATCTAATTCTTTTTGAAATACTTACAGCAATTGGAGCTTTTGTTGCTTACGAAGTTCTTGAACATACATGGCTCACAAAAGTCTTTGGGCTTGAACAGGACACATTCTTTGCGAAAATGGTTCTTTTCAGTTTTGTTGCGAACATTGTGATATGGGGGATGCCTTTAGTATTCAACACATTATCAAGGCATTTTGAAAAGCAGGCTGATGACTTTGCAGTAAAAACACTTGGCAGTGGTAAAAGCTTAGCCAAAGCATTGATAAAGCTTTCTGCGGACAATTTGTCAAATATTCATCCGCAGAAACTATATGCTCGGTTTCACTATTCACATCCACCTGAGGTCGAAAGAATCAGACGCCTTCAAGCTGCTGGTGAATAGAACTCAAAATCGTTTACTACAGTAATGCTGAATCTATCTTTACTACAACTTTTTTGACTTCGTTGCTACCGCATTCCGGCGAAATACACGGCATATGCCCTTCTTCAGGCATAAAAACAGCAAAGGTACCTGGTGCTATTTTAAGCTCAATCGCCTGCTCAGGTACATACTCAAAAAAGCCACAGTCGTTCTCATCGCTAAACTCACCATCTTCTTTGAGAGACATAACGCTGCTGTAAAAGATACGCTCTGTTCCACTCAAAAGAGCCTGTATGTCAATATAACGTTTATGTATTTCAATCTTACCTTCTTCTATAGGCTTTGTGCTGTAGCCTTGCACCATAGCAAACATTGAATCGCCATCAATGTCAATGCGACCATCCTCGCAGTCAGGTTCAAGGTTAGCCAAAAATTCAAAAGCCTTCTCAAAGGCTTTATTATCGCCATATGCGTAGTTCTTCCAGTTCATACAATGATCAAATATCATACTTTCCTCAACAAATTATTTTTTCTATTCTTTATTTTTAAAACACGTTGGTAAAACAAAATCTGTTTTCAGTGTCAGTTTACTGGATATTCCCATATTATCATCAGTTGTCCTGATAAAACGCTCTCCAACTTTATCCCATACATAAGGCACTTTTCTCGCAGGTTTTCCGTAACTTTCAAGAAGTATTTTTGTGCTTTCTTTCCCCATATCTGCATGCAACCTGATCCAGTCATAGTTAAAGCGTTGCATTACTGCAGAAACAAATTGATTATATCCCTTTTCTTGCTTCCCAAGATAACTTCCGATCCCAGGCATTCTCAATCTTCCACCCAATCCCGGCCGTGTATATAAATTTGAGTTCTTTATCAATATTCCATTATCTGAAGCTTCCAACTTCACCTTTCCACTAATTAACGCATCGCTTGAAACAGCTTTCAGCCCAACATATTTCAAAACAGATTCAAGCAGTAAGTTATCACCATAGAAATCCACACCTTTGACAATTTCACTTCCCGTAAACGAGCTCAGGTTGCGAAATCGTCCTCCAAGCCAGACAAAGTCAGCGTTTTCAATGTAAATGCCTTCATTCCCATGCAACTGATAATAAATCCGACAGTCTTCTATTTTTGATTGAAAACATGAATTGACTCAGCATTTAAAACCTGATGCGGCAGAGACGAAAATTCACTAAAATCATCAAAGGAGCACACGCCATTAACTCCATCCATCTGCCATTTAGAGAATTTCAAATCAGCATCTTTTAAAATTATAGAACCACTGTCAGCAATTCTTTCTGAGGTACAGTCAAAAATCAAATCATATCCTAATGAGCCGTTCACTAATAATTTATCTATGTCGTAAATCGCATTTTCTATAACTAACGGAGCATTTAATTTTCTCACATTCTGCTTTAAATTCAGCCTGAATATTGGCTTCTTACCTTTAAGCATCAATTTCCCATAAAAGGAACTATTACCTCCAGACTGATGTTGAGATGATATTTTTCCACTAAGCTTTACCGCATTATTCTGGGCCAAAGTTTTTGCATCCACAGAACCTAAAGTCATATTTCCAAATGAAAGTTTATCGACAAAAAACTTACCAGGAAAAACTTTTCTTTCAACGCCATAACATAAGGGAATATCGAGTTCTATCCCCAACATTTTCAGTTCATTTTTTATATCAAGGCTGCCATGATCACCTCTTATTCTACCGGCAAGTCTATCATTATCTGTACAGCCTTTAAACTCAAAAGTTACAAATGACAGTCCAGTTGTGCTGTTTTGCATGAAAAGTTTACTAATTTTAACATCAAGTTTATTATCCAGTTCAGACTTGTTTTCTGAGTCTCTTCGTACTGAAAATGCTATTTTATCTGCAAACATTCCGTGCTTGTTATTTCCCCAGCCAGATTCTGCTGTTTGGCCTTCAAGCTGCATACTTGCCTTTCGAATTCCTTGCTCAAGGCTATTGATAACCAGTTTAAACTTTGGTTTGCTGCAGAAAAGGTTCTCTTTATTCAACGTTCCACTTACTGAGGCACCCTCGCCTTCAATTTCAAGTTGTTCCATATGAGAAATATTTTTACCCTCTGGCTTGAATCTGGAATCAGTTTTCAGTGATAATTCAGATAGTTGTAATTTATTCTTTCCCCTTATCAGCCATGAAGATGGAGCATTAACATAAAAGTGCAAGCCACTTATATTGAGCGCCTCAGATTGCATTCCCCCACTTACGGTTACATCAAATGAAGTTGAAATAATTTTACCAAACTCACTGTTAAGATCAAGTTTTGCAACTTGAACTGAGTTTATAAATTTGCGAAGCTCGCCAGCTCTCAGATTCTCTTCCTTACTGCTCATATCTCCAGCAGCATCAATCTTCCATAAATTAAAACTACAGTTGCTCATCAAATCTTTAATATTTTCTATTCTGCTGTTATACTTCGATTTCAGCAACAAGTTATCAGATCCAAAATTGAGCGCCAGGCCAACCTCTCCTTTGCTGGTAGCTATATTAAAGTTGTTTTTATGTATTGTAATTTTATCAAAATTCGAACTTATACTACAGTTTGCAAGTTTAAAATCCTTCGGAATTTCCCCATTCAGCTTCAAATAGGCACTTAAACTTGCTCCTTCAAGAGTATATCTTGTGCCATTATATTTAGACTCAAAGTTTCCCAATTCTGCTCTTGCAGCACAATTCCAGCGCTTTTTCCTAGCGTCAAAATATGATTCAACCCCAGCTTCCGATGGCCCTAAAACAGAAATACATCCTTGATTCTGAATTCTAATTCCCTTTAATTTCAATTGAGCAGAGAGTCTATTCAAAACAGCATCTCTAAATTTATCTGTGCCATTCAGATTCGCCCCTGTAAGCAATAATGTTCCATTGGGATTAGAGAGGAATAGCGTTGGCAATGATAAATTAAACTTGTTTGAAAGCAATCTTATATTACCTTTCAAATCAGGGCCCAACTCTAGATTTGAGTTGAATTTCAAATTAGAGCAGGATAAAGCTTCAGTCTGACTGCAGGCTGTAATATTATCGAGTATTCCATCAAGTTTTAACGCCCCACTGTTTCCCACTCCGCGCCCAATCATGCGTAAATCACTCAGGCTGCAAAAAGTTTTAAATCCACGAATATCCAGCACAAGGTTATCCTGAATACTCTTTTTTTTACCAGAAACATCGTCAACAGTAGTAAAATACCAACTGCCTGTTTGCTTATCAACGCGTCCTTTAAAATGCCGGGAAATTGTATTTCTACCCAAAGCCCTGATATCATACATATTCAAATGTCTAAAATCAGCAAGCTCAAATTCAACCTCTCCTTGAGCCGTAACAGGCATCCTGATAAACGGTGGAAAATTTAAAGTTACATCACGCAGAAATAAGTTAAATGGTTTACGGCATAAGACTTTCTTTAACCGCATATAAAAAAGATCGCCCGGTACTCGTTCCAGGATAAACTCAAGAGGTTCTTTCATGCCTGAAGCTCTGAGTCTATTCTGCATTTTAAACCTGCCGTAATTGAATTCAGCATCTTTTGACACACCGTGACACTTAAATCTCAGGAGTTTGAATTTTTTTAATCCAATGCGCAATGAACCTTCAATTTGAGCGTTTCCATCAAAAACCAGATCCCTGGGTAAAGTCCAGCGACTGAAGTATGAGAAAAATTCTTTCAACTTATTTAACGCCACGTCCATTTTATATCCGATCTCGACCGCACTGCTGGCCAGATTAAAAACCATATGGGATGATACAGCATTTTCTTTACGCTTAACCGTAATATCCGCATCAAAGGAAGTCCAATCCTTTTTCAACGGCTTCATTTTCAATGCAAACGGCAGCAAATACCTCTTATCACTTACACTTAAATCCAACATGCCATCAGAAATGCTTATTCTGGCATTAGACAACGCACTGCTTTTTTTATTTGAAGCTTTTCTAAAGTTTTTTCTCAACAACTGTATGAACTTCTCAAGATTAACATGGTTTATTTCGACTGTATTTTGACCCGCACGACATTTCAGTTCAACACCGCGCAAATCAATACTATTGATCTTCAGTTTGTTTAAGATTAAAAAATTACGCATCTTATAACGAATAATAACAGATTTGACCTTTAAAGCCGGATTCTTTGGATCTCCGATAACCAGTTGCCCAAGGTCAGCGCCAAACATCCCCACTCGTTTGACTTTGCCGGAAAAACCACGAATACCAGCTTCTTTTGTAAGGCGAGGAAGAACTTTCTGGGAAAAATATCTAGGCATATAATATTGAAAAAGGTAAAAATAGACACAAACAAGCAGGATGATGCTCGTTATTATGAGCCCGGTAAGAACTTTGGCTATTTTATTCAATGCCATACTTTTGCCTTATAAATTATGTTTCCAGTCGGATAATATACAGCAAATCAGTTGATTTACCATAATCATTTTCAATCTAAATAGTTTTAAGGCACTGCGTTTACACTATTATTATATAGTATATAATGCATCATGAATCTTGATATATCAAGCTTTTTCCATTTATTGAATACTCAATAGTTTTAATTTGCTTCCACTCAGATGTTGATTCAGCTCGATAAAATAACTGTCCTCCATAGATTCCAAATCTATCTGCAGCAAAATCCTCAACAACCCCAGGCAAAACAACCCAGTCTCCTGCTTCCTTTAGTATATCTTGATTTTTTAGAGCCAAAACCTCAAGGGAGTCCCTCCACCCTTCAAAGGGTTTTTGAGATGGGCGATTTTCTCTAATTTCAGTCAAATATTCGGCTTGATATTCACCTGTAAAGGCCTTCACCGGGGCTGAAATTCCAAGCACAGGGCCTGAATCCATATCATCCCCTTCGCCTGTATAAGGCTGAGCCATAATTACACTGCTGCGTAAATAATAAAAACCTCGCACCAATGCTTCCTCAATCGGAACAGTATGCAGACCGACAAGCACTCGACGCCCTTTTTCCTCAACAGTAAGGTCTCCAGGGTGAACATTAAGGCATGGGAAATCATTTGTTATATTAGTTAATGGCACAAACCCTGCAAGCACAATAAAGTCTATATTATAAGGCTCAACTTCACGGCGCAACTGCTCAGTCCACATTTCACGCAATTCTCTGCCGCGTTCAGTAAAAAGAGTAACTTGCTTTTCACCATGGCGATTATAAAAGTCTTTTATCCCGAGAGCAATCACCGGCAAGCCAAACATTTTGCCAAGCTCAAAAGCACGGCTGGTTTTCGGCCTGTCAGTAACCAGCACGACTGGCTGCCAGGAACTATGATCGTCATGGCTTTCCAGAAGTTTTTCAGCATTTGTACCGCTACCGCTTAAAAAAATTGCAACCTTGGGCCTGTCCCCCGCTTTGACTGCGGGCAAGAGATTTAATACATTATCTGAATTCATATCTTTTCCGTAAAATTTATAAATTAGCTCTATTAATCTGAAAGCATTTTTTGAATTAGCAAGTTTTTTCAAAGAAAATCTAACGAAGTTAATTTGTATTTATGCCGTCGCAAATATAATATAACTTAAGTTGCAGATGAAGTTATCTGCCCTTGGCTAATAAATACGAAATCATTGATATAATACAGAGAGGGTCCTAACATGAGATATGCTAACCTGATCAAAAGAACGTTTATTTTTGTTGTACTAACCGGAGCGGCAATCACTTCATTTGCAGAGCGTTGGGATTGGGCCACACCTTATCGTGGACCTAAACAGGACATTATTAATCTTGTCATTACCTCTAACTACAAAAAGCCTCTATTGATGGCTCAATTGATCCAATACGAAACACGCCAGCCTTACATTCTGCTTCCGGTCAGAAAAGACAGCGGCATTTATTTCTGTCCGGTAAATAATAAAAAACCGGCTTTGGAAGTAAAAAAAGAGAATTTAGCCAGATTTATCAAATTTCTGAATCCTAAACGTATCATTGTACTTGGTGACGAAACTTATGTTCCTGAAAAATTCTTAAAAGGCATTGATAAAAATATTCCTACAGTAACAATTTCAGGTGATGACTGGGATCGTGCTGCTGTAACCTTGACCAATCTTCTTGGTATCACAAATCTTAAATATGACTTTGCCCGTTTGAGCAAAAAATTAGAGAACGGTACTCTTTACAGACCAAGCAAAAGAAAAGCTGCAGTAATGCCCAAGAGCAAAGATGATTTGGTAATTGAAGCTTCACCTGCAGAAAAGGCTGAAGCTTCTAAGGATGTAAAAGATGATGTAAAAACTGAAGTTCCTAAAGCAGGGAAAGATTCAGGAATGCCTAAAGAACCGGAAGTAGCATTACCTGCCGGTTCAGCTCCGCAACTTATCAAAGCAAACTAAGTAGAAGTTTTTATATGCTAAATTTTTACAAGATCGCAAAAAACACCTTTATTGAGTCTATTCGTGAACCAATTTTTTTCCTGTTACTACTGACAGCTTTAGTACTGATAGGTAACTTCCCTTTCATGACTATGTTTGTCTTTTTTGACCAAGTCAAGCTGGTTGTTGACAGTTCAATGGCAACAACCTTGCTATTTGGTTTGTTTGTCGCAGTTTTAAGCTCCAGCCATACAGTTTCCCGTGAAATGCGGAACGGAACTGTGCTGCTGCTTATGTCAAAGCCTGTCACCCGCCTTAGCTTTATTACTGCAAAAATTGCAGGAATCATGGCCGCAGTCATTTTATTTGTTTTTATCTGCAACGCAGCATCTTTTGCCTCTGTCTACATAGCTGTGGACCAGTTTAATCTTGACAAAGGCATATATTATGCATTTTTTGCAATCATAATTGCCGGTGCAGTTATAGGCATGGTTGCCAATTTCCTGTATAACAAACCATTCCCTTCAGTAGCAACTACATCTCTTGCCATAATGATTCCACTGCTGACTATATTCTGTTCTGTATTCAAGCCAGTGCCTGAGCTGGACATGCATTCATACCTGTATGCAATGCTTCTGCTGTTCTTTTCAGTATCAACCATGGCAGCTATCACTGTTGTATTTGCAACCAGGCTTGAAGTTGTTGCCAACTTGACGCTTTCATCATGTATTTTCTTTATTGGATTAATTTCTAATTATCTTTTTATGCGTGATACCGGGTCTGAGGTATTGAATTTTATTCTCCGAATCTTCTACGCAATTCTGCCAAACTGGCAGTTTTTCTGGCTGGCTGACGCGTTGGCAAGTAAACAACATATCCCGTTCAGCTACATCGCGTGGTCATTTGTTTATGTAGTACTGTATGTTTTTTTCTGCACCATCTGGGCAGTTGGTATCTTCAAAAACAAAGAGATTGCCAGCGATACTCGATAAGTCAGTTGCATTAATACTGTTTTAACCACTTTTAAAAAGAGGTTAAAACAGTAAAGGGAAAGCATTTAGTTTTTCTTATCAGGCAGTGCCGCAAGAATTAACCTTACAAAATGATTTTCATCCCAGCTATTCTCTTTTTCCTGTCCAAGGCGCACTATAATTAACCGTCTTGAAGGAATTATCATCAAGTATTGACCGTAGTGCCCCCATGCAATAATGGCATCATTCGGAACATCATTCATCCAGTTTTCATTTTTATCATTTTTCTTATTTATCCACCAATGCATTCCATAACTCATTCCTAGCGGATCGTTTGTTATTGTACTTGAGTGGTAACTCAACGTTGGCTTGATTGTCCTTTTGATCCAACCTTCAGGAATTAAGCGGTGCCCATTCAAAACTCCGTCATTAAGAACAAACTGCCCCAGGCGTGCCCAGTCACGTGCTGTAGCATAAAAGTAAGTTGCGCCAATCCACGTCCCGCTAGCATCAAATTCCAATTGTGCATCACTAATACCTAAAGGCAATAGAAAATCATTCCATAAAAAGTTAACATAGTCCCGATCGCTGCTAAAGCTTCTTCGAAGCAACAGACTAAGAATATTGCTAGTTCCTGACGAATAATAAAAATGTGCGGGAGGGTTGTCCTCAGTTCGTTTAAAAGAAGCTGCATAGTTGCCCATATCAGGCTTACGGCAAAGCATAGTAACTACATCTGAGGTTAATGTATATGGCTCATACCACCTGAGCCCGCTTTCCATACGCAATAGTTGTTCAAGGCTGATTGAATTACGCTTGTCATTACTCCAAACAGGAAATAGTCCTGTAGCATTCAGCGACATAGCCCCCTGATAAACTCGCCTTCCTATAGCAAGGTTAAGCACACTTTTAGCCATCGACCAGCTGATAAACAAAGATTTACGCGAAAACCCCGGAGCATATTGCTCTGCAATAACCTGGTTCTTCCACATTACCAAAACCGCCCTTGTACAAACCAGTTTTTTCGCGCTTAAAGATCCCTCAAATGCATAGGTTAATACTTTCTTTAATTTAGATTTATCAACTCCAACAGGCACTTTATGATCATTTTTAAAAGGGTAGCAACTCCGATTTTCGGCACTAGATAAATGCAGCTCAGGCTTCGGAAAAGATTTTATCTTGTTCTCATATCCAGGAAAAATCAAGACTGCGCCCAATGGAGGCCTGTAAATAGCTTTATTGGGAAACAGCCCAAATACTGACGCTCTGACAGCTCCAGTCTCAGGATTCCATTTCAAAGATACAAGCTTGAAAAGTTTATTTTCCTCAATCAATTCAGCCTTTACCTGACTCAGTGATTGACCTGTTATATTTATTAAAGAACATGCTTGTTTTGCAGCCCAGCCTGTCATACGATACCCTGGGTAACTTGCAATAAAATAAATTATTATTACCGCACAAACCAGAATGCTTGCATAAATTAATCTACGAATAAGTCTTTCATATATGAAATCTTTTTTAAAATTCATTTCTACCATGATGGTTTTCAAGGCCATTCTGCATTAGTTACATCAACACAAAATACCTTAAGCACCTTTTTGTAACATCAGGTTGAAGATTATAAATACGCAATTATTTTGAGCCTTTTGAAAGGCTGTAAAGAATTAGACTGACCCATAAAATTAAATGTTCGAGTCCGTGTAGCTATGAAATAACTACAGATTTATTATCGTGAGAAATAGGTTAGAGAACACTGATTCTAAGAAGTAAAAAATATTAGTTTCGAAAATAAAATGACAAATGCTGCTTATAACAACTGATAAGCAGCACTGATAAATACCGAAAGAAAAACTTATTGCAATCTCATTGCAGGATAAGTAAAAAATTCAGGGCTTTTAGTAGCAATATCCAGCGGTGTTTTGCTGTCAGGAATTCCCCAGCGCCTTGAAAGTGGCCAGAAAACAAAGAAAGCTTTCCCAACAATATTCTTGCGCGGGACAAAACCCCAGACACGACTGTCAGAACTGAAATATGAATTATCCCCCATCATGAAGTAACAGTCTTTAGGCACTCTAACTTCATCTTCCGGAGCTCCCAGATATTCTCCCGGGGAACCTCCAACAATATTCAAATGCCCGGCATAGCCCCCCTTGCCGCTGTAAAGCTTCTTAAACTTATCTGAGAAAGCAACTATCGGCTTGAAACTATCAGCGCCTTCAGGCTTCACAAAAAGCTTGTTATTAATAATTCTAAGTGTGTCTCCAGGCATTCCGACAAGGCGTTTAATATAATAATAACCTTTTTTAGCTAACGGCTCGCCGTCATGCATGATGCCTTCAGTGTTAAATACAACGATATCGCCACGATTCAAACCCATTATCTGGATAGAAAAGCGATCAACAAACAAATGATCTCCACTGGAAAGCCAGCCATTACAGAGCTCCTGCCCTGTTTTGTATTCCTGAGACTGGTTTAAACCTGTATAAGAAATCACCTTAGGTATCTCCCCCGGTAAAGTATAGCCAACATCACCAATATTGAAAGCCGTTTTTGTAAAAAACAAACCTGAGGTGAACTGTCGAACAGAATCAGTGTTTAAATAACCACCCTGCTTTATTTTTAACTCTGCTCTGCTGGAGCCAAATAAAAATTCATTAACCATTGACGGCATATAATTGAGCAGTTTATTTGAGCAACCATCTTTCTGCATATAATGAATACCGAAAAGAGTGGGCTGCATACTACTCGTAGGAATTTTAAACGGCTGCAAAAATAAACCACGAATACCAAAAGCGACCGCGACCGCGACCGCGACTATATCTGCATATTCTCTGATAAGCGCAAAACCTTTAGGCGGATATGCACGCTTAAAGCGTTCATTTCCACTTTTCAATAGCTCTTTAACCTGCTCCGGATTCTCAATGTTCGCAGTAACGACCTCTGATTTAATAGCTCGCAGATCATCCTGTTGTTTTTTAGTCAGAACATCATCATCTGCATGCAACACATAACCAACCTGGTCACCAAGCTTTTTGAGCTCTTTTTTAAGTTTACGCTTTTTGAAATTAAACATAATAGTATTTCCGGTTATTCATTGTCTCCGGCTTTAAGTACCGCAACAAAAGCCTCTTGAGGAATATTAACACTTCCGACCTGTTTCATGCGCTTTTTACCTTCCTTCTGTTTTTCCAGAAGTTTACGCTTACGGGTAATGTCGCCACCATAACATTTGGCCAATACATTTTTACGCAACTGTCTAATAGTTTCCCTCGCAACAACTTTACCGCCGACAGCAGCCTGAATGGCGATCTGGAACATTTGTTGCGGAATAACGTCTTTAAGTCGTTTTGCAAGCAAACGTCCACGTCCATGCGCGTGATCAACATGCACAATTGAAGAAAACGCATCAACTGGTTCACCGTTAACCAGAATATCAAGTTTTACCAGTTTTCCCGCCTGATACCCGGCAGGTTCATAATCCATACTGCCATATCCACGAGTAATAGACTTCAGTTTATCATGAAAATCAATTAGAATTTCATGCATTGGCAAGCAGGTAGTAAGAATAACGTGATTAGCGTCTACAGAATCAGTATGAGTACACAAGCCGCGCTTGGTCATAATCAAGTTCATAACATCGCCGATATAAGTGTTCGGCAACATAATTTTGGCAGTAATCATGGGTTCTTCAATACGCTCTATTTCAGCAGGATCCGGCAGATGGACAGGATTATCAACCTCAACCATTTCACCGCTTTTGAGATACACATTGTAAATTACGCTTGGATAGGTGGCTATAATGTCCATACCGTACTCACGGCGCAAACGTTCCTGAATAACTTCCATATGCAAAAGTCCGAGGAAGCCACACCGGAAGCCAAATCCGAGAGCAGCTGAAGTTTCAGCCTGATAGAAAAATGCAGCATCATTCAACTGGAGTTTTCCCATGCTCAGCTTTAGTTGATTATAGTCAGCTGTATCAATCGGATAAATACCACTGAAAACCATTGGATGAATTTCTTTGAATCCCGGCAGCGGGGATTTACACGGCGATTTGATTTTTGTCATAGTATCGCCAATTTTGGTATCAGAAGAACTCTTAATATTTGGTATAATATATCCAACCGAGCCACTGGTAAGGTGATCAGTAGCAGTCATTTGAGGAGAAAAGCAGCCAACTTCCTTGACTTCACTTTCAAGTTTATTGCTGAAAAGTTTGATCTTATCGCCACGTTTGAATTCACCATTAACCACTCTGACATAAGTAACAACACCACGGAAAGTGTCGTACTGAGAGTCAAAGATAAGAGCACCTGAGCCGTCAAAATCAGCTTTTGGCGGAGGAGGAATTCGTTCTACTACGGCTTCCAGTATCTCTTTGATACCGATACCATCCTTAGCACTGCAGGTAAGAGCTTCCTCACGCGGAATGGCAAGGACCTCCTCCATCTGCTCATAGCACATATCAAGATCAGAAGCCGGCAGGTCAATTTTGTTAATGATGGGTATAACTATTAAATCCTGAGCAAAAGCAAGGTTTACATTGGCAACAGTCTGCGCCTGCACCCCTTGAGTTGCATCGATCATCAAAAGCGCACCCTCGCAGGCTCCAAGAGAACGGCTGACTTCGTAAGAAAAGTCCACATGCCCTGGGGTGTCAATTAAATTAAGCTCGTAAGGCTTTCCATTATCAGCGACATAACGCATTCTAACCGGGTGCGACTTGATGGTAATGCCGCGCTCACGCTCCAAGTCCATATCGTCCAGAAGCTGTTCCTGTGAATCCCGTTGCGAGACGGTTTTAGTAAGCTCCATAAGACGGTCGGCCAAGGTGGATTTTCCATGGTCAATATGCGCTATAATCGAAAAGTTCCTAATACGGTTAAGATCTGTCATATTATTATCAGGTTTCCAATCACTTTCAATTAACTAAAAATGTTATATATCATAAAGACACGTAATGTAGCACACCAGCAATAATATCGCAAACATTTCAAGAGCTTTTAAACAAACATCAATTCCTCCTTGTTTAAATGCATCTTTCAATATATATTTAGTCCGATAATCTGTTTAAAACAGGAGAATACAATGCGTTCTAGCGAATATAAAGTTACACAGCTTAAAGTCGGCGGTTTTGACGACAATTTTTCTTACCTAATAACTGCAGAAAACGGTGATGCCGTTATTGTTGATCCATGCGGAGATACAAATATAATCAAAACCGCTTTTCGTAATAACAAAAAGATTAAGCCACGTTATATTTTATTAACTCACAGCCATAACGATCACACATCAGGCATTAAGGCTGTACAGAAATTTTTCCCTGTAGATGTTTACGCTCATCCCAAAAGCGCCTGGCATGGAGCAAAACACCTCACAGACTGCCAGAAGCTGCCATTTGGAAAAGGCTTCATAGAGGTGCTGTTCACACCTGGTCACTCCAAAGACTGCGTCTGTTATCGACTCCACGATGATTCAGCGTTATTTACTGGTGACACTTTGTTTATAGACTGGTGCGGTTACTGCAACGCTTTCGAGATGTTTGATACCATGCGGAAAATTCTTTTCCCGCTTGCTGACAGCAATATTGTGTACTCCGGCCACGATTACGGCCGTGCACCTTTTGCCAAACTCGGTGAAGAAAAGTTCAGAAACCCTTATTTAAAATCCGAAACATTTGAGGAATTCAAAGAAGCCCTGAAGAATCTTTAACACCATTTTCTTGCGGCAAATCTTCTTACAGTATTTCTGAACAATTTAAAATTCAGCGGTTTAATAAAACAGCGGTCAACACCGGCAACGACTAAACGCTGTCGGTCATTTTGACTAAGGAAGCCAGTAAGGACAACTACCGGAACTTTGCTTGTTTTTTCATTTGCACGCAGCTTTTTCAGCACATTGTATATATCTGTTTCCGGAAGATAGCGGGAAATAACAAGTAATTCAAAATCACCTTCATCGACGGCCTTACGGCAGTCACTGCCAGTACCAACAAGCTTAACATCGCAGTTATCCTCTTCAAGAAGAGTTTTCAGAATTTCTGAGTTATCAACGTCATCCTCAGCCATCAGTACTTTCAACGGGATACTGTCAGCAACGCGTTCAAAATCATATTTCGCATCTTCATCAAGACTATCCAAAACATCTTTCTTTTCAGAAGCTTGATTTGTTGCAGTTATTGCCCCCTCACCTCTTGCCACGTTTTCAGGAATAATTTCCCAATCGGCAAAAGTCACTCTGAATTCAGTTGCTGCGTTTGAGTTTGATTCAGCAGTCAGAGTAGCCCCCAGACCATCCGCCTTTGTTGCTGCCAACATCATATTCAATACAGCGGGGCTGGAAGTGGCTGCGAAGTCCTGATGAGGAACAAACTTATTAAAAAGCGGAACCAGTGGTTCATGCTGTTCCGCACAGCGATTATCTCTGACCCAGAAAACAACGTTGTTCTTTTCATGCACGCATCCGCATGATATAACTTCATCCGCTCCAGCAACTCTTGCTATTGATTTTATCAAAGTACTTAAAAGAAGTGAAAGCAGCTCACGGTCAGTCGCTATCTTTTCCGGGGCATCAGGAGTAAGGTGATTGACAAGTGATATGTCCTTTTCGTGCATGCAAAAGACATTATACTCAACAATTTCCCTAAGGAAACCAGCAGTACTGAATTCAGTTATATTCAAATAATTTTTTTCAGCGCCAAGCTTACCTATATCCAGCAAGTTGGCAACCATGCGGTTTAAAATTTCCACATTACGACTAATTCTATCAACACGCCTCCTCAGCAAGCGATCATAACATCCTTTATCAAGGTCATTGGAAATTATTTCCATGTAACCGTTAATTGCATTCAGTGGTGTCCTGAGTTCAGGTGAAAGTTTGGAAAGAAAACGCGACTTAAGATTACTGGCTTTTTCCGCATCATGCCGTGCCGATTTCTCACGTTTGTGACTTTTATCCAGTTTCTGGAACGTATTCTGCAGGCGATCACGCAAGTAATTCAATGACTTCATCAGGTTGCTGAGTTCATCATTACCAGCATGACAATCTTTTAGCTTTGAAGGAAACTCGCCTCTGGCCAGACTATCAGAAAACTCAACGGCTTCGGTAAGGGGTTTCACAACTTTTCGAGAAATGTAGATAAGCAAAACAAGCACATAGATAAAACCGGCAAGAGGAATACCAAACAGCACTATATTTTTTAATTTATATTCTTTTTGGGCAGCTTTGATCATGGCGCCTGATTTATTGGCGTCTACAATTTCCACACATGATTTCTGCTGATACTGCTTGATTAAAGGATTAACGCCAAATATGATGAAGATAGCAAAAATACTGCTCATCAAAACAGCAATTGATATTATGTGTATTAAGAATTTTCTTGTAATTTTCATTTGTAAACCTGCAAGCGGTTATAAGTTGGGCCATCGGAATTGCTACGCAAACGTCCAATACCACCGTAAGAAAAAATATACGTCTTAAAAAACTAATGCAAACCACAATTGATTATTTATTGTGAAGAATCCCCTTCACGCAAGTATATAAGCAGCACTGCATCCAAATCTGGAGCAGTTTTATCACCTGAAAACAAGACTTTTTTGTAAGAGACCTGTCTCGCCTCCCAAATTCTTGAGGGCCAGAACCGATTTGCACCATCTTTGCTCATAATCTGATCGAGAAAATTCAAGTTCAGTTTTACTTTTTGCAATGGTTCTCTAAATGACAAAGACCTGAAAAATATAAATAATTCAACAAGTTCCCTGTCTTCCAATGATTTTAAATGCATGCTTTTTCTGAAAAAGCCGTCTGATATTTGCGGTTTTTCAACAAACTCAATAATTTTAAAAGCAATATCTTTTCTGCTGACTCCCATAGCCCCCTAAACGAGTTCTAATCAACGCACACCTTTCCTGTATGGAACCTTTATCACTAATTATCAAAGATAATAAATACAGCAGTCCCGCCTTTTTGCGCAGTTCAACCGGCAGGTTAGCATCGCAGAGCATGGATTTTGAATGATTTAAGGCTTTGTTCTCAAAACCAGCATTAAGAAAATTCAACGGACTTTGCCAAGACCTTTGATCAATCTCTTTAGCTTCTCTTGAACTAAAAACAATTACAAATACAATCAAAAGTAAAAATAAAATAATTAGACTTGCTGCTGCGATTTTCACTTTTCCTGAAATTGCTTCAAAACAGAATTTTCTTTTCTTCCTGAAGCTGCTCTCCAATTTTTCAAGGCGTTGAATTATGTTACCATAATCAGGTCTGTCAACCGGAACAAGCTCAAGCATCTGGGTGATAAGGTCAATTAAGTCCTCAGGAGCTTCACTGCGCAACGCTTCAATTGGGGTGTAGTCCAAATTTAACCCAGTTCCTGTTTCATTGATTCTGCCCCCAAAAGGCTCTTTGCCTGTCAACATTTCATAAAATGTAACCCCGAGACTAAACACATCACCACGCCAGTCTTCTTTGCCGTTTAAAAGCTTTTCGGGACTGGCATACGCCGGACTTCCCCATGAACTGGTCTGACTCGCAATCTTCTCTGATGCCGCATCCTTTATCGCGTAAGCCAAGCCAAAATCGCCTATTTTTGCCTGCTCTTCCGAGTTTAGAAAAATATTATGGGTTTTGACATCATGATGTTCTATACCGTCTTTTAAAGCAGCCTGCAAGCCACGCGTTGCCTGAAGCCCCCATTTCACGACCTCTTCAGTAGAAAGTTTCACACCACTGTCGACTAGATCGCCAATGCTCCCACGCTCCAGAAACTGCATGACAAGGTATGGTTCATCATTAAAATATCCACATGAGAAAATTGGCACAACAGCAGAGTTATTAATTCTGGCAGCCAGTTGCCCCTCATGAATAAACGCCTCACCTAAATTTTCCTCTTCAAGCATTTTTCGCTTAAGGATTTTGATGGCGACCTCGCGGTCGAGAGTAGGGTCAATGGCACGATAAACGTATGACATCCCGCCTTCAGCCCATTTTCCCTCCAACAAAAAATGCCCAAACCATCTTGGAACTATAAGTTCAACTCCGCATGAAGGGCAATTCACTTTGCTGAAAGGTTCAAAAGCAGTTACATCAAGTTTTTGAGAACATGAGAAACAGGAAATCTTAACGATGCCTCTGTTCTCTTTTTTTTCTCCCCCGTCACATTCCATACCACACCATTTTTTGAATCATCGTTCAGGCAAACAGGTCAAGCTGCTTGCAGTCACCGTGCAGCTCTTTTAACCACACTGTCTGGATTGGCGTATCCTGCTCGACAACTTTAAATAATATATCATTTCTCTTAATATTTTCCAGCGTTTCAGTACCCAGTTTACGCACAAGCTCATAACAGTTGCACTCTGAGCTGATGTGAACCAGGTAAAGCAACTTAGTTTTTTCGCTGAGTAGAGTAGGCAAAGCCTCCATGGCATCTACGTTATTCAAATGTCCGTGCCTGCCCATGATTCGCTTCTTTAAATAATACTGACGGTCCGATGAGCGCAGCATGTCCTGATCATAATTACTTTCCAGCACCAGCATATCACAATCAGTCAAACGCAGTTTCGCCAGTGAATTTACAGCTCCAAGGTCAGATGCAAACCCAATTCTGCAACTGCCGTGTTCAATTACGAAACCAACCGGGTCTACAGCGTCATGCTGAACAGCAAACGGCGTTATTTTTAAGCCGACAATTTCAAAAGGAGTGCCTGGATTAAAGACTTCTATACTTGAAGGCAACTTTGCAATTTTTTTTTCATCTTGTTTTTTTTGCAAATATTCTCTGGTGCCGAAAGTCATACAGGCTGGTATTTTCATTTGATCACAGAAAACGCGGCAGCCTTTACTATGGTCTTCGTGTTCGTGAGTAAGCAGCAGCGCGGCAATAGAAGCGGGGTCAATCCCAGTGTGTTCCATGCGCTTAATCAGTTCCTTACGCGAGAACCCGGCATCGATTAAAATGTTTCCCTCGGGCGAATGTACCACAAAAGAGTTTCCTCTGCTGCCACTGCCCAGTGCAGTAATACCCAATGTCATATATAATATTCTTCCTAATGTTATTATTTGGCAAATATTTCAATTTTTTGCCAAAAGAACAGTTTTATAGTTGAAAAAAACAGCCGGCAAAATAATTTAATACCATATAGAGATTTTAATATACAGAATGCGCCGCTGATATCAATTGTGATATACGGCTTTTTATCAGACAAATATTTACGATATTCGGAACAATCTTATGCCGAGAGATTTATTGAGCCAGCATCAAGAATTAAGACAGGAACAGATTTTAGCCCCAAGGCAAATTCAGTCCCTGGAGGTTTTGCTTACCCCTTTACTGGAACTACAGGAGAAACTTTCACAGGAAATTGAATCAAATCCGGTTATTGAATCAGAGAAAAATCCAATAGAAGAACTTTCCGGTGACCCCATCAGGTCAGCGTCAAACGCTGCTGATGCAGCGGATTCTTCACCCAAAGAAGATGAAAATGATATTTCAGATCTTCTGAAGCTGGCTGACTCATGGCACGATAATCTGCCTCCTATGCATAGCCGCAACTATTCGTCCACAGAGGATGAGGACAAACGGGAGTTCATGTTTAATTCTTTGATTGAACAGCCGTCATTGCAGGAGCACCTGCTTGAGCAACTTCGTTTTGCAGACACAGATCGCAAAACTGCGGAAATCGCAGAGACAGTGATAGGCAGTATTGACAACAGCGGTTATTTAAAAACCCACCCGGCTGACATTGCCATGGCAACCGCGTCAAATATGGAAGATGTCGCCAAGGCAGTCAAGCTGGTACAGTCGTTTGAGCCAGCCGGTATCGGCGCAAGAGACTTAAAACAATGTCTGCTGCTGCAGCTTAACAGGTCTACGCCCAATAACCGTATGCTCAAGGAATTAATCAATGAACACCTTGAAGACCTGGGACGCAATCGTCTGCCGCAAATTGCTAAAGCTATGAAATGTACGGTTGAAGATGTGGCTCAACTGGCAAAGCAAATAAGAACCCTTAACCCGTTTCCAGGTTCCGCAATTGCGCCTTCTGATCCAGTTTACATCATACCTGAGTTGACCGTTGAAAAACATGACGGCAAATATGTTATCAGCTCCAGCGACAGCTACCTGCCACGCCTGAAAATTTCTCAGACTTATCTTGATTTACTGGAAAATCCCAACACTCCGAATGATACAAAAAACTACATTAAAGAAAAACTGTTGAATGCAAAGATGCTCCTGAAAAGCCTTGACCAGCGTCAAAGCACCATCAGAAGGATCGCTCAGGTCATTGTTGATACACAGTATGACTTTTTTGAAAACGGAATCGAAAGCCTTCGCCCGTTAACAATGCAGCAGGTAGCCGACAAACTGGGATTGCATGAAACAACTATCAGCCGTGCTATTGCCAATAAATACCTCAAAAGCCCTACAGGATTACATGAGTTCAAATTTTTCTTCACTACCGGATATCAGTCTGAATCCGGTGAGGAAATTTCGTCTCGCGGCATAAAAGAAAAAATTAAAGATCTCATAGCTGATGAAAATCCTCAAAAACCACTTTCAGACAATAAACTGTCTAACTTGTTAAAACAGGACGGCCTGAATGTAGCCCGCCGAACTGTTGCCAAATACCGCGAGGAACTCGGTATAGTGTCTTCAAGTATGCGCAGGAAGTTTTCATGAGTAGTTTTTTAATTTTTCAGCAAAAATCCTCAGTTAAAAAATCTTTTATTCTGCACATCGTCATGTTCATTTTATGCGTGGCCGCCGCATTCGGTTTTCGTTCCGCCATATGCTCACGTGAAATAAAGCGAGTTAAAGCCGAGGTTGGTTCAGACTTCGCTCCTTTTTTTGTTGAAAGTGCTATCATGTACGGCTATGTACAGGATATTGCGGACGGCAAAGGTATTCCGGAATATGACCCGACCCTGCCAAGTGCTGGAAATTACCGTGTCTCCGAACAAATGTCACTTGGGCTTGAATACTTTCTCGGCTATGGGCTAAGGTTTAGACGAGCGTTTTTGGGCATTCCAAACGACAAAACTCCATTTGAAAAGAGCCCTGCAGAAACCTCATGGCTCAGGGGACAACTAAGGCTCTGGGTTTGCCTGATACCCGGTTTCATCTACCTATGGCTGATATTTGCCGGGTGCCCATGGTTCATAGCTGCGAGCGGCGCTCTACTCTATGCCGTTGCTCCTGCTGCCGTCGCCAGATATACTGGACAGGATTTGCTCAAAGGCGAGTTCTCATTACCGTTACTGACCGCCATGTTTGCGTTTGGCCAGTTAGCCATGAGAAAGCGTGGCATTACAGCTACAGTTCTGGCGCTCATTTTTGCTTTTTCTACAACAGCCACTTGGAACGCCGCACAGTTTGTAATAGGATTTTGGGGGCTCTGGGAAATTTTTCACTGGTGCCTTTATGGCAGCGACCGCGGGCGCCGTAATGTTTTTATCGCTATTTATTGCGCACTGCTGCTGTCTGCTTTACTGGTGCCCTACAACAGAGCCCACGGATTTATCCTTTCTCCTGTCATTTTAACAATCTGGCCGGTATTGATTGCCCTCCACTTTTGCGGGGGAAGGCGCTTTGGTTACCGTCTTACTCTTACTGTTTTATTTGGAATAATTGGTCTACTTATCTGGCAAGGAGCAAACTACAAAAGTGTTTTTGCCGCGAACTACAGTCATTTTGCCTCGTTAGCAAAAGCAAAAATCATGTATCTGAACTCAAAACCTCTTGACCCGGAAGCCTTGAATTTTGAGCAACGCTTCCTCTGGACACCATCATTAAATTCAGCGTCCTGGGCACAAACCAGAGCATTATATCCGCTTGCTCTATGGCTGCTGGCAATGCTGCCAATATTTGGCATCTGCCTGAAACGCACCAATAGGAAAGTTCTAAAAGGCTTGAGACGTTCAATCGTTCCCCTAGGGCTTACTTTGACCTTTTTTATTTTCTATATATTTTTCTTCAGGTTTCATGTATTTTGTGGACTGTTCACCGCAGTAGCATTCCCACTTTTAATCAACGACTGGCGACGTTCCATCATAATGCCACCTGCTCGTTTAGTTCTGGTTCTTCTGGCCTTTGGCGTGGTGTTTTATGAGGGGTCTACTACGTGGAAACTACGACGTACCTACCCTCCTTATTTTTTGCGTGAAACCTCTGAATTGATCAGTTGGTTCAAACAAGTCGGTTGTTCAGGCAAAGTTATGCTTGGCGACCTTTCAATATCTCCGCTTCTCAAAGGCTATTGCGACGCAAGTATTATAATCCAGCCCAAATTTGAATTAGCAGAAATCCGCAGTCAAGTAAAAGATTATATAATGCTGATGTTCCACGGCACGGAATATGACTTTGCTCAATATTGCAGTCGCAACAAAGTTGACTTTGTAGTGTTCAGTCATGGCACAACCGGAGAAATGCACAAATATTCATACCGCTATATGGCTGCTGCCAAAAAATTGAATTTTAATTCTTGCGCTTTCATGATGGAGAAATATCCGGACAGACTAAAATATTTCTATCATATTAAACCGCCGAAAGAATTTAAAACCTTAGAAAACCGTTATCGTATTTTTAAATTCATATCTCCGGAAAAGAAAAAAATCGCCCGTTTTAGTGCCGAACTGGCTGTACTCTACTTGAAGCAAGGGAAAACTATTTTGGCAAAAAAGCTGGCTCGTGCAGCTTATTTTACAGACCAGACATCTGAACAAACCTATTTGGCTTACTACAAAGCTTTCAAAAAGATACCTAAAGTTAAATTGCATGATTTTTGCAAATCAGCAAGATAGGTCTACTTTTAAAATGTTTTCAGGCTGGTTGCACTTTTTCAAACAATAATTATTCCTATTTTTTGATCATATGCCTAAAATCGTTGTCTATAAATAGGAAAATAGCTTTCTTATATTGGCTTTTTAGTTGAAAAGCTATATAGTAGTGCCTTTTCTTGAAATAAGGATTTACAGGTTAAATATATGGAAAAACTATATCTGGGAATCGATATTGGATCGACAACCTTAAAAGCAGTTTTGCTCTCCGAAAGTGGAAAAGTAAAACATTCGATATATCAACGTACCAAGCCTGTTGGCACTGGTAAAGTCAAATGTACTGGACACTGCAATAAATGCGGAGCCTGCAGTTTCGGCGCTTTGCGCAAAACTGTGGACAGCTTCCTTTCTGAAGTTGGACTCAAAAGCATTGATGAAATTGAAAGTACAGCTGTTACCGGCAGCCAGATTGTTGACGAAACTAAAAACTTTATTCCATATGACTTCCGCGTAAGCGAAGTCTCTGCACACGTTGCAGGAGCACAGCATTACCATCCTGAATGCAAAGCCATTCTAGATGTTGGCGGGCAAGATAGCAAAGCCATGATCTTTAATGACAAAATGGGATTATGGAACTCAAAAATGAGTGGTATTTGCGCGGCCGGAACTGGTGCGTTCCTTGACAGTGTTGCTGTAAAACTAAATATCCCGGTGGAAGACCTTGCTGACCGTGCTAACTATGACAGTGAGCTTGAGTTCTCATCTGTGTGTGCAGTTCTCAGCGCTACTTCTATCAATAAGTTTAAAAACCGTTTCCCTTTAGATGAGATTATCGGCGGCGCCTGCCGAGCTCAGGCTAGAACTATTATGTCTGGTGTCGGGGAAATCTTTTTTGGCTACAAAGGCGACATTATCTTTCAAGGCGGTGTTGCATACAACCGTGCTGTAGCATATTACTTGAAACAAATTACCGGTAACAACATCATCATTCCCAAGTTTAATGGTGTAATGGGTGCTCTTGGAGCAGCATGTTTGGCTCGTCAGCATACCAAGATTGCCGGAAAACTTTCTAATACAAATGAAACTTTTGCAGAGAAAAAGCCGCTTAAATCAATTCAGATGAGATCCAAAGCTACTCGTAAAGAGTTTCTTTCACGCGGTAATGATCCAATGATATGGCGTAATTTGTTCTTCCCGACAGAAATCTTAAACGCCATGAATCTGAAAATGCTGACACTTGAAACCTATGCCGCGCTTTTCGCGCGCAGTCAGAAAAAAATCAAGCGTGCTTTTGACAATGCCGCATGCAAAGGCTTCTCAAGTGAGACCTGCTCATTCCTCCGTGCTCTGGAAGGAATGGAGCTGCCGAAACCCGCCTTTGGTGTTTCAACATCACAACCGTGTCAGCAGGGTGAAAGAGTATTCAGGGATCTGTTCCGTTCATATGAAATGGACGATAAATTCTTTTCTCTACACACTCCTCTGAATATCACTGATAGTGCTATTGATAACATGGCACAGGATCTTGAGTATTGCGTCAGTCTGCTCGAAAAAGAGACTGGCAGAAAAATGGATATGAAGAAGCTCGCTGAAGCATGTGAACTTTCAAATGAAGCACGTCATTATTCTAAAATGTGTAACGATCTGCGCTTCCATGCACCTCCGCTGATCAGCGGCACACAGATGGTATATTTCTCAGTAATATTTTCACAGCTTTGGGGCAAAAAGGAGCTGGTAGATATTCAGAAACAGCTTTTTGAAGACCTTAAACAGCGTCGTGATGAAATCGGTGACTCTATCAAACGTGAAGATACGCACCGTATTCTCTGGCTGCATTTACCCCCATTCTACGACAGCTCACTGCTGAATTATATTGAGCTCGAGTGTAATGCTCCTATCGTCTTTGAAGAAGTAAACTTTATCGGTTGGGACAAACTGGATCCTCAGGATCCGTATCGCTCCTTAGCCCGCAAGTTACTGACCGTTGGCTTCCTTGATCCGAACCATCGAGTGAAAACTATCAGAGAAAGATCAACTGAAGCTGGTTTTAACGGTTGTATTCTTTACAATCACGGTTTCGGACGCTGCTCTATGTCTGATGCTTCGTTTATGAAGCACCTGCGTGAAGAGCTCAATGAAGCTTCTATTCCACTGCTGGTTCTTGACGGCGATTGTGTTGACCCGACAATTGACCCATGCAGTACTTACACTAAGGTCAGCTCTTATATTGAATCATTGAATGACAAGAAGTATGGCAACATCTTCGGCCCCATAATGAAATAAAACTTTCATCCTGAAAAAGCAGAGGATAAAAAATGATTAGAAGAGATGGTGATTATCAGGTAGACATTCGCACTGAAATGCGCGGTGGTAGCGGTGATGTAAAAATCGAGCATCTTTGGGATGAACAGAATGAGCTCAAAGGACGTACTCGCCTCTGTGCCAGAATTACCTTGCAGCCGGGCTGCGGTATTGGTTTTCACCGTCATGAAGAAGAGGAAGAAGTTTTTTACATTGTAAGCGGGCAGGCCGAAGCTGATGATAACGGCAAAACCGTTGTACTAAATGCCGGAGATACTATTCTCACCGCGGACGGAGCTGGACACGCAATCAAATGTGTCAGCGAAAAACCGCTGGTAATGGCAGCTTTTATTGCATCATATAAATAGAAAATAAAATACTTTAATACCAGCCAAGGAAGGTATACTTAGAATCATGAGTTTAGACTCGAAACAACTTTTGAGCATCGCCCAGGAATTCGGCACTCCGGTTTACGTCTATGACGGCGATGAAATTGTCAAACGCTATAATGAACTGTATGAGTTCATCACTTGGCCGAAGCTAAAAATTCATTACGCCATGAAGGCAAACTATAACTTCCGCGCCCTGAAGGCTCTTAACAAAGCCCGTTCAGGAATCGACGCGGTTAGTCCTGGTGATGTTATGCTTGCGCTCAAAGCGGGTTTTACCCCTGATCGCATCATTTACACTGCCAATAATGTGACTGATGAAGAAGTCCGCCAGGTAAAGTCAACTGGTGTACTCATGAACATTGGTTCGCTTTCCCGCCTTGAGAAATTCGGCAAAGAATTTCCCGGCAGCGAAGTCTGCATCCGCTTCAACCCTGATGTTGTTGATGGCTCGCATGCAAAAATCATGACTGGCGGCGACCTAACTAAGTTTGGCGTATTGCTCAAAGACGTTGATAAAGTCAAAGCTATTGCTGAAAAGTATGACCTGAAAGTCGTAGGACTGCACGAGCACACAGGCTCAGGGCTCCAGCACACTGAATCTGTATTCAAAAGCATGGAAAACCTGATGGCAATTGCCACACCTGAGAACTTTCCGGAACTGCGCTTCCTTGACTTTGGCGGCGGCTTCAAGGTTCCTTATGAGCCCGGCGAACATCGTGTAGATTATATTGAAATGGGAACTGAAATAACCCGTCTCTTTACTGAATACTGCAAAAAATATGGTCGTGAACTAGAAATGTATTTCGAACCCGGCAAATACATTGTAGCTGAAAGTGGCTATCTGCTGGTAGAAGTTAATACTATCAAGGACAACAACGGGCGTTATATTGTCGGTTGTAATTCTGGATTTCCACAGCTTATCCGTCCGATGTTTTACGACGCATATCACCATATCGTTAACCTTTCTAATCCTCATGGGAAAAAAGCTTCATACGATGTTTGCGGAAATATTTGCGAAACCGGCGACCGTTTTGCTGAACAGCGTGAGCTACCGGAAATTCGTGAAGGCGACATCCTTTCTCTGGAAAACGCGGGAGCTTACTGCTACGCCATGGGCGGTCACTACAACCTGCGTCCAATGCCGCCTGAAGTGTTTGTGATTAACGGCAAGCCAGAGCTGGCACGCCGCGGGCTGACTGCTGAAGAACTGGTCAACCTGATTACTGGTGAATCAAAATGAATGTTGAATTTATAAAAATGCATGGAATCGGCAATGATTATATCTATTTTGACTGCATTGCCAATCCAGATTTAATACCTGATCCGGAAAGAATAGCTCCGCCCCTGTCAGATCGCCATTGCGGCATCGGCGGTGACGGCATAGTACTTATTCTCAAGGACAACGAAGCAGACTACTGCATGCGTATGTTTAACGCAGACGGTTCTGAGGCAGAAATGTGCGGCAACGCCATTCGCTGCGTAGCTAAATACCTTTGCGACAAAGAATACGTAACCGGCAAGGAAGTAAATATTCAAACCGGAGCCGGCATAAAGCATATTGAAATTATCCGTGACGAAAACGGTGATTTTCATTATGCACGAGTTGATATGGGAGAGCCTGAACTCAAAGGTTTATTCATTCCCGTTAATGTCGATCAAGAACCTGTAATTGGCGTTCCTGTCAGCGTTTCTGACGGCACTGAATACAAGTTTACATGTGTCTCAATGGGCAACCCACATGCGGTTACTTTTGTCGATGAAATTACAAACCAGCAAGTGCTGCAGCACGGGCCGAAACTGGAAATTGACAAAATGTTTCCAGCTAAAATAAACGTTGAGTTTGTCAAGGTACTTTCCCCTTCCGAAGTAGACATGCGCGTATGGGAACGTGGCTCTGGCGAAACAATGGCCTGCGGAACAGGAGCTTCGGCCGTAGCCGTAGCTTGCGCTCTAAACAAACTGACTGACCGTAAAATAAAAGTACACCTCCGTGGCGGTGATCTCGAAATCGAGTGGGCCGGTAACAACCACGTTTACATGACCGGTCCGGCTACCACAGCCTTCACCGGAGCAGTAAAAATTTAATTTGTGGGGGCTCTCCTATAGAGCCCTGATTCCATTTCTCCACCTCCAAATTGCCTCATTAAGTATACCTTGAAGTTATAGTTTCAATTTCTTTCATATTGCTGTAAATAATTTCATAAATAAGAAATTTATTAAAAATGCTAAACTTTTAGCTCTCAGGTATTGCACTTCCTCTTTTATTTTGTTACAATAATTATTAGAGGAGACATTTAATGGGGAGGATTTTATGCTCATTCAAATTGACCACACTGGTTTTGTTAACAAGGGAGCGGAACTCATGCTCTCGGCTACAGTATCACGACTTCGCAGTCAGTTACCCAATGCTGAATTTATTTTCGGGTTGGGTAAAGCTAGACTTAAAGATTTTGCACGTTATGGACTTCACCACGGAGTAAAGTTGCCCGAATTAGTGATTAAATCAATTGACAGTTTTTATCCTGTCCAGAAGTTAAAAAAATATTGCTTCCTGCCAACTAAACACCCACAAGCAGTATTGGATGCCGGGGGATTTCGGCTTGGAGATAAACAATTACGTAATCAAAAATCATATTCTCTAAGGCTGCTTGAGAGATATTACAAGAAAATACGCAAAAATCAGGGGAAAATTATCTTTCTTCCACAGGCCTATGGTCCTTTTGATAACGATTTTTCTCAGAAAGTAATAAGTATCATCGCTGATGCTGCTGATATTATGTTTGCCCGGGATGAATATTCATATGTCAACTTGATGAAAGCAGTTGATGATAGCTCAAAAATACGCATAGCTCCTGACTTTACTATAACTGCCCATGAAAACGACTTTCCAATGTGGAGCTTACCGCAAAATCAAAATAAACTTGTCATAGTGCCCAATTCAAAGACTTACCTTTATCATCCCCGTTACCCGTACCAACCTTGCCGAAATGTTTTCTGAAGTCGCTGACACGTGCAGTGTACTCGGATATAAAGTTATTTTACTCAATCACGGGGGAGCAAGTGATGAACAACTTATAAAAGAAATCAGCGACGGCTGCTTCTTTTCTCCTGAAACAATCATCGATATGGATGCTGCTGCAAGAACAATGCTTTCTGATGCCAGACTCGTAATAAGCGGGCGCTATCACGGCTGCGTCAATGCTTTATCAAGCGGAGTTCCTACTATTGCCGTTGGTCATGCCCATAAATATGAAACCTTAATGCATGATTTTAATTTTGATGAAGGCTACTGCAGCCTTGAGGAAGGAACTTTGAGCGACTTCTTTAATAATTTCATCCAGAAAGTAGACTTTCAAAAAGCTCAAAGTGATATACTTACGGGAAGACAGGAAATCCTAAACCGTACTTCCAGTATGTGGCAGACTGTTATGGAAGAACTTGCAGCCTGCTGATATAAGGCTTCAAGTTCTGCATAAACGTTTTATAGTGCAGAAATTACCTATAATCTTACAATTTAATATTTTCCTTACCTGATTTTGACAAAGTCTTATTGACATTTGGCTGCCTTTACGTAATAGTTTAATGTAGAGAACAAAAGCGTATTTCGAAATTAGCCAAATAAAAAATAACGAATCCACCAGCAAACAGCTTTGCCTACCCGCAATGAGTGATTTTGAGGAGGATGACATGAATGGTAAAACCAAAAACCATCACAAAAAGAAAAAGAAAAGAAAACATCAGCCCGGCCTGGCTCCCGGTACCCCCGTCTATACCGGTGATGAAACTCCGCAAAGAACAGTAATTACCCTGCACTCATATGACAGTGAAACCTTCAATTCAATAAAAATCAAAGATGCTGAAGCTTTACCTGCTCTTATTGCTCAGCCTGGAGTTCATTGGATTGAAATAACTGGATTTTCTGACACATCACTAATTGAGCAAGTTGGCGAACACTTTCTTCTACACAGCCTTACTATTGAAGATATTCTTGACGTCCTGCAAAATCCAAAATTCGAGATTTACGAAAACTACTTGGTGCTATTCCTGCGTCGTGTGACTTCAGGAACAATTTTTAATGAATTTAAATCAAGCCAGGTCTGTTTAATCTTAGGGCCAAATTATGTAATCAGTTTTCAAGAGAAAAGCTCACATATTTATGATACTGTCAAACGCCGCTTGAGACTTCCTAAAAGCAGATTAAGACTGGCTGAAGTTGATTTTCTTTTTTATTCACTGCTGGACGTTGAAGTTGATAATTACTTTACCGGAATAGATATTGTCAGTGAAGAAATTGAACATATGGAAGCGGAAAGTTTCACACAACCACAAGAAACAACGCTTCGCAACATCCATTGTATAAGACAACAACTGCCGCTGTTGAAACGCTCAGTCCGACCTCTTCAGTACATAGCAAATGAGCTGAGACATGAACGTATTTCACTAATCAGACCTGAACTGCATATATATTTTCGTGACCTTTATGATCACATTAGACAAATCATTGAATCCGTCGAAATATTCCGTGATCAGCAGACGGGTATTATGGAAATATATCTGTCTAATATCAATAACCAGATGAATAAGATCATGCAGTTTCTGACTATAATCGGTACGATATTCCTGCCACTGACAATGGTTACCGGGGTTTATGGTATGAACTTCAGGTTTATGCCTGAACTGGAATGGCGCTATGGCTATTACATGGTGCTGACATTTATGACAGCCATTGCGATTGGCATGCTGGCTTTATTTAAAAAGAAAAACTGGATTTAAATATTAAAAAACATGCTATATTATAAATGAAAGAGAATTGCATGTGAATTACAGGACTACAGTATGACTATCTCAAGCATACAAAAACTGAAACCTCCTTTTCAAGCAGGCATTATTGACATCGGCGCCCACTCTGTCAGACTTGAAATATTTCAGATTGACAAAGAGGGCAACGAAGAGACTCTTGAGCGCCTCAGTCAGAATCTGAATTTAGGTTATGACGTATTTCGTCGTGGCGAAATAAGCTCAAAAAACATGAATCTGCTCTGTGATATTCTCAAAGAGTTTGCCCAAAAACTTGATGAATACGGAGTCAGTTATTACCGAGCGGTAGCAACGAGTGCTGTCCGTGAAGCATTTAATCGTGATATATTGATTAACCGGGTAAAGGTAAGTACCGGCCTAAATGTTGAAATCCTGGAGCCTTCAGAAGAAACCAGAATTCTGTTCACCCTGATGCGCCAGCAGGTGCGTAAAGCTATTCCGGATTTTGACAATATCAACGCTTTGGCTTTTGCAATAGGCTCTGGTTCCATGTTGATTATGTTCTCTGAAAACGGCAAATTAATGTTTGGAGAGTCTGCCGCACTTGGAACAGTGCGTTTTTTTGACGAATTCGGTCGTTATGAACTTAATCCTGATAAAATTATTGACCTGATTGACTCTTATGATTTAAAAGCTCGGTTCCCTGAATCGTGCATCAAAGGTGAAAAACCATTAGCCCTGATAGGGATGGGAGCAAGTGTACGCGCCCTGATTGGCATCAAACAAAAGATTTCAGAAATGGAAGTCATTCAGTTTGAACCTTCGGAACTACACTGTATAATGGATGAAATTTGCGATCTTACTCCTGAGGAGCTGGTTACTAAGTTTCATATCCCTGATGTTCTCGCTCTGAGTATTAAGCCATGCGGGCATATCCTAAGTTACTTCCTGAGAAATATGAACTGTTCCCAACTGATATTCCCCGGAATATCAACAAGATCAGCACTGATTAATGACATGTCTCGCACCGGTAAAGACCCTTTTGAAGAAGATTTAATTTTTATTGCTGAAAATATTGGTCAAAAATATAATTATGAAGCTGATCACGCAAAATGTGTCACTGCTATCAGCCTTAAAATATTTGATAAGCTGCAGAAAATTTATGGTCTGTCGAACCGGGCTAGAATGCTGCTGCAGGTAGCAGGGCTGCTTCATGATGTAGGTCGTTTTGTTGATACCCGCAAACATCACAAGCATTCACATTATCTGATAAGCAATGCTCAGATCCCCGGCCTGACAGACCGGGAACAGAATCTGGTGGCAGTCATTGTGCGTTACCACCGCAAGGCATTGCCAAGAACCTCACACCTTGAATACACCTCCTTGCCGCCTGAGGATAAAGTAAAAGTTTCAAAACTTGCCGCAATTCTGCGTGTGGCTGACGCTTTGGACAGAGCTCATCAGGATAAATTTAAGAATGTTTCCGTTGAAGTTAGCAGCAACCGCCTTTTGTTAAAAATTCCTGTATATGAAGACTTGTCCATAGAGTCTGTCTACCTGAAAAAGAAAGGTGACCTTTTCAGAGATGTTTTCGGGCTCAAAATCAGACTTGAAGAGGAACTGCACAAATTATGAGTAAAATAAACCCCGAAAGCTTCGATAATGAAATTTTTTTAAGTCGTGAACTTAGCTGGCTTGATTTTAATTCCAGAGTTTTGGATGAAGCCGGATTCAAAGCAAACCCGCTTCTTGAACGTCTGAAATTCATTGCTATATACAGCAGCAACCTGGATGAATTTTTCATGGTACGTGTTGCCGGACTTCGCCAACTGGTAAAAATAAACAGCGACGCACCGGATCCAGCCGGGCTCTCTCCAACTGAACAACTTAATGCTGTTCACACCAAAGTAGAAGGTCAAGTAAAACGTCAATATCGATACCTTATGACTCAAATACTTCCGGCTCTTGAAAAAAATAATATACGGCTATGTAAGCCTGAAGACCTGCCGTCTGGAGCCCGCAAAGAACTTACAAACTTTTTTAGCGCACAGGTATTCCCGGTGTTGACTCCTATAGCCGTTGATCCGAGCCACCCCTTCCCGATGCTCAACAACGGCTCAATTGAAGTTGTCGTCAGCATGGTTCCGCACGGGATGAGCGAAACAGTATATGCCTTTGTTGAAGTACCTGAAGTCCTTCCACGTTTTATAAAAGTTAACGATGGACTTGAAGGCGACACTTTTGTATTGCTGGAAGATATCATCATGGACAACATGCAGGCGCTATTTGTAAACTGCAAGCTGGAAGACTATTTCCCATTCAGGATCACTCGTGACATGGACTTTGCGATAGAAGAGGAAGGGGTTGAAGATTTACTGCATTCCATTGAAAAAACTTTACTTGAAAGACGCAGCCGTGAGCCAATCAGACTGGAAGTTCTCATCGGCACCAGCGGTAAACTTGCTGAGTGGCTGCAACACGAATTTCAGCTTGACAATGAGTTTAGGTACTCAATTTCAGGCCCTTTGCACCTGAAACAGTTCTTTGAACTGGCAGATAAAGCAGCAGCTCCAAGCTTAAATGAAGCATCGTGGCCGCCGCTGCCCTGCCCCGGAATTGACCCGCAGGAATCAATATTCAAATCAATTGATGAGAATGGCCCTATCTGCATATCCCTGCCCTATCACTCGTTTGATCCGGTAGTCAGAATGATTGAAGAAGCAGCAGATGATCCTGATGTCATGGCCATTAAGCAAACTCTCTATCGGGTAAGCGGAGATTCTCCGGTAGTAAAAGCCCTGCAGCGTGCAGCGGAAAACGGTAAACAGGTTACTGTGATTGTTGAGCTTAAAGCAAGATTTGATGAAGGCAACAATATATTATGGGCCAGACGCCTTGAAGAATCCGGAGCTCATGTTGTTTATGGTATTTCTGGGCTCAAAATCCATTGCAAGGCACTGCTTGTTGTCAGGAAAGAAAACGGCCTTATCAAAAGATATGTCCACCTGTCGACAGGAAATTACAATGATCGCACGGCCAAACTATATACTGATATTGGTATGATGTCTGACAATGCCCGGCTTTGTGCTGATATTTCAGCGCTTTTCAATATAATGACCGGCTATTCATCACCAATGAATGAATGGCATAAAATTGAAGTTGCACCTTTTGGATTACGCCGTAAGTTTCTGTCATTGATTGATCGTGAAGCCCGGCTTTCCACTCCTGAGAATCCAGGAAGAATTGTTGCTAAAATGAACTCACTGGTTGATCCTGAAATAATCCGCCACCTTTATGCAGCCGCCAAATCAGGTGTTCAAATTGATCTGATTGTTCGAGGTATATGCTGCTTGCGACCGGGGGTTGATACTGATAATATTAGAGTTGTCAGTATTGTTGATCGTTTTCTGGAACATTCCAGAATATTTTATTTTGGCAACGGCGGAGAACCTGAGTTCTTCATGGCAAGTGCAGACTGGATGCCCCGCAACCTCGATCGTCGTATTGAATTGCTCTTCCCTGTAGAAGATCAGGACATCAGGGATATACTGCAAGCCACTCTTGAAATTCAGCTTGAAGATAAAGAAAAGGGACGTGTGCTTAGAAATGACGGCACATATACTCGACATTTCATGCTGAAGCATTCCTCTCACCGCAGTCAATGGCGCACTTATGAACTATTGCGCGAGATGTCCAGAGAAGACTTTGTCGATTCAGGTGAAAAGTTAAAAATCTTCACGGATAAAGGAGTTCTGGCAGAAAAGATAGGTCGTCTGTTCCGCGGGTAACTTCAGCAATAGATAATTTAGCCTAAAACAGCTTTAAATCATAAATTTTACATCTATAGTTTATTAAGGTACAAAATTGCAAATATCCAAACTCTCGGAAGGAGTTTAACATGCCTAAATGTGTTGGTATATTGACTTCCGGCGGGGACAGCCCCGGACTTAATGCCGCTATTCGTGCAATTGGCAGAACCCTTAATCAGGAAGGCATCAGCCTGCTTGGCTTTAGAGACGGCTACGAAGGCATTGCCTTTGACCGTACCATGCGCCTTACCGCAAATGCCTTTTCCGGTATTCTGACCGTTGGCGGCACCATCCTGCGAACCAGCAGAAATAAACCTAATAAAATGCCTGTAGGCAAAAATATAATAGATATGACCGATGCTATCGTTGAAAACTACAACAAGCATCAACTCGAATGCCTCGTCTGCATCGGCGGCGGCGGCACTCATAAAAGTGCTCTCCGTCTCAAGAAAAAAGGACTCAACATAATCACTCTGCCAAAAACAATAGATAATGATCTGGCAGTAACTGATACCACCATTGGTTTTGATACAGCTACCGGAACCGCAACCAGCGCAATTGACAGCCTGCATTCAACAGCAAGCAGTCATAAACGTATAATGCTGGTAGAAGTTATGGGCCACCGAGCCGGATGGCTTACTCTCGCCAGCGGAATTGCTGGAGGGGCAGATGTAGCCCTGTTACCGGAAATTCCATATGACCTGAATAAGGTAGCTGATGCTATAAAAAAACGTACGAGACAGGGCAAAGTTTTCAGCATAGTTCCTGTCGCTGAAGGAGCCTACCCGATTGAAGCCGCTAAGTTATTCAATGCGGCTATAGAAAGAAAAGAAAACTTCAAGTCTAAAAAAGAAAAGAATGAATCCAAGGAAGAATTGAACAGGCTTAGCTCAAAATATTGTGGACACACAATTGAGCTTGCTCAAAGCCTTGAAGATATGACCGGACTCGAAACTAGAGTTACTATACTCGGGCATCTGCAGCGTGGCGGTACTCCGTCCAGTGCGGATCGCCTGCTGGCAACAATGCTGGGAGCTGCATGCGCCGAATGCATACTTAAAGAAAAATACGGTGTGATGATCGCAGCAAAAGGGCAGCACACAATTCCAGTTCCGCTGGAAGACGTTGCCGGTATCAGAAAAACAGTTCCGTTGGATCATCCCTGGCTACTTAATGCCAGAAAAATGGGAATATCTCTGGGTGATTAATAATGGGAGATAAAAAACTTGTAGAACAGTCCGGTGCAGTACCGTATTTCAATAAAAACGGCAATCTTTATCTGGTTCTGATAACAGCTAGAAACTCGGCACAAAACTGGATTTTCCCTAAGGGACATATCGATAATGGACACGATCATATGACAGCGGCTAGAGCTGAATGCTATGAAGAAGCCGGTGTTCTGGGGAAACCATTATCTAACAAAATCGGATCTTTTAAATACAATAAGTACGGTAAAGATTATCGGGTGACTTTCTACCCGCTTTCTGTGAATAAAATTTTGCAGGAATGGCCTGAATCTAAACAAAGAAAACGAACCATTGTCGAGTTCAAAGACGCATTGACATTATTGAAAAATGATGATAAACTAACAAAGATTCTAAAGAAAACCGCCGAGGCGGTAAAACCCAAGCAGGAAAATCTATAAAATGGGTAAAGAAATTGAAAGAAAATACATCGTCCAAAGCAATGCCTGGCGCGACGAATATAGTTCTAAAAAAGATTTTTGCCAAGGATATATCGCACACTCCAAAAACTGTGTAGTCAGAGTACGGGTCACGGATGACCAAGCCATGATTACAGTTAAAGGAGAAGCAATCAATATAACACGTTCGGAATACGAATATTCAATTCCACGTGAAGATGCCCTGAAAATGCTTTTAGAATTTGCCGCTGACAACCTCATTGAAAAAACTCGCTATTTCGCTGAATTCGGTGGAAATGACTGGGTGATTGATGAGTATTTCGGCCGTAATGAAGGTTTGATTGTCGCGGAGATTGAAATTCCGGATGAAGCCACTGAGTTTGATATCCCGGCATGGATAGGCAAGGAAGTTTCAACTGAATGGAAATACTCCAACGCATCTCTGGCTAAAAAGCCTTTCAAAGAATGGAAGGATTCCGATGAATAGCTGATTTATCGCTTTGAAGGAGGAGAAAATTGCACAAGAGACTGGAAATCGAGCTGCCGGACAGATTTGATTGGCAGAACTTCTTGGCTTGCCTGCGCAAATCATTCTCTGTCAGTGCCAGAACTCATCCTGAATGCCTGGTTGAATTTCTGGATACATTTGACTGGCGTTTTTTCAAAGCTTCAATATGCTTTACTCGCATCGGCACAAAGTATGAACTGAGCGATATTTATACAGGCAAACATATTGCTGAGTTCTTATGGCGACGCAAAAAACCGTATCGCTCTGCTGCAGAGATTATCCCTGAAAATCTAAAAACAAAACTCTCAAAAATTCAAGGTCCCAGAGCAGTCATTAGGATTGCTGAGCTTAAATGCAAAACATCTTCAGCTAACATCATCAATGAAGATGGCAAGACTATAGCACACATTTCAAAAGAACAACTATTTCTGCCGCAGGATGACGACGGCAATGAGAAGGCCTTAAAAAATATCCTGCTGCTTTATCCGATCAAAGGTTATACCGATGAGTTTAAAATTATAAAGAAGACTCTGGATGCCTATGGCCTTCCTGCTCCAATCTCAGCCGAACCATTAATCATTACAGCACTAGGCGCAATTAAAGTTGTACCATGCAAATATTCGTCACGCATTAGAACTCCGCTGAAAGCTGAACTGTCCATTCAGGAAGCAGCTGTAATGTTATGCAGAGATATGGTCAAGGTAATGACTAGCAATGAGAAAGGTATCATTGAAGATATTGATATTGAATTCCTGCATGACTACCGGGTAACCATAAGGCGCACCAGGGCTCTTCTGACTCAGTTAAAAGGTGTTTTTTCCCCCGATAAAGGTGATGCATTCAAGCAGCGTTTTGGAGCGCTCGGCAAAATGACTAATCATATGCGAGACTATGATGTACTGCTTTCGTACAGAGAAAAATATCAGAAAATGCTCCCTCCTGTAATTAGTCAAGGACTAAAGCCGTTTTTCCAAAGCATTGTCAAACAGCGCCGCAAAGAATACCTGAAAATAAGTAAATATCTACAGTCTAACGAGTATCACGAATTAATATCTGATTGGAGCAAGTTTCTAAAGAATGTTCACGAAACAGAACCAACTCAGCATTCTGAAGACAATGTAGTAGAATTCACTTCAAAGCGCATATTAAAGCGTTATCACAGAATAGTTAAAATAGCCGAAGTTATTGATGAAAACACCCCATACGATGAAGTACACGCACTGCGTATAGAATGCAAAAAGCTAAGATATATGCTGGAATTCTTTGCCCCATTGTACGATAAAAATTTGTCTGACCCAATTGCCAGACTAAAAAAACTGCAAACATTATTGGGCGATTTCAACGACTTGTGTGTTCAATCGGATGCACTTTCAGATAAAATTAAATGCTTAGCTCCCAAGGGAACTAAGTCTCTTCATACTGCCGCTGCACTCGGAGGGTTAATAGCTCTTCTGAGCATAGACCGCGAAGAAATCAGGTATAAGTTTAAAACTGCAATTTCTGATTTTATTTGTGAAGACAATCTATTGTATTTTCAAAATATGTTCGCAGGCAAAATGGAGAGTGACCCATGAGAATCGTAGCAGTATACAACATTAAAGGCGGGGTAGGTAAAACGACAACGGCGGCAAACTTGAGTTATCATGCGGCATTGCACAACTACTCAACGCTTCTGCTTGACCTTGACCCACAAGGAGCAGTTTCTTATTATTTCAGAGTTAAACCCCACAAAAAATTCAGTTCTGAAAAATTCTTAAAAGGGAAAAAAATTCAGAAGTTCATACGCGGCTCTGACTACGAAAATCTGGATGTTTTACCATCTGACTTAAGCTACAGGCATATGGAACTTCTGCTCTCAGGCAAAAAGCGTTCACGTCGTCAGCTGCGCCGAATTCTGATGCCTGTCAAAAATGAATATGACCTGATTGTTCTTGATTGTCCCCCAAATATTACAATTGTTGCCGAAAATATTTTTAGAGCTTCAGACCTAATCCTCATTCCCGTCATTCCTACGACACTTTCAATGCTTACTTATTCAAGTTTAAAAAAGTTCTTTAAAGATAATGAGTTAAACTCCAATCATCTCAAACCATTTTTTTCAATGGTCGAAAAACGCAAAAAAATGCATAGTGATATTATTCAGAAAAGCATCGAAAAAACGCCTGATGTTTTTTGCAATACGCATATTCCATATAATTCATCAGTCGAAAAGATGGGCATTCACCGTGAACCTGTACACTGTTTTGCTCCAAGAACTTCCGGCGCACGAGCTTTTACTAAGCTTTGGAAAGAGGTAGAATTAATCCTTTAGAAACTGTCTTGATAATATTACTTGAGGAGAAAACCATGACACACCATTCGTTTTGGAATGATGATAAGCATTACTGTGAATATATGTCCGCAATAATACCGGATATTCCAGCTATAAAAGCCGTAATGCTTGAACCTGTATTTAATAATTCAACAGAAATATGCCTGTTTGATTTTTCTAACGAACTACATATCCCCTACCCGGCTACATCACCAAACTGTCTGGCATCATTTGTAAAAATAGCGACAGGTAACAGCCTTAATACTGTTGCGGAAGCTTCTTCTCATTTCTTTGTGATTTTGAAAGGCAACGGCACTGTTTATTGCGGAGAAGGATCGGTTGAATGGAATCAAGGTGATATTTTGACAATACCATATGACAGGCAAATTGACTTTGAAGCACATAGTGATTCCCTTATCTACTGGGTGAATGACGAACCGTTACTTCAACGCTTACAGGCTGCCCCTCAACGCCCTGCCTTCAGCCCAACGATATACCAATATGCCGAACTCAAAGCGGCTGCTGATAAGTATAATACTCAGACTAATGCCAATAAACGTAACAGAAATGGTGTAATTCCGGTCCACCCGGAATATGATCAAACAAAAAGCGCGACTCCCGTTTTATGGACTCTCTTTAATATTATCCAACCGGGACAAATTCAACCGGCACACCGTCACAATTCTGTTGCTCTTGACCTCTGCACGGAAGGGCCATCAGATGGAAAAGTTTATACGCTGATGAGTAAGAAGATTGATTTTGAAGGCAAGCTTATTGATCCGGTGAAGCTCGAATGGCTGCCCAACACGGCTTTTGTCACGCCTCCAGGCTGGTGGCATGAACATCACAATGACTCCGATTCACCTGCTGTCGTTGTTCCTGTTCAAGATGCTGGACTCTATAACTACCAACGCACACTTTTCATAGAGTTCGCTTCAGAGATTTTTAAAAAATAAATATATAGCAAAGGGGAGATCAACCACTCCCCTTTATCATCACCCATAACCAGCTTTAGCCCTGATTGCATCCCATGAAGGAGTTATACAATAAGCTTCCAATGGCTCGCCCCTGAGGACGTTAGGGTAAGCGGTGATAATATATAGCGGTCCTGTAAAGCTTGACTTTGGAGAACCAAGAACAATCGTAATCTTTTGTGCTTCTGAAGTAACTGGTTTATCAAGGGTAAGAACTCCTTGTTTTTTCCTGCCGCTTACAGCAATCATCCCGGATGAATAATCTCTGAAATAATCTACGGGGCCTGTTAATACAACTTTTTGTGATAACCCCAAACGTTTTCCAACCTCCGAAGTACAATAATCAAGAATTCCCAAAGCCTCCTGACCTATCCTCGAGTTCAGCAAAAGAGTAACTGCTTGGATTTGATCGGAAGCTTTTTTCCCTCCATCAAAACCTGTTCTTACCAGTTTTCCTCTCCTGATCTCATTTGAAATTCTGCCTGCTAAACCTTGAGCACCCAACTGCTGGTGTCTTGCTATTGCATGGCCTTGTGAGCCGCTCAAATCTTTTATCAGCTCAGCTTATTCTTATCTCACTCATCGAATAAGAACGTTTAAATGATGCCATATTCCCTCTCAGTTATTACAGATTTTAAATAATAATACAATTTATAAAAAATAAGACCTTATAATATTGATTTTTGTTCCAGTATCTAAGAATAAAACAGCTTAAGAGATTAACTATTAGAATAATACTACATTCTCCAACATGCACCAACAATTAATCGTATACAATAATACAGAATTTATTAATTATTAACACTTTACTTTTTATTATATCAGAATTATTATAATTACTAGCAATTCGAAACTTTGAGACTCAGGGAACATAAATGGAAAAAATAGAAGCAGAATTTATAGAGGTTTTATCAAATTTATTAAAAATTCCAGCTCCTGCAGGATATGAGCAGGAAATAAGGAAAGTAATAATTGATTACGTAGCCCAGGCCGGTTTTGAATACGAAGTTGACCCAGCTGGCAATTTGTTAGTCAAAATCAGCGGCAAAAACAATGATGGGCCGCTAACTGTTATGGCTGCCCATATGGATGAAATCGGAATGGTGGTAACCGACATAGAGCCTGACGGGAAACTCAGAGTAATAAATTCGGGCGGACTTGCAGCTGTAAAAACTGGTGAACGCCCAGTGGAGATTATATCCGACAAAGGCACTAATATCGTTGGTATTTTCTCAATGGGTTCAGCACATCGTCAAGACGCAAGAGAAGGGAAATGGGCCCTCGGTTGGAACGATGTCAGGATTATTACCGGTTTATCTCCGGAGCAGCTGAAGAAAAAAGGAATACGCGTTGGTTCACCAGCCGTACCTGTCGAATCAGATCGTGGTCCTCATATCTTCGGCGATGAGAGCGACCCGATGATAGCCGCATGGACATTTGACGACCGCGGTGGAGTTGCCATGTTGCTGCAAGCTCTCAAGCAACTGAAAGAAACTTCATTTAAGCCTGAGAATCCATTAATAATTGCCTTTACAGTGCATGAAGAAGGCGGCTGTCACGGAGCAAAAGTACTTGCTGACCGACTGCATCCATGGCGCTTTATAGCTGTAGACGGATGCCCGGTACTAGAACAATCGCAGACACTTGACGGTCGCCCGGGGTGCTGGAGCAAAGACATGCTGACAAATTATGACCGGGAACTTCTGGGTCTCTTCTCCGATGCCGCAGAAGATGTAAATACTGATTTACAATATATGGTCTATTCGAGCGCGGCTTCTGATGCAAGTGCTGTCTATAATGCTGGAAATGCTGACAGGGTTGGATTTATTGGTCACGTCAGAACCAACAGCCACGGGTTTGAAACCGCAAGGCTCAGCGTCTTTTCTAATGCTTTAGCTCTTATTGTAAAATTCATTGAAAAAAACTGCTGACATCCGGTTTTAACAACATAGAGTACACCACAAAAAATATCATACAGATCGAGCTTGCGGGGTTTGGTCTTTTTTCTCGCTTCTTCAATAATTGAACGAAGTTATTCAAACTGAATACGGGAGATGTCACTTGGATAACTTTTACGCATTAAATATTTCCAGCAAGTTAAAGGTTAATACAGAAATATTGATATAATGCCTTCTGCTAATATTACCAACTTTTAAATGATTTTAAACAGGTTTTAAGAATTTCTACAGCCTCACCCTCATCTCTTTCTTGGGCTATATCTAATGCAGTTTTTCCATTTTTATTTTTTACGTTTAAAACGTTAAAATAATAACTGCAAGTCCTTGTATCAAATCTTCCGCATGCAAGTTTTTCTATGAACCGATAATTACCAAACCGACATGCTATATGTAACGGCGTATCCCCATTTGCGTCAGTATATCGAGGATTTGCGTCATAGTAGATGAGCTGGTTCAACATATCCATGGTGCCCAATTTTGCAGTAGTGTGCAGCGGGGTTCTGTAATTACGTTTCTCACGAGAGTTAATATCAGCTCCGGCGTTAATTAAAATTTTGATCATTTTAGGTTCTCCGGAGAAGATAGCATAATGTAGAAGCAGGTAGTAATAATCGTAATTTTTTACGTTATTATTTAAAAAACAAGTAATTTTTTTAAAATATTAATCTGTCCCGCTCTGCAGACAATTAGTATTAAACGAGTACTCTTAATGTCGTATTTTCTAATAATATAGTTAAGTGTTTCTGCTGAAATAGCATCTAAATCAACTTTATATATATAGCTGTTTAACCTTTCCAGAGAGTTTTTTATGAGTTTATAGTAGTCATCGTTTTTATCGACGTTTTTTGAAGGGGTATTATTAGAATAGTGATATACACTTGGATTAAATGTGATTTTTTTGCCTTTCAATAACATTTTTTCTTCCTGCAAAAACAGTCGTAAATAATC
>JAAEMX010000431.1 GCA_024225035.1 Lentisphaerota bacterium
AAGAAATGAAATTGCTATGACTACGGTTATTACGACGGCTTGAAAAATGATTTCCTTCTCTGAGAGATAGGCGTGTTTTATTAGCTCATCGCCAATCTCTGCTTTGCTTTGTTCAGATACTTCTGATTTTGACACAAAACGCCCCATCTCAATACCTCTTGACTTTTAGTGATATTAATCTTTTGCTGGATTAGTTGTAAAGGAGAGCGGTCGCCCCTGAGAGAGGACATTATGAGAGAAACATGCATCTGGAGGAGAGGCGACCGCCCTAAATTTTAGTTCCTGCTCTCCGCCGAGCTTCAAAATCTTTAGCTGTTAAACGTTCCTGTTATCCAAAGTCCACAACCTAGTATTAAACTGAACAATACTCCTGCTGGAAAAATTCTTGAATCAACTATTGGTTGTGGCCTGACGTCGTATGCGTTAGGGGTAAATATTCCAGTTAAGCGTTCATTGGTTTCGATAATTCTTAAAAGTTCTTCCGCCTCCTCCTTGCTACCGAGAGTGTATAGCCCGGCTCCGGTTTCGGCTTCCACTATTTGCCATTTGCGCTTCATCCTCATTCACTGGGTACTCACCCAGCCCTCCAAATTTTAAAAGTGGCATAAACATTTCTTTACTCCATGTCATCAGTTGTTACGGTTTGAGATTC
>JAAEMX010000432.1 GCA_024225035.1 Lentisphaerota bacterium
CTTTTTAAATAAAAGAATATCATGCTGATACCAGGTTATAAGGATAATTTTATGATAATTCAAACTACTATTAACTTCCGAGTCTCCGTGCTGGAGAAAGTCAATGATGCCGCTGAAACACTTGGCATTTCCAGGTCCGCTGTTATTACTAAACTGCTGAAAAAAGTTATGAACGAGAAGGACTTTTCAGCGCGCATGGCTATTGCCGTTCAATACCAGCGTCTGGCCCCTGTTTTTGATCCGGATCTTGACCCGGTACGGTCGTTGAGCGGAGTCGAAACGCCCGTACCGGAAGAAGATAGCTGGCATAAGTTCCATATCTCGTTCCAGGAGGATGAGTATGAGATGTACATCGATCTTCGAAAATTCCGTAAAATGTCGGTTTCTTTCATTGTGGCCTATGCAGTAGCGAAACACCTCGACACTATCCTGGGCCTGCCTCAAGAAGATCCGGTTTTGACCGATAACTACCGGTTCAAACATTATGTGATAAGCTCATCGGAGATGCATGGAGTGGTTTCATGGCAGATTTTTTGGGGATTACCGGAGAAAACGGCTGATTTACCTGGATGCAGGCTCATTTAGAAACAGCATAGCCCGTCACCAATAACAATTCCATGGAACATGTCCCCGCGTAAGGGATACGCAGGGTTTAGTCCGGAGGTCTTCCGCAGGACCGGAACGAAGTGGAGCCCGGAGAAGCCCGGCCCGAAGGGTACGCC
>JAAEMX010000433.1 GCA_024225035.1 Lentisphaerota bacterium
CGGCGGCACCATCGGCCTTGTCTAGTTCCTGACGTAATTCTCTAATCTTAGTAACTCCGCCTTTTGACAAGAATTTCAACATGCCTGACATCGCCCGTTCACCAAAAATAGCTTTAACTGCAGCAGCTTTCTGAGCATTACCCATTTCAGTAGTAGCTTTTGCAAACTCTTGCATGATAGTTGAAAGCGGACGCATATTGCCGTCCATGTCAGTAATTTCTATACCCATATTCTGCAAAGCTTGTGCTCCTTCTGAAGTTGGAGCAGCGAGACTGGATAAGATTTTACGCATGGTTGTTCCTGCCATAGTACCTTGGATTCCAGCATTACCCAAAATACCAATCATGGCGGCGGTCTCTTCTAAAGACACGCCCAAATTGGCGGCAGCCGGAGCTACATATTTCATCGCTTCCCCAAGCTGGGTTAAATTGGTATTAGAGGATGAGGTGGCTTTGGCTAAAACATCCGCAATTCGGGTACTTTCTCTGGCATCGAGATTAAAGCCACGCAGCATTGCCGCTGCAATCCCGGCAGTTTCGCCAAGTTCCATATCAGCGGAAGCGGCTAAGTCTAACAGTCCCAGCATGGCTTTCACGATCTCTTGAGTTTTAAAACCAGCCTGTGCCAAAAGCGCTTGACCTTCGGCCGCCTGACTGGCGGTAAAAGCAGTTGATCTGCCGAGCCGTCTCGCTTCATTAGTTAAAAGTTTTATTTCAGCAGTAGAGGCATTGGAAATCGCCTTAACTTTGGACATCGCTTTCTCAAAATCAGCGGCAATTTTCACGGGTAAACCCACGGTCCCCAAAACAATACCAGCGCCTAAGGCCTTACTTTTTAAGCCACCCCAAGCTTGGCCTAATTGCTGACGGCCTCGCATGCGCATGCCCTGAAGCTTGGACTGCATCGACAAACGGCGTTGCTGCTGAGCGACTCTGCCAATCTGAATACCGTAACTTTTAGCGGCGGTTTTGGCCCGGCGGTAACGTCCTTCAAGTACAGCGATACCAGCGGCTAAGCGTTTACTGCTGCCGCCCGCGGCCTGTTGTTTTTGCTTGAGCATCGCAAGCTGTTGCCGATACTTAATAACCGCCTTACTGGCTGCCAACTTCTTATTAGTAGCCAGCAAGCTCTGCCCCAATTTGGAACTATATTGTTGCGCGGTTTTAAAGGTTGGCTTAAAACCGGAACCAAACACCGCACCAATTTCTACTGCCATCGATTTTTTCATGTTGCATTTACTCCTTAGGACAGGCTTCCAGCCATTTTACAAACTCTTCCCCGGTCATGGTTAAGAGCTCGGAGAGCTGCCAGCCCGTATGACTAGCCAAGGCTATGCAACCCTCCCGAGCCTGCCGGGGACTCATGAAGAAAAAGATTTAAGTTTTTCCTGTAATTTGAGGTAATCTCCCATGTCAAGATTCATCAGGTCTTCTGGAGACTGCTGACACAATGAAGCCATGAGTTTAAGCTCCTTTTCAGCGTCACTGCCGGTCGTTTTATCCATCGCCAGATAGTCGCCGACCATGGGACGGCGTATATCCAGTTCAAGCACAGTTTGACCATTTATATCAAGCGGGTAATCAAGAGTGAGCTTTTCCATAATTAACCTCACATACCAAGTGCATTACGCACTTCTGTTAACTGGTCGTTACCGTTGATTTTGCGGATATTATTCATGATGTCGATTTCATAAATAACTGTGCTATCGAGTGAGAATTTGTAGTAGTTTAGGTTCATGGTGTACTTGGTTTTGGCACGTTCGCCAGCTTTCCAGTTACCCATATCGACTTCTTTAAGCATCCCGGTCATCTCAATATCAACGGCCTTAATCGAGCCATCGGCTTGGCGCTGAGCACCTCTAAAGCGTAAGGGCACTTTGTTGTTATCATAGATGCCGTAAAGCTGCAGAACTTCAGCGCCGTAGCCATTGATATCAAAGCTGGCTTCCAGCTTTTCCATACCCATGTCGATTTCTATGGCAGCATCCATGCCGCCACCACGGAATTCCTCGGTTTTTAATGAAAGCTTAGGCAAGGTGAGTTCCTCGCACTTGCCAACATAAGCCTTACCATCAACGAACACGTTGCAGTTAGTCAGAATGTTGTCCAACATATCAAATACTCCTTATTTAAAAATCTGTTCAAAGTAACTGTTAACGAGGTGACTGCGGAAGGTGATATGTTCTGCCGGGGCTGGCGGGGTAAAGTCAAA
>JAAEMX010000434.1 GCA_024225035.1 Lentisphaerota bacterium
TCTTTAATAACGAGATCAAACAGGGCATAGAAGTTATCCGGCATTATGAGGAACTGCCGCGTGTCCTGTGTTACCCGGATGAGCTTAACCAGGTATGGTCAAATCTTATCCACAATGCCATACAGTCAATGGAAGGCACGGGCACACTGGAAATTAATGTGTGCCTGGAAGACGGTTTGGCCGTTGTTACGGTCACAGACAGCGGCAAAGGTATTCCGGACGGGATAAAACAGCGGATTTTTGAGCCGTTTTTTACAACAAAACCCCAGGGAAAAGGGAGCGGGCTGGGACTGGATATTGTCAGAAAGATTATTGAGAAACACAAAGGCAACATAAGATTGGAAAGTGCCCCGGGCAGAACAGTATTCAGTGTAATCATCCCGATCGGCCCGGAAACAGGCAAAGACGAACAAAAATCCGACAACCGGCTTTTACCGGATCAGCAGGCTTACAAATGAGTATTGTAAAGAACAACACTGAAGGCACTATCTTAATTGTCGATGACAGCGCAACATCCCTGTTTGTTATTGGGAATTATCTGAAAGAGAGCGGTTTCAGGACTGTGGCAGCGAACAACGGTGAAAAAGGTGTCCAGCAGGCAAAGCTGATACATCCTGACATTATTCTGCTGGATGTCATGATGCCTGGAGCAGACGGTTTTGAAACCTGCCGCAGGTTAAAATCAGAAAAACAGACCTCTGATATTCCTGTGATTTTCATGACAGCCCAGACAGAAGATAAAATAAAAGCTTTTTCAGCAGGAGGCGTTGACTATATCATCAAACCTGCCCAAAAAGAAGAAGTCCTGGCGCGTGTCAGAACGCATCTGAATAACCGAAAGTTTCAACAGCAACTCCTGGATGAAATTGCCGAGCGCAAACGAACCGAAGTAATGCTTAATGAGCGAACCCGGCAGCTTGAAGAAGCACATGAGCAGTTAAAAGACGTATTTGCCCGGTCAGAAAAAATGGCAGAACTGGGACAACTTATAGCAGGCGTAGGGCATGAGATAAAAACACTTCTCGGGGCTATCTGCTCGTCAGCTGACAATATTTCAAACTCCGTGGACCAGATTCCGGAACAATTGCCTGTATTATTCCAGTCCCTTTCCAAAGATTTGCAAAAGGATTTTTTTGCCTTGCTCAGAACAGCCTTGCAAAAACAAACAGATGTGCCGGTCAGGCAGAAACGCAAATTTAAAAAAAACCTGATCAGGGTACTGGAAGAAAAAAACATCGGCAATGCTGACGATATTGCCGACACCCTTGCAGATATGGGAGTTTATGACAATACAGATATGTTTCTGCCGCTTCTGCAACACCCCGAGAGCGAGCTTATTCTTGGAACAGCATATAATATTTCCAGTTTGCAAAGAAGCAGCAAAAACATATCTGTTGCTGTAGCAAGCGCATCCAAAACTGTTTCTGCGCTTAAAAGCTATGCACATTCAGTAATGTCTGGTATGATTTTTGCATTCTTTTATTTTATTTTAAGAAAAAACAGCATTAAATTCATTAAATTCAACATGTAAAATTCAAATTTATAATAATAATATTAAGATGTCCGGGCACTTATTTTTTTCGGATAAA
>JAAEMX010000435.1 GCA_024225035.1 Lentisphaerota bacterium
CACAAGTTGATTCCAATTCTCATGTTCCTTTTCATCAATATGCTCTATTACAAACTCTTTTAGAGGGGCAAGGTCCTTTACTAATAGACGAGTGTTAAGGTCAATGAACTCCTCGAACACATGAATACGCTTTTCCATGATGGTTTGTTCGAGCTTTTTGATCTGGGTTTCAAGGTGGCGTTGCTTAGTAAGCTGGAGTTTTATTTTAGCAAAAGAGGCGTCTAGTTCCGGCTGCTCACCTTCCAGTGGTGTAATCTCCCATTTGGCGTTACGGGAATCGGGCTTCGAAATGTCTTCGGCCGTGTAGACGAGGCCGTCTAGAAGGAAACGTCCCCGTTGGCAGTGCTTTAAAACATTTTTGTGACTGATACTGTGTTTGTTACAGACTTCTTGGACTTTCATAATTTTATTCCTATAAATTAATTGATAGTTCTTGAGCAGAAAATTCTGTGATGGTGCCTTTTAAAATAGAGAGGCGTTAACTTGAAAGGGCTAAGCAGTATAATTATCAAAC
>JAAEMX010000436.1 GCA_024225035.1 Lentisphaerota bacterium
GCGGGGTGCGTGTGCCACTGAATCGGCCTAGCACTGCTGAATCCTGTTCGTTTGCCGGCCGGGGCCCACAAACTGCAACCGGCTGTGAGCAGGCAACCCCTCATCACTATCGCAAAATGATCGGCCCTTCGGCAACAAACTCGAACGGATCGGGTGCCAAATCGGCGGGAAGGAAAGGAATTATGAAGTCGAGACGGGGGTGCGCGATCATCGGGACAGCGCCGAGATCGAACACCATTTCGGTGCCCACAAGCGCCCCGAAAGCTTGGTACACGGGGCCCTGATAGCCGTTTTGGATCCCCACCCAGCATTCTTTTCCTTCGTACTTGGAGACATCCTGTATGACGAGTTGGGTGCACTCAGCAGGTATCGTGGTATAGATATCCCCGCCATCTGAGGGATACGGGCCGTAGTGGAGTGCAAATGGAACACTAAAGGCAGTGTTGCTCATGGTGAGGACGCCGTTTTCGATCACGGTGAAATGGCCGGGGTCACCACCTACCCCGCCTCTCCTAAACCCGAACGGGAACGATCCGTCATGGTAGACTGGGGAGGGTCCCTGGTTTGTGGTGAAGTTGTCGAGCACGATCGGACCGGCGCTGTTGCAGTTGGCGTAGGCTGGGGCGGAAGCCAACGACGTGATCGTTGGCGCGCTGAACGCGGCACCGGCACCGATCAGTGCCTGACGCCGCGAAACCCGCGCCTTCGCATCCTGCTCC
>JAAEMX010000437.1 GCA_024225035.1 Lentisphaerota bacterium
CACTTTTGATGCTACAAGCGCTAAAGATGAGCTTCAAGCGGAAATGGAATCTCGATTTGTATATGACATCTTGATGAAAGATAATAATGGTTTTATTATCATTCACCAGTTTATAAAAGATGCTCTTATGCAGAAGAACGGCTTCATTAAAGTCTACTATGAAGAAGATGTTAATGAGAAGATAGAGATTTACACAGGTATTGATCAAAATACTGTACAAGCTTTATTAGCTGATGCAAGTCTTGATATTGTTGAGATGTCAGAAGAGGACACTGGCATTGATATGAAGATCAAACGTTCTTCCTCTAACAGTAAAGTAGCAGTTGTAAGTGTTCCACCTGAAGAGTTTCGTGTTAACAAGAATCACAATTCTGTGGATGTTTCCCATGCTAGGTTTACTGCTCATGTTTTTGAAAAGACTTGTGGTGATTTAATAGCAGAGGGGTATAGCAAAGAAATTGTTGATTCAATTCCTACCTCTGAATCTTATGATGATGGTGATTACAGATTTTATATGCAAGATGAAGCATCTCAGATGGGAGGCTCTAATAGCATCGATCCATCTTTAAGAGTTGTTGAAATCGCTGAATGCTTTATGCATATTGACATTGATGAAGATGGAATTGCTGAATATGTAAAGATTACTGTTGCAGGGGGTGATAACCCTACTGAGCTACTTGATGCAGAAGTAATTGATAGCAGCCCTTTTGTTAGTGCTACTGCTATTCTTATGTCTCATAAGCTTTTTGGCCTGTCTATTTATGATAGGCTTAAGCAAATCCAAGAGCAAAAAACAACTCTTTGGAGAAATATATTTGATAATATGTATCTTCAGAACAACCAGCGTACTGTTGTTGTTGAGAATCAAGTTAATTTAGATGATTTGATGGTATCTAGACCAGGTGGAATCATAAGAGCTAAGAGATTAGATGCTGTTGCTCCTTATGTAACCCCTCCTTTGTCAGGTGATGCCTACAAGATGATGGATTACTTGGATCAAATTAGAGCAAGCAGAGCAGGAGTTACTCCAGAGGGGCCAGTTACAGATTCTATGATCGGTGACAGAGTCGGCTCAGAGGGCATTCAAAGCATGATGAGCCAAAAAGAAGAGCTTGTTGGTCTTATGATACGCGTTATTGCTGAGACTGGGATCAAGCCTTTATGCTATAAGATACGAGAAGAAGTGTCAAAGCATCATGATGTAGCTCAAGAATACAAATTTAGAGGTCAATGGATTCAAACTAATCCAACTATGTGGGCTTCAAGAAAGCATTCTACTGTACGAGTGGGCACAGGAAGCGGAAATAGAAAAGAGCAACAGGCTGCTATTACTAATTTCTTAGCAATACAAGAGAAAATGCTTGCTAATCCTCAACAAGCAATGGTAAGTGAATCTAAAGTATTCAAAGCTTTAGATGATTATGCTAAGTTCTCTGGGATGCCAGGTGCTGAGTCTTATTTTGTTGACCCTAGTTCTCCAGAGGGTCAGCAACTTAGACAGCAAAAAGATCAAAGTGCTAAGCAATCTCAGCAAGCTGAAATGGAGCAAAAGCAGAAAGAGCTTGAGTTCCAGAATAAGATAGCTGATGCAGAGACCAGTAAGGCTCAAACTGCTTCTATGAATGTTCAACTTAAAGCTCAAGTTGAAACTACCAAGAATGAGCTAGCTAATCAGAAGCAAATGATGGATGCTCAATTGTCTGCTGTTAAGCAACAACTTGCTGAAGCTGAAGCTGTTATATCTGCTGAAGAGCAAAGCGAAGAGCTTAGATTCAAATACTACAATGCTAAGCTTACTAATGAAACACAACGGATGCAAATAAAAGCTAGTGCTAAAGCTGCATCTGATAACAATAAGGATTCAGGAAATGAGTGATCACTTGCTAGAACTTGAAGTAGCAACTGGCCAAAAGTATAAGCAGGCTTGGGAAGAGACAGTGGAGCCGTTTGTTAAAGCGAAACAAGCGGAATTGTTTGCTGCTTTCTTAGAGACTAAGACCTCGGATTCTGATTCGCTTCTTGCCTTAAAGCTTCAATGTAATGCACTTGAAGCTCTTAGGGATGAATTTAAAAGCTTTATTAACACTGGTGAATTAGCCAGTAAACAACTAGAAAAGGAGAATAACGATGGGGAATGAAACTGCTACCGATAATTCGATGCAAGACATTGCTAGTCGAGTCGAAAACCAATTGTTTGGTTCTGACGACGCAACAGAACAAGATATTCAAGATACTGATGTAGTGCTGGATGATGATGCAAATCTACCTGAAAGTGACGACACTGACGTTGACGATTCTGAGGGTTCTGATGACTTAGATGATATTGCAAATGAAGAAGAACTGTCACTTGCTTCATATTTAGGCATAGATGAGGACAAGCTTATTGTTAATGACGATGGGTCTGTTGCTTTCCATGCTATAATTGATGGCGAGTCAAAAGAAGTTCCGCTAAGTGATTTAGCAACTTCTTATCAACTTCAAGGGCATGTCAACAACAAGTCTATTGCGCTAGAAAACGAGCGCAAGGAATTTATAGAACAACGTGATACTGTAGCTAATGAATTGTCTACTAGACTTGATAGTGTTAATAGCATGACCAAGATGGTAGAAGAGCAATTGCTAAGTGAGTTCAATGGGATAGATTGGGATAGGCTTCGTGCTGAGAATCCATCTGAGTGGTCTGCTTTGCGTCAAGAGTATGCTGAGCGAGCACAAAAGATACAGGGTATTCAATCGCAAGTCGGAGCTCAGCAAAAAGAGCTTCAAGATAAGCAAGCAGCTGAAGCAGTTAAAAATCATCAATTGCATATGCAACAAGAAATGCAAAAGATGATAGCTGCTAATCCTACTTGGTCTAATCCTGAAGTGATGAAAGCTGAAACAACTGAGCTTAAAAGCTTCTTGAGTGAATCCTATGGGTTCTCAGAAGCGGATATGCAATATGTTACTGATAGCCGTCTCATTGGTTTGATTCAAGATGCTAAAGCTTTCCGCCAAGGGAAGAAAGAAGCTGAAGTCAAAATCACAAAGAAAGTTCCGAAGTTCCAGAAGCCTGGTACCCCAAAAGCCAATTCCAAGCAGCTTGCTAAAGCAAGACAGGCAAAGGCTCAGAAAGGTGCTTTAAAGTCCTCTGGCAGCGTACAAGATGCTGCTAGTATTTTATTAAATCGTATGTAGGAGAAAATTATGTCAATGTCAGTCGGTGCTCACAGTTCTTATGATGAGCCAATTGCAACAGGTGGTAATCGCGAAGATTTAAGTGATGTTCTTTTTGATGTATCGCCAACTGAAACGCCTTTTATTACACTTGCTAAGAAAGGCAAATCTACTGGTACCAATCATGAATGGCTAATTGATGAGTTAGAAGAGCCAGATGAAAATGCCCATGTAGAAGGTGATGATGCAGCTCCTGAAGATGCAGCCCCTCGTGATCGCTTAGGCAACTACACCCAGATCTTTAAAAAGCATGCTGTTGTAACTGGCACGCAAGAAAAAGTTCTCAAAGGTGGTGGTATTAAGTCTGAAATGGCTTACCAAGTTGCTCGACGCATGAAAGCAATGAAGCGTGATGCTGAATCTGCAATGGTAGGTACAGTCAATGGTGCTAAAGTTCCAGGCAACAAAAGTACTGCTCGTAAAATGGGTAACTTCCAATCTTATCTTACAGGCACTTCATTCCAAGGTGGCGAGGGCTTTGTAGCCCCTACTGGCAATGGTGCTAACACAGGCACTGCTGGTACTGAACGCCCTTTGACTGAAGATCTATTGAAAGCTGGTCTTGCTCAACTTTGGACTCAATCTGGTGGTAATGAAAATGTTAATGCTATTGTTGGTGCATACAACCGTGGTATCATTTCTAACTTTACTGCTGCTTCTACTCGTTATGTTACAACTGATGATAAAAAATTAGTTGCTTCAATTGACGTTTATGATGGCGACTTCCATACTGTTACAGTTACTCCTGATCGCTTTTCTGATCCTGCGTCTCTGTTCTTAGTTGATCGCGACTATGTTTCTATTGCTGATTTGCGTCCTGCGAATACCAAAGACTTAGCAGTCTTAGGTGACTCAACTCGTAAAGAAATTGTATGGGAAACAACTTTGGAAGTTTGTAATCCTCAAGCGCATCTTATGATTGCTGCCTTGACTACTGCTGACGCTTAGTCGGTTTCGTAGTAAGTTATAGCCCTATTTCTATAGGGTTATAGCTTATTTTTAGAGGCTTTAATAGCCTAGTAATAGTAAGGCTAGGCTTATATAAAACCTCTTAAAATAAGCTATTATAGAGAGAATTTAAAATGGAAAATAACAACCCTACAACTCTTGTTAAAAGAGACTATGACCCTCAGACTGGGATAACAGAAGAGTTTTGGCACCAGCCTGGTATAGGGGATAGACCTGGCAAGATAACAATGAGAAGATTGCAAGATGTACAAGGGCAATTAGACCATAACAAAGCTCAATTTAACAGCCATGGTAATGTAGGGTATGGCGATGTAACTGGAGGCGCTTTTAAAGTAGCCACTATTCCATTTACAGTTATTGAGAAATGGTTAAGGGAGGATGGATTCAATTGGTACGAGTCTACTGATAAACAACGTAGAATGAAATTGAATAGTCCTGAAAACAGATATCTACTAGTGAGACCTGGCAGACTATGAATTATAATCAAATTGTTAATGCATCAAAAGGTTATGCAGATAGGGAAGACATTGAAGTTTCAGAGTCTATGCCTATTTTTGTAGCTATGGCTGAAGCCAGAATGAATAGAGTTTTGAAAACAAGAGAGCAATCAACAAGAGCTTACACTCCTGCTATTAGCTCTAGTGAATACTATCCTTTGCCTCCTGATTACGCTGGCATGAGAGATGTACAAGTCAACTCCGCTTTGCCAAATGATAAGTCAGCTTCTACTTTTAAAATGTCTTATGTTAGCCCTGAGACATTCAATGTTGACTCACCTAACTTAAATGATGGACAATATTACTATACTGTAATAGCCAATCAGGTTCAAGTTTA
>JAAEMX010000438.1 GCA_024225035.1 Lentisphaerota bacterium
GTCGAGTCGCAAGAGCAGAATCAAGTCCCGGATAGCTGAAGGTTTTGACTGGAATATAGTCCTGCCTAAAATCAGCGAAAGTAGCTTTCTGCGAGGTGACAACAACCGAAACTGGAAAGTCTTTTTCGACTGGCTGTTTGTTAACGAGAATAACTGGCTGAAAGTAGCCGAAGGGCACTATGATGCCAGCTCAAATTCCAATCCGGGCCAACTCAAAAGCATTGACCCCGCCAACTACTCGGAGGAGTTCTGATGATCGTTAATTTACAAAAACTTATCCCCAAGACACGCCGTCAGATTTCACCGGAAGCACTAGCCAAAAACACTGCCCACTACCAGCAGGTTTTGCGCAAATACGGCTATGAATCACGCAGCCCGAAGGCCTTCAACAAGCTGGCGGAATATCTGGCTCGCTATGCCGTCGGGCACTGGGAGAATGAGCACTATGATCTGCCGGAGCTGGGACTGATGCTGTTCGGGCCGTGTGGGGTCGGTAAAACATACGCCATGCAGATATTTTCCGGGCTGTTCAAGGTGGAACTTATCGCTGCCGCTGAATTGGTTAGACAGTACGCTATCGGTGGTGAAAAACAATTCTGGGAATACGTCGAGCAGTTCAAGTATAAGCCTTTGATTATCGACGATATTGCCGGAGAGCGGGAAATAAAAAGCTATGGCAATGCCAGCCCATTAATCGATTACGCAGCAGAGCGTTACACGCTGTTCAAGTACAATCGGACATTGACTTTTTTCACTACCAATGCCGAAGACCGCAAGGAGCTCAAGACACGCTACGGTGACCGGATTGTCAGCCGGATTTTAGGGATGTGTGATCCGGTGTATGTCGATGGCAAAGACTGTCGCCTTGAGCGCGAAATAGAAAAAAAGGAGAAGTAACAGATGACTAAGTGCAGAAAACGAACCGAGGTGTATAGCAGGGTTTGCGGCTATTTCAGGCCCGTAGCCAACTGGAACAAGGGTAAGCAGCAAGAGTTTGAAGACAGAAAAACTTACGAGGTGAGGAAATGATTTCATTACTATTTACCGCCTTCATCGTTGGCATTGCTAGCGGTGGTCTGATAATTCACATATTCACGAGACATAATACAGCAACAGTGAGGTGTCCTATGGAAAAGGA
>JAAEMX010000439.1 GCA_024225035.1 Lentisphaerota bacterium
CCGGCGGTATGGGGTAGTCGGCGGCGCCATATTGGGCGGACAATCGGGGATACGCCGAGGTGTTCAAGGCCTCTGGTCAGGGTTCGGCTCGGTGGTGGATCCCTCGTTGGGTGAGGGCCGTCTTGAAGCCTCGGAGATTGACCGAGTTCCAGAGCCTGCCTTGAGACATGAGGCCGCATCGGATCCGCCCACCGGCGGGCTGCTCGAGCTGAACGTAGGCGGGCAGAAAGGAGCGCCGAGCCGGAACGATGAAGAGAGCATCGTCGAAGGAGACTCTGATCTTGTCACCGGAGGTGTTCACGAGGACCTGGCGGGCAGCGTCGTCGAACGCGACATAGTTGCGGGACAGAAGCCATAGGGAGCCCACGATTTGGCCTACGCCAATGAGGGTGAATAGGCCGGCAACCAGGAGCTCGAGCGGGTCGCGGTGGATGGCTGCGGCGATGAGGAACCCGACGCCCCAGATGGTGCAAAAAAGAGCAAATCCCACCCAGGCGTAGGCGTCTGCTGCGCGGGCGCCACTGCGCCACCTCCCGTTGCGAGCGAACATGTCCTGCCCTTCGATAGGACCCAGCGACGTGGCCCACGATCCAGCCGATTTCCTTGGCCAATGATCGCGCGTGGCTGGCCTGTCACCGTGCCGGCGATCGGGGGCCGGGGCGGGCGGGAATATGGGACGCGTGGTCGGGGACGCTCCCCGGGGTCAGTGAATTCGCTCCAGGTGGGTCAGTCGAACATGTGGCCCGCCGCACCGGCTGGTGGTCGAGCTTCGGGATCGGATGGGTGGGTGAGCCAGACTGGCTCGATGAGCACAGGCGAATCGAGCCGGGCCGGGGGCCGGGAGTGGTGGGCTGAGGTCCAGCGGTCTGCCCCGAAGGGGCTTGGCGGACTGTGGTTTGGTCTCACTGAGCTCGCCGACGTTGGGTGGCATATCTATGTGGCCGGAACAGAGTTGTTCGAGTCGGCCGATGACATGGCTGAGTGGGCGGTGGGGCCCTACCGGTGGTGGCCGGATGGTCGCTACTTCGCGTTCCCTGAAGCGGGCAACCTCGATGTTGTAGACGCTCTCGCGGCTGCCGTCTTGTTCGTGTCTGATTTGGCCCCCTGGCTGGACGTCGCGGTCCGGGGAGTCGCGGTTGGCTTCGATGAAGGTGACTTCGAGATCGTCTACGACCATCAGGGCCCCTGAGGCAGCACCCCTTCCTGGCATCCCCGAGCCGGCGTTCGGAGGCGATCGACGTCGGCAATAGACACCCCATGGGTGGAAGGTGTCAAGCGGCGGTCTGGGTTTGGTTGGGTTGGCGGTGGGCCCAGGCGGTGTGTTCGTTGTAGGGGGTGCGGGTTCGTAGGCAGCCGTGGAGGTAGCCGACGAGGCGGTTGGCGA
>JAAEMX010000440.1 GCA_024225035.1 Lentisphaerota bacterium
GGGGTGTGGTCCAAAGATATTTATAGCAAGGATCACGGGTTTCTGACAACATACAAAAACGTTTCTGACACAGATCAGGCATCCGAGTTTTACCTTCACAATCCCGCGCTGGCAACCCGTGAGATAGCGTCTCTTGCTGACATAAAATACGGCTATAACTTCCGGGTTGTGTCGGATCGGTTCCGGGAGCCGAAAAACAAACCTGATGCTTTTGAGGATAACGCGTTGGACAGAATCAGGAATCAGGAACTTGATTACACAGAAGGTTTTGACGGATATTTTTACAGATATGCGGAACCGCTGTATGTCAAAGAAGGGTGTCTGAAATGTCACGGAGATCTGGACAAAGATGTGAAGGAGCCGATGAAATCCATTCTTCTGGACAAATACGGAACCAGGGCCTTCGGATACAGGACGGGAGATGTAAGAGGAATTATCAGTATTCAAATTCCCAGAGATAACCTGCTCAAAATCCTGACTTCGGTGTTTACCTGGTGGAATTTCATTATCGGAGCAGTCTCTGTTTTTCTCTTTTATTTTTTTACCCGCTTCGTCATAACAGACCCCGTTGACAGACTGACGGAAGCTGCGACCCGGCTGAGCAAAGGGGAGCTTGACATAGACCTGGTCACTGAAAACATTCAGCAGCATACGAAAAATGAGGTTGCCCAACTGACCCTGGCATTTGAAAGACTGCGGAAAAGTTTTCAGATCATGTATAACAAGATCGGCAAAATCAAGGAAAAACGAGCTACTCCGCCCAAACAGAGGTGATTTGCACGTATGTCATTATATGAAACCATGAAACGTAAACTTGGTGAGAAAACAAGCGGATGTTTATATATCACGAACAATACCGACGGCCGGGAAGGCAGAATCATACTGGTCTGCGGCAAGATAAGAGCCATATTGGTCGGAGAAGATATTAGCGACGAATTGAATCTGCTGAAGTGGATCAATATATCGCTGTCATTCTCAGATAAAATCCCGAATATTGATCTTGCCGCAATCCGGGCGATTGATACCGAGAAATTTATGGATGCGCTGGTAAAAGCGGATGCCTGGATAAATATGGTGAAAAAGATTATCCCGGGAAATCATGCGGTGTTCAGAACTATCGGGATGCCAAGTTCGAGATACGAGGGGTTTGACGCGCGGAAACTACAGATATCGCTTGTTCTGAAGGAAAAAAAGACGGTATCTCAAGTGACAGACATAACAGGCATGACCGAGAGAGAGGTTTTATCCGGTATCTGCTGGCTCCACAATCACGGTCTGGTTGAACTTTTATCCGCAGAGTCTGTGTTTGGAAAAAAGAAGACCGATTTTCTTAACGTATTCAGAGAACGCTTGACCGACTTAATCGGGCCGGTCGCAAATATGGTCATGGAAGACGCTTTTGAGAGTATCGGAACCGATAACCCGGACAATCTTGAATTCTTTAGCGAATCCCTGATTATAGAACTGCAAAATGCGGTGTGCCAGCAGATTGATGAAAAGGA
>JAAEMX010000441.1 GCA_024225035.1 Lentisphaerota bacterium
TAAACTGCTAAAATAAGCTCGGTTATAAAATGGGCATTCGCCGCAATTATCTTCTAAACATAAATCGCAGCATAGTCCTTGCTTAAAGTTCGTGGTGTCGTGGATATGCATAATAATTTCCTCTTCTTCTGGGTTAATGGTCAGCGGTGTTGCCACCGCCCGGTCGTAGAAAACGTTCAAGTAAAAGGGCAAATTCTATGCCGGAAGCAGGTCGTCACGTTGCCACAAGCTAGTTATGTAGCGGGCTCCGGACTCAAACCATTTAATGTATTGTGTAGTTTTATCTTCACTGATTTTGTGAACGACTATTTTGAACAGCTCACCACTGCGATGCTGAATCTTAAACGCGGGCATTTTATCCTGTCGCAATATCCCTTTATATATAAGGAATTTGTTTAAAGACTGCGCTCCAGTGCCCAGACGTTTTGCAATCTGGGTTGTTGTAAACAAACTTTCGCTGTCGCAGACCAGATCAGAGTGTGCAGCTTTAGGAATAAGTTTTTCTTTTTCTTTGCGCTCCTGTTTCAGTGCAGTCAAAACTTTAATCATGCTGTCCGGGTCTGTTAGCATATTCTCAATTGTATCCGGTGTCGCATAAGCCCCGTGCTTCCTGATTGAAGGTAACACTTCACCTGTTACCCAACGTTTGAATTTTTTGGCGTTAGGTTTCCGGCTTTTCATGATGAGAGAGTACAGGCCGGACTCGTTAATGGTTGTCGTTGTTTGAACTCCACCAAGGGTGTCCACTTTAACCGACCCCCTTTCATCATCATCAAGTTTCATAATTGCATCCCTGTATTTTGAAATGCCCAACACCTCACACACATCCTTGGCAACAAACCACGGCTCTTCATTTCTGTTAATAACTCGAACGTTGGCATCTTCGAAATTAAACATGGCTACTGCTGGTGTCATATGAACCTCGGTTATGCTTAGATTAAAGTTGAAGTAGAGCAAAATTGACTATTACTTTTAGTTAAATTACTGCGCGCTTCAGTAATGTTGTCATAACGTATTATTGCTTCAGGATGATTGGAGACATAATCCGCTGCCTCTTGTAACTTTGTCATGCTATAGCGTGTGGTTTTCTGGCCAATTTTTATTTTAGCTTCGGCAAATTCACAAAAACGTTCAGCCATAGCTCTTCCTATGCCGTCTAATTCCCTTTTCATGAGAGTTTCTAGTTTTACTGCAATCATTTTTTATTCCCTTAACAATTATGTGTTTAATTGTATCTAGTTAGACGTTGCCGTAAAAAAAGTTTTAATGCCCGTCTGATAACAACTGCTTCAGAGGTGTCTTCTTGTGCTGCAACTTTAGTAAGAGCTTTTCTCATTTGTGGGGTCATTCGAACTCCAACGGCCTCGGTTTTTACAGCTGGTGTGAACCGGCAAAGGCTGGTGGTAACTTTCTTGTTATTCATATTATCTCCTCTTTGTTCTATAAAATCAATCATAGTATGATGCAGTTTAACTTTCAATACAAAATACCTAAAAATAACTTAATAAACTAGTCATTATGTTCAACTTGTGTTTGACATTGTATAACAATATGATAGCTTATTATAAAACAAGGAGCCAAAGGGATTATGAGCACCACCTGTAATGAAAAATTCAACGGAGAAACCTTAAAACACTTTCGTACGCTAGCGAATGTTTCACAAGAAGAGCTGGGAAAAAGGTTGGGAGGAATTAAAAAAAATAATATTAGTATGTGGGAGCGTGGTATCAAGGCGATTCCTCCCAAATACATCTTACAATTACTATCTATTTTTAACTTGAGCGTTCAAGAATATTATCCCCAACCCGCAGGAAACGTAAGTGTAGATGTCTCTAGCGGTTTGACTTGTAATGCAATAGTAGCCAATACCTCTAGCCTGCGCGAGGTAATCAAGGATGCCATGATGCAAAAAAATATTTGTTCAGCTCTAGCCCTTAATAAAGCCATCGGTTATGGCAATGTCGAAACTCTTGAGCGTTTGCTGGCAGGTAAACTTGTGGGTTGGTTTCCTGAGGTGCTTGGAGCAATAATTGATGCCCTTGATCTCCCGGTTGAAGATTTGCCAATATCTGGGTATGAAAAATTATTATTGCCTCCTAAGGGGATTTTTAAAGAAGGGGCAAAACTTACGCGCCCCGTTCCAGTTTTCAGTATGGCGGATGCCGCTGATGGCTTTGGCTATCATGGCGAAGATGGTAATCAATTATTTGATAATTGGAATCCAGAGACGACAGAAACCATTCCAGCTCCAATTGAAAATCGCCAACTAGTAGGTTTTAAAATTTCCGGGAACAGTATGTCTCCGACAATTAAAGATGGTGATACGGTACTATGTGATAGGAATGGGATCGCCAGTAACGGCAAGGTGGTTGTAGTTAAGTTTGCTGATCAGACAAAATATGCAGAATGTGTGGTCTGTAAGCGCTATCACAAGGTGGGCAAAACCATCCTGTTAACCAGCGATAACCGAGGTGATGGCTTGGACTATAATGTGCAAATCCAGGATTTAGAGTGGATACTGCCTTGTTATATGCTAGTATCTTATAACTTATGATTTTGAGGAGGCTCAGTCTAAAATGTCTATTCCCGCAAATTCGACTAGCTATAGAGTAACAGTAACAGATTCGGCTAGCGGTAAAAAACGTAAGTTGAATTTCCCTATATCTGGCACCGTCAAAGAAAAACGTCAGCAGGTCAGGGAGATAAAAAATTACATTACTCAATGTAAGCTTGAGGCTAAAAAATTAGAAACAAGAGCCCTTATTATGGAAGCTGCAGCCTGTCGCCGTAAAAGTCACCAAGACCGACTCAACATAATTCTTAATGTCGCTAAACTGAGATCGAATAGGCAACATAATAGAGTTGTCACGCTTTTGGAAAGGTACAAAAAAACGAATATTTTTTTAGCGCTATCGGCCAAAAGTCAATACCAATATGAATTACGCGTCACAAAATTCTTAAATTATCTTAAAATTAAAGATATTATTGATGTTGTTCAGATCACTAAAGAACATGCCGAAGAATTTATGATTGAACTTAAATGTAAGAATAGTACCTACAACAAATATCTTGCCGTAATGAGCTCTTTCTTTAAAGGTCTGAACATGAAAAATCCCTTTAAAGAAATTAAGCGCAAAAATGCCGAAGAAGATGCTACAGCTAAAATACCATTTACTGAAGAAGAAGTTAACCTGATTCTAAACAGTTTTAAAGATGATTGGCAGGAAATTTGTCTGATCGCAGCTTATACAGGGATGCGCTTTGGCGATGTTATACATTTAAGAAAAGAAAACATAACTTTCGATTTACATCAAAAACAACATATAATACAACTAACCCCAGCAAAAACCAAACATACTGGACGGTCTTTATATATTCAACTCCTGCCGCCATTAGAATTTCTATTGGAAAAAGCAGCAAATGAGAATGGCTATTTTTTCCCTGATAAAGTAAAAAAATATAAGGCCAGTACTGCTCATGCCGGAGCGAGTTTAAATCATGTTTTTGTAAAAAAACTTCGATCTCTAGGTATTAACAATAAAAGCTTTCATTGCTTTAGACATTACTTCGTTGACAAGTTGCGTAAAGCTGGTTTTTCTAATGAACAAATTGGCAGTGTAATCGGCCATGCTTCGATTAAGCAAACTCGGGATTATGGGGATTATCATAACCCATTAAATCTAGAAAAAATCATGTAGAATAATCAAAGAGTGGGCAAAAAGTTGACATAAAGTTGACATGCTTAATTTATATCAATGTGATTAACATATTTATCACCAAAGACTTATGAATATATAAATGGCGGAGGGAGTGGGATTCGAACCCACGGAGGCGTAAACCTCGGCGGTTTTCAAGACCGCTGCCTTAAACCAGACTCGACCATCCCTCCGGTCGATTTGTAAGAGCTTATAAAATGCCCTCAAATCTTGATAATTCAAGGGCATTTTATATTAAATTTCGTTATTTTTTAATAGCTTTGACCATCAGTTCAGCGATGTTCTTGGAAAACGCTAATGGATCAGGTATCGGGCTTCCTTCTGTAAGCAACGCCTGGTCAAAGAGTAATCTTGCGTATTTTGGCAATTCAGGAGCATTTGCATCCTGATCATATACACTTTGCATTGCTTCAACTAACGGGTGAGCCGGATTGAGCTCCAGGATGCGTTGAGACTCCGGAACTTCCTGATTCATGGCTTTAAACATGCGTTCCATATGAGAGCTTAAAGCACCTTCGTCAGCTACAAGACAGCAGGCGCTGTCAGTCAGGCGGTTTGTGAAACGAACTTCCTTGATATGCGAAGACAGTTGGTTTTGGAGGCATTCAAGTAAGTTTTTATGAGCTTCTTTGGCTTTTTCAATCTTCTCTTTGCTCGCTTCGCTTTCGTCAAGTTCCACGTCGCCTTTGTCAGCTGTCTTAAAATGCTTTTTGGCATATTGCTGCATTGACTGCATGACCCATTCGTCAATCGGATCGATCATGTAAAGTACGTCGTAGCCTTTGCTGCGGAAAACTTCGAGAGCAGGGGAATTTTCCAGGGCCTTACGGCTTTCACCTGTAATATAGAAAATTTCTTTCTGGGATGGTGCCATAGCATCAACGTATTCTTTCAGGCTGATCATTTTTCCTGGCTCGGTATTCATTGATTCGTATAAGGCAAGGTCTTTAATTTTTTCCTGGTTAGCAAAATCAAGGTGAATACCTTCCTTCAGAACTTTGCCGAATTCTTTGAAAAAGTTGAGGTATTTTTCAGGTTCTTTTTCTTTCATTTTCTTAAGAGCGCTCAGAACCTTGAGTGTGACGTTTTTCTGAATCTTTTTCAGCAGTGGATTTTCCTGCAGGATTTCACGGGAAACATTGAGCGGGAGGTCGCTTGAATCAACGACACCGTTAAGGAAGCGCATGTAATCCGGGATAAGATCTTTGCATTCGTCGGTGATAAACACGCGACGTACATAGAGCTGGAGACCTTTTTTCTGGAAGTCCGGCATGAAGAAATTATAAGGTGGTTTTTCGGGAATATATATTAGTGCTTTGAATTCGGTTGTTCCTTCGGCGGAAATCTGAATTGATTTTAATGGTTCGCCGCCATGATGAGAAAGGTGTGCGAAAAAGCTTTTGTGCTCGTCTTCAGTGATTTCTGAGGCTTTTTTGAGCCAGATAGCTTTTTGGGAATTTAAAGTTTGTATTTCTACGGTTTCAGTTTTCTCTTCATTGGTTTTGACGTAGGGCAGGGTGATTGGATATTCAATGAAGTCGGAGTATTTGCGAACGATTTCGCTAACTTTCCAGTTTTCAAGGTATTGTGCAGCATCTTCTTTAAGATAAACGACTACGTCTGTCCCCTGAGAATCTTTTTCAGTTTCATCAATTGTGTAGCTGGATTTTCCATCAGATGACCAGCGTATTGCCGGGGTGTCTTCTCCTGCTTTTTTAGTGGTAAGAACAACTTTTTCCGCTACCATGAAAGATGAGTAAAAGCCTACACCAAATTGGCCGATTAGTTCCGGAATATCGCTGGAGGAGGCATTTTGCTCTTCCATTGCTTTAATGAACGCTTTTGTGCCTGACTTGGCAATGGTTCCAATGTTGTCCACTACCTCATCTTTAGTCATCCCGATACCGTTGTCGCTGATCCGAATAGTTTTCTGATCTTTATCAATGGTTAATTTAATGGCCCAGTCTTCTTGAGCTATATGTTTAGTAGTCAAGGATTCAAATCGTGCTTTGTCGATGGCGTCCGTTGCGTTTGCGATCAGTTCTCTGAGGAAGATGTCCTTGTTTGAATAAAGAGAATGAATCATTAAGTCCAGTAAATGCTGAACTTCTGTTTTAAACTTTTTAGTTTGACCTGCCATTTTTTTGTGTGTCCTATTTAGTTAAATTTATATTTGGATTTTGTTTGTATGTATGCTACGATCACTGGGTTAAAAGTTGTTGAGCCGTTAAGCAATAAGCCTTTGGGGCAAAAAAAACCAGTGGTCCGTAAGCTCAAAAAATAATCTTTTTTGATGGTTTTTCAAATATTTATCAAATAGTTTCTTGCATATTCTCAAGATTGCTGCAAATTATTAGTATGAAGTCGAGGAAATTCCAACTACTGGATAATCTTAACAATTATGTCTTGCGTAAATAATTTGATAGATTCGTTGCTACTAGTCGACAGTGTTGGGGAGAAAGTTAAAGTATTGCGTAATATGATTCCTGAGAATCCGGGGATGCTCGTTGAATACCTTAAGCGAGAGTCGGATGTGGAGTCCAGGGAAAAAGCATTAGATCTTTTAAGCTCCCCCTCAAGAGTTTCTTGCACTTGCCGCCAACGTAGACAATCCACAGTTGAAATTGTTAATTATGAGCGTAAAGGATAAAAGTATTTCGAGGAGAATTATGAAAGAAGAGGAAAATTGTAACTATAAACAACTTTGTCAAGATATTAGTGATGAGAAGTGTTTGGTTGACACCGCCGTAAAAGTAGACTCTCCTGAAGTAAGGCGAGCCTTGGCTGAAAGAATCGAAAGCCCAGACAGAATTGTCGAGCTATTTATTGGCATAGATGATGAGGAACTTGGAAAAGAGTTGTTGCAGAAAATCGAAAAAAATCAAAATTCCATTAAAAAAGCAGCAAGTGAAGCTAAATTCAGTACTATGCGCCAGTTGGCAGAAAAACTGCTCGGTGAAACTATGGATGGAGTTGAGCCTGATATTGATGTTCCCAAAGGAAAATCTGAAAGTGGAATGACGAATGACGTAAAAGATGTTATCCATGAACATGAAGATATCTGTAACAGTATTGAGAAGTTGCCAGCATCACCATCTCAAGACGATATAACTGAATTTGATAAGTTGTGTAAGGCTTGGGGAAAACTTGCTGACATGCCGGAAGAATATGCCGAGATTCTTGATAAACGCTATAATATGGCAAAGGAAGAGTTTGTGCGGCAAATCGAAAAAAATAAACAATTAGAAGAAGAATATCAGAGTAAATTGTCAAACCTAAACGCTCTTTGTGAAGAAATTGAAGTTATGGCACATGACGAATGTTCGCCTGACTTTGTTGATCATTTTCGTAAATTAAATGAGAGCTGGAAAAAAAATTCAGTTGGACTCAAGTCTTCAGACACTTTAGAGTTACAGCAAAAATTTGATGCAGCATCAGACAAAATTAAAGAGCGTTTCTCAAAACAGGAAATTAAAGTGGAAGAGGCCTTAAAGAAGATTTCGGCAATTTGTATTGAGATTGAGGAGTATCTCAAGAATGAAGATCCTGAAGGTATGCAGAGTAAGAGAGCTGCATTTGAAGTAGAAATCAAGGCAATTATTGAGGAATCCGGGAATGCCGATGATGTAAAAAAAGCATCACATCATTTTGATCGGCTGCTCAAAAAACATTCTTACCAGTTACATCAAGTTTACCAGACAAGGGATCTTGCCCGCTGGGAACACTACACCCTGAAACTAGACCTTTGCACTCAAGTTGAAGCTTTACAGGATTCTAAGGATACTGAGCTTCCTGCTGTTGCAAAAAAACTCAAGCTTCTCAGAAAACACTGGAAGGAGATCGGCAGTGTACCTCATGAGAAAGCTCAGGAAATTTGGGATTGTTTCCGTGGTAACTGTGATAAGCTTCAAGAGCGTATTTCAGCTTATTATGACACTTTGAGCGAAAGACGTGAAGAAATCACTGTTAAGAAAATAGATCTTTGTGAAAGAGCAGAAGCCGTTCAGGAGTCACAGGAGTGGGAAGATACCGCTAACGACTTTAAAATACTTCAGAGAGAATGGCGGGATGTCGGTTTTACACATCCAGAGCAGGAGCGTGAGCTTTATAAGAGATTCCGTGCTGCATGTGATGTGTTCTTCAATGCCAGAAAAGAGTTTTATAGAGATGTTAAGGTTCAGCGTGAAGATTCATTGAACCTGAAACGTGATCTTTGTGAAGAGGCAAAACAGCTTTTTACTCTTTCTTATGGAGAAGCCCACAAATTAATCCCTGGGCTTTGGGAAAGATGGAAAAAAGCTGGTTCTGCGGGAAAAGAAGACAGACTTCTTTACGAAGAATTCCGCGGTACATTTGATAAGTATTATTCGGATTTGCGTGAGCAGCGCAGCAGCAACTTGCAGTCCAAACAGGTGTTGCTTGAAGAGTTTGTCGTTCTTGCTGATAAGATCAAAGAAGATGATACTAATGTTGAAGTACAGAAAGAGTTCCTGCAGCTTCAGCAAAAGTGGCACGAAATTGGCCCTATGCCCAGAGCTGAAGAAAAACCTGTTTTGGATCGATACAGGGAGCTATGTGCTAAATTCTCCAAACTTGCCGGTAAAGTGAGACGTGAAAAAGAAAAGACTTTACTGGAAAACAGTATCAAGGTTGAGCAGATTCTGTGCAGCTCATTAAATGCTGCTAAAGCTAACGATGCCGAAGCTCTTGATGCTTGTCGCGGACAATGGGAAGATACCACTTTCCATGAAAAATCATATTTTGAAAAAGCATTCAGTGAATTGAGTGTGGCATTGAGTGATAGCGCAGCTCTGCATAAGTTAGAAAACGAATGTACTGAAAGCCTGAAAGTCCGTAAGATGATCTGCCTTGAAATGGAAAAAATGGCTGGTGTTCAAAGTGAAGAACAAAATACTTTGGATCTTGCTGAAGAGCTCAGCATGGCTATTGCCAGCAACTTTGGAAATTCAAGACAGAAGAAAGAACGCCTGAGCCCTGAAAAAGCTAAGGAGTTTACCACTCGCTGGCTGAGCGCCGGTATGGTTGAGTCTTCGGAGCTTGAAGCATTGTATCAGCGTTTTGAAAAAGCTTTGGCTGCCGTGGAAGGTAAGCTGTAAGTCGAATTTACTCAAAAGCGCCCGTCATTTCTGAACGGGCGCTTTTTAAATATTAAAATTTTTGAATAATCCAGTTTAGAGCTAATCCAGATCTTGTTGTATCTCTACAATCATTTTTTCAAAACGCTTACCATATTCAACAAACAAGTCGTAGTTTCCTTGGGCTATTTTCTCATTTTCTGATTCATTGTCTTCATGAAAAACAACACCAAGGTGCGGCTCAATAGAAAAACCGCCGTCATAGCCTGATTTCAGAAGGTCTGTGACAATTTTTTTAACGTCGCCGTGGCCTTCTCCTGCGAAGGTGAACTCTGATTCCGGAAAAACCTTGTCAGTTTCACATTTATATACGCAATCCTTGATGTGCACATAATGAATATGCTCTTTGACTTTAGAATAAAACTCCCAGGCATTTTGTTTATGAAGGGGAGGTCTGTCAACACGGTTCCAGATAAATACCGGGTTGCCGGTGTCAAAAACAAGCTTGAAATTGTCTGAGTCTATGTTTTCCAGTAATTTAAGAGTGTGAAACCACGATTGGCCACCATAGTTCATGCAGTTTTCATGCACATATAATACGTCGAAATCTGCACACATTTTCACTAGAGTCCTTATTTTGCTAAAGATAATGGACTCTAGCTCAGGGCTGTCAAAAGATTCACTCTGAGGAATGGCGAAACTCATGCCGCGCAGCATCTTGGTTCCAAGCAGCTGCATGCGGGGGAGAGCGTTTTTTAGTTCATTTACGCTGTCATCAAAATCCTGTTCGGAACGTGGTTGTTTGCCCCAGTTGGCGATCGCGCTTCCATAACAGTTTATTTTTACATCAGCCTCATTGAGTTTTTCCTGGAGTTGTTTAAACTCATAGTCAGTTATTGAGTCTAGAGATTTATCTCCTAGTTTCCTGGACTCGATATTGTTCCAGCCTAATTCTTTGACTGCTTTGATCTGAGTTGCGATATCGGCTCCGGCTTCATCTGCAAATCCTGTGAAGTACATTGTTGCCACCTGTTTTTAGCTGCAGAATTCAGAATTTTTCTTAACTATTTCCGTAACTCTTACCACTTCAAGGCCTTGCTCTATGGTGACTGGAAACTCTGCTCCATTGCGGATGCTTTCATATATTTTCTCCCAGATAGTACGCATATAGCAGTCGCAAGACGGGGTAACATCAATCTCTTTTTCAATCCATTCTACCTTTGAAAGGTCCTCATAACAGTTGGCAATACCTCCGTCCAGTGAAGGCGTTCCGGGGTCTGGTTTGATCTCGGGTAGGACGAATTCAGGATCAATATATTTCATTTTGATAGTTTTGCCGTCAGAAGTCAGGGCACCTTTAGTGCCAAAAACAATGTATTCCGGTTGTGATAATGCTGTTCCGTCGCTTATTTCAAAATCAACGATTCGGTTATTTTCACCCTTGAGGATAACTTTCAGGTGATCTTCAGCATCGCCTACTGCAGCGATTTTTTTCAAATCACTCCATATTTCCTTGACCGGGCTTTCCAGAAAACGAAGGGCATGGTCAACAATGTGAGGGCCCCAGTTGTTCAACTGACCGCCACCGCATTCTATTAAAGTCTGCCAGTCACAACGGCGCTGGTATCCGTGACGATGCAGTTTTATTTCATAGACATCGCCAAGAATTCCGCTGGCAATTATTTCTTTAATGTGATTAAAAGGGCGTTCGAAGCGACGATTATGGCGCAGGAAAAGTTTTCCAGGGTACTTTTTACTGGCTTCAGCCAGTTCCTTGGCTTCAGCGTAATTCAGAGCAATTGGTTTTTCCAGAAAGACATACTTGCCCGTTTTAAGTAATTTTTTAGCATGTTTGACGTGATCAGGTGAGCGGGTTGCGATTGAAACCAGATCGCAGTTTGCATCCTTGAGCATTTCATCCATGTCTGAGTAGGTCTTGGCTTCGCATTTTTCATTAAAAATTTTGCAGTGTTCTGGGTCTATGTCTACTCCAGCTGTGATTTCAAACAGTTCTGGAAATTTGTTGAGTTCCGGCAAATGCATATTCATACCAGCACGTCCCAGACCGATGATTCCGACTTTAATTTTGTTGCTCATAGTAGTTTATGCTCCGATTACTGATTTGACGAAGTTGATACTTGTTTTGAGGTCTACTAGCGGTTCACGCTGGTGAAGGTCATGTTCAATATGTATCCAGCCGTCCCAGCCTGTTTCCAGCAATGCTTCAAGTACTGCGGTGTTATCAAAGCCGTTGTTGCCGGCACCGAGTTCACAGAAACGGTAGTTATCTATACCGTCATCGCGCTTGCCGCCTGGCAGGAAAACATCTTTTAAATGCATTACACAAATTCTGTTGTGGTACTTTTTGACGATTTCAACGGGATCTCCGCCAGCCATTGAAAGGTGTCCGGTGTCAAAAACAATTCGAGCCTCCGGTATGGCTTCCAGATAATCTACCAGCTCGGAATGATCCTGTACACGCTGATACATATGATTATGGATGCCCACTGTAATTCCATGTCTTGCGGCTGCCTTGCAGAGTGCTTTAGAGCGGCGGACAAATTTATCAAATTCAATTTCTCTGTCATTTTTACCTGGAGTCATCCAGATATATTCTTTTCCCAGAGCAGCTGTCCACTGGATGTTACATTCAACATTTGGACCACGGCAAGTGGAGAAATCCATACCGAGTTTTTTGTAGAGAGCCGAACGGTAGATTGCATCAGCCGGGCTGGCTGCTTCCAGGCGCTCTGTTCCATCAAAACCAAGTTCTTTGAGGTTGATTAAACGATCTTCAATATCGTAGAGACCGCCGTCCCAGACATTCATTCCAAAATCAGCTACACCGATTCTCATCATACCACCACTTTTATTATTAAATTTTGTAAAAAATGACTATCTTTATCTATAATATAAATATATATTCATACATATGAATGGATAAAACAAGCAAATAAATATACTTTTTGATCATTATGTTTTTTGATGGAATAGAATTTGTATGTCTGGGGAGTTTTCAGAACTTTGACCATATCAATACTCGTAAATTCAATGATTATTATGGTGTACAATTTAATTACAGAGGTCTTTTCATTGTAAACTCGGACGATAGAAGATATGAGCTTGAAGGGCCGCATGTCCTGATTACACGCCCCGGCCCGGAATTCGTATACGGGGCAGGTGAGGGGAAGAGCCGCAGTCATCATTTTGTTTGTTTCAAAGGGCCAAGAGCTGACTCTTATATCAATAGCGGATTGCTGGATATCAGGCCCGAAAAGGAAATAATCCGGATAACTTCCCCAGATAAACTGCTGGCGTCTGTAAATAGGCTTTGCCATATGATGCCGTTTAATACTCAATTGAAATACTCCCGGGCTGTAAATATTCTGGAAGACATTCTTTTGCAGCTTAAAGAACAACCTGATTTTGACCACAGCATACCTGATTATCTGCGGCCGATATTAGAGAAATTTCATTCTGAAGTTACTGCCAGACCGGAATTATACTGGAATTTGCAAGGCGAAGCTGAGACAAACGGAATGTCTTATTCACATTTCAGAAGAACATTCAAACAGCTTTATGGTATCTCTCCCAAAACACACATTCTGACTCAACGTTTGCAAAAAGCCACCCAAATGCTGCTTGAAACCAATTTACAGGTGGCGGAAATAGCTGAACTATGCGGTTTTGAAAACCAGTATTATTTTTCAAGGATATTTAAGAAGCACTTTTTTTTCTCTCCTGTAAGATATCGTAAAGAGTTAAGGTAAATATCTCTAACCATGGTAAGCATCTTTGCTGTAATTAATTTTATAGAATAATTTATAAATTGATTTTGCGCTAATATATTGTAGTATTTTATTTGCGTTTTTTGCGTAATTGCCAGAACAAAGAACCTTTTATATTGTCAAAATCTGTAACGGCTGGAGGAATATTATCTTTTAAAAACAGTTTCACTTGAAGTTGGGAAAAGGATTCTGTATGGCGTTTTAAACGCAATAAATACAAGCTGATATACTCTGTGTCATGGGTTACAGACGGTGACCGGCAGTGGCTTCTTCAGCCGGCTAACGGCTATGATATGCCTGAGGGCGAATACCAGCGACGCTACCCGTTTGGTCATTCTACTGTTATTCTTTGCATCAACAACATTCCGGTTATGAATCTTGGGCAGGGAGCTACCATGGTGGGAGCTGAGTTGAAAAAGTTGATCAAAAAGTACCCCGGACCATACATGGGAAATCCCCGTGAAGTTGCAGCACACCTGAACATAGAAGGCGGTTACTCTCAATCTCAAATTCTTACTCACAGAGAACTGCCGGGGTCAATAGCTTTTATCAGCAACGAATCTTTGCTTCACCATTATTATACCGGAAGAGCAAAGGTGAAAAAAGCTGTTGGAGATAAACGCCGAGTAGATGATTTCGGTACAGTTGCCCGGCATGTTCACAAATATAATGCTCCCGGTAATTATACAAAGTCTGTTCAAAGGCAATGGCAGGATTACTCTGATACTCCGCCGCAAGCCAAAATGGCATTATCTGAAGCTTACAACGAGCTCCACAGCGGGCCGGTATATATTATGCCTAAAGGTGAACTTAACTTTAGAATTGACGGCGAGCCTTCCGGGCCTGAAGACCTTCCGAAAACCCATTTGTTTTTTAGAGAAGCCAGACGAAACGGTTTGGTATATGATGTTTCTGAGGGGCAATTCAACGCAGCTATGGTCAATGGGCTGTCCATGTTAATTTACAGCAACTTGGAAAAAGACGCATATGTCAATCATATCTGGAAAGCATCGATGCTGCCTTCAAGCTATTCTACAGCCTTACGCCAGCCATCTAAATTTGGCGGATTTGTATGGGGCAGTGATAAGGTTTGTCATGGCTTTGCCTCAGCAATATGCATGGGAGCTGGTGTTTGTGATCCCCGAATCCAGGCTTATATGCGCCCAAACTGGGCTAGAATGGATGGCGGTCAATCCTTAAAAATGCTTTATTCTTTTGAGCCGGAAAGTGCTTCCGGTCATTCTAATCACAAAGCTCAGTTCTGCTTTGCTGTGGACTGTCATAATTCAGGTGATATGAATTACGTTATCAGAGTTGTATATCACAAAAATAAACAGTCTATGTTTGACGACGGTGGTAATGAGTTGTTCAGTATAACTATTCCTCTGAAATTGAATGAACAGATAAAATCCGGTTTTCTCATGTACCAGGGAAATGGTGAACATGAGGATATGCGGGAACACATTAGAAAACTCACAGCAACCGGTATGGCGTATCTGGTAACTAAATACCTTGGGGCTCATCTTGGCAGTGACGAACTCGGGCAGAATCTGGTTCCTTTTCAGCGCAGCACTTGTGGTTTTGCCCGAATGGTCAGTCACAATGCATTCAGTCAGGGATATTCGTTGAAAATAGCTGTTGGCAGCGACAGTAATCTTAAGGCTGCGCCGGGAAATGGTTTACCGGATGGCGATACATTAAATAGCTTTTTTACTCTTTATCATAACGGAATGGCTGAATGCGCGGCTGAAAGTGCTGCGTTCAGCAAATATTTAACTAAACGAGTTATAACGGATTATATTTGGGGAGCTAAGAGGCCTGTCGAGGTAGAGAAAAATTTCAGAGATATAATTGGCAGGCTGCCGGATGGTTACAGTGAATTTTCAAAAGAAAGTTTAGCTGGTACTGTCCTGGAAATTAATTTTTTCCGGCTTCTGGTTTGTCTCAAATTGTTCACTATGAGAGAAAAACAGAGTAGCTGGATTCTTTGGGAATCTGTAAATTATAGATTTGCAACGGATTTTCTAAATGAGCAGCGGGATAATCTTATAAAATCTGTTAAAAGTATGCTGAAGAACTGGGGTGATGTCTATCAGGTTATCATGGATCCCGTCCCATGCATTTTGAGTGAACTTGTAAGAATTAACCGTGAAAACGGCAGCCTTTACATGCCGACACTATCAAAACATGTAGATATGCGCTCAATGGCTTTTGCTCAAAGCATGATTGCAAGGCTGCTTACTAACCACACTTACTATCAATGCACTGACTTGACTGCATCGGCTTATGTGATTTATTCTGAATACTGTTGGATGCAGCATGTTCTTTTAAGCACTGAAGGGGGCGAGGTTAGTGGTGTTAACTACGTCAATTTTATGAATTTCCTCATTCATGCACCGGGTGACATTACTAAAGAGAAAGTAGTTTTGGCATGGGCCAAAATGCCGGAGCCAATCAGAAAAAGATTTTACGCACTACTTAAGAGCAAAACTGCTGCCGTGCCGCAAGCTCAAAAGAGTGTTTCATAATTTTAATTGCTGTAAAAAAAACAGGCAGCCTTAGCTGCCTGTCGCTTCTCTCTGGAGTAAACGATATTACATAGAGCGATATGGTTCCCACTCCGGTTCATTCTGGAAAATCCAGTTATAATAATCTTTTCCTTCAAGCTTAGTTGCTGCTTCTTCATCAACGATGACAACAACTCGTGAATGCAGCTGAAGTGCTGATGCAGAAATCATGGATGTGACTGGGCCTTCAACGGCTTTGGCCAAGACATCGGCTTTTTCCGCACCAGTAACCAGCATGACAATGCGTTTAGCATCAAGAATTGTGCCTACGCCCATTGTAAAGGCACGTTTCGGCATATCTTCAGGATTGTCAAATAACGGTGAATTCTGTTCATAGGTTTCAGGAGTCAGAGCTTTCTGCCTTGTACGTGAAGCCAGTGAAGACAAAGGTTCGTTAAAACCGATGTGTCCATCGCAGCCGATACCGAGGAGCTGCATGTCAATGCCGCCGGCATCAACGATAGCTTGTTCATAACGAGGTCCTTCAGCGTCAAGGTCTTCAGCTATGCCGTTAGGCAAGTGAGTATTGCGCAGGTCAATATTAACGTTATTGAACAGATGGTAATTCATGTAATAGCGATATGAGTTTTTATCTTCTGATGGAAGACCGATATACTCATCAAGATTAAAGCTTTTTGCCAGCGAGAAATCAGTACCGCAGTTACGGTGCAGGTTTGCGAGTTCTGCGTATACTGCTTCCATTGTTCTGCCTGTTGCAAGGCCGAAAACCATATCAGGTTTTTTTATTAAATCGTCAGCCATAATTTTGGCGGTTAGCTTGACTGCCGCTTGGGCATCAGGTCTGATGATCACTTCCATCTTATCACCTTAGTTTGCGGTTTAGGTTATCCTAAAGCGGCGTAGTAAAAGAATCTTAATAACGTAACACTGCTTTGAATTGTATTTGTTTATCAGATAAATATATGATTTTCAGAGCTGATGTCAAATACTCAAAGTCATATTATTATATATTTGTAAAGTAGTCAATCGTTGCCGCGAGGCCGGTGTCAAAGTCACTTTGAGGCATGAACCCAGTGCTGTTGAGCTTGTCAACGGCAGCCATTGAATGTTTTACATCTCCGGGGCGTTCCGGCAGATGTTCTACTTCAGAATTTGAATTTGTGATTCCCTTGATTTTATTCACAAGGTCATTGATGGTGATTCTGCCGCCATAAGCAACATTGTAAACTCCGGTAAAGTCACTCTGCGCCATGAATACGTTGGCAGCTACAATATCTTTAACATAGATGAAGTCACGAGTCTGTTCGCCGTCATCGAAAATAGTGATTTTCTCGTTAGCGACAGCTTTGGCAGTGAAGATCGGTACTGCTGCGGCGTAAGCGCTGTTCGGGTCCTGACGAGGCCCAAAGACATTGAAGTAGCGCAAACAGGCGGTCTGCAATTTTCCTTCCTGACTGAACATATTGCAATAATATTCGCCGTCAAGCTTGGTTATAGCGTATGGGCTTTTAGGCTCAGGATACATTTCTTCGCGCTTTGGGACAACCGGGTTGTCACCGTAAATAGCTGCACTGGTGCTGAAACAAAGCTTTTTGACTCCTGCCTCAGCTGCTTCTTCAAGAACAACCAGCAGGCCGTTTACATTAAGGTCAACGCATTCCATTGGTTTTCCCATGGATTCCGGGACACTGATCATCGCCGCCATGTGAAAAACGTAGTCAACTCCCTGCATGGCTTCCCGGACTTTTGCCCGGTCTCTGATGTCTCCTTTAATGAATTTTACATCAAATCCGTCTAAATTACGTTTATGTCCTGAGCGCAGGCTATCAAGAACAACAATTTCAGCTTTGCCCTGAAAGTGTTCAACTATATGGCTGCCTATGAACCCGGCTCCGCCTGTAACGAGAACTTTCATTCTATGTATCTCCAGATTTTAATTAGCTGTCCAATTAGATTGAATTGAGCAGTTCTTTTATTTTGTCCATTTGTCCTTCGATTGACTCGACTAGCTTAAACTGAGTGCGACAACGGTCAAGGTTATGCCTTTCGCGGTGAATTTTGAAGTAAACGTCACCCTGCAAATAGTCTGTGAGGAAACGAATACCAATTGTCAATGTTATCAACTTTCCGGCAAAAGGCAGGTATTCGCGTTCTGTCGGGGTCAGGAAGTCTTGAGCAGTACTCAAGTAACCGCGCAGTAAAGCTTCAAACATATTGAACTGCATGCATACTTTGCTCAAATCCTTTTCATCTTCAACAGCAGGGCTGGTACTGGTACGCACCATATCACCAAAGTCATAGTGAACCAGTCCCGGCATAACGGTATCAAGGTCGATAACGCAAATGCCTTCACCGGTTTTGTCATCAAGCATTACGTTGTTCAGTTTTGTGTCGTTATGAGTGATGCGTTCAGGAATAAGTCCCTGTGCGTTCAGGTCAAGCAGAATTTCTGTTTCAGCTTTGCGTTTCATCACAAAATCGATTTCCGCCTGAACATCTTTTGCTCGTCCCATCACATCTTCCGCAACAGCTGCTTCCAGAGTGGCTACACGTTTGGGGGTGTTGTGAAAATCAGGTATTGTTTCATGAAGGCGTCCTCCGGGAATATCCACCAGTTCCTTCTGAAAATTACCGAAAGCTCTAGCAGCCTGAAAAGCCTGTTTTTCGGTTTCAATGATGTCATAAGTCGTGGCTTTTTCAACAAAAATATAAGCTCTCCAGTAGTTGCCGTCTACATCATGATAGTACGGTTTACCGTCTAGAGCGCGAATAACGTATAATGAGTGGCGCGAAGCTTCAGCCTCATCATGTATTTTACCGAATATGTGATCGGTTACCCGCTGGATGTTTTCCATCAGGGCAGGGGGATCTTTAAAAATATTGTGGTTTATGCGCTGAAATATGTAATGAACTTCAGTGCCGCCCTGATCGACAACGACACGATAAGTGTCGTTGATATGACCAGAGCCGTATGGCGCGGCAGAAACGAAATCACCAAGGATTTCAAAATTTTCCTTAACTCTCTTCACGTTGTGCTTCATTGGGTGGCTCCTTAGAACAATTTGCCTGGATAATGACCTTTTGCTACGAGTTCTTTAATACTTGCGACAACCATTGGTTTGTCTTCGCGATAGGTAATGCCGAACCAGTTGTCCTCAGAAGTCATTACTTTGACATCGGCTTTACCTTTTTTGATCAGGGTGTCAACTACGGATGGAATAAAGAATTCGGATTTCATCTCCTGCCCATGTTCTTTCAGGAAGTCAGCAAACATTTCATCCATGTAGTCAAACAGGGAAGGGGTGAACCCCCACATATTAAGAGAGACAACTTCATCACCTGAAAATTCAACAACGCTGCCATCCTGCATATGACTTTTTGCGGCATTTCCATTGCGCTCTATTTTGAGGTGCTCAACAACTTCTTTAAGGTTACCGTCAGCATCGCCTTCGCAGACTCCGCGCGATACAGTGCCATTGTCAGAGAGTGTGTTGCGCATGATGAAACCGCACATTGAAAATGCCAATTTATCACCGTCATGTGAACTGCTAAGATAATCTGCAAGTAATTTAAACCCGTGTCTGCCATAGAAATCATCACTGTTGATTACGGCAAAAGGCTCCTTGACAACATCCTTGCACATTAGAACGGCATGACCTGTTCCCCATGGTTTCTCCCGCCCTTCTGGTACACAGAATCCTTCCGGTAATGCATCAAGCTGCTGGAAAGCGTATTCTACTTTGATTTTTCCAGCATAGCGTGAACCAACAGCTTCCTTAAAAGCGGTTTCAATATCACGACGAATGATAAAAACCACTTTACCGAATCCAGCCCGAATAGCGTCATAAATTGAGTAATCAATGATTGTTTCGCCTGAAGGGCCGACTTGGTCAAGCTGCTTCAAACCGCCGTAGCGGCTGCCCATACCTGCTGCCAGTACTACAAGTGTTGGTTTCATGTTTAGTATTCCGTTTTCTGTTTTGAATAATATATTAAAAAAGTTATGATGATTCTCTTAAAACTAAGTCACATTCAACGTGTTGAGTGGGGCAAATTTCACCGTTAATATTCCGCAGAATCATATCGACAGCCTGTGTGCCTATCGTTGAAAGCCGCAGTGATACAGATGACAATGCCGGAACAAAAAAGCGAGATGGCCTGATGTCATCAAATCCAATTACTGCAATATCTTCGGGAATTTTAACATCATTGGATTTTGCCGCACTGATAAACCCCATAGCGATTGCGTCATTAGCGCAGAGGACACAGTCTATATGCCGATTTGAATTTATGACTTTTAAAAATGCATCGGCTCCAGCTCTGAATCCATGCCCGCAGTGAGTAATGAATATCTGATCTTCTGTTAATTTTAATCCGTTTAGAAAACCCTGCTTTTTGGGGGTGTCAAGGTATCCGCCGATATAGGCCGGATGGCAACGTTTTATTTTTCGGAAATAGCTGCCGGCAAGGCTTGCTCCATGTTCGTTGTCGAACTGAACCGCATTTTTGTCAATGCCGACCATATGACCGATTAATACATATGGAATATTAACAGACTTAGCTGTTTCAAACAGTATGTCAGATCCTTTAGATCCAGATACTATTACTACGCCGCCCATGCCACCGCTCAGGATTTTTTCCCGGCATGATTCAATGATATCTTCTCCAAATAACCCCGGAAATGGGTTTACCTGCAGGGTCTTACCTGCCATTTGCAGTCTGCTGTTCAGACCGAACATTATTTCATCTATAAAATAGTCAGGTTCTTCGCTGTTGATTACCGGATAGAACAATCCTATAGTTGAGTTGTCATTGCCGCCAAGACTTTTTGCATGAAAATTGGCATAATAACCGAGCTCAACGGCTTTGTCCAGAATATACTGACGGGTTTTTTCGCTGATTCTTCCCTTAGTGCTGAATGCGCGGGAGACTGTGGCGGTTGATACCCCAAGCTTACTGGCAAATTCTTTAATTGTTATCTTTCCATGCAACATTATTTTCACTATCTTGTTTTTTTTGCGTAACCGTTTACGCATTATATTTTATACGATTCTATCGAAAAAATCAACTGTTTTAAGAAAAAATTGCGTAAATGTTTACGCTGTACTGGAAAAAATATATTAAGTCATTATATTAGTAAGTTAAACGCAGTTGATATAGAAATATATTAATTTTTTTAGATTATACTAAAGCAGTTTAATAAATCGGAATATTTACATAAAAACTCAAGGTGGCGCAATGCAGTTGCAGATTAAATCAATGTTTACGCCTGAACTGGATCCAGGATTCGTTCCGGCAGTACTTTGGAACCGTGAATACAGTCGCCAGGTAAAGGCCTCGGGTCAAGGCCAGCCGTTGGTTATAGCACTCGAACGCAGTAGTGGAACAACTTCTACTCTGAACACAGAAATCTTTCCTCATAAAGGCGAATATATTGATGTAAATATCAAATATGTAGAACGCATGATTAAGTTTCTGCTCTGGGTTAAAGGCGGATTTCGCGTGACAATTGCGGGTTGTAAAGCAATTGCTGATGACATTAGAGATATTTATTCTGCAGAGGGCGTCAGAGCATTTGATTTCGATATAATGGGCAAAAAAATTTACGGTGAAACCTTTGAGATAGTTGCCTGTGACCTGGCAGATGCTCCGACTTCTCATGAAATTCAGGTGAAGCTTGGCGGCAATATGAATGGCTGCAGAATTGGGTTTGACCTTGGTGGTTCAGACCGAAAGTGCGCCGCTGTTATTGATGGTAAAGTTGTGCATACTGAAGAGGTCGAATGGGATCCTTACTTTGAAAAAGACCCGGAGTACCACAAGCAGGGAATTCGTGATTCACTGCATCGGGCAGCCGAAAAACTGCCGAGAGTTGATGCCATTGGGGGGAGCGCGGCAGGTGTTTATGTTGATAATAAACCGCGTATAGCTTCTTTATTCCGCGGTGTAAGTGCCAAAGACTGGAAGGAACATGTACTTCCGGTATTTGAAAATATCCAGAAAGAGTATAATGTGCCTATAGTAGTCGCAAATGATGGAGATGTTACCGCACTGGCTGGAGCAATTTCAATGGAATCAAATGGCGTGCTGGGTGTCGCCATGGGAACCAGTGAAGCTGTAGGTTATGTAAATCTTGACGGCAATATCACTGATTGGCTCAATGAACTGGCATTTGTTCCGGTTGATTACCGTGAAAACGGTCCTGTTGATGAGTGGTCTGGTGATATCGGTTGCGGAGTACAGTTTTTCTCACAGCAGGCTGTCGCACGACTAGCCCCATTAGCTGGTATCAAATTTGCTGATGGAATGCCTTTCCCTGAGCAACTAGTAGAAGTTCAGAAGCTGATGGCTGAAGGTGACGAAAGAGCTGCGGCAATTTACCGGACTATTGGAGTTTGTTTTGGGTATGCTATCGCTACATATGCGCAAGCTTATGACATTCGTTTGCTGCTTATCCTTGGTCGGGTTACCTCCGGAAAAGGCGGCGAAATAATTCTGGAGAAAGCCGAAGAAGTGCTCAAAGGCGAGTTCCCGGAACTTGCGGAACAGATTGAATTCCGTACTCCGGATGAAAAATTTAAACGTCATGGTCAGGCGGTAATCGCTGCCAGCCTGCCAAGCATTGCATAACGAGTAGGAATATGTCAATTTTAATTAAAAACTGTCACATAATCTCACCGGATATGGAGATTGAGTCCGGCGCGGTTTTGATTAATGGTAAATTTGTTGATGCGATATATACCGCATCTGATGAACTGCCGATTGCTGATGAGGTCATAGATGCTGAGGGTCAAAAGTTGACTCCCGGATTCATTGATGTTCATTGTCATGGACGTTCAGGATATGATTTTACAGATGCTGACAATGAAGGCATGCGCACCATTGCTGTGGACAAACTCAAAGAAGGTGTTACTACTCTTCTGCCGACCACCCTTACTTTGCCTGAGGAAATGCTTGCAGCTTCTTTAAAGACTGCAAAAGAATATATAGATTCCGATGTAAAAGGCTGCAAAGTACCAGGCGTGCATTTGGAAGGCCCTTTTATTAACTGCAATTGTCTCGGAGCGCAAAACCCTGACTATGTAAGGCAACCGGATATTGAAGAAGTCAAACGACTCAGTTCAATCTTTCCAGTGCTTAAAGTGTCCTATGCTGCAGAAGTAGAAGGCGGTTCTCAGTTTGCCTCTCAGCTTTTGTCAGAAGGAATTACTCCATCCTGTGTACACAGCGGTAGCAGCTATGCGGACTTTGCCGAAGCCAAACGTCATGGATTATGCAATTTGAGCCACTTCTGCAATCAGATGACTCCTTTGCATCACCGTGATATAGGTTTGGTTGGCGCAGGTTTACTGCATGATGACGTATTTATTGAGTTTATCTGCGACAAACTGCATATTTGTCCTGAAATGATTAAGCTGGTATTTAAGATTAAAGGTAGTAATACTGTTCAGTTGATAACCGATGCTATGCGTGCGGCCGGAATGCCTGAGGGTGAATATGACCTTGGTGGCCTTAAGGTTATTGTCAAGGATAACGCCGCCAGATTGAAGTCAAACGGGGCGCTTGCCGGTAGCACTTTGCTGCTGAATGATGCATTGCGTAATGTTTATGAAATAACCGGTATAGCTTTGTCCGAACTAATCAAAGCTACTTCCTGGAATCAGGCGTGTTCTCTCGGCCTGACCAAGCTGGGAAAAGTTCAACCGGGTTTTTATGCAGACTTAGTACTGGTTGATGATGATTTCAAACCGATTAAAGTCTTTGTTGATGGTGAACAACGTCTTTAATTGTTTGTTATAGGGTTCGAGAGCGGCGAAAGCCGCTCGCTTTCTTATTTTTTAATCAACTACCTGAAAATGTTTTTAAATTGTCGTGTGTGAGGTTTCTTTTTAAACCAACACCTATATACTGACCAATATAATTTTTTAGAGCTGCATTTTTGTTTACAACGTTCAAGCACATTTTTGATGAACTGGACCTCATTATTCCAACTGGATTTCTACATGAGATTGCATTAGCCACCACTTTTTTAAGAGATTTGCAATACTCAGGAAAAGATATTTGAGCTGGATAACTGAGATGGCGTCTCATTTTGTTGAATAAGCGTGTCTTTTCAGTTTTTTTATAAGACATAGTGCTCATTCCAAATTGGCATAAATCATTTAGTGATCTCAGTTGGCTTTTTTCTGAGTTATTGACATAATAGCGGTCGCTGTAATTCCCTTCGTAAAAAAAGGAGGTATAGTCATTTGAAAAAGCTCTAAACATATTCCCGGTATTTAATTTTATATGATTATTATTCAATAAATTCATCAGTGCATTTCCATAGTTGCTAATGCGTTTATAAACATAATCTTTTGAATATTTGCCGTCCAGCAGAAGCATCGACAGACGATGCAATGGGTAGTGTTTTGCTTGTTTTTTCGAGGAATCTTTACGGTAATGGTTTCTTTTGAACGATTCCATGCATCCGCTTATTGCTTTTCTGTTGAAGAAGTATTTCAGGTCTTTTAACTTTTGATTTCGGGTACATTGTGTTCTTGATTTACCGAAATCAAACGCTTTTACAGCTGGCCAGTCATTCCTGTCCCAGATAATTTTTACATTGCCCATATGAAGGTCACCATGCATGACATTTTTACGGTATATGTAATAATGAATGTAAAATAGTTGGTGTATTATTGCCGTCAGGACGTTACGTAATCCGGCATAATTATCATCGGTTACTTTATTATTTGATAGTGATTCTTTTACTCGTGTGACGTATTTATGTAAATATTCGTAATCGTTATACAAAGAAAATCTTCTAAATTTTTTTACAAAACTGTGCCTTTGCGGAATATTATCGTAATCATTTTCCATAAAGATATTTTGAAATGAGTAAAATGCTTTTCTCTCTGTGCAATTTCCCAAAGCCATTTTCATTCTGTCTTCTTTAACGTAATCTGAGAAACCTTCTTTATCCTTTGCGTATACTAATCCTTGTTTCTTAAAAAAACACTTATGCACTCCGCCGTTGTCCGGTATGTGTTGAGGGAAAGAGCGCTCGTAGTTTGCCGCCTGATCTTCAAGGGCTACATTCCCACGATGATTTATTGTTTCCATATATAGCGGCATCTTATCTTGTTCACCAATGTACTCTATTTCTGCATTATTTGAGCTTATAAAACAAGTATGTAATGAAAGATGAGCAAGACCTCGTGGAGTGCTTGGAAAACGTTTTTTGCATTGAGTACATTTGAACATTTTACTATCCTTTTTGATTTTGGATCAAGAAACCATAAACTGATTCTTAACTAAATTTTAGATACAAGGACAGAGGATTTCTAGAAAGGCTTCAGGCTGCATTATTATACACAGTTAAGAGTCGAAAATAACGTTTAAGTCCACATAATGAACATGGTTCAGCTGCAATCCTCTAAGAATAATTACTACCAAGATATTAGTACACTAATGATAATATAATGTTTCGTCATTTTACTTGTTTTTGTGTTAAATTTACATTAAAATTACTTACTTTTGATATTTGTAATACTAAAGCGCTTTATTGTTATATTTATATCTACTCTAATTTAAGGGTGAGGTATAAGAAAGTGTTGATTTTATTCATGAAATATAGTACAATCAAATATCCACTAAAAATTAAGGCGGTTGGTATGTCGATTCATATAATAGCCTTAACCATGCTATTGGCTGTAACTACAGCTTTAAGTACTTATGCTGCCGGAGATTTATTTGAATCAGGAACCCCGACAGATGAAGCGGCTGTTAAAGCTTAGAAGACTAAAGCTAAAATCAAATTCAGTCCTGAAGAAAAATGCAATGGGCAAAGCAGTTTTGAAGCCGACGAACCGAATGCATGGTGTTATTCAAAAGATTTTATTCCAGTTAGCGCCGATAAAAAATACCAACTTTCCGGTTTGGCAAAGGCTAATGGCGAGAGTAACGGCAGGTTTTATTTAGGACTCATTTTGTATGATGGTAGCAAGCGTTTTATTTCACGCCATAAAGTTAATGCCATGGTCGATACAGAAACAGGATTGATTGCTGATGCTAAAAAAGGCGACACAACAATTGTTTTAAAAAATTGTAAAAATTGGGATAAATACAAAAGGTTACTCAAAAGAGGTTCTGGCATAGTATGTTTTAATGCTCAGAAGGATTTTTCTGATTTGCCAAACAGCAATTATGAAATGATCAAATCTGCAGAAAAAGAAGAAGATCATTACCTGATTACTTTAAGAAGACCTCTAAAGAAAAGTATAGATGCAGGTACCAGAGTAAGATTGCATATCAAAAGTGGCGGCTACATGTATTGTGCCTCAGCCGGTAAAAAGCTTACTAAAGATTGGAAGAAGTTTTCAGCTGAAATTTCTGGAGTAGCTGTTAAAGGAGTACCTAACGATAAATTTTGGCCAGGAACCAAGTTTGTGAGATTGGTTGTGATTGCTAATTACGGCAAAACTAAAGGTCCAAAAACATTCTTTACGGGAATAAAATTTAAAGAGTTAAGCAGTGATAAATAGTCATTAACTGTATTTAGCCGTCCCGTTTTTGCTATTATGTAGAAACGGGGCTTTTTGGGTTTTGTAAGGCAAGCAGGCTGGAGCGTTTTATAAATAGACTTGCATTTTTTGGTGTCAAATGTTTTATTAATATCAGGGATTAAAGTGCATTCGTTATTTTATTTAACCATTTTAGGAGGAGAAAATGAGCACTTCTTTATTCAAAAAGCTGGTTGTAGCTTCCACTTTAGTTGCAGCAATGAGCGGTTTTGCCGCAGAAAAAAATATGGTAGAATGCGGCTATGCTGTAGATGCTACTTCAGGGAATCGGTGGAAATGTAATAAGCCGCTGGTTTTTAATCCTGTCGAAAAATGCAAGGATTTATCCAGTTTTCAGGCAAATGATAAATACACTCTGGCCATATCACCTAATTTCATGAAAGTTGAAGATGGTAAAAATTACCGCCTTTCCGGTTGGTTCAAGTCAATCGGCAAAAGCCCGGCTGTTCTTTATTTTGGCCTGATCATGTATGATAAAAATGCTAATGAAATTAAACGTAAAGAAGTTACAGTGGTAAAAGACACTGACAGTCAACTGATTGCTGACGCTAAGTTTGGTGATATTGTGCTCAAGGTTTTCACCTGTGAAAAGTGGGTTATGTCTAAAAGAATGATCAATCAGAACCGCCTTTTAGTGGGTTTTGGTGCTGAAAAAGATTATTCAGACTTACCAAATCGCGATTTAGCAGGTCCTGTTGCTAAATTCGAGAAAAAAGGTAATTTTTACGAAGTAACCCTCAAGCGTCCACTGCAGAAGACCTTTGTCTCGGGAACTAAAGTTCGCCAGCAGTTGAACTACGGAGGTTACCAGTACTGTGCCGCATTGGAAAAGACTCTTTCTGGTGAGTGGCAGGAAATGACTGCAGATATCATGGGAATAGCCAAAAAGGGCGCGCCTGACAAAATGTTCTGGCCCGGCACTAAGTATGTAAAAGTTGTGATTCTGGCTAATTACAGCATGAACAATGATGCCAAGACTCTCTTTACTGGAATTTCATTTAAAGAAGTTCCTGTTAAGAAATAATAGTCCTCGGATAAATAAAAAACTGCGATATTTCAGATTACTGAATATCGCAGTTTTTTTTATGCATAGTCAAGATAATTACAACAGCTTGTGAAATAATTATTTGCGTGTTCTTATTTTAATTTCAATACGTCCTGCATATTGTAAAGGCCGGGCGAGACTGTTGAAAGAAAACGGACAGCTCTCAAGGCACCTTTGGCGAAAGTGTCACGACTTGAGGCTTTGTGAGTCAATTCAATACGTTCTCCGCCGGTAGCAAAAATTACAGTGTGATCGCCGACAACATCACCGCCGCGGACGGCGTGCATGCCAACCTCATTTTTCGTACGTGCGCCAACCATGCCTTCACGGCCATGGACAACAGCTTTGTCATATTCAAGACCACGTCCTTCGCAGACAGCTTCTCCGAGGCTTACAGCAGTGCCGCTAGGGGCGTCTTTTTTCTGGTTGTGATGCATTTCAACGATTTCAATATCATAGTCTTCGCCAAGGATTCCGGCGACTTCTTTACACATGTGGAAAAGCAGATTAACGCCGACACTCATATTAGATGCCAGAACAATCCTGCCTCCTTTACCGGCAAGCTTTTCAAGCTCAGTGCGCTGTTCTTTGGGTAATGCTGTTGTTCCAATAATAACGGCACTGCCGTTGGCAATTGCAGTTTGTGCAGTCTTGGCTACATCGCCTGTGCTGAAGTCGATGATGGCATCTGCGTCTTTTACCGCGGATGCAATATCATCGGTTAATTTGATTCCAGTTTCACCGATACCAGCGATAACTCCGGCATCTTGTCCAAGCAGGGGGCAAACGGAAATCTCAACTGCTCCGGAAAGGGTCATATCTTCAGCGGCTGTGATATTTGCGGTCAGACGGCGTCCCATTCTTCCGGCCGCACCGATTACTGCTACTTTCAGCATTTTGTATCTCCTGAATTTATAATTTTAATTAGTATTTGAAAATTAAAGATTTGGTACAGTCAATTGTTCACTTTTGGGTGTCCATAAGATTTCAGCAGGATAACCCAGAGGAAATTTACGCATATTTCTGTAGCGTTTATTCTGGACCATGAGGCTGTATGGTGCTATCAGGAAGGTATATGGCTGCTCTTCATGAAGAAGTTGCTGGAACTTATGACATAATTTGATACGTTTTTTTACATCAAAGGTTCGTCTTATTTCCTCAATCAAGCGGTCTGCTTCAGCGTTTTTAAAGCTGATGTGATTGCTTGAATATTTCTTGTCGGCCTGACTGGAATGCCAAACCTGATAGGGGTCTGACTCGTATGGCAGAGTCCATGCCAGGCAGCATACATCAAAGTTTTTTTGTTCAAGGCGCTGTATATAAATAGACCATTCCATGCTTTGAATATGCATTTCAATGCCGGCTTTAGCTAAATCTTCTTTTATAATTGGAAGCATTTTCTGTTGAGTTGTGCTGTTGGCTACCTGCATGAAAGTAAATTCAAATTTTTTGCCGTTCTTCTCCAGAACACCGTCATCATTAGTATCTTTCCAACCAGCATCAGCCAGTAACTGTTTAGCTTTTTCAACATTAAACTCATATGGTTTTATCGACTTGTCATAGTATGGGCTGTCGTAAAAGAATGGACCGGTAACTATTTTACCAAGGCCATGATAAATTTCACTGAGAATTTTTTTTCTGTTGATAAGGTAGGTCATTGCACGACGAACTCGACTGTCTGTGAAAATTGGATTTTTCAGGTTGTAGCCGATATAAGCATATGTTCGTGAAAGATATTTATATTTTTTTAAAAAACCATCTTTTCCAAATTCTTTAGTATTTGTCCGGTTGACCCATTGTTCAGGAGTTAGCCCTAGACGATCCACTTTTTCAGAAATGAGAGCCTGAAACTGGGTGTTTGGATGCTTGATAATTTCCAGAACACGGTATTTGATTGGAGGCATAATTCCAAGGCTTTTACCAAAGTACTTTTCGTTGCGGACGAATATAATTCGGCGGTCTTTTTCCCAACGTAGAAAGCGATACGGACCACAGCCTACAATCATGCGGTTTCTCTTATGATCTTCATTGAACTTTTTGCCGTCAAATGGTCCTTTGTAAGCATAATAGAGGTGGCGGGGCAGGGGAGACAAACCTAAAGTCAGCTCAAGGGAACGAAAATAACGTTTCTTCCAGTAAACTTTGAATTTGTATTTGTTAATTATTTCAAACTTATCTATGTCGTGATAATAAACTCTGTAGGCGGCACAGTTAGTGTCTTTGTTATTTATAACATCCAGGTAAAATTTAAAATCTTCGGCTGTTACCTCAACATTCTTCCATAATTTCCCAGTAACGGGGTCAGTAAAGTCATGCCAGAGTATTCCTTTTCGCAGGTTTATTGTATATACCAGCTTGTCTTTTGAAACGCTCCAGCTTTTAGCCATTAGAGGTTGAAATTTTTCAGGATCTTTGAAATTTCGTTCAGCGAGAGAGGAGTTACAAAGCTGCCAGCAAATACTGGCTGTATTTTCATTATTTATCAGGTAGTTCATATTGCCTGTATCAGCAAGGGTCGCCTGAATTATTCGGCCGCCCCTTTGAGCTTTCGGATAAAAAAACTCGGCGTTTGCTGCCTGCTCATTAATTATTTGAGCAGAAGAAACGACATTGGAAGCATTTGACAGTTGTGGTTTTGCCTGTACCTGAGTCGGCAGTTGGTTTATTAAATCCTCAAGGTTGCTCAGGTTGGCTATGATTTTCTGGTTGGTGTGATGGACACGGTCTACCGCGTTGACCAGTAATATACCAAAAAAGATAAGAGCCAAAACGCCAATTGTTAATATGAAATTAAGGTAAAAGTTCTTGTTCATACTATCCTTCCGCTCTCCAGTTGTGATTAATATTTATAATATAGCATGCCAAAAGAGCGACTACCAAGCAATATGTGGTATTTTTTTGAGGCTGTTTTTCTATGAATTTGTACCGCTTAACTATTTGGTTTGCATGTCGTTTCGGCTCTATCTACATAGGTGCTTTACTCCACAAACGGATGATGTTCACCAGTTTTTGATCGATTTTAGGCATTATGCACTCAAGAGCTGTGCGCTGCTGCCAAATCGCTATAGCAAGGTAAAAGCTACATAAAGGACATGTGGATTAAAAAAGAGATTGAACATTGTGTTCAAGCTAAAAAATGTTTCCTCTCTCTTCTCCTTTTGCTAAAGCCTCTCGTTCCCCAACGAGAGGCTTTTATGTTAGAAAAAGACAAGTTCTTTATATGTGAACATTAGCACATGAAACTTAAAAATTTATGCTTGTGACTCTGCAACCACAATATAATCAGTATACATCTGAGGAGAACCCGAAAAAGAAGCAAGCTTTTTCCATTCTTCATACATTGCTTTAGTATCTTTATAAGCTTCTGCAAATTTATCTACTTCTAGCGTAGGAATATCTGCTTGGGGGTAAAAATGCTCTACGGCTTCTAAACTTTCGATTTCCATCATCATAACATACTGGTCAAGTCTGTTACCACGATGACATTTCAAAACATGAAATTTCCAACCGGGATAATCCACTATACGATTGTGATTTTCACTTATGAAACTTTCAAAATCATCACCTGTTACACCAGAGTGCAGAGCCAGGTTATGTATCCCTATAACTCTTGCCAACGGTTCTTGTCCCGATCTTTCAACATATCTGGATTCTTCACTAAATTTACATTCAGTATTTTCTGCTAGCAATACATAGTCTGTATAGATGGTTGGAATGGAGGCAAAGCTCGCATATTTTTTCCATTCTTCTATTATTAGGTGTGCTTCAAGATTATTATCCAAGAACTTATTAGCTTCATTAGTTTTCATTCCATTGGAGTCTATATATCGATTAAGAGCTTCAATGCTTTCAATCTCATATAGCATGAGATACTGGTTAGCACGTTCACCTCGTAACCCCTTAAGAAGAACCCATTTCCAACCAGGATAGTTTGGAATGAAAACACCTTTTTCCCGAACAAAGTTTTCAAAATTTTTGTTTGTTACTCCCGCTTCAATGTCAATGCCAATGTAGTGCATGCTAAAAACACGTGTTGACGGTTTATTCATTATTAACTCCTGTTCTAAAAGATACTCATTATAATTTTTATGTTCCTATAACTAGCAAGCAATTTAGAACATACAGTTGTTCTTAAGCAATGCAAGAGCACAGATTTCATGTAATAGTAAAATTGGACATGCTAATATAATCACGGTAAAAATAATCAGTTATATTGAGGCGTTTGTCGCTGTTAATTTGTCAGCTTAACTATTTGAAGTAGCAGGCTGTTCAGGCTTTATTTGTATAGGAGCTTTATTCCAGAAACGGATAATTTTTACCAGTCTTTGATCAAGCTTAGGCATTATGTACTCAAGTGGTGTGCGCTGTTGACAAACAGCAATGGCGATAGTCCATAGCAAGAGCAGAGCCCCGGCAAGCTGGTTCTGCCATGAGAAGAACTCCCAGCCAAAACTTATTTCATATGATTGCATCTTAAAAGGCCACCAGTAATAAATTTCCCATCCCGGACCTGATCCCAGTAAGTCAAGAACCAGATGGAGATGAAACAAAGCCAGGAACAGAAGGAAGCATTTTATCTTTTTTTCCGCAAAGAAAGCTAGAATTGCCGAAAGTATTAAACCAAAAACAAGACCGTGCCCGACGACATGATGAAAGCGCCAGTAGTATTCATAACCTCCCAGCAGAGAAAGTCCGTCAAGGTCGGCTAATGAGGCAGAGGAAGCGCTCGCGCGAGTTCAGTTTAAACAAGCTGCCGATGCACCAGCCGGATAAAACATGGCTTTGAATATACATAGTTTTTGAATGTTTCTTATTAGTGTTTGGCTATTTTGAAAATCATACTGGCTCCAACTACCTGATAAAGCAGGTTGGGTATCCATAGCAGATACTGCGGATATAATCCCGGATGAGATTCAAGAGATTCACATAGAATAATTGACAGGAAGAATAATCCCGCAAGAATAACACTAAGAAACAGGCCTACAGAAGTCTCACGGCGTGATGTTCGGATAGCCAGCGGCAGGCCAAGCAGCATAAATGCAATAGGCGACAATGCGAATGCAATACGTTGGTTGAGCTCTACCTCAAGGTCACAGGTATTGCGGTTAAGTTTCTTTTCAATCTTCATGCGTCCAAGCAACTCTTTGAGTGTCATGTATTTGGCTCGTTTGCCTACTTCAAACTTATTGAATTCTTTGCCATAGTTAAAAGTAAATTTCATTCTTTCAGAGTAAGCACGTATTTCAGGCTCGCTAGTCTTGTCGATGACCATGCAGTCATACAGCAAAATTGACAAAGTCTTGGCTTTCTTGTCCAGTACCAGTTTACCTTTGTTGGCGGTAATATCTTTGGAAACTTTGTTATTTCCGCTCATTGTAAAAATCTGAATATCCTGCAGAATATCGTTCTTTTTGTCATCAATGTAAATGATGTTATTTTCGTATCTTACTGGCTTCCCAGGGGCGAAAATGGCTGTAGGAGAGTCGATTACGGTTTTTTTCATAAGCTGACGTGATGCCCCCAGCAGAGGCGGGCCGACATTAACTTGCAGGTACAGACAGACAGCAGTCATTAACGTGGCAATTATCATAATCGGTGACACTACCTGCAGAATAGACACACCGCAGGCACGCATGGCTGTTATTTCTGAGTCCGCCGATAAGCGGCCGAACACCAGCATAATAGCTACCAGAATAGCCCATGGAACAGTAAAGGTCAGTACAATAGGCATGATGTAAAGTACAAAAAGAAAGAAATTACCAAGGGGTACGCCTTGCGATACATAGTCAAATATTTTGACCATGCGCGCCCCCATCATCCCAAAGGTCAAGATGCCGATCGCCATGCCGAATGTAAGCAGAAAGCCTTTGAGTACGTATATATTCAATGTTTTCATATGTTTCCAGATCAAGCCTTTCGGCCTGCGTTTGTTTAATTTTATTTAGCCGCCTGAGGAAAATCCCTGAACCCTGCGCACCCCCCCCCCGGCTTTATATAGACTGCATAAAATAGTATAATTTTTTGAAAAATCAAACCGGCAGCATACTTATCACTGATGAAGCTTTTAATTAAGTTCTTGAAGTTTACTACAGGTAGTTTCTGAAATATCCGCCCAGTCATTAACGTCAAACTGCATTTTAACAACACCGCTGGTTCTTAAATTACCTATTCCTCTTTTGCTGAGAATATTAACTATTTCTAGAAGTACCGGATTATGGCCGACCACAATAAGTGTTTTTGTAAAATTTTCCAAGGAACGTATCAACCTGATGATTTCGCAGGCATCCTCAGTGTAAAGGGCCATGTCTTCAACAATAATTTCATTGGAATAGTCGGCATGTCTGGCTAGCAGACGGGCAGTCTTACGAGCGCGTTTGGCTGGACTGCACAGAATTATTTCAGGCTGCACAGTTGCAGCTTTGAGCTTTTCACCTATGACTGCAGCATCATTGCGCCCGCGGTCGGTTAATTTCCGTTCAATATCACTTTTAGCGTATTTTTCAGTTTTTGAATGGCGTACTATGATTAAAGTTTTCATTAAGATTAACTCCCCGGTTTGAGTCAATATAGACCTGAATGACGATTAATGTCAATTGCAAGCATTGCAAAAAAAATCAAAATATGCATATTATAGACTAAAATCTTATTGCAAATCAGCACCCTGAGGATGAATAACCTCCGGACTCTATGATAAATAGAGGTAACCTTATGAGAAAAGGTTGTGCAAAATTGCAGTAAAATTTCAAAAATTAGAAAATTTTAATAAAATAAGCAAACCTGTTTTTAATAACCATATATTATGATAATCGATAGAAAACCGCCGGAAGTTACATTGGTTCTGGATAGATTGCGCAGCGCGCATAATACCGGAAATATTTTTAGAATTGCTGAAGCGGTAGGTGCCAAAGAGATTATAGCCTGTGGCTATACCCCAGCTCCGCCGCACCCTAAGCTGGAAAAAACAGCAATGGGAGCTGACAAAATGGTACCGTGCAGGCATGCTGCGGACTCAGTAGAAGCTATTGAAATGCTGAGAGCAGAAGGCGTGAAACAGGTTTTGGCGGTTGAATGTGCTGAGGATAGTGTCTTTGCCTGGGAATTTGATTATGAGTTTCCAGTAGCACTGATCTTAGGAAATGAAGCTTTAGGAGTGAATGAAAAAGCTCTCGAAATGTGTGACGGTGTGATCTCGCTGCCGATGTTTGGTCAAAAAGAGTCAATCAACGTCGGCAATTGCGCCGCAGCCGTTTTGTACGCGATCATAGCCAGGCATGAACAGTGCCGGCATGAAAAAATACACGCTTTGGAGAAAGAATGATGAAAGTCAAACTCGTTGGAAAAAACCTTGACGATATTGCACCTTTACTGCTTACAAGAGGATTTGAACTGGTGGATCATGATCCGGAACTGCTGATTGCTCACGGTGGTGACGGCGCTCTGCTTTCAGCTGAACGCGATTACCCCGGTTTGCCAAAGTTTCCAATTCGTGATAAGCGGACAGCTCCATTGTGCGAAGAGCACTCTTACGAAGATCAACTGGATGATTTTTGCTCCGGCAATATGAAAGCAACTGATATGATTAAGCTTTGCGGCTCGTTTCGTGATCAAAGCACTTTGGGGCTTAATGACGTATTCATTCATAATTCCGATCGCGCCAGAGCAATGCGCTACCGTGTGTGGATTGACGATGAACTTTATGCCAATGAGATAGTTGGCGATGCTGTCGGTATGTCGACAATACACGGTAGTACAGCCTATTATCGCAGTATTACTCACAGTATTTTCAGGGTCGGTATAGGTTTGGCTTTCAGTAACAGCACTGAGGTTGTAAATCACTTGGTGCTGCCTGAAACTTCAACGGTTAGGGTTAGAATTGTTCGTGGCCCTGGGACTATGATTGCTGACAATACTTCATACGGCATTGAAATACCTGAAGGCGAGGAAGTGGTGATTAAGAAAGCGAAAGGGCATGCTTTAATCTACTGCATTGAAAGCTTTATGTGCCAGAGATGTCGAGTTCTCCGTCATCCCAGCAAGTTGCCGATGGATTGCAGGTGCCGACATATTAAGGCGCATGAATAATGAAAGTTCTAGTAACAGCAGGGCCGACTGTTGAACGCATTGACGCAGTGCGTTTTATCAGCAACCGTTCATCAGGAAAGATGGGATATGCCATTGCTGAAGCAGCGCGTGATTGTGGTTGCGAAGTCGTACTTGTGAGTGGCCCGGTAAACCTGGATGCTCCTGCTAATATTGAAGTTGAACAAGTTGAATCCGCTGCTGAAATGTCACAGGCTGTTCACAAGCATGCTGTCGATGCTGATATCATTGTAATGGCTGCCGCTGTTGCTGATTATACTCCCAAGAACAAGCTTGACCGTAAGATGAAAAAACAGTCAGGCGACCTTACAATTGAATTAGAAAGAACAGAAGACATCCTTCAGACTTTGGGCATAAATAAGTGTCCGGGGCAAGTGTTGGTAGGCTTCGCTGCTGAAACTGAAGATTTAATTAAATATGCTACAGAAAAACTGCAGCGCAAAAACCTAGACTGGATAGCCGCAAATGACGTTAGCGCTGCCAGAAGAGGCTTTGGCACTGATACCAATGAAATAACTCTTCTTAGTCGTAATGGCAAAAAGATCAGTATTCCGCTTGCCGATAAAAAGAATGTCGCAAGAAAAATTCTTAAAATAATCTTACCTGAATAATTTGCTGCCATTTTCTTTTACGAAAGGAAACATATATTATATTTTGAATTTTGACCAAGAAACCCCAGAGCAGGAATTGAGATGATATTAAAGACTGATAAAGAGATCGCTCTGATGCGAAAAGCCGGGCTCCTTTTGTGGGAAACCCACCAGCAGGCTAAAACGTTAGTCAGAGAGGGTATTTCGACCAAGGAAATTGATTTTGTAGTCGAAGATTATATACTTTCAAATGGAGCTGAACCGTTATTCAAAGGGGTGCCGGGTGTGGTGCCTTTTCCGGCCTCTGCATGTATTTCCGTTAATGATGAAATTGTACACGGTATACCTTCTGAGAGAACGCTTGTTGCGGGAGACATTGTCAGTATTGATATCGGAGTAAAGCTGAACGGCTGGTGTGCTGATGCTGCAGCAACGTGGCCTGTTGGCGAAATATCTGCTGATAAACAAAAGCTGCTTGATGCTACTGAAAATGCTTTGCGATATGCCATAAAAGCTCTGGCTCAAAAAAAGCGTTGGACTCAGATTTCCAGAAAAATGCAGGAGCAAATTGAGTCGTGCGGTTTTTCTGTTGTGGAGGATCTGCTTGGGCATGGGATTGGGCGTGGCCTCTGGGAAGCTCCTGAGATTCCCAACTTCTACTGTACCTTTATTGACGATTTTAAAATTGAAAAAGGCGCTGTTCTCGCTATAGAACCCATGGTGAATATGGGTAGCAAACATGTGGCACAGTTAAATGACCACTGGACAATTGTGACCAGAGACAAGCTGCCAAGCGCCCATTTCGAGCATACCGTGGCCGTCACAAAAAATGGTCCAATCGTTTTGACATGCGGTCCTGATGGCGAGGGCTGGGCGATGTAAATATTAGTAATTAAAGGTATTATATTTTTAATATTTTATTTAAAAATACATGCCGAACTTCCTTGTTTTAAATAATATTGATGTAAAACTATATTTTCAGGCATAATTTTGCTTGTGTTGAATTAAATATTAGTTACTTTGTGTTTATTTACGGAACATATTCTCTTTTTTAAAATCTAATTATTATGTGAAGTATTAATTAGTAGGGAAGGGTATTTTTTGCCTGATTCCCGGGTTAATGCCCTTTAGCGGGGCCAAATAAAAGGATATGTTCAATGGGAAAGAAGCTTAGTTTCCGCTCGCTTTACGTTGTCTTTCTGATTCTCGCCTTCATTATGATTCTTCCAAGTTCCGGTTATGCCGATGGGGATTACTACAAAGGTAAACCCGTAAAATACGTTTTTCTGTTCATCGGTGACGGAATGGCTTTGCCGCAACGTATGGCTGCTGCTCAATTTGCGGGACGAGACCTTCTTATTAATCAGTTCAAGGTGCAGGGTATTACACGTACTCGTGCCAGCAATCGTTTTATAACTGATTCCGCGGCTGCGGCTACAGCAATAGCCAATGGAGTAAAAACTGATGTCAGTTATATTGGCGTTGACTCTGCCGGTCGTCCTTTGGAAAGCGTTGCCTTGCTGGCAAAAAAAGCTGGTCGCAGGGTTGGTATTGTAACCAGTGTCAGTATTGACCACGCAACTCCAGCAGGTTTTTACGCCCACGTGCCAAATCGCCGCGAATATTATCGTATTGGCTGGGAACTGGCGCATTCAAATATTGATTACTTTGGTGGCGGCGGTTTTGTTGACCCGGATGGCAAAGAGATTAAAAATCCTAAAGGTAACCTTTATAAGTTGGCTGCACAAAATGGCTTCAAACTGGTTGAAACACGTAAAGCTCTCGAAGCCTTGAAACCTGGAGAGGGAAAAGTTTTTGCCTACAACCACTCTCTGACTAAAGAAGCTGCGCTTCCTTATTCAATAGACAAGAAAAAAGCTGACATCTCTCTAGCTGAATTTACGAAAGAGGGTATTAATCTGCTCAAAAACCCTAAAGGCTTTTTCATGATGGTTGAGGGAGGTAAAATCGACTGGGCATGTCATGCCAATGACGGTGTTGCCGCAATTCGCGATACAATCGCTTTCGACAATGCGGTTCGTGTAGCTTATAAGTTTGCCCAAAAGCACCCTGAAGAAACCCTTATTGTTGTTACTGGCGATCACGAAACCGGAGGCATGAGTCTTGGTTTTGCCGGAACTCATTATGATACTTTCTTTGACCTGCTTCAGAATCAGAAAATTTCATTCAAGAATTTTGCTGATAAAATTCTTCAGCAGTACCGCAAAGATCATCCTGATATGAAAAGCTATGATGCTTTCAAGCCAGTTATTACTAAATATTTCGGTCTGAAGTTTAAAGGCGATCCAAAGCTTGATCGTATGGTTCTGACTGCTGCTCAGCAAAAAGGGCTTAAAGATGCTTACGAGCGTGCCTTGAAAGATAAGACAGGCGCTACTTTGCTGGATGGCAAGCATGACCCTGTAGCTGTTGAAATTACTCATATTCTCAATAATAAAGCCGGAATGGCCTGGACATCTTACTCTCATACCGGTGTTCCTGTATTGACTACTGCTTATGGTGTTGGTGCAAGTGTTTTTTCAGGTTCATATGAGAATACAGACATTGCCAAAAAAGTTATGTCATTGATGGGAGTTAAACCTCAAGTGTATTATCTGCAGCAGAAAGCAGTTGCCGCAGTTAACTAATTAAATATATCTAATCGAAATACGGGAAAAAGGCATATGATCAAACTACGCAAATATCGTTCTGATTTGATAATGATCGCCTTTTTCTCGTTGCTTTGTATAGCTTTGGCGTTTATACCCGGCTGGCGCGGTAAGCACGAGACAAATGATTCCGCTATTTGCTGTAGGGGTGAAATTGTAAAGGTTAATAATTCAGGTGTGGTAAGACAAGGCGTTGTCACTATAGGCTATCAGAAACTTGAACTTAAGTTATTGAGTGGAAAGTTTAAAGGTAAAGTTGTGGATGCCACCAACGAGCTTCTGGGCCGAATGGACATAGACAAGATGTTTGCAAAAGGAGATATTGCTTTAGTGGTGGTATCGCTTAATCCTGAAGGCAAAATCTTATATGTAAACGCTCAGGACCATTACCGTCTGCATTGGGAAATAACCTTATTTGTACTGTTTGCTCTACTGCTGATCGCGTTCGGAGGATTGACGGGTTTCAAGGCCATAATATCTTTTGTGTTTTCCTGTCTGATAATTTGGAAAGCTGTAATTCCGCTGAGTCTGGACGGTTATGACCCTGTATTGCTTGCGCTAGGAGCGTTGGCCGTTTTAACTGCTGCTATCATATTTTTGGTTGCAGGCCTTAATGCAAAAGGCGTTGCTTCTTTCTCTGGAGCCTTTCTCGGGGTTATGACCAGCTGTGCTCTAGCTGTATACTTTACCGGAACGCTCAGACTGCACGGGGCGGTTATGCCTTTTGCTGAAACCTTGCTTTACTCAGGTTTTGCTCATTTGAATCTGGCTAAACTATACGCAGCTGCGGTGTTCTTTGCTTCTTCAGGGGCGGTTATGGATTTGGCTGTAGATGTTGCAGCTGGTATGCAGGAGGTCATCAGAGAAAAGCCTGACATCACTCGTCGTGAACTGTGTATGTGCGGAATAAGAGTAGGGCGTGCCGTAGTTGGCACAATGACCACTACGCTTTTGCTCGCTTATTCAGGTGGTTATTTAACCCTGATTATGGCGTTTATGGCACAAGGAGTGCCAGCGGCTAACTTTTTCAACTATCTGTTTGTTGCAGCAGAAGTCCTCAAGACTCTGGTTGGAAGCCTTGGTCTTATATTGGTCGCTCCGTTTACAGCGGTAGTCGGCAGCTTTATATTCAAAGCTGCCCAAAAACGTAATGCCGCAAAGACTTTAGCTGAATCTAACTAAAAACCGAATTTAAACTGTCCTGAGTCATCAGCTTCAGGAGCTGAGGCTTTCTCTTCCGGTTTAGTATCTTCTGGCTGAGAGTCAAATCCAAAGAGATCATCTGCTGGTGTTGATTCCTGCGTGTTTTCTTTAACCTCAGGTAGTGGCGTTGTTTCAATGGTTTCACCACTTTCCAGTGCCTTCAGCCATTCGTCAAGCCCCATAACTCTTACTCCGGCTGCACGAGCTTTTTTTATTTTGCCGCCTGAGCCATCGGGATTCAAGGCAATTAACAGAGACAGTTCCTTATTTACATGATCTGACGGTTCGTACCCATGTTCTAAGGCGAGTTTTTCATAATAAGAGCGTTTTTCCGGCATTTTTCCCGTAAAACATATTGTCGGAGCAGTTGCTCCGCCCTTAGTCTGCTTTACATTGAGCGTTGAAAGCAGCTCATCAAGGAATTCACTTTGTTCTCTTAATTCGCGATACAACGCGCCTGCACGTTCAGGACCAACACCGTTAATTTCTGATATAATTTCTTCAGGCAGTTTACATAGCTCAGCGAGAGTATATTCGGCCAGAATCATTTTTGCTACGTTAGGTCCGATATTCGGAATGTTCAGCGCGGCAAGAACCTGAAAGTCGGTAGTGTTGCGGGCGTTGGCTATTTCATTAACTAAATTATTAGCGGATTTTTGCTTGAAGCCTTCCAATTGCAGGATATCCATGAGCTTCAAATCAAAGATGTCCTTGAGCGTCATAACACCCAGTGTAGCCATCATACGGCGGATATTGGGCTCTCCAAGTCTTTCTATGCCGATATTTTTGACAGCTGCGGAAAGGCGCTTCAAACGTGTTTCCGAACAGTCCGAGTTAGGGCATTGCAATTCCGGACCGCTGCGGACAAGCTTGCTTTCGCAGTTAGGGCAGTTTTCAATCATAGGATTGTTTTCGGCAGCGTCATGTTCCGGGCCCGGGAGAGCACTTACTATGTAAGGTATTACATCCCCGGCTCGTTCTACAATTACTCTGTCGCCGATTTTGATATCCTTATCAATGATATTTTGAGCGTTATGCAGGGAGGCGTGTCGGATGGTGATTCCCCCAATATCTACAGGTTCAATTTCGGCTACCGGTGTCAAACAGTTTTTGCCAAAACTCCAGTCAACTTTTAGCAGTTTGCTTTCTTTGCGAATGCCGCTGAATTTGAACGCTATTTGACCTCGTGGGTGATGAGCTGTACTGCCTAATGACTCGCTGTATTCTTCGTCTTTAAGTTTTATGACTATTCCATCCATGGGGTAGGGTAGCTGTTCGATTTCCTCAGCGATAGTTGCCCACTTATCAGGAAGAGCACGGTATTTAACCTCATACGAGATCATTTCATAGTCTACCAAGGTGAGTTTGGCATGTTGCCGCAGCATATCTGAGATATCTTTAAGACCCATTATTCCGGCTACAGCATTCCTTGAATTTTTATAAGTACCGCCGCCTTTGCGTTTGATTTTTGAATAAAGAGTTCTGAAGTCGTCATCACGAATAACAATTTCACCTCGAACCGATCGATTTACTCGCCCGGTGTATCCTGTAGTTTCAAGTTCAATAAGCGGAAGCTTGTCAGTGATGTTTTCGCCTTGTTCTCCATCCCCTCGAGTTGCTAATACACCTTTTAGGTAATTTGCCGATATACCATCATATTTTGGCTGAATCAGGTAGGCTTCATCCTGATTGCGACAATTTTTCCCAGCCCATTCAAAAACTTCGTCAAAAGAATAAGCTTTATCCAGCGACAGCATAGGTTTTTCATGAATAATTTTGCCTGAACCAGCAACTTGAGGTGCCAGTACTGCTGTAACAAGGTGATGTTCGGGATTAACAGCCTGCAGTGCCCGGATAAGTTCGTCATAGCGTTCATCGCTTATTTCCGGTTCGCCATCATCCCAGTAGCGCTGATTGTGGTATTCTATGAGCTCTATCAGTTGCTTCTCATTTAAAGCAGCTATATCAAAATTTATTTTATCTGTCATGACTTCTCCGCATAGTGTCTGGTTCTTTACCTTAATATACACCAGAGCATTGATGCGGCAAATTGTGATAAAAGGTTTATTTTTTTATAGAAAACTGGATTCTATAGAATTTTTAAAGGGAGTTTAAAATAAAAAAGCCTCCCCGGGGTGGGGGAGGCTCCAGCAAAAGGAGGAGAGAGAGGAAACATTCTGAATAGATAGACCAGTTTAACTAATAAATGTTCCATAGGAGATTAGGAAACCTTTATTTAAATGTAGTACAATAGATAATTAAGCTCGAATTTCTGAGGTGTAGTATATTTTTTAAGCAATGTTTATATAATGAAAAAACTAAAGGAATTTCATATACATTATGCTATGGAGATATTATTTTTGAGTAGGTGGTAATATATGAGCCAGGTTAGTCAAGGTGCTTCTTGAGTCATCCGGCAGTTCAGGATGTGTAACAAAATCAAAAAGCATTCTTACCTTAGCCAGATACTCGCGTAAATGATTTACAGATACTTCAATGGGCATATTATCTTCAAGGGCATTGAATGCAACAGTATCCAATGCATAAAACCTTGCTATAAATACGGCTCTTGTGTTATGAAATTTCTGTGAGATGATGGTGAATTTATCTAATCCATAGTATTCTTTTGCATTTCGTATTGAGTCAACCGTTCGAAAGCCGTGTTCATCTTTTATTATTCTGGATTCAGGGATGCCTTTTTCAATCAGGGCTTTTTTCATTTCTTTGGGTTCACTGTAGTTGTATTTGGGATAATTTGAACCACTTACAATGATATATTTTATTTTTCCCTGGTTATAAAGTTGAACCGCAGCTCGTATACGGTTTGAAAAGTAGAGGTTTTCGCGTTGATTGACATTGCTGGAAATGCCAAGGATTAAACCATATTCGTTAGCAGGAATATCTGAAATTTCATCAAAAACAAGTTCGGAAGTTGAATGAGCAACATAAATATTCAAAGCGGCAGTGCCTAACGCAAGCATCGCAACTACTCCCGCGATGGGAGCTAATGTTTGCAAGTTTATCTCGCGCTTAAAGAATTTCTTAAGTTTTATCAAAAAATCATTCATGCCATACCGAAGCCTTAGTTCGCTAAGATTAAATTATGTCAAAAAAAATTAGCGCAAAAAGGCTCATTCCGGCCTGACAAAACAACAACTGTTTTGATAGAGATCGGCTTAAGGTGGCAATTAACCCAGAATGTTCCTTTTTACCTCCTAATTAATAATAATAATGTTGTAAAGAGTTATATCAATAGTTTTTTGCATCTTAAATCGCAATTTTAAGTGAAAAAGCTTGTTTTTTAACGGTGTGGACGGTATTTTTATCTATGTAAGCAAAACATTTTTGAGTAGAGGGTACTACAGGTGAGAAGCTTCAGAATTAAAACCAAAATATTGTTCTCGTATATATTTATACTTGGATTTTTGTGTTTTGGGATTTTTTTAATATTTGACCATTTTACAATTCGTCAACTTACTAAGAATCATGTCAAACTAGCTCAGGACGGCGTAACCGGGATTTCTCAAGATAATATACGGCTTTCCAGTCGGTATTTGAGAATTCATGGTGAAAAAATTATTGAACTGATGACCAGACTGAATGCCTGGAAAATAAGTGATTTGCTTCAAAAACTGCCTAAAGATGAAATTAAAAATTATGAGCTTTTGCGAAAAGATCCAAAATTAAGGGAAATAGTAGATCAGGGAATATATGTCTATGGCAAATATGCCGGTTACTATGACATTCTTGATACTGACGGCTTGGCTGTTGTGCACCCGAACCGTAAAGTCGAAGGCAGAAATTTTTCTGAATGGGAAGAAGAGTATCCGCAAATGTGGAACCTGGTTAAGAGTTCATTCTCAGAAAGACTGGTAACTGGCTATTACTCTTTTTATGAGCAGAAAGGAACTGATGCAAAAGATAAATTTATGGTTTTATGTCATATCCCGCAGACAGACCTTATCCTTGCTGCTGCAATAAATATTGAAGATTATTTCATTCCTGTACATAACGCGATAAAAGCTACTGAAGAAATGCATGCCAGTGTGGTCAATAATACCATAAGTACTTCTTCAGAAATGATAAGCAAAAAGTTTAAGCTGACTAATGCTGCAATGGTTCTGACCGCAGTTTTACTAAGTTGTCTCTTTGGTATCTGGTTTTCAAATGCATTGGCTCGCCCAATAGTAAAGCTTCGTGAGGCGGTGCATAGGCTGGGAACAGGTGATTTCAAGCAGAAAATTGAAGTCGAGGGCTCTGTGGAAACCAGAGAGTTGGCTGAATCCTTTAATCGCTTGGGCAACCAGCTTGAACATTACATGGAAGAGGTTAAACGGGAAACAGCCGCAAGACAAGCGGTGGAAAGCGAAATCCATATTGCACGTGAAATCCAGGAGTCATTACTTCCTAGGTCTTTCCCTCCGTTCCCGGATCGCTCAGAGTTTGAACTGTATGCTGAGCTTGCTCCAGCAAAAGAAGTTGCTGGTGACTTTTATGATTATTTCTTTATTGATAATAATCGTCTGGCATTCATGGTAGGCGATGTTTCTGGTAAAGGAGTGCCAGCCGCGTTTTTCATGGCTATTACCAGAACACTCCTCAAAAATATTTGTCCGTTGGAGCCGGATCCGGGTAAGGCCATGTGTCGGGTAAATAATTTACTCTGTGAGGAGAATGATGCATGCATGTTTGTAACTCTTTTCCTTGCGGTTTATGACCTCACTACAGGTAAAATTTCATATGCTAACGGTGGTCACAACAACGTAATCTCAATTAAGGCCGACAATTCAATCAGCCACTTTGGTGTTTTGAATAACATGGCTCTTGGTATTATTCCTGACTTATACTATGAAACCGCCGAATATCAGATAGAGTTGGCAGAAATGCTGGCACTTTATACTGACGGCGTTACAGAAGCAACTGAAAAGCATGGCAGGGTTTATGGTGTCAAACGCCTTTGTGACATGCTGCTGGCAAATCGAGCAAAGACTCTGAAAGGCAGTGCAGAAACTGTTGTTGAAGACGTCAAGGAGTATGAGGCCGGCGATCGTTTTGATGATATTACGCTGTTGCTGTTTGAACGGCATATGTGATTTATTGCTTGATTAAAAATTCATTACAGCATTTGTCATCCCACTTATATTCTTCTATAATTTATGCTTTTTAATAAATCTTTTGCTTATTTTGAGTAAAATTGCTTTATATATTGCTGTTAAAGGTCTAGATTAAGTCGTTGCAAAATTTAAGGACTGAAAGATGAAAACGACTTTTGACTGTATTCCATGCATAGTCTCTCACTTAGTACATGTTGCCAAGATGATGACTGATGACGATAATAAACGTCATGAAATTATAAAACGTACTCTTGCAGAAGCTGTTAACACTGATTTGGATATGACGCCACCAGAACAAGCCAGGTTATTTCATAAGATAATCAAGGAAATTACTGGTGTTAGCGATCCATATATGGAAGCTAAAGACCGTTCTACAGAGTTTGCTCTGGAGCTTCTGCCGTTATTGCGCGAAGAAGTCAAGAGACATGATGATGAGTTTGAGGCCATAGTCAGGCTGGTTATCGGCGGTAACATAATTGATTACGGTGCAGACCATGCATTTGATATCCGTGATGCCGAAAGGCGCATTATGGAAGTTTTTGATATGGACATTGACCTTGCTGAGATCGCAAGGTTACGTGATGAAATGGAGCGTGCTGAATCAATTTTCTATATGGCAGATAATTGTGGAGAAGCGGTATTTGATCGTCTCCTGATTGAACGTTACGAGTCTAAAATTACTCTGGGCGTTCGCGGCGAGCCTATTCTAAATGACATAACACCTCGTGAAATTTCTCAATCAGGTTTGGATATTGTACCGCATGTTCATACCGGTGATATGACACCCGGTGTATCCATGATTCACTCAAGTCCTGAGTTTATTCAGGAAATGCGCAGCGCTGATCTGGTTATCGCTAAAGGACAAGGCAATTTTGAAACCCTTAATGAATATGACCGATCAATATTCTTCCTCTTGCGGGTAAAATGTGCTGTAATAGCCAACCTTATTGGCAATGTAGAATTAGGTGATTTGCAGGTAATCGGTAAAAATATTACTTGAGATATTCAATCTCATCCGTTTCCTTGATAAGCGAATAGAGAAATTCGCTTATCATACGGGTGCGTTCCAAAGCTTCTTCTGCTTCTTTTCGGCTGATTTTATCTTTTCCATACTCCAGCTTAGTGTAGAAATAGAAAAGGACTACAGCGTTTTTCCTCAGCTCATTATCTAACTTATGCAAAGCGTTGCCGTAATCCAGCAGTTCTCTATTTTTTCTTCTGGGATACCCGGCCATATTGAGCAGGGTTCTAGTCATAATATAACAGGTTCTTATGGTGACGGATGGGTCCTTGATGATGTTTTCTTTGGCATCGGCAAAGCACTGACGGCATTTCACCAGTTTCTTTCTGCGGTTGAAAAAGGTTCGTAATATTATGTATTCCATCATCAAAGCAAACGCTATCGCCATTATAGGTATCAGCAGAATGAAGTTATTCTTGAAAAAAAATACAGCTAAGGAGAGGTGGCTTTTCAGCTTACTCCAAATTCTACTTAGGTGTAATTTAAATTTCTGCCAGCCGTTGAAAAACTTACTAAGGCCTTTTTCCTTAAGCGCTTCAAGCTGTTCTCCCAGCATTCGCTTAAAATAATTTTTGATTCCGTCAGTTGTGGTTGACAGCTTTAGCAGCATGGAGTCAACCATGGTGTAATTGTATTTAGTTTTTGCATTTTCAAGTTGTGCAGCTTTGCTATCCTTCAAGAACTTAACGGTGCTTTTGGTTAATTCAGGAGGAGTAATGCGCCATTCATCTCCAAAAGGATCACGAAGCTTGCCGATAGCAAATGGGGTTGTTACTGATTCGATATTGCCGGGAGGGGTTGCGTCAAAAGTTATCCAGCCCATGCCGTCTATAAAAATTTGTGTCCAGGCATGTGCATGGTAAGCGTGAATTTCAAAACATTTGTTAAGAGCATTGTAATTACCTGGAGAAAAACCTGTGGCTACACGTGCCGGCAAGCCGCAAAGTCTTGCTAAGACAGTAAGTGAGGATGCAAAGTATTCGCAATGACCTTCTTTGATCTCAAAAAGAAAGAAATCAACAGATTCTTTTTCTGGAGGAGTTTTTTGGGAATATTGTTCATACTTGAAGTTTTTTCTCAAATAATTGCGCAGTGCGATTGCTTTATCATACGGAGATTTAATATCTTTTGTAAGGTATTTAGCAAGTGTTCTTACCCGGTTGCTTATGAGTCTTCGCGGTAATCTTAAGTAGTGTGAAACTCTTATGTTTTCTGGCCAGTAATCCGATTTCCTGTGAGTCAACTTAGATGTTGCTTTCTTAGGATTCTTTTCCGGCAGGTACATAATTGAAGTGATAGAGTAATAGTATGGCAGTTTTGGGTATGTTTTGGTTTTTAGTGCTACATTGTAAGCAGTACAGCTCATTGTATCATAGTAATTTACATATTTAAATGAGTCTACGGAAATGGGACGGTATGCGCAATATAAAGTCGAGGATATCCATTTTTCGATGACGAATTCCTGTTCGACATAGTTATTAATAGAATGGTTATCGAAAAGGGCTGCATTTTTAGTCTTTGCTTTTTTGAGCCTTTCAGAAAGCTGCCAGCCTTTACCGTCGTAAACATCATATAACTGAGCAAGCCAGTAAAGTTTTACCGGGCTTTTAGCTTTGAATATCAGCTCTCTTCCTGGCGGAGAAAAGCCGTTGCCACTGCTGGTCATATAATTACTTTTAGGCAATTTTACTTGGATGCCAGAACTTTCCAGCGAATTGGGTCTTCCTGATTTGGAACCTATACGGTCACCAGCTCCCTGACGGTAGCGCTTTGACATCAGCCATTGCATGAAGCCGGGAGGAGCAATTGGATTATTTTCTGTATTGAAAGAAACATCAAAAAATCCTTTGTCGCTTTTTTTATGAATAGAAATGAGGCTGAAAAAGTAGAATGCTATGAGACTGCACAGCACAAAATGAAGTAGAAATCCGCCCCAGTTACGCCGAAGAAGTCCGTTTGGATTACTTACTCCGGCGTTTCCCGAAAGCGTTCGCAGCCTCGTGGCATGATGCTGTGGCGAAAGCTATCATAAAAATTAATAGAAATGTTAAACGCGGCAGTAAGGCTCCATACAAAAGCAGGAACAAACTAATAAGAAAAAGGTATTCATAGTCAGTTGGGCGCTGTGCCAAAACAAAGTCCGGCAACGCAAACGGACTCAATAAGTATCTTATCAAGAGGAATATGTTGTTTAGCCCTGTAGAAAAACCAGATAATACTTGTGACCATAATTATTATCTGAAGATAAAAGCGAGTATTTGAAGGGATTTTGCTGTAAGGGACATAGGCCAGAGCACCAATTAAAAATGTAGCGACAAGTAAACAAAGAGTCAGGATCGGATGACCATGTTGCCACAATGATGAACACAACGCTAATGCGAAGAGTAAAACATAGGCCCAGTGCAGAGGAAGGCGTTCCGGCATTTTTCTGACGTTTGAAAAGTCTATGATTTTTTGTTTCTTTGGCTTACCGGTCATTGCGCAACAGATTTTTTAGGTTGGTCTTAAAGTTTACGATTACCGGAGCAATACCACTGGCATATTCCGGCACGGTCAGTTTATGAGTATGAATTATCCTCGGTTCATCCGGGGTTACAAAGGGGAAAATTTGTTTTGGTGCAAAAATCCACCTGACATCGACACTCATTTCCTGGAGGATTTCCAGTTTGCGACGAATTGCGTCAGACTCTGACATTGAAAGGCAATAAAAGATTGAGCCCGGCTGCACCATGTCCAAAGCGTCATCAAGAGTAGCTTCAAATTCACGTTTCTACGGTTCGAGTGTAGTCAGAACTACGTTAGCAAGAGGCTTTATTGCGGCAGAATAATTTGTCAAACAAGTACACTCATCTGTACCTTCGTTGACGATAAGCGTCACCCTGCAGTAAAATTCGGCCAGGTAATTAATTATCGAAGCCGTAACCTTAATAAGGTATTCAAAGTTATTGTCCAGCAGGTCAAATCCAATTGATTCGTTACTGTTATCAAGGACTATGACAACTTGATCGGTAGTATTAGCTTCAAACTCCTTAACCATGATCTGTCGTTTTGAAGCAGTTGCTTTCCAGTGGATAAATCGTATTTCATCACCGTGGCGGTATTCTCTGATGCCATAAAAATCTTGTCCTTGACCAGAAGTAGCCAATGGGCGCCCTTCAGTGTCTGGAGCTACCAGTTACGGGTAGATTTGAAAGGTGTGTTATTTCCGGTGCGATCATTATTTCAGCCGGTATATTGTAATTCTGACACCTTCTGAATAGACCGGCAGGGTCTCCACCAATTAGACTAAGTTTTCCCAGCTTGAAATGACCTCTCTTCGCCGCATTACAGGTGCGCGGCAGAATGATTTCTTCATTTGGACTGAGTGGAGGAATAGCTATAGCCAGAACACCGCCAGGAATAAAAGCACATTTTTCCTTAACTACCATGGCCTGGCGAAAACGCCACGAGAGGTTTTTGATGGTCACAGGCAGGTTTACGCTGTTGTTCTGGAGGCCGTCAAGATTGGCGCGGCGTTCCAGTTTTAGTTTATACATGGAAAAGAATGCCAGTATGAAACTGGATAGTACCATTCCAGTAAGTGCAGATGCAGCCAGAGCTGTTGCCAGCCCAATATTAACGAGGGCGATGGCAACACTGACTAATGCGGCTATAATTAAAACCCAGCCGCGCACTGTCGGCGTGACAAGGGTCATAAACCTTTATCCTCGTTTTTCATTGGGATTGAGTCTATTATGGATTTGATAACATTCTCAACTCGCGTCCACTCGCCCTGATAACGAATTTTTAATTTTACGCGATGGGCTAACACTGGGGCGGCCATTTCTCGAACATCTCTCGGAATAACATAGTTTCTACCGTAATAGGCTGCAAGGCTTTGGCAGACCCGCATCAGAGCCAGCGAAGCACGAGGGCTGCAGCCATTGCTCAGGGCAGGGTGTTTACGGGTGGCGTTACAAATACTTATGATATAATTTTTTATGTTGTCCGAAACCAGCACTTTGCGTACCAGAGCATGGCAATGGACAACGTCAGTCGCTTTAATTACATAAGAAATTTCATTAAGCGGGTGACTCATAGCCTGAGACGAAAGTATTTCTTTTTCTGCCTGAGGAGTAGGATAGCCTATAGACAGGCGCATTATGAAACGGTCGAGCTGCGGTTCGGGCAGCGGGTAAGTGCCGTGGTAATCTTCAGGGTTTTGAGTTGCTATAACGAAGAACGGCTTAGGTAGTACATGCGTTCTGCCATCGATGGTTATGACTGATTCAGACATGCATTCCAGAAGGCTTGATTGAGTACGAGGGGTAGTTCTGTTAATTTCGTCTGCAAGCACAACATTACCAAAAATCGGACCGGGTATGAAGTGAAAGCGTCGTTCGCTTTCGTCAAAAATATTCATGCCTGTAATGTCTGACGGAAGCATGTCCGGAGTAAATTGAATTCTTTTATATGCAGCCTGAATTGATTTTGCCAGAGTCTGAGCCAGAATACTTTTACCTACTCCTGGAACATCCTCGATAAGCAGGTGCCCGTCAGCAAAGAGACACACTACCATATTACGTATAATCTCAGGTTTGCCTTTAAAGACCAGACCGATGTTTTCCTCCAGTTTTCTGATAACATATTTGATAAAATCAAAGGAGAAATTCATGTTTTCCAGACTTCTGGTAGCTGTGGCTTCTTCATCGAGAGAAGGATTGTCAGGGTCATTGAAAACAAGCATGCAGGCACCAATCTGAATTATGTCCATATGCTTGATTGTGCGTGGTTTGTTTGCTGGTGAGGAGTTTACAAATGTCCCGTTTACACTTTGCATATCTTCAACGACGAAGACACCATTTTTTCTAGTTACTTTGGCGTGATGGCGTGAAGCATCGTTGGTGTTGATGATAATATCGCAGTCCTGCTCACGCCCGATTGTTATTTCATTGCTGTCAAGTACATATTCACGAGTCTGACCATATCCGTCCTGAATTGTGAAGGTGGGCAAGTTGCTGTTTACGTTTATCATAAATCCCCCGAAGTTGAGTAATTATTAACGCCTGAATACACTGCCATGCGGATTGCATCTAGGGCAATTAACCTTTTTGTCCAATAGACAGCAAATTGCTGTTACCGGGTAGAGGTATAATCTGAAATCAGCTCTGGCTAAAGGTATTATAAAACCGAATACGGCAATGATGTAAAAATACTTTGAATAAATTAAAGCAGCAGTAATTCCTATAACTATTAGAAGAAGTGGCAGCTTTGCCGCCATCAGAAAAATCTGAAAAATACCATATTGGGAGAGACACAGAGTTCCGCTGCAAAAAGAGCAGGGCGAAGCTGCTGTGTTTTCTTCGATCTCACTCATACCAACCTCCCAAAATGCTTCCTTTCAGCTTTCAGCTGCGATTTATTCGATTACCGGCCAGAACCTGCCGCTGGAACTTTGCTGCAGCTTGACATGCATGTTATAAGCCCTGAAGAGGTTATCTTCAGTAAGGATGCTGTCCCGCTGTCCCTTGGCGATTATTCTGCCTTCTTTTAAAATCATTCCTTTATCAAAAACAGGTAAAATATCATCAATACGCTGGGTAATGAAAATCGTTGTCGGGCAATCCGGTTTTTTAGCCAGTTCCTCAATTGTTTCCAGCAGGAACTCACGACTTTTCATATCCAGATGGACGCATGCTTCATCCAGAATGATTAATTCCGGATCATGCATCAATGCTCGGCAGAGGAGGATTTTTACCTGTTCCCCTGAAGACATGCTGTCCATATCCTGATTTTCCAGTTTTCGGCAGTCAATTCGTTCCATGATCGACAAAGCTTTTTCAACTTCTTCGTCAGTCGGGTCACGAAAAAGACCAAGTGTACCGTCTATTCCTGAGACAACCATTTGGATACCAGTCCATTTATTAGATGTCCAGCGCTGCATAAATGGGCTTACCCAGGCGATACGCTTGCGCAGTTCAGCAAGGTTGACTGTGCCGTAGCGCTGATAAAGCACATTTACTTCAGCACCAAATATCGGCCAGGCAAAACCCATCAGCATTTTTACTAATGTAGTTTTTCCGGCACCGTTGGCTCCCAGTACAAACCAGTGGTCACCACGTTCGATCTGCCAATTAAAATCCTTAAGGATTTTTTTCCCACCGAGAAATACGGTGGCGTTCTTTATATCTATTATAAACGGTTTTTTCATATTATTATTGTAGATAGCTAAAAAAAGTTATTTATTTTGGTCAGAAAATAGACTTACCAGTTGCAGCCGTGTTCATGGTTTTTGTAATCTATCCAGCCGTCGCGCAGTTTCTTGCCTTTAGAAAATTCAGCTTGCAGCTGATCATAGTTCTTGTTTTCTATTAATTCACACAGATGACTCCAGCGCTTTTCAAACTCCTTGACTACTTCAAGTACTGCCGGTTGGTTATTTTCAATGATTTCACGCCACATTTGAGGAGGGCTTGATGTGATTCGTGAAGTATCACGGAATCCGGTCGCACATCCTGAAAACCGCAGTTTCCTTTCGGATTCCGGGCAGTCAAGAACCGCTTCTGTCAATGACAAGGCAAGCACATGTGAAATATGGCTTGTATGTGCAACAAGGATATCGTGCTCTTTTAAACTGATTTGTACTACTTTGGTGCGTATTGATTCCCAGAAATTGACAACTGCTTCAAAAGCACTTTTATTGACTTGGTCTGTCTGGGTTATAAAAACTTCGGCATTATCATAAAGCTGCTCAAAAGCCGCGTGTGGTCCGGTTTTTTCTGTCCCCGCCATCGGGTGGCTGCCGACAAAGTGTACGCCAAGCGGGTGAAGTTCTTCCTCACCGCATTTGACTATAACTTCTTTGACACTGCCAATATCAGTGACGATTGAACCGGGACGCCAACAGGTTTTATAACTCCTGATGAAATCCATAATGCGCGGGATTGGCAGGCAAAGGATAGTAAGGTCAGCTCTTGAGAGGATGTCTTCCAATTCCCCTGATTCATCGATAACATTGTTATCAACAGCCCAGGAGCAGACATCCAGCCGTCGCGTCCAGCCCATACGGTTAATATTTTTGCCGCGAAAGGACATTCCAAGCGAAGCCCCGAGCAGGCCAAGGCCGACTATTGCAATATTTTTAATTTCCTGAACTTCGGAAGTATTCATAAAATTATCCTTCAAATTTAATCAGTCAACACAGAACATAATATAGTTGTTCTTTGTCCTTAAACAATAAGGATGACATATAAAAATTCGGAAACATTCGTATTACCTATGTATATATTATAATTGAGTTTTGTCTGCTTTTACAGCAAATTAAAGTTGCAAAGAAAATTGAAAAGGGCTATGCTCATATTCTTGTTTATCAATTTTATTTTATATGGTTTATATATTTTATTTATAGTTTTCGGAAGGCATAATGAAAAAATCAGGCAGCATTCTAGTTGTCGGTGGTGGTATGGTAAAAACGTGCTTACTGGTTTCAACTATGACGCTGGGTAGCGCATTGTTTGCAGAAACCGTGATTATCCAAAAAAAATCCACTTACTGGTGAAGTCCGCAAGTTCAACAAAAAGGCAGGAAGAAAAAACGTTCATTCAGTAGCTCGTCAGTTAAGCTGCCTCCTCGTCCCGTCAAAAACCTTGAAAAACCTTAAAACGGTAAGGCTAAGAACAGCAAAAACCCGAGGACAGGGTAATGCAAAAATGACAATGGCGATGGGTTTTAAACTGATAATGGAAGCATCAAAAAGATATATGAAATTAAAGGGTTATAAGCTTATTCCGCAAATCATGCAGGGCCTTGTTTTTAAAGACGGTGAAATCCAGGAAAAAGCAGCATAACAAAAGAGTTTCTGGGTATGTTTAATTTTTGTATACACAACATTTGCAAATATCTCCAATTTCTATAATGCCAGATGGCTCATTCCGCCTTGGACAGGTCAACGCCGGACAATGTTTTTTATCAGAGTTATAAAATGACAATATAAGACTAATTTTAATCAGAGTCTTTACGCCTATAATTCAATTGAAGGTGTCCACCCTAGGGGGGGGGGGACGCACTTTTTAAAGACCGAAGCGCGAGCTTCGGTCTTTAAAAAGCGTTCACAAAAAATCTCCGGAGGAGATGCGCTCACCTTTGACCCGGTGCGAGGAAAAGGAAGCTTCAGCTTCCGTTCCGGCGTGCCGGAACCAGCCTACCTTTACCGTCCGTATCAGAAGAAGCAAACGGATAACTCCTGATGAGCGTTTCCATGGAACAAACGGCTGAAGCACAAAATTCTATTGTTAAACTGGTTGATATTTATAAGACGTATATTCTGGGTGAACTTAAAGTCCCGGTGTTTAAGGGAATTAATATTAACGTAAGGCGCAGTGAGTTTGTCGGCATCTTAGGATCATCCGGCTCCGGAAAGTCTACGATGTTGAATATTCTTGGGATGCTTGATGTGCCTACTTCCGGTAAATACCTGCTTGAAGGAAAAGCTGTAGAGACGCTTTCAGATAGAGAACTTGCCACTATTAGAAACCGTAAAATCGGCTTTATTTATCAGAGTTTTAACCTGTTTCCACATTTATCTGTGGAACAGAATATCGAAGTACCGATGTTGTATGCTGGTGTGCCGCGCAAGTAGCGTCGTGAGCGGATGAGCCGACTGGAAACCTTGATGAAAAGACCAGTGCTGATATTATTAAGCTTTTTCATGAATTGAATGACACTGGGTCTACAATAATGCTGCATTGGAGGCACATTTTGATAAAGTGATTTATTTGCGTGATGGTCGTGTCGCAGAGCATCAGAACATAACTTGCGGAGGAGGTTCTGATGCTGGCGGTTGATCTTTTCATAATTTACTATTGCATAAGATAAGGTCATTTTTAACTTCACTCGGTGTAATATTTGGTGTCGGCAGTGTTATTTCCATGCTTGCCATATCATAAGTTGCCAAACGCAAAGCTTTATTCCTGATTGAAGCCATGGGAATTGATAAAATCATTGTTTATCCCAAAAAACCGCCGCAAAGAAATAGGTACTCGCCGGGCACTTGGTGCGCAGAAAATGGATATTCTGCTGCAGTTTCTAATTGAAACTGTTTTTTGACTTCAATTGGAGGGATGCTGGGTATTGGACTTGGAATTGGTATTTCTCAGATTATTACAGTTTACGCAGATATGCCTACTGTTTATGAAGCGTGGAGTATCATATTATCTTTGTTTATATCAGGTTTTGTGGGGGCGTTTTTGGAACTTACCCTGCGTGGAAAGCAGCTCAGCAAACCCCCATCGATGTTTTACGTTCAGAGTAAATCAATTATTGCCTTTCGAAGCGGTACAAAAAAGACGGCTCTGGTTCAGAGCCGTCTAAAATATGAAAATATTACTACTGGAACCAGATGAAAACAGGGTCTTTTTCGAGTCTTTTGTGCCTGCTGTTAGCAAGCATCTTAACAAAATCATTTGCCCATATGTCTGCAAGTTGACGCAGCGGAGAATATGAGGAGAAAGAACGAGAGTTAAAAAGAGCGACACGTCCTTTTTTTCTATCAGCTATAATGGCAATAATCTCACTTGTTTCCGGGACTGTTAGATAAGCTTCTATTGCGGCGGCTGGTCCGACCTCCCAGTAGGTACAGGCCGCTGTCTTCAATGGGAGTGTAACCAGACCTATTGGAGTGAAAGTTGTGACGTTGTATAATGTCCCCAAAAATGGGTTTTGAGGTTCAAGCTGATTTACATATAATTGCAGTTTGAGAATTCCGGGCCCCGGTTTGGCTGCTAACTGCCACTGTTTGTCTTTTTTAATTGCGTCTTTGAATGCGTTAGCCAGATATTTTTCATATTTTTCGTAGTCTGCTTTTTCATCCAGAACAGATTGGAACCTTACGTCCTTATTCCAGAAATTATTCAATACAATCGGCTTGTTAGTTACCGGCGCAATGTATATTTTTTTGTATTTTGACAGTTCAGGGTAATCAAACCATGACTGTTGAAAAAGAGTGTATTTCTGAGGTATCTGTTTGACCTTGGCGAATGTGACATAATCGGTTTTTGCCAAAGGAGCTGCGGTGTTGCAGCCAACTGTGAAACACAATGACAGCAACAATAACGGTAAGCATTTATTCAATTTCATTACAAAACCCTTCTTAATCAGTATTAACGCATGTTATTCTCTTGGCTAAAAGACGTTCTGAATTATAAAAAAGTTTCGTTGTTTTTCTCGAAGACGCTAAAAACTTTAAAATTTAATACCTGCAGTGGCTCGGTGCTGTATAAAATGAGTGCCTGTTATTAAATAATGAAAGACAAAAAAAGCGACCCGGAAAATCGGGCCGCTCATCATAACTAATCTATTGAAAACTTATTGGAACCAGGTAAAGACCGGATCTTTTTCAAGTTTTTTCTGTTCGCTGTTATTCAGCATTTTAACGAAATCACCACCCCAGACATCAGCAAGTTGGCGCAATGGTGAGTATGAAGTGAATTCACGGCTGTTAAATAAAGCAACGCGCCCTTTTTTCCTGTCAGCAAAAGCAGCCATTATTTCTTTTGATTCAGAATCGGTCAGGTAACCTTCAATTGCGGCGGAAGATCCAATATCCCAAGTGGTGCGAGCCGCAGTTTTAAACGGCAGAATAATTAGACCAATTGGAGTAAAGGATGTTACGTTTGAAAAAGCACCGATAAAAGAGTTTTGCGGTGCTATCTGAACAGTATACACCTGCAGTTTTAACACTCCCGGCCCCGGTTTTTCGGCCAGTTGCCAGCGGCTGTCGGCATTTATGGCTTCTTTAAAAGCGTTACATAAATATTGCTGGTATTCAATATACGCATCTTTTTCCTCTTCAGGAGTTTGCTGGCGTATATCTTTGTTCCAGAAGTTATTTTCCAAATTTGGACTGTTAGTTACTGGAGCAACATATATCTTGTCATATTTTTCAAGTTTAGTGTAATCAAACCAAGCTTTTTGGAAAAGGCTGGCTTCATCAGATATCTGAGGAACGTTTTTAAAAGAAACATATTCTGTTTTTTCAAGTGGTTCAGCGGTATTGCACCCTGCAGTAAACAGCAAGGCCAATAATAACAGTGGAATCCATTTTTGCAGTTTCATCTAGCAACCTCTTCATCATTGTTGACTGATTAAAGCCTCTAATTTTGATTATAATGTAGTCGTGCCCAAAAATCAAAGGGGTTGCATTGATCTGATAAATATTTTGCTGAAATTAAGTTCAGATCAATGTTTTAACTGCTAGTGAAAATATTAACAAACACCCGGGGAATCAGACTTTTCTTCGGGGGTATTACCTACTTCTCGGTCAAGATTTTCGAGAACTTTGTTTATATCTTCAATAAAATTTTCCGCCATATCAAAAGTAAAATGTTCTCTTACTACAATCCGTAGTACGGCTATTTCCTCTGCTTTTTTTGGTAAAGTATAGGCAGGAACAATCCAGCCATACTGGCGAAGGCGTTTTGAAATTTTAAATACATCATACCCGTTTTCATGTTTCATGCAGACCGCTGCTACCGGCAAGTATTTTGTATCAGTCAGTACTTTAAATTTACCAGTATCAATCAGGGCATTTTCCACGAATTCAGCAACTTCAAGAATATTCTTTATAATTCTTGTGTAACCGGCTTGCCCAAGACGTAAAAAATTATAGTATTGAGCCAGTACCATTGAGCTCGGTTTTGAAAAGTTCAAGCTGTAATTAGGCATGCTCCCACCAAGGTAGTTTATGTGGAAAACAAGTTCTTCAGGAATTATGGATTCATTGCGGAAAAGCACTGTTCCCATGCCGGGGTAAACAAGGCCGAACTTGTGATTGGAAATATTTATTGACTTAACCTGCTCCAAGCGGAAATCCCATCGAAGATCAGGGAAACCGAATGCGGCAACAAATCCACCGCTGGCCGCATCGACATGCATAGGAATGTCAATGCCTTTTTCTTTTTTCAGGGTTAACAGGAAGTCATTTATACCGATAAAGTCATCGACTTGTCCAGTGAAAGTTGTCCCAAGTACAGTTCCAACAGCAATGGTATTTTCATCGACATACTGGGCTACATCATCTGCATTTATAGTAAACTTGTCCACATATAACGGGATAACCCGCATTTCGACATCAAAGTAAAGGGCAAATTTTTCCCAGCAGGAATGAACATCACCTCCGAAAACGATATTGGGAGACGAACAGTCTTTGCCCTCGGCTTTGCGTTTGTTGCGCCAGTTCCATTTATGGGCAAGCAAAGCCAGCATAATAGCTTCTGATGAACCAATAGTTGCTGTCCCTGCAGCTTCGGCTGAATGGCAAAGGTTGCCTGTCATGCGAATGACACGGTCGTGAATAGCTCTGGTCTGCGGATACTCATCCTCATCAATATAATTTTTGTTGAGAGATTCTATAATGATATTTTCAGCTTCTTCCTCCATCCACGTTGTGACGAATGAGGCAAGGTTCAGGGCAGGGTTGCTGTCCAAATTCATTTCGTCATGGACCAGTTGATAGGCAGCTCGAGATTCCATTGATTTTTCTGGTATTTTATCTTTGGGGACTTCACTGGTTACCCAGCGTCCGGCATAAGCAGATGAGGTAAATGGTCTGAATTCGGATTTCTTTGTTGTTTTTATCTTGTTATACATGTCTTCCCCGTAATTAGTGACTTTGTAGCGTATTGTCTTCATAAACAAATACACCTGTAATGGTAGTTTTTCAAAAATGGTTAGAGATGATACTCCAAAATATTACGAATTTATATTGATAGATAATGCTGTTTGTTTCGTAATTTGTAATTCCATAAAAGCACGTGATTTACAAAAATAATGCAAATAATATTATCTACAATTTAGTAGTTGAATAATAGTTTTTAGTAGCAAGGTGGATATATGTGTTAAGTAGTTTTCTTTGTTGTTTTTGGCTAATTAAAGTTTGTATTGTATGGGTGTGCAGTGTATTAATATTAATCATTAATTTAACTAATAAATGATCATTTATTTAGGGAGACATGATTTGCGTTTGAATATTCCGGCTTATAAAAAGATCATGTTAGGGTGTTTTTTAATTGGCCTTGGCATATCATTAGCACATATACTATTCTGTACTGACGTTTATAACGATATATCTATGTTCTATGGGCCAATAACACAGGCTTTTGCGGACGGAGATTGGGATAGGGCGTTCAGCGGTATTATTGGACCGTTAAACCCGGCTTTGGCTTCTGTTTTTGTCAAACTGGGCTTTCACTCTTTTGTTGCTTTGATGATTGTGTCCTGCATCTTTTATGTTTTATGTATTTTCCCTATTTTTGGTTTTCTGCGTATACTGTTAGGGAATAAAAATTATGCGGCCTGGGGATGTGTGATGTACATCCTGACTCCCAAAATTATACGTTTTGGCTGTACGGGACTGCTGAACTCAGGTCGAAATTTCTTCCTTGCCGGAGCTGTTTTTTTAGTTTTAAGTTTTTTTGAAAAAGTAAGAACCTGGAAGCTTATTCTTCTTGGTTTCTGTCTTGCCGGTTTGGCCTTGAATCGAGGTGAAGGACTTCTTTATGCTCCATTGTTTATTATATGGCTGCTGTTGATTCCGCTTCAGGAGGCAAACTGGAAATTGAGCCGGAAGATATCATGGATGGCATTTAAGCGTATTTTTATAGTGACCACGGTTACTTTAATCTGTATACAACCTAGAATGGTACAGATGTATAATGAAACTGGAGTTCCATGCACGGATATAAGGCAGGCTGAAACCGCAAAAATGGCTTTGGTTTCTACTGGGGTCTTTAAAGAAGACGTTACGCAAACTTCCTCTAAACAAACATTTGTAGCTGAAAATGGCAGGAAAAGAAGTAAATTGCTGTCATTTAGGAAGCTCCATCGACTGGTGGATTGTTTTGGTCGAGGATCGTACTGGATATATTTGGGGTTTGCTTTGATCGGGCTGGGTGTTATGCTGTTCCGGAAAAAATTCAACTTTAGGTTATTACTTCCAATTTCGGTTATAGCATATAGTACATTGATTTTCTTTCAGGTAATTTTGGCTTACCGGTACTTTACCCTTAATGCAATGTTGATGTTGCCGTTTAGCTTTACAGGTTTGTATTTTTTGTACAAACAAGCTGAAAAAAGGCGGCTGAAATACGTTTTCATTGCAGCCTTAATTGTAATGGGCATTTTTCAGGCCGGTAATGGGATGAGAAAAGTTTTAAGCCGTAAATATGACTATGAAAAGGGAATAGGTGACTGGCTGACAGTGCATAAGCCGGAATTAGCTCGGGGGGCTGAGCTTAAAATGATTTCTCCGAAACCGCAATATAGTTATTGGAGTGGAATCCCATTTGTCGGAGGCAATGAGCCCACCATATATGTTGACAGGGATTATCTATTGAAAAATAAAATTAATCTGGCGGTAGTGGATATAAAAAATACTGACATGATCAAAGCAATTGAGAACAGCGGTTTATATGTAGAGGTGAAGCACCCTTACAAAAAAGTGCGTGTATTTGTAATTATACCTTTGGAAAAATGAAAGATTTTATATGGAGAATATGAAGGTTTCAGTCGTTACCCCTGTCTTGAACAGTGAAAAATATATTCGGGAAACAGTTGAAAGTGTTTTAGCCCAAAAAGGTGATTTTGAACTTGAATATATAATTAAAGATGGTGGTTCTACAGATCGAACACTGGAAATACTAAAAGAATATGAGAATGCTGTTAAAGTTATTTCTTGTACTGACGAATCAACTGAAGACGCAATTTTTCAGACACTGGAAAAAGCCGGCGGGGATATTGTTTGCTGGATTGGTGCTGACGATGTTTACGCTCCCGGAAGCTTTCAGACTGTGGTTGAAGCTTTCAAGGCTAGCCCTGAAAAGGACTGGCTGTATGGGCGTTGCAGGATAATTGACGGCAAGGGGCAGGAAATTCGAAAGCTGATAACAACCTACAAGAATTTACTAGGTTATTTTTATAGTCGAAAAATATTATTGTGTGAAAACTATATAAGTCAACCATCTGTGTTTTTCAGGCGTTCGCTCTGGGAAAAGGTTAAATCAAGGTTTCTTGATTATCATTACGGAAGTGATTATAATCTCTGGGTGAATTTTTCCGGGCTTTCACGTGCGATTGTGTTGCATCAATACCTAAGTAGTTTCAGACGACATAAGAATTCTATAAGTCATAATAACTACATTCATCAGCTTGATGATTCAATAGATATAGCAAAACGATATGGAAACGGATTTTATGCAATGATTTTTCGTTTAAATAAGCTGAAAACTGTGTTTATTTATCGTTTGCTTGATAAGGGCAGAGTGTAAACATGATCAGAAATCCGCTGCTGATTTTCTTAAAAGGTAGCATTATATCTACTGCGGCGATGGTAGTTACAGGATTAGTGACTTATTTGACCCGTCGTTATTTGGCCCTGCATTTAACTGAAGAGGAATTTGGTTTCTTCTATGCGGCATTTGCCTTTGTCAGCCTTTTGGGAGCATTGCTGGATTTTGGTGTTTCCGGAGCGACTCCAGTTATAATCGGCAAGCATGCCGTGCTTGAATCGGGAGACGAAAAGAAGGCCAATTATACAGCCATTTTATTATTAAAACTATTCCTTGGTTTATGGGGATTCCTTATTATTCCGGCTGCAGGCTGGCTGGCAAGCTGGTACTTTCGCTTTCCATATGGTCAGGATGTTTTTGTAATACTATTGGTGTACAGCATTGTTTTCAGTCTTACCAATGAATTGCTGGTGGTTGCGATAGGGTTCAAAGATTATCTTGGCAAGGCGGTGATGGAAAGCATTTTCTACTCCGCTGTACTGGTGATAATCCTTTTTTCGCTTCAGGAATACGGCTTGAAAGGAGCCGCATGGGGATACCTTGGCAGTTCCTTGATTGTAACATTATTTGGGGGAGGGTACCTTGTATATAAATACAGAATACGGATTGCTTTTGACCTTAAACTAGTTTGGAAGAAGACTGTTGATCTTGCGCATTTTAGCAAATGGATGGCTATAGCAACTCTTGCCAGTACCTCAATGGGCTATATTGATACCGTTATGCTGACATACATGAAAGGGCTTGAAGCTACTGCTATTTACAATATTGCTTTGCCTATTGTGCAAATAATGAAAAGCATGTTGTTTCTCCCGCTGGTGTTTATCCCAATTGCAACCGAACTGTGGCATAAAAAAGAGCTAGGAGCTATTTCAGATATATGTAATGCGGTGATGATGTTAGCCTTGGCTGCATTCTGGGTAGTTGTAATGTTTATGTCATTTTTTGGAAGATATCTGGTTTCCTTACTATTCGCTGATAAATTCTTAGCAGCCAGTGCCCCTTTGACTATACTTGGTTCAGGTATATTGTTTCTGCTGATAGCCCAGTTTTTTATTGCTGCGATTTCAGCGATTGAGCGTTTGCGTGCAGTAGCTTATATTGGCATCTCCGGTGTGGTTTTTAACATAATATTTAATACGGTTCTGATTCCTTTTCTGGGAATTGAAGGTGCTGCTCTGGCAACATCGCTGTCTTATTTTACAATCTTTATCTTTGCTTTTGTTGTTTTGAAAAGAGACGTGCCAAATTTACGTCTGCTTTATCCATGGACTTTGAATATTCCCGGTAGCCTTCTGGCCGGTACAGCAATTTATTTAGGGTATCAAGGGTATTCTTTATCTATCAGAATTTTAATTTTTCTGGGTCTGATAGGGATATTTTTAATTTGTAATTTTAAAGCGATTTTCTTCCTGCTGAGACATTTGATAAAACAATTATTAAATGAATTTTGAATTCTGTTAACCCTCAATAATTCTTATTTTTGTATTTTTCAATCTAAAGCATTCTGCAGCTATTGACAAATTGGATGGGGCATGGTATCTTTAATGGTATGAATGTTAAATCGAGGTTAGTTTAATGCTGAAACCAGTTGTTGCAGAACCGCTATATACAAAAGTAAAGAAACAGCTGATTGAATATATTGAGGAGCGGAAACCTGCTGTTCTCCCCAAAGAAAAAGACCTTATGAGTAGCTTTGAGGTATCACGTAATACTCTGCGTCGTGCGGTTCTTGAGCTTACAAATGATGGTGTTCTCAAACCGATACAGGGGCGCGGGACCATGGTTGTAAAATATGCCGGGCTAGAGCCGATGGACATCGGAGTCGTAATGGATGATTCTTTCAAGTTGACATCCCCATATATTGCCAGCAAACTTGATGCTATGCGCAGTATTTTGCTGCCAAAAGGATATAATCTTAATGTTTTTTTCTGTCATGATTTCAGTATTAACCCTTCAACAAACTCTGTATTCAGTTATCTTGTTCAAAGTAAAAGGTTGGCGGGAATTATTTTGATTTCTCGACTTTCTTCGGAAGAAATTGAGTATTTTAACAGAAACAATATTAAGTTTATTACAAGTGAATTCTACTATAAGAATTACACTAATCTTTATGTCATGCTGGATTATAATGTTGTCATAGAGAAGGCCTTTCAGGCGTTTGAAAAACGTGGAATCAGGAATATTGCTTTTTGTGGACATCAGCTTGATTATGATATTGATGCTACCGGAGTTGTTGAATCAGGAATGAAGCGTTATATGGACTATGTTAGAAGCCTGTCAACGAGTGAATATATCATTGACATGGTTGCTGACGTTGAAAAACAGCTCGATTCTCTCTATAAGCTTGGTACGGCAAAAAGACCTGAAGGCTTTATTTGTATGAATTATCACAATAGGGTGAAGCTATTCGATAATTTGAAAAAGTATAGTGACTGGAAGCCGTTTATTTATATCGTGAAAGTGAAGGATTTTAAATCTGAACTTGAAACTGAAGGCTATAACTTGAAAGGTGCTGAAATTGGCAAGGAGGCATCTAAATTGATAATTGATTATGCCAAAGGAAAAGCTCAAGTCACTGATAAACGACTTATACTGCCTGGATTTTATTCAAACTGAATGATTAAATAGATTTATAAGGACAAAAATAAAAACAAACAAAAGGAGATAGTAAAGTGAAAAAGAAACAATTTACACTTATAGAGATTCTCGTTGTGATTGCTATTATAGCAATATTAGCTTCAATGCTGCTGCCGGCATTAAGTAAAGCCAGAGAAACAGCAAAAGCTATTAAGTGCGTCAGCAACCTGAAACAGATTGGTCAAGTATCATCAATGTACTGGGACGATTACAGCGCGTTGAATACTGCTCCTGCCAGCATTCCTTTTTCATTTGGACATGGTTTTGTTGAAAAACTTTGCAACCCTTCTTACCTGAATATAACTCATCCTGTTACAGGGGCGTATAAGTGCAGTGGTTTTAATAGTGGGTTTTATTACCATGAAAACTCTGATATTTATATTTGTCCTAGTCAGACATCGAGAAGTGAAGTCAGAAATTACGGCTATAATACTTTTTTACAGCATCCAAATTACTTTGGTGGAGTCCGATCACGGATCAAATCACCTAGTAAAACCGCTCAATGGATGGATTGTGATGGAGATATAAATTTATTCTGGGCAGCTTTTAAAGGTGCTAATAAGAATTATATCACTGATGGGATAAGACATAATGGTAAAAGTTCTATAAACTTCGTTGACGGCCACGTTGAATTATTAAATCCAATTCCAATTCAAGGTGGCCTTTGCGATGGGGCATGGAAGTGAGTATATTAATAAGTATAATGAGGGAACAAAAACACATGTGGAAGAAACTATTAATTGCTGGAACTGCTCTGTTGAGCATGTTTTCAGCAACAGCTCAGGAAGTAGAAAAGGAACTGGCACTTTTTGATGCTGGTAAAGAGAAAAGCATTAAATGGTACTGTTCTACCTGCAGCTGGATAAAAGGAAGTAATTTCAAGGCAAAAACCGAAATTGTTGATCGCAATGATGAAAAATGGCTGCTGGTATCCTTTTCCGGCGACAGCGGCTCAGCCCGCTGGGTAATTAACAATCTTAATTTAGATATACCTGAAGGTTTTACCGCACGAGGGCTTGAAGTTACAATTGATTATCGAGAGAATGACTTTAAGAAAATACAAATAGGCTGTCATTTTAAAAACAAAAAAAAATTGACCAAAACTCTTGCACTTGAGAAAGGTGTCAAAACTTATTATTTCGATAAGGGGTGGACTAGAACCGGTATTCCATCTGACTGGAGTGGCCTTACACAGATTGCTGAAAAGCGCGGCGTGTCAAAGACGGCTGTCTGGAGGCAGATGCGCAAAATCGCTGAAAAATACCCATGGGCTGAAGCTTTAGTTGACATTATGGCCCGGCGATGAGGATAAAAAAGGGCCCGACTGATACTTCAGTCGGGCTACACAAGAATATTATAGAGCGTGAACAATAAAAATATGCCAAAAATTGCAGTAAAAATCAATCAAAATAGAAAAATTTTTAAATTTTTTATGCCACAAGGTTGTTGTTAACCAAAAAAGCTTGAGCTTAAATCTTTAAAAATAGGCCGATTTAGGTTAACGGCACTAAAAAAAGTCGAAAAAATTCCAAATTTTATGCAAGTTTTATTATGAGCTATTTATGGCTGACTGCACATAGTGAACGAATATTCACTTTTTTAGGGATAACAAAAAATCAATTTCAGCTTCTAAACTGTTCTTGTCATCTGTGCTTAAGGTATCGATTAATTTGGTGTTTTCATATAACCATTCAGCATCTTGATAGGAAATGCCAAGGTCTTCAGCCGCTAATTGTAAGGCTTCATGTTTATGGGTTTTAATAAATTCCATAGCTTCATCTTGGACTTTTATATATCTTTTAACCCAGTCTGGGTGGTTTTTAGCAAAAGATTCACTAACCGCAACAACTAACTTAGCTCGCATTAGCCCTTTTCCTGTCGTCAAGACTCTTGCACCTCTTTTTTTAGCTTCTAACATTTCAACCGCAGCCAATAACCCAGCATCAACCTTGCCGGCAAGCATGGCATGATATGTTTTTGCCAATGACATTGGTATAAAATTTACGTTTTCTAATGTCATATTGTTTTTTGATAATGCTTCGAGTAGCAGCTGGTGCAAGGTGGCTCCTCTATCGCAAGCAATAGTTTTACCTTTCAAATCTTTGACTGATTTAATATTTGGATTAGTAGTCATCAAAGCCAAGGTGTCGGTAGAGTTGCAAACTGCTCTTATTATATGTAGTTTTATATTTTGGCCTGCCGCTATAATTATGCTGGTAGTGTTTAGACTTCCACATATATCAATTTTGCCTGCGGCTACCGCCTTGATTTGTTCTGTACCTTTCATTATATCATGGAATTTTATTTTTATTCCGTCTTTAGCAAACTCTTTTTCCAGTAGCCCCTTCTTTCTCATCACTATCAATTGTAAACTAAACGGACGGTTAGGATAAGTTACATTGATTTCTTTGCCAAAAAGGTTCAAAGCTACGAATAAAGACAGAAGAATAAATAAAACTCTTCTCATGTAAAGCTCTTATTGTTAATATATTTCATCATCAAAAAAATATAACAATCGATATAGTATTATCAAATATAATCAAGAAGTTTATCTGAAATTAATAGAAGGCAAGCACATTACACTCTAAGAGTCTTTAACCAAGTTTGCAAAGGAAGGTTAAGACTATTTTAAAAAGTCGAAAAATTTGTGCTCTTTTTCAGTTTAATCAATTATGCCGAGCCCCATAGGCGAACCTATGGGGAGTTTCAAGAATACTACTTGAAGCTAACTGCACAGAGGCTAATTTGGTTTCTTACAAAGTTCTCAAAAGCTATCTCTATACCAGCACCTTTTGACAGAATATTTACTTTTCTAGGGATAAGTTTTTGTTGATACAAGAAGTCAATATCTTTTCTTAAACTTATAATGTCATCTTTGTTTAAGGCATTTATAAATTTGGTGTTGTTGTACAACCACTCAGCGTCTTGATAGGAAATGCCAAGGTCTTTAGCTGCTAGCTCTAAGGCTTCATGTTTATGGTTTTTAATAAATGCCATCGCCTCATCTTGGACTTTTATATATCTTTTAACCCAGTCTGGGTGTTTTTGGGCAAAAGATTCACTAACTGCAACAACTAACTTAGGTCGCATTAGCCCTTTTGCTGTTCTTAAGACTCTTGCACCTCTTTTTTTAGCGTTTACCACTTCAACCGAGACCAATAACCCAGCATCGACCTTGCCGGAAAACATGGCCTTATATGTTTCTGCCAATGACATTGGTATATAATTGACATCTTTTATTGTCATATTATTTTGGGCTAATGCTCCAAGCAGTATTTGGTGTAAGCTACACTTGCTAGCGCAGGCAATAGTTTTGCCCTTCAAATCTTTGACTGATTTAATATTTGGATTAGTAGTCATCAAAGCCAAGGTTCCGGTAGGGATGCAAACTGCTCTTATTATTTTTAGTTTTATATTTTGGCCTGCCGCTATAATTATGCTGGTAGTATTTATACTTCCACATATATCAATTTTACCTGCGGCTAACGCCCTGATTTGTTCTTTACCGTCCATGATATCATGAAAATTTATTTTTATTCCATCTTTGGCAAACTCTTTTTCCAGTAATCCCTTATGTTTCATAACTATCAATTGAAGGTTAAGTGGGGCTCTAGGATAAGTTACATTTATTTCTTTGCCACAAAGGTTGAAAGCTACGAATAAAGACAGGATACAAAATAAAAATCTCATGCAAACCTTTTTATTCTTAATACGTTTCCTCTTAAAACGACTAAATATTATAAACTTGCAAAAATTAATTTTCAATTATAAAAAATAATATTTTTCTATTTTTTAAGAATAAACATTTTACAGTTTAAGAATTATTGGATAAGCTTGGAAAGGGAGGTTAACGGGGTTTCAAAAAAGTCGAAATTTTACTATAAGCTAATTATGGCTAACTACACATAGGCGAGAAAAAACTTCCATTTCAAATTTTAGAACCTCACATCGTTTTAGAACTTCCATGATCATGTTATTTATATATAATAAATGCTTCAATCTCTCCTTGAAAAGCAAATATTATGAGTAATATTCATTAAGTGTTAGTAGACTAATATTTTTCTTATAGATCGCTTTTAAAGAGTTAGTTTTTACTATTAAACAGCTTATAATGCCGGATTATTGTGTCTACGGTAACGCATGGAGTTGTAAGCTTAATTCAAAGCAGAAGGTTTATGCGTTATGCCCATTCTAAATTTTAGTCAGCATAAAGATGTTTTAGATATCGTAGATGATATTATCGATAATAACGATATAATAATGTTTTCAGAGGATCATTTCTCTTGTGTAGATACCGGTTTGGTTTTTGCCTGTTTAATGAGAAGGGTGTTTCGAGGCAGAAACACGCCGAAGGACTTTCGCATTTTTTTAGAAGGCGTTCATAAGAAAAACATTACTAGTCCTCATATTAATTATTCTTCAACAGATATGATGACAGGGTTTGGGCGCTATAGTGTGAACGTAAAACAGATGATAGAACCGGCATGCAAAGGGTATTCAAGCTTGTTATATGATACTTTTTTGTTCTCTCCAAATGTACTTGGACATTTAGGCTTTATTTTTGCTGGCACAGAAGAAAAAGCATGCATATTAACCAAAAATTATTATCGGACTCCAAGAGAATACTTACAAGCATTTTACAATTATTTACGTGATCGAGGATACAAGAAAAAAGCTGATAAATTTAAATATACTGACCGTGCGCATAAGCATGTTTTCAATGGTACTTACAGGAAAGTAAGGGAAAGAATACAAAAACATGCCCTGGATGATGCTAAAGGCTTTCCTCTCAGACAGGTTCAGGGAAATATTGATATGGCTGAAAATATTAAAAAATATATTTCCCGTAATAGGTTAATTCAAAGAGGCGTAAAATCCATTGTCATGGGCTTAGGATATGCTCATGCTACTGATGAGACTATGCGATATGGTTCAAAAATAAAAGGTATTAAAACCCTATTGATTGAGTCCGGTGTTGTACGTCCCAATAGGATCCAGGCCATACTATGTTACCCAGGCAAACTTGCCCATGTTGACCAAGACAATAATTCAAGTGAAACAGATTGTATTTATAAAAATGTCACTCTTCAACTTCCCAGAGATAAAATGAATAAGAAATTTGCTCCTACCTCTTATACTATGTATTCTCTGCAAAATTTTGATTATATTATTCCTTTCTTTGCTTACGACAATGAATTGGGAAATACTGATATAATAACCGACATGTTGATATTCTGGGGTAATCACGCAGTTCCAAACAATACCCTATTCCCTGTGCCGGATAACATAGAAAGATATACTGTTAATAAACAAATCAGTTCTGCTAGAATAAAACCAGACTATTCGTGGACCTAATGCCTCCTTTTTCAAGGAGGCATTACACAAATCTGTTCAGATGACGTTAAAAGGGCAATTGTATTTTGACTGTACAACTCATGATTTGGCTTTTAGGGAGTGTGAGGGGGGGAGGAGTAGATACAAAGAAAGTGGCCTGCAAATATTCGTGAAACTCCCGTAAGCGCGGCTCGGGGAGGTTTGAAAAGGAGGAGTGTGGGAGGGGTGATGTACTCTTTTTAGCGTTTGACTAAGTAATGCTTGATCAAACGTCAAACTATAACAGTTTTTATTTCCTAAAAATGGGCTTACATATCTTTTCAATATATTTAATCACATCATCTAATCTATCATTAATAGGATCTTTCTTTTGGGGTAACCCCATAATTGTTACTCCATATTTTTCAACCTCTCCTTCATCAACGTTATTTTTATTGGCCAGATCTGCTAAATTAATAGCTGAAACTTGTATTTCATTAATAATATCTTTAATATTGTCAAAAGGCTTTAAATCTTTATTAAATTTTACTTTAAAACGATTTTTATAAGCATCCAATTTGTAGAATATTTCTTTATTTTTATCAATACGTTTTAAAACGGTGTGACTCATATTAGCATAACGTGATGCATCAGAAAAATTGGAGTCTTCCTCATAGCTAAATGGATTCCGAATTGAATGAATGGTATCCCTTACCTCATAAAATAATATTAATATATCCATAGCTAAATCTATTTGATGCTTTCCTAAATGTTCATTCTTCCAAATTCCAAGTCCTCTAAAAGCAATCCTAACTAGAAGAATGGAACATATTGCGGATATTGCGAGCCAAAACCTTTCATTTTCAAATAAAAGTTTATATATAAAATCTGTCATATTGTCCTCTCTATTTGTAAAAATATAATTTACTTTAATAATATTATCAAGAAGTTAATAAACATAAGCGTGACTGCAACTAGTGCGGATAATAATGAGGGTATAAAATACCATTGATTATGCTTTTGAAATCTTATTAATGTAACTTTATAAGTTTCATCTACTGATTTCAAAAGATTCTTATCTGGCAGATTTTCTATGGCATTAGCTTTATTAGAAGAATGTTTTGAAAATATTAGAGCTCTACGTAGCTCATGTGCTACAAAAAAAACGATTGAGACACTCATAAATATTATTGAAGCTATAAAAAGTTTTCTATTACCAAAATCTTTTACATAAGTAGCCAGAGCAAAAAATGCTGCAAAACCAATATACACAATTGTACTGTTATAATTATTAATAAGTTCAAATTCTGTTTTTATGTATTCGACATAAGCCTCTATTGATTTGTTGTAGTCACCTGTCATTTGCACGCTCCTCTCTTTTGAATTTACAGTTACAATATAAGGTACTGTGAAGCCCTTTTCAACTTTAGAGGTGGGGGGACCAGCGCCCCGTTTAAATAAATTTTTACCTTTTTATTTTTAGGGGTACAAGTTATAAGTGGTTTATATGCATGACTATAGCTGCATTTTAAAATGTACCCCGGGTACAAGTTGAGCTCAAAGGGGGTACAAATTTTGTGCCCCTAGAGGTACAAAGTGAACAAGTTTGAGCTTAGAAAATGTACCCCCAGGGGTACAAAAGGGGTACAAATTAGTCTAAATACCAAAAAATGGTTCATTCATCTGTCAAAGTCTCTTCAGACTTTAGAGAATCAATATAGCATCTAAGGTTATCCGTAATCTTTTTAAATACTCTTGGAAAAAATAAAGATAATTCTTCAAAACCTGGGTGATCGCTAAATGGCCCTCCATGATGATATCTAAGGTGATCAAGCAAATCTCTTTGTTCGTCTTTCGACAATAAATCAAACGGATTTTTATTGTTATAGTTATGAAAATTAGAAAAATGAATAAAAGCACAGCCAAACTTATATATTTTTTTTAAAAAAAGTGCAGATGAGTTGGAATATAATCATGCTCCATGTTAGAAATAATTAACATGGAGCATTCATATGGCTAAGATATTAGTATTGTCTTATAATAATCGTCAATATTTTTTTGTTTTCTTCTAGGGTTTGATGCACTGTACAACGAAATGCCGGTAAAGACATTTTGCTGGTGCTGATAACTGAACGAAAGGTTGATGTCAAACTTTTGTCTGGATTCGATAGGCATGAGCCGAGTACCAAGCTGAAAGATATTTCTTCTGTTTTCGAATGAATCTTCCCGGCGATAAATAATCCTGAAGCCGACATTAGTTTTTTCAGTAGCATATTTCAGATAATTGGATGTTGGTATAGAAATATCTTTAAAATCCTTACCGCGGTCCTTGGAGTAGTAATACACATTAGAACCAACACGTCCAGACAGGTAGTTAATATCCAGATCAAAAATAGTTTCAAAAATAGCAGCTTTGATATTTTCACTTTCTACCAGGTCGTAAATAAGACCGATTACTCTTTTGTCTTTTCTGGGATCGTTGCCTGGCAATATGTATTCAATGCCGACTCTTTTTGATATCTTGAGAGATTCAAACATAACTTCCAGCGTTTTGAATAATACCAACAGTTTTTGAAACTCCATTATAGTCTGAAATTTTAGTGTAAAACTCTTTAAGTTTATTGATCCGGCTGTATAAAATTTTACTGTGGCATTGCATGCCCGCATCAGGCTGTCAACAGCCGGTCTGCGTACATTAGTGAATTTATGACCATTCTTCCATTTTATGCATTCATCTTTAATATTAATTAACAATCCGACTCTGGCATTAATCTCTTCAAAGTAATCATCATCTTGAGCATATGAATAAACTCCTTTGTAGAAGTTCTGAACGTGATCCCAGTATTTTTTCAGCGCTTTGTCTATAGCGGTTACTGTTTTTCTTCTTCTCATGCCTGAATTGGCCGAAAGTGATTTGAATTTTTCGACACTGAATTTTGCCAGAACGATGTCCGAAGTACTTTTCGGACGTGTCTGACTTAGGCTGTCACTTGAGCTGAAACTGACCAGCTTCTTGAAGAAACTTTGATTTTTTTCAGGCTTTTTAGATGCTTCTTTGGTGCTTTTAAGAATATCCTGAGCTCTTCGTTGGTAAGTTAAAAACTCTGATTTTCCGCTCAAGCAATCTGAAATGCTTAAATTTTTACGAGATAGTATCTGTTTCAAACTTTTAGGATTGAATTTTCTTAACGCCTGCTGCAGGCTGAAGTATTTTTCATAAAACAAAGTCAATGTTGTCAGATCAATAGATCTTCCAATGTTAAAGCATGATCCTTTGCATTTTTTTTCTCTATCAAGTCGGAAAATATAGTTAATTGAAGTGTACATCAAAGTATTTTCTGAATATTCACTATTCTCATACAGGTTGCCCTTAAAGGACTTGGGTTCAGTTAAGAGACCTTTTTTTTCTTCATACTTAGTAGGCTTATCAAAGATTTCATCCTTAATACCTTTCCAGCCTAAGTCATCATAAAGTGAATCCGGAGTATTTCGATATACCAGATTGGCGGAGAAAAATGAGTTTATTATAGCGTTATATCCCATGAAGGAGTATGCCTTTTCTCTTGAATAAAGGATTTCAGTATCCTGATTATATACATAAAGTTTCTTGCTGCTGGGATATGGCCTGAAAGGAAGGCATAGCCTTGACTTTCTTTGTTTGTATGATGCTTTACGTTCATAGATATGAGCTTGACTCTTAAGGTAGAGCAGGTTCCCATAAAGGTTTATACGATTTATTTCCTGGTTCTGCTGGACATATTTTCCATCACCAACATTTAAGTTTAAGTTGGCTTGATTACTGACTCTGAGCCTTGAAATCAAGGTTGCCTGCCCAAAGTCAACCTTACGGGTATGAGTCGTTGTTAAAATATAGACATATGCCGGAAAATCATCAAATTTTTTAATGCGGCAGTAGTCATTATTATAGTCTTTTTCAAATATGCTTTTCTGGACTTTATAGTTTAGATTTTCTTCGAGATCATATGGGTGAAGCACATTAAGAACATCTCTTGATATACCTCTTCTCATGATCTTATTGTCAGAAAAGTATGCCGCTCGATTTGCCACAAAAAGCAGGTTTTCTACTCTGTGTTTTCCAGAGCCTTCTATTGCAGTTAAGGTCAACCCTATATCACAGCTTGGCCCGGCCTTAGCGTCATATTGGAGTTCATTAAACTCATTGGTGATTGTTTGCCCACTCAAAGACGGTCCGAGACTTAAACTTGCTGAAGCATCAACTCCAAGTTGAAATGACGCGGACAAACTCTTATCGATTCTGAAGCCTTTCATGTTCCAGAAGCATTTATTCATATATCCGTTTAAAGGAATTGACCTCAAGCAGTCCTGATTGGGAACTGCGTATTGCAGAATGAAATAGGCATTATTTTTGTCGTACTTCACTCCTAAAGCCATTCTGGTTGTTGGAGAAAATGACAAACCAACTGTTGCTACTCCGCCAACAGTTATATTATCGAGGTAACTGAAAGGATTTAGAATTTTGGCTACATCTAATGTAGCTATAAGCTCTTTGCCAATTCCACTGCTTTTAATGAAACCGTTGGCATTTCCCTGCAGTTCAAGTCCATCACGCATGAAATATGTTACGATATCTTTATCGTTATATTCGAAGTAAACTCCCATTCCTGACTTTATTGCTTTTTGGCTTTCAAGCTTTTGTATTACTCTAACGTAATCTTTTGGGCGTTTGGTTGTGGCTCCCATATTTTTTGCCCATTTGATCTGATAAATCATCATTTCTTCAGCTTTATATGCTTGCAGAAATTTCCTGTAAAAAAGGTAATTGGCAATTTGGCAAGTCCATACTGGCATGAAGGAGGTAGAGTGGTCTCGATAGTATGTTTTTTGTGGATTCTGGGGTGGGGCGGAAACCTGAAATTGCGGATATTTCTTCTGCGCATACTGAAGTTTAACAGCTTGTTCTTTCGACTCTTGTCTAGGCATGGTAAAACCCTTTCTGTGAAAAAATTATACTGCCATTACGGCTACCTTTGTAATACCGGAAGTTCGACAGTTTTGAGCTTAATTACTCCGAAACAGCTTCTATTGTCGTTGTGCCCTGTGCACTAATCACAGATATGAATATCTAAGATATAAGTTTAGTCTGTTGAAACTTAAGATGGGTTACATGTTTTTATGTTTTTTGATTTTATTTTAAGTATCTTTTAAATATTCATGGTATTAAAAATTATTACAGAAAATAGGATCTTATCTTAAAAAAATATTAATAAATATTACACCCTGGAATGTTAATTTTGTAATATAAAAATATTTCTAAGATAGAAATAATCATAAGCGATTACTAAATACAGCAAAAACAGAATAAAATAATGATTATCGAAGTTAACGATGGCATTTATTTAAAGTTTTATTCAATTTAATAATACTTTTGATTGAAGCATTTGATGAATGACATTAATAAGCAAAACGGTGTAGAATGACACCATTTTGTTTATAATAAAATTATTTTAAGTTTAAAGGTAGCTAATGAAAACTAAGCAACCGGATTTTGCTTTATGCATATTTGTGGAATTTTAACTCTGGCGGCACTCCAGTAGACTGCATTGCTGATTACTTTTCTTATTTCAGGATTGTAGTATGTTGGATAGTTTTCATTCCCTGGTTGAAAATAAAATATAAGGCATACTCCTTCATGGGATATAACGCTATAATAAACTCATTTTTCTCCGCCAATCTGGTATATCGAAATACTCCGGATTCACTTTATGATGACTTCTGCCGTGACCACGTTGAAAACAGCATCCGCTTCTAAATACTTTTCCTCCTTCGAACCAGCCGATAAATAAGGTTTTATCCGGTGTCGGGATATCAAACCGTTCTCCGTACATTTCCTCTTTCGGCAATTTAATGTAATCTCCTATGCCTTGAGTGATCTGATGCGAAGGTTCAATATTCCATATCAGCTGCTTATCATCGTTAACCCGGTACTTCAAAGAACAACTGGTTCCCATTAGAGTCTTAAATATTTTTGAATAGTATCCGGAATGCAATACAATCATTCCTATCCCTTCCATTACTCGGTCATGAACTCGTTTGACAATTTCATCTTTGACTTCCGCATGCGCGCAGTGCCCCCACCAGATTAAAACATCTGTTTCATCAAGAAGATCAACGGTTAAACCATGCTCAGGTTCATCAAGGGTTGCGATTTTGATATTGAAATCATTATATGATAGGCCGTCGGCGATAGCCATGTGAATACTATCAGGGTATATAGCTTTTACTTTTTTACTACGTTTTCCAGTATTTTCTTTGAGCTTCTTAAGTTCAGCAGGCACTAGCACCGCCTGTATTTCTCTACAACGGTAATTATGACAGATGTGAAACATATCCGCAAACTAAAAAATATCATTCATGAGTATGATCTCGAAGCACCGGATAACTTTTTTCTCTGTACTGATAAAGAGTTATCTGCAATGTACAACGGTGCTGGTCCTGACTGGCTTGGCGATTGGGGTCGTGAAAGGCTTACCTCAAGGCTGGATTTATTTGAAGCGGCATTTTTGATTCATGACTTTGAATACGCCTGCAGTGATCATACGGAAGAAGGTTTTGAAGAGGCGAATAACCGTATGTGGCAGAATATGCGTAAAATCATCTTTGCTGTCTACAGCTGGCGCAAAATATCCAACTGGGATAATATCGCTTATTGGCTAGTAAAGGCATTCGCCGCTTACCGGGCCTGTGCTCGGCTTGGCTGGTCAACGTGGATGGATTAAAGGAGGCGTTATGGAAAAATCATTTAAAATTATTATCGGAGTATTTTCATTTCTAAGTACAGTAATCAATGCAATTATCGGCTTTGAGCTACACCAGAATTCCCGCATGGCGGATGCCGAAGTTATTATGTCTGCCCACGGTGTCAGAATTAATCACTTGGAAAAGACCACTGAGGAAATCAAGTCCGTTAGGCGTGATGTGGCGGCAGTGCGGGAACAGCTCGCCAGAATCGCCGTTATTCTCGAACAGAACAGCACTAAATATTATAGGAGAGATAAAGATGAATATCAATAAAGCTATTATGATCGTGCCGTTTGCACTGGCACTGGTTATCAGTTCCGGCTGTAATGCCATTCGGCATAAATCGTTTCGAGTCGTGACCAGTGGCACTGGCGGCAAGATGACCACTACCGACCCGACTGGCAGCGGCACGCCGACCCCATCGGTTATCATCGGCTCTTATTACTCAAGCATTACTACTATCCCACCGGGCACTAAAGCTAAATACAAAGCCAAGTCTTATGAGCTTTTTTCCGGCAAGCCGCTCTTTGAGGAAGAGATGGAGATTGATACCACCAACGGCAAAGTCGAAATTACTGAGAAGAAAGTGGAATATAATAGGGATTGAATTATGCGCATACAGTGCTACAATATTGTAGAATGTTTCCTCTCTCTCCTCCTTTTGCTGAGACCTCTCGTTCCCCAGCGAGAGGTTTTTATTTTACCTTCTTGTCGCTGTACGTTGCTGTAAGTAGCTCTCTGTTGCCCTACGAGGGAAGATATGGGTAAGATTGAAAATTTTGAGTAAGATTTTTAGGTGATTTTTGAAAGCTGTAAGTTGTTATTTGCTAATGTGATAATGACTTGTGGCTTTATGTGGTTTAAACATGTGCATTCTGCTAATGGTTCATGTTGGAACTAATATTCAATATAAACGCCGTCCGGAATTTAATGCAGCTAACTGCTTTTATTCTTTAGAAGACCTGGCAAAATTCGCGCAGTTCTGTCGTGACAACTTCATCGAATTTGTACCTCGCTGGCAAATTGGCGGACATGCTAATTGGAATTTTATTTCAGTCCATCCGGAATTACGTGAAAAAGGTTATAAAAATACAGCTGACGTAACGAAGCCTGAACATAACAAAATTGTATTTGACTGCATTCTTGATGTAATAGAGGCAACTAAATGCAAGTATGTCAATGTCGGCGGTGATGAATGGTGGCATTCACTGAATAAGACTGAAAAGCCGGATAAGCTTCTCAATGGAAAGACTAGAGCACAGGCATTTCTTGATTTTCATGAACAGGCTTTAGAGTTCTGTAAAAAACATAATGTTCAATTGATGATGCATGAGGATATGTTGAGCCCTTATCACAATGGTAAGCGTTATGATATTTATAAGATAATTGATGAATTTCCTAAGGAAATAATAATGCTGGTGTGGAATGGATCTAATCCTGATCAGGTTGTAAATTATTTTGCTGATAAAGGCTTTAGAGTATGGCCTTGTACTACCGGGGTATGGTTTCCAAACCATAGCAGAAAGAGAATTGAAGGATTTGGTCCAACTTTATATTCCTTCAACTTATCTCTGACTCTAACTGGAAGAAGAGTGAGAAATAACTATGCATTGAGCGCTTTGAGAGGCGCTGAGTACAGCTGGAATGCATTTTCGGATAAGCTCGAAGGCTTGAATGAGATATTAAGCTCAGGTTACTTGACTGCTTTAATGGAACAAATGGCAGAGCCTTATAATCCTGCTACGTCACAGAATGTGAGTCCACTTGATATCAGCAAGGCGTATAACTGTAATTTTAGCAAGCTGTTCATAAAACGTGAATCTGGAAAATATAGAAACAAGAAGACAGCGGTTGTTTTGCCAAAAGGAAAGCAGGATATCGGTAATATTCCGATGGCATTTGCAGGTAGCAAAAACAATTGTATAAGAATTGGAAAAGGTGATAAGATTACTGTTCCTGTAAACAAAAAACTGTCTTCTTTGATATTCCTCCACACAGTTAGAACCGATGACAAGTACCTCAAAGAAGTAAAGCGTTATATCTTTTGGCGTCACTGGCCGTACGGCCGTCCCGCAGGGGATTACATCGTTAAGTATACAGATGGTTTAAAGGCTAAGATACCTGTCAGGCTGCGTGAAAGTGCGAATTATGCTGCAATCAAGCCGCTTTTCCGCTGCTGTCTTGATACCAGGTTTATTATGTCGTTGGAAGACGCGAACAGCAACTATCTTTTCCTGTATCAGTATGAATGGGCAAACCCTTATCCGGAAAAACAGATCAAAAGCATAACCTTTACTCAAAGCGTTGTTGACTTTGATCTACTGCTCTTCGCATTGTCCGGCAGAGAGGCAAGAAAGTAGCCTTCAATAAATAAATATTAATAATGTCAGCGGACGGCTTAGACAGCTGTTCGCTGATTTTTTTTATTAATACAAAGTATTAATTTGAAAAACACTGATTATTGTTGCATTGTTTATACTGAAATACGGGTGTCATAAGCTGAATTTATATTTTATCTGAACAAGAGGTAAAAATGGAAGTACGTTTTGCAGGTAACAAGGATTTGCCGGCTATTGTTGAAATATATAATCAGGCTATTGAAGAGAAGAACGCAACTGCAGATATCACTCCGATAGAGCTTGAAGACAGGCTGCAGTGGCTGAAAGATCATTCGCCGGATCGTTATCCGGTCTGGGTGGTAGAAAAAGACGGAGCTATAGCAGGCTGGTGCAGCCTTAGTCCGTACCGCCCGGGAAGAATGGCTTTGCGCTATGCTGCAGAAATAAGTTATTATGTTCATCGAAATTTCAGGCGTCAGGGGATAGCATCGGTTTTAACTCAAAAAGCAATTGATGCTTGTGAAAGGTTAGACCTAAAAACTCTATTTGCCATTTTATTTGAGATTAACACCGGCAGTACACGCCTCCTCGAGAAGTTTGGTTTTGAGTCCTGGGGCAGAATGCCGGATATCGCTGATATCGACGGTAAGGAAATTTCACATGTGATTTACGGTCTGCGGGTTCGCTAGTAGTCTTTTAATGCCAGTCCGCAACTTGCAAAATTGTCTTCAGGTTGTATCTTTACAGACTAAAATGGATGGAGTAATCATGAAAAATTTACATAACAAACCAGAAGACCCAAAGCAATGCAACTGTCCTGATATATCATTGTCTTTTGGAGAAATGACTGAACGTTCAGAAAAAGGTGTTAGCTGGCAGGACGCCCTTGTCAGGTTAAAAGAAGGTAATCTTCGTTACGTCAATAAAAGCAGTCGCGGCGATGCAGGTTGTGAATGCACTCGCAAATTGTTATGCAAGGGACAGTGGCCATATGCTACAATTTTATGCTGTTCTGATTCAAGAGTTCCGCCGGAAATCATTTTTGATGCCGGGCTTGGAGACCTTTTTATCGTCAGGGTAGCAGGTAACATTATTGATGCTCGTTTATTAGGAAGTATTGAGTATGCCACCCTTCACTCGACCAGTCGTTTGATTGTTGTCATGGGACATGAACTGTGTGGTGCGGTAACCGCAGCAACACATGTCGTGAACAACCCTGACATTACCGATACTCCATGGATTAATAGTATAATTCGTGACTTGATGCCAGCAGTGCTCAAGGCGAAAAAAAATTCCGGTTTGGAAGGCACAGAACTGGTTGAGGCTGCTACACGGCAGAACGTCCGCATGACTTGCAGCTACATACGTGAAACAAGCGAAGCCCTGAGCAAACGTGAGGCTGCCGGTGATGTTAAAATCATTGGAGCTTATAAGCACATGATGTCGGGTGAAATTGAATTTTTTGAGTGATAAAGAAAGTATTTTATAATGGCAGAAGTAAATAACTGGTACGAACTCGGGCCGTTCACTGTTTTTGATGTGGAAACTACCGGAATGAGTCCGGTACGTGACCGGATCGTTGAACTGGCAGCAGTAAGAGTAGATCAAGACGGAAAAATAACGCGTTTTGAATCTCTGGTAAACCCCAATTGCCGGATACCTCCTCAGGTTTCAAGAGTGCACCGCATAACTGATAATATGGTTGTGGATTCTCCGAAATTCAGTGATGTCGGCTATAAGTTCCTCGATCTGGCCAAGGAGTCTACGCTGGTGGCTCATAATGCCCGCTTTGACTTGGGCTTTCTGCAGGAAAGCCTTTCACGGTCAGGTTTGCCGCTCTGGAAGGGAAAAACCATGGATTCAATCCGGCTGATGAAGCAGGCTTATGCCGGACTGCCCAGTTACAGTTTACAGTCGCTACGGCGCACTTTTCAACTGGAAGACCTCAGGGAAGGTTTGCAGGCGCATCGTGCGGGAGCGGATGTGGAATGGACTGTACAGTTATTACAGATTGCTTTTACTGAGTTATTGAAGAAAGTCGGGAGTTAGCATTTAGTGTTGATCCGCCAGCTTAAGAGAGAAGACTTGGATGAAATTTCTGCTGCGCATTTTAAAGCGTGGTATGAAACCTATTCTCCTGATTTTCTGCCGCTCAAGGTTATAGAAAGTATGACTCTGGAAAAATGGCGGGAATCCTGGCAAAGGAACCTTGCCCCATGCAATCAGGATCATCATTTATGTGTTCAGAACAATGCTGGTGAAATAACAGCCTTTGCTTCATTCGGTGCTAACCTTGATCCTCAAAACAGTGACGAATTTCTCGGCAGAATGCTGCGTATATACGTTCTCAAAGATTATCAGGGGCAGGGCGTCGGCAGAGCCCTTGTTCAAGCGGGGACCGAGCATCTTGTAAAACAGGGGATTACCAGTATGACTGTTCATGTAGTTGAAGCAAATACTCCGGCTTGCAGATTTTATGAACATCTGGGAGGAGAAGTCATTTTTCATTGTTTAGTAGACCGAGTGGGCTACAGTATTGGTGAATTTACTTACGGTTGGCGTGATATACGTTCTCTCCTGAAACCGCAGAATACTTGACTTTTCTCCAGAAATGTTATAAAATCTAATTTCGAAGGTCTTGTGGGGATGGTGTGTAATAGCATTAGGTAACCTTACTTCCATTTCTGCTTCTGACACGAATCTACTTTTATATCTTTTAGCCTTTGGAGGTGAAAATGTTGTTGAGAGCCGCATTACTTACAGTTGCAACTATTGTTTCAATAACCGCAGTTGGGGCAGAACCTTACAGGAAGTTTTACAATGCAGGACTTAAAGATTATAAAGCAAAGAAGTACGAGGAGGCTATTCAAAAATTTAAAGAGGGATTAGCAAAATCGTATGATGCAGGTAGTAAATACAACTGTTTGAGTTATGCTTATTACTCTGCGCTAAATGCCAAAAAATATGATGAAGCAATGGCTTTCGCGACGCAAATATTTGAACTTCAGTCGGATTTGCCTGCAAGGGGCATTTTGTTTGAGGCTGACGTATTGAGAAATATGAAAAAATATAAAGAAGCTATTAAGCTTCTTGCGGAAACCAATATTTCTAAGTGGAACAAGTCATTACTGGTTAGTTATCATTATAAACTTGGAAGTATTTATTACCTGGATAAGCAGTACAAGAAAGCACTGGAAGCTTACGAGAAATATTTAAAAAGTGCATATAAAGATTATTCCCGCAGCAGTGCGTTATTGAGGCTGGGTAATACAGCTAACTTTGGTCTGAAGGATAAAGATGCGGCTCGTGACTATTATATGCGGACTATAGAAATTAAAGGTGTTCACAAATCTTATAAGCAGGACGCGTCATTCCGTATTGCAGTGCTGGATGCTGAAAAAAAAGACTATCAAGCAGCCGTAGACAGGTTGAAGAAAAACTTGAAAACATCCAAAGGTTATCACCAGGCTCTATGTGCCTACTATGCTGGAATATATCTTCTCAGATTGGGTGAAAAAGACGAAGCAAAAGCAATGTTTGAAAAAGGTATTGCGACTAAAAAATACACTGGTGGATATATTGCAAAATGCAAAAAACAACTTGAAAAGCTGAACCCTGATAAATAATTTTATTTAATCTTAAAAAAATAGCGCTGTTAGCAAAAATAACAGCGCTATTTTTTTTTGCTTCTAGTTTAAGGTAATACAATTGCAAATAGTGGTGATGTTAATTTTTTTAGTTGTTTATGCTGTTATTTTCTGTTTTTGTAGATGATTATTATTTAAAATATTGATTTTTTTGATGAATTTGCTTTGACTTTTTGCTATTGATCACTAATAATAAATAGTCGTACGTTGTTAATTGTCTTTTGTTCAATAACTTTCAAATTAGAGGTTAATACTTTGAAAGCTACAGCTCCCTTAATGTCTAAGACGGCAATGTGTCTATTGCTTATTGGTTGTCTAACTGGTGCAGGAATTCTTGCATTGCCTGTACAAATTGGAATTGCCGGACTCATTCCTTCTCTTGCTGGAATGTTGACTTTAGGTGCATGTATGCTTTTCTCAGGCATGATCCTGGCTTACGAAGTCGCTGATTCTCATGATGATCTTTTTCATTATCCAACTCTATTTGGACGTTACCTTGGAAGCACTGGAAAGTGGGTGGCTATTGGGGCCAATGCCTTAGTCATTCATGGCCTGATGGTAGCTTACCTGGCTGGCGGGGCCGCGGTTATAACCCGTTTTCTGGGCCGGTATAATAATTTGTCATTTGCCCTGTTGCTGTTTTTTATGGTTTTGTCAGCAATAATTATATGCGGGAAACGCATGATTCATCGGGGCAGCTCAATACTTATAATTGCCATGTGGGCTTTATTCGGTCTTATCCTCTTTATTTCTCAGAAACACGTCCACTTGCCCAGATATGCCTCAGTCGACTGGAAGTTCTTCCCGTTTTCTCTGCCGGTGATTTTAACTGCTTACTGGTATCATGGTATTATCCCAAACGTTTGTCGACACCTTGAATGGAGTTTTAAAGATACGATCAAGGTTATGATCGTAGCTGTTCTGGTTGCCACACTTATGTACGTTGCATGGGTATTGGCGGCAATTGGAGTTATTCCACTGTCTGAAGGAGCTGACAGCTTGACCGGTGCTTTTCGACAGAACCTGCCGGTTACAGTACCGATGCAGCATGTTTTAGGCGGCAAAAGCTTTTTAATAACATCGCTGTTTGCGCTGGCGGCTCTGACGACATCATATATATCGATGTCACTTGGAGCAATAGGTTTTCATGAAGATCTACTGCGCCATGTAATCAGGAAGAAAAGACGTGAACTTATTCTTGCAGTGTCTTTTCTTCCTTCGTTTTTTATAGCTCTGTTTTTTCCAAATATTTTCCTGAAAGCCATTAACCTGGTAGGAGGGGTAGGTATTGCTATCCTTTATGGAATTCTTCCCTGTATAATTGGTATTATTCGCTCACGACGTGACAAACGGCTATGGTACTTTATTGCCTGCAGTGCCAGCCTGCTTATTTTCTCCGCGTTATTATGCTGGCAGGCAATGGTTGAAATTGGTTTATTCAGACCTCATGTTTAGGTCATAATATATTCTGGATGTGAAAGTGCCGTTTTGACTTTATAAAAAGTAAAAACGGCACTTCTTTATATTATCACTCAGGTGATAATTATTTCTGGTACTTTGTCGGGTCTTTTATATTGGCGCCTTCAAACCCTTTGTGGCGCAGGTAGCAGCTGTCACATTTGCCGCATGAAAGACCGTTTTCATCCGGATTATAGCAGCTGTGAGTAATGCTATAGTCAACGCCGAGTTCATGACCAACTTTGATTATTTCAGCTTTAGTCATATTCTGCAGAGGCGAATGTATATTGAACTTCCAGCCTTCATCAGAAGCTTTCGTTCCCTGTCTGGCACACTCGCTGAAAGCGTTGATAAATTGTGGGCGACAATCCGGGTAGCCGGAATAATCCGTTGAGTTTACCCCGATAAAGATATCACGTGCTTCAAGTACTTCAGCCCAGCCCACCGCAAAGGAGAGAAAAATCATATTTCTGGCAGGGACATAAGTGATTGGAACATGATCGAAGTTTGTATCAACATCGGGAACATCTATTTCATCAGTCAAAGCAGATCCGCCCCAGAGTCTGAGGTCAATATCAATTACAATATGTTTAGTAACACCAATTGCCGCAGCAACATCTTTTGCTGCCTGCAGTTCATTGGTGTGGCGCTGCCCGTAATTAAAACTCAAAGCATAACAATCATAGCCTTGATCGCAAGCGATAGCAAGACAAGTAGCTGAGTCAAGTCCTCCACTAAGCAATATAACAGCTTTTGACATTTTACAATCCTCATTGTTAATATTATATATTCAAGAGCATGTCTTCTATGCAGGGTGAGTATAATACATGCATTTTTATACTATTGAAAAGCGTAAATGGCGATATGCTAAGAAAAAATATTTATTTTTCGTTTAAACGGTTAGTTTTTGATAGAGTATTGTCAGGAGTTGTTGAGTCTCTTTGGAGTGAAACTTCTGTATGTGCATCGTCTGAGAATATATAAAAGACGTTGTTTTCGGGATCTTGACAACGATAAAGAGTTTCTCCCATTTTAAGGGACTTGGAAATACTTGTTTTGAAACCATGCTTATTAAGGCGTTTTTGGGTAGCACTAACATCGTCAACTCTGCATATCCAAGCGGTTGCAGAGGGCTCGTGTTCCAAAAACCTCGCAGCTGATTTCTCGAGCGCAAGTACAAAATTGTCACCAGCCTCAAATTCCACCCAGAAGTTGCTGTCCATGACTGGTTCGCCAAGATTCAGCACATCTCGATAAAAACTTCGGCAAAGATCAATATTCTTGACCTTGATTATGACTCCGAACAGGTTATTTTCCATAAGGAAGTTATTTTTAGTTGGTTTTTCTTTTCGATGTGGCATTAGAATAATCCACCAAAGTGAAAAAATCAACATGGGTAGACTATAATATTAAGTATTATTTTAATAGCGAACCAAGGAAACATTAAATATATATAAGGAATTAGCATGAAACACAATGCCTACGAAAATCCTTTGACTGGACGTTATGCCAGCAAGGAAATGAGCTTTAACTGGTCACCGCAGAAGAAGCACTCAACATGGCGCCGTCTCTGGCTGGCTCTTGCTGAATCAGAGAAAGAACTCGGCCTGCAGATTGATGATGAGCAATTGAATCAGATGCGTGCACATCTGGATGATATCGACTTTGATGCAGTGGCTGAAAAAGAAAAGCAATTGCGCCATGATGTAATGAGCCATATTCACATATTCGGCGAACAATGCCCAAAAGCTATGCCGATTATTCACCTGGGAGCTACCAGCTGTTTCGTAACGGATAACACCGAACTTATTCAGCTGCGTGATGGCATGAAACTTATTCGTACCAAAATTGTTCAGCTGATATCTGCATTGAGCAAATTTGTTGATGAATACAAGGATATGCCGGCGCTTGGTTTTACTCATTATCAGCCAGCGCAGCTGACAACTGTTGGAAAACGCTTTTCTCTTTACATGCAGGATTTTATGTTTGACCTCGATCGTCTTGAGTTTGAGCTTGAAAACATGCCTTTCCGTAGTGTAAAAGGAACTACCGGAACTCAAGCCAGTTTCCTGGCTCTTTTCAATGGTGATGGCGAAAAAGTTAAAAAACTTGAAAAAATGGTAGCAGAAAAAATGAATTTCGAGGATGTCATTGACGTTAGTGGTCAGACTTATACTCGAAAACTTGATTTCTATGCGCTTTCCATTCTTTCAGGCATAGCTCAATCGGCTTATAAACTGGCTGGGGACGTTCGCCTTCTTGCAAACCTCAGAGAAATTGAAGAACCATTTGGCAAAAAACAGATCGGTTCCAGTGCCATGGCTTACAAGCGTAACCCAATGCGCAGTGAGCGCGTGTGTTCTCTGGCTCGTTATGTCATGAGCTTGCCTTCAAATGCTGCAAATACCCATGCTAATCAGTGGTTTGAGCGTACTCTTGATGATTCAGCTAACCGCCGTATTTCTTTACCGGAAGCCTTCCTTGCAACTGACGTTATTTTGTCATTGTTAATTAATATTAATACTGGACTGCAGGTATGGCCTAATGTTATTGCCCGCAGAGTTGCTGCCGAGCTGCCGTTTATGGCGACAGAAAACATCATGATGGCGGCAGTTAAAGCTGGCGGAGATAGACAGGAACTGCATGAAGCAATTCGTGAGCACTCTATGGACGCGGCTCGCAAAATTAAGGAAGAAGGCGGCGACAACGACCTTCTGGATCGCTTAAAAACTGATCCTCATTTTACTGCGATTGCCGATCAGATAGATGATCTTGTAAATCCTGTTGAATTTGTCGGAAGAGCTCCGCAGCAGGTCACGGAATTCCTTAATTCCAAGATCAATCCACTGCTTGAAAGATATAATATTGAGCTTAAGGAAGCTGCCGGCGAAAACATCGACGTGTAGTTACTGAATGCTGATTTTAAGGCCCCGCATTTGTGGGGCCTTTTCTATTAATAGATAATATCTATAATACCTGTTGAAAAAGCTGCTTCCAAACACTAAATTAAAAGATATCGTTTTTAAAGAGACTCTATGTAAATGCAAAGCAGAGTAAGAGTCTCATTAGTTACGGGAGGGTAGGGAGCCCCGTGTAACGCAATCTGATATCGGGAGGATACAGGTATGGCCAATCTGAAGGTTGCCGCTATAGGGTGTTCACTGGCTGACTATCTTTATACTGATGTTGATTTTTCGAGTGAAGCTTTCAAAAAATATTCATCCTTGAAAGAAGGTGATGGAGGGCTTAATCCGGGACATCTGGTCTTTGCTGAAGATCTGGAAAAATTCAGTGGCGAAGACTTTGAACTGATTTTGAATAACATAGTTGCAGGGAAACCGTTTACAGCTTTTAATCTTGGCGGTCCGGCAATTGTTGCCCTTATCAATGCTGCTCAGATTTTGAGTAATGAAAGTATTGAATTTGAGTTTTACGGAGCTCTTGGTGAAGACGAAACCGCTGACCGTATACTGCAGATCATTGCAAAAACTCCGGTGAATACTGAAAATCACCTCAATACTTCTGGCAGGTCACCGTTCACTGACGTACTCTCCGACCCGGCTTATCACAATGGCAAGGGCGAACGCACTTTTATAAACAATATTGGATCCTGTTGGGACTATACTCCTAAAATGGTTGGCGATAGTTTTTACGATGCTGACGTTCTGTTTTTCGGTGCAACAGCTTTAGTCCCGGGAATTCATGATAACTTAACGGATATGATGAAACGCGGAAAAGAAAGAGGATGTATCAATATTGTTACCACTGTTTTTGACTTCCGCAATGAAAAGAATAATCCTGGACAGCGTTGGCCGCTTGGGGATAGTGATGAAGCCTATGCGCAGACTGACCTGCTGATTGTCGACTGGGACGAAGCAATGAAGCTGTCAGGAAAAGATAACCTTGAAGATGCAGTGGCATTCTTTATAAATAAAGGCTTAAAATCTTTCTTCATAACTCATGGTGCTCATGATTTTTATGTCTGGTCAAATGGTGAGTTTTTCAAAAAGCAGGAACTTCAAGCTTTTCCAATCAGCTCTGCCGTTGATGATGAACTTGATACTCATCCGGAAAAACGTGGAGACACTACCGGCTGTGGTGACAACTTTGCCGGAGGTGTCCTGACTTCCATAGCCTCACAGATGAATAATGGAGTCAAACCGGGACAGCTTGAGATATCTGACACCTGTGCCTGGGCTGCTGCTTCTGGAGGTTTTGCCTGTTTTTGTATCGGCGGTACATTCCACGAAGAAAACTCAGGTCAAAAACGTTCCTTAGTTGAGCCATTTTATAATGCCTATTTTGATCAGGTCGCAGTAAAATAGTACACGGACTTCTAAAATTAAAGCTCTTTCATTGTTCTGAGAGAGCTTTAACAACGACTATTATTCGCTGATTTGTCAGGTTTTTTTCACAGAATTTATACAGTTTGCGACTGAAATATTTGATTTTGCATATTGTGTATAAAATATAATACATTTTTCTTGATTTTTGAACAACTTAACTGTATTGTATTTTCTATAATCAAGCCCATGGTGAGATATGCAGGAACGTGCTAAAATTACCAGAAAAAAAATTCTTCAGGCGGCAGTTAATGAGTTTTCCGCCAAGGGAATAGATGGTGCGCGTGTTGACGGAATCGCGACAAAAGCCGGAGTAAATAAACAGCGTATCTATGCCTATTTTAAAAATAAAAACGGATTGTTTGAAGCTGCCTTAGCTGCAGTTTTTGCGGAAATTTCCATTTTCCCCTCAAAATCTATAAATGAGATTATGCATTGCCCGAAGCGTATTACAGAAATACTGATGCGTGATTTTATGAAAATTCATGCCAATCATCCTGAGTTCTGGCGTATGCTGGCATGGGCAAACCTTAACGATGAAGTTTCCTTAAATTTACTGCGAGGAATTTGTATTAGAGAGGACGCTGGTTTCAGAGAGGCTTTTTATACTGCTCAGAGGACTGGCGTGCTGGTGAGAGAAATTTCTTATGAAAACTATATATTTTCGTTGATGGCAATTACTTTTTTCTATCATTCGAATGGCAAAACCTTATCCCAAACTCTTTCTCCAGAATTTTTCACTGAAAATGGTCGTGAAGCGATGACGACACAAATCAATATGCTTTTCGGCAAAGTTTAATACTGCAAATTTTTTCGCTTCATACGTTTAGCACGTCTTGATATTTGTATTAAAGTAAGTTAGTTTTACTTATTGAGGTGGAGTAACTACTAAGTGCATTGGATTCAGTCTTTATGTTGAGAAAATTATTGTCACGAATTTTTTTAGTTCTGTTCCTTTCAGGAGTAATTCTCAGTCTTGCGTATGCTATGTATACCGGTAACAGATTGCGTACTGGTAAACATCGGGTTTTTAAACTTGCTCATTCTTTGGATCCCGCTCATCCTGTTTCAAAGTCACTTGTCTATATGGCTGACCAGCTCAAACAAATTTCCGGCGGTACAATGACGATAGACATATATCCCGGGTGTGTGCTTGGCGGTGAGACTGAAATGACCGAACAGCTTCAGAATGGAATTATCGATATGATGAAATCCAGTGGAGCTGCCATGGAAGTTTTTATACCTGAAATGAAAGTTTTTGGTTTGCCATACATATTCCGCAATCGTGACCATTTCTGGACTGTATTAGATGGGCCGATCGGGAGTGAATTGCTGACAAAAGGTGAATCCAAACATATTTATGGCATTTGTTATTTTGATGCCGGAAGCCGTAACTTTTACACCAGAAATCAACCTGTAAATTCTCCAAAAGACTTAATCGGCCAGAAGATTCGCGTTCAAAACAGTCGAATGGCGATAAGTCTTGTTGAATTGCTTGGGGCATCGCCGACACCAATTTCATTTGGCGAACTTTATTCAGCTTTGCAGCAGGGAATTGTCGATGGTGCCGAAAATAATCTGCCCAGTTTTTATTCAAACAAACATTATGAAGTTTGTAAATACTTTTCTTTTGATGGGCATACTATGATACCGGATTTACTTATTATTAACCTTAAAGTATGGAAAAAACTAAGCTCACAGCAACAGAAATGGCTGCACGAGGCTGCTATGAGGGCTTCAAAATACGAGAGAATGCTCTGGCTTAAAAAAACTCAGGAGGCATTGGAGGCATGCAAAAACCTAGGCGTCAAGTTTACATATCCTGATAAAAAAGCTTTCATTAAAAAAGTAGCTCCTATGCTGCGGAAATACGAAAAATCATCATTGGCTCCGTTACTTAAGAGAATAAGTGAAACCCCGGATAAAGTGAGGCCTTGAAATGATTTTAAGACTTATAAAATTTCTGTTCAAACTGTCTAAAAGAATTATCGAAATAATGTTGATTCTACTGGTCGCAGTATTAGTGCTTGATGTTCTATGGGGAGTTTTTTCCAGATATCTGCTTGGAGCTCAAAGCAGTTGGACGGAAGAGCTTGCTAGAGTCTTGCTGATTTGGGTAGCCATGCTTGGAGGAAGCTTGGCCTATAGTCTGAAAGGACACTTGGGAGTTGATTTTTTTGTCGGGCTAATGGATAAAAGCAATGGCAGGCTGGCTGAAATAGCCGTTCACGCAATAATGGTATTTTTTGCGGTTTCCGTATTGTTATATGGTGGTTGTAGACTGGTTTACAGCACTTATGAATTGCAGCAGCATATGTCCACAATGCCTATTGACAAATGGGTTGTTTATCTGGCCGTGCCGCTGAGCGGTGTTTTTTTCCTGTTATTTGCTGCTGAGTTTTTTGTTGTTAGTATCAAGAACCTATTGCTTGAGCGTAAGCGATGCCGGGAGGTGGCTGATGTCTGAGGTTGTTATAGTTCTGCTGGTTATTTTTATTTCGCTGCTTATGCTGAACTGCCCGGTGGCTATTGCCATAGCATTATCTTCATTCGGAGCGATACTGTGTGCTGGCGGTGAGCCGGCCTATACTGTAGCAATGAGAGTTGCCAATGGTGTTGATTCTTTTGCTTTACTGGCAATACCTTTCTTTATACTTTCCGGCCTGATAATGGGGAAGGGTAGCATGGCTCGGCGTCTTATTGATCTAGCCGCAGCTCTTGTAGGAAGGTTTCCTGGGGGGCTGACTTATGTCAATACTTTGACTTGTATGATGTTCGGATCTATATCCGGTTCTGCAGCGGCAGCGGTATCTTCAGTCGGCGGCTTCATGCTGCCTGAGATGGCTCGAAAAGGCTACGACCGTGATTACAATGTAGCGGTTACCGCAACAGCGGCTACCACCGGACTCATGATCCCCCCCAGCAATATAATGATTGTCTATGCGGTTTCAGCGGGCAGTGTTTCAATTGCTGCTATGTTCATGGCTGGGGTCTTACCGGGCATTGTTACAGGCATCTGCATTATGATTGTTGGTGGCTGGATAGCTGTGAAACGAGGCTATGGAAGCGGAAACAGCACTTCATGGTTGCAGTTGTTTACTGCAGCCAGGCGCGGCTTTTTAAGTTTACTGTTGATTGTAATTATATTTGGCGGAATCCTTGGGGGAATATTTACAGCGACCGAAGCCGCAGCTGTTGCTGTTGCCTATGCATTTTTTCTTGAATTTGTTATTTACCGTGAATTAAAGGTAAAGGATTTACCGCCATTGTTGCTCAAGACTGGTATTACTACTGCTGTGGTCATGCTTTTAATTGGTTCAAGTTCAGCAATGTCATGGATTTTGACGACACAGAATGTGCCACAAACAGTCAGTGCCGGGTTGATGCATGTATCCTCAAACCCATATGTTATACTGTTGATTATAAATCTTTTGCTGCTGGTTGTGGGGACTTTTATGGATATGACACCGGCGGTACTTTTATTTACACCCATATTTCTGCCGATTGCTGTGAATTTGGGTCTAAGTCCGGTTCATTTCGGAATGATTATGATTGTGAACCTTTGCATAGGGTTGTGCACCCCACCGGTAGGGACATGTTTGTTTGTGGGGTGTGGAGTCGGCAAAACAACTATTGCTAAGGTTACGGTGCCTATGGTACCGTTCTGGGGAGCTATGCTGATTGCTTTGCTTTTGACAACTTATCTTCCTTTTTTGTCAATGTGGCTGCCGAGAATACTGAAATTGGTTTGACATTATAGGATTGAGCTAATACATTTTGCATACATTAGCAAACTTGGGGATTCGTCATGAAATATAAAATTTACGGCAAAACTGAAAAAAAAGTTTCAGCTATCGGCATGGGCGGAATGCGCTTTAATATGGAAAAGCCGCTTCAGGAAAGTGCTGAACTGCTTCATTATGCATTAGAAAAAGGTATCAATTATTTTGATACAGCTCCCCAATATCACGAAGGTAAAAGTGAAGAAATCTTTGGAATCGCCTTTAAACAAATGCCGCGTGATAATTTTTTTGTTTCTACAAAGCTGATGCCGGAACGCATCACAAATGCCGATGACGCATATGAAAAAGTTTGCCTTAGTCTGGAAAAAATGCATGTTGATCACATTGATTTCTTCCATGTCTGGTGCATTCGTAAAATGGAACATTATTTTGACGCAATGCGCCAGGATGGTCTTTATGAGGCTTTGCTCCGGGCAAAGGACGAAGGGCTCATAAATCATATAGTTTTCTCATCACATCAACAGGGTGACGAGGTTCAGAAAATTATACAATCTGGAGTTTTTGAGGGTGTTCTGTTAGGCGTAAATATCTTGAATTTCCCGTATCGCTGGGATGGCGTTCTTGCTGCTCAACACCAGGGAATGGGGGTTGTTGCCATGAATCCGCTTGCTGGCGGGCTTATACCACAGAACGAGGACAAGTTGCGTTTCCTTACCAGTGAAGGTGAGACTCCAACGGAAGCTGCTCTCAGGTTTTTAGTTGGCTGTCCTGAAATCACCGTAGCGTTGAATGGATTTTCATGTGAAGAACATATTGATATGGCATGCGAAGTCGCTGAAAATGCAAGACCTTTCAGTGAAGAGGAGCTTAACAGAGTTAAGTCAAACCTGACTGACAGTACCATCAATATCTGCACGGCTTGCGGTTATTGCGACACATGTCCAAAAGATATTCCAATTCTGAAATATATGCAGCTTTATAATAATCGTGTATTATTTGATATTTCCGAAGAAAAGATGATCGAAGATATGGCATTTCAGCACGAATGGGGGCTGCTTGGTGAGGACAATTCGTGGGCTGATGCCTGCATAGCCTGCGGGCGTTGTGAAAGATCCTGTACTCAGCATCTGCCGATTATTACTAGGCTGAAGGATATTGCCAAGTGGGAGGCTGCCAGTAAAAAGCCTCTTAAGGTATAAAAAAAGGAGGCCAAGTGCCTCCTTAAAATAACTATTAAAAAATCAGTAACCGATTCTTTCTTCAATATAACTGCGCAGTTGAGTAACGTTAACACGCTCCTGTTGCATGCTGTCACGATGACGTACAGTCACTGAGTTATCTTCAGCAGATTCGAAGTCATAGGTAATGCAGAACGGAGTTCCGATCTCATCCTGACGGCGATAACGTTTACCAATTGAACCGGTAACGTCAAACTCGCTGCGGAAGTGACGGTTAAGATCATTGTAAAGTTCTTTAGCTGATTCAGACAGTTTTTTGGAAAGCGGCAGAACCGCAATCTGAACCGGGGCAACCAGCGCAGGGAAGCGCAGAACTGTACGGACATCAGTTGCTTTGCCTTCTTTCTGAGTTTCAGCGGTGTCTTCATCATAAGCATTGCAGAGCAGAGCCAGAATCGTGCGGTCAAGTCCGACAGAAGTCTCGATAACAGTAGGCATAACTTTGCGCTTGTTATCGTGATCCATATATTGCATGTCCTGACCTGAGAATTCCTGATGGCGTGACATATCCCAAGTGCCGCGATGATGGACTCCTTCAAGTTCACCCCATCCAAACGGGAATTTGACTTCAATATCAAGTGCTGCTTTGGCATAGTGCGCCAGCTTTTCGTGGTCATGTATTTTCATGAAATCATCGGTAAATCCGAGCTTTTCACGATAGTATTTAATACGCTGTCCTTTCCAGTATTCGTACCATTCCATGCCTTCAGCTTCATCGCAGAAGAATTCCATTTCCATCTGTGTGAATTCACGTGAACGAAAAGTGAAGTTACGTGGATTGATTTCGTTACGGAACGCTTTACCAATCTGAGCAATACCAAAAGGCAGTTTCTGACGAGCAGCAACACGAACATTATGGAAGTCAACAAATATCGGTTGGCAGGTTTCAGCACGCAGGTAAGCAGCGTGGTCTTCATCGAATACCGGACCGACAAATGTTTTCATCATCAGGTTAAATTCACGTGGTTCAGTCAAATCCTTTGAACCGCAATTCGGGCAGACTTCAGGGTTTTCCATCTGATCTACACGGTGACGGGCCTTGCATTCACGACAGTCGCACATTTCATCGCTGAATTGATCCAGATGACCGGAAGCTTTCCATACTTTTGGATGACAGATAATAGTTGAGTCGAGGCCTTCTACATTGTCTCTGGTTTCAACCATTTCACGCCACCAGAGTTGCTCAACTGCACGTTTCATGCGGGCACCATATGGGCCGTAATCCCAAAAACCGTTAATACCACCATATATTTCAGAGCTCTGAAAGATAAAACCGCGCCGCTTGGCGAGGGAAACAATTTTTTCCATCAACTGGGTGTTTTTGTTTTCTGCCATGATAATTTCCGTATATTATTCAATTTATGAGTATATTTATTATAAACAAACCATACATATAGCTTAAATTACGGCATTTGCGAATAATATAATAGCAAAAATCGTGGAATTTAGCCACGGTAAAGGCCGCACCGGATTTGATGCGGCCACTCTATAGAGTGAAGTGAGTTTTCTATTTCATTTGAGGGGGGCTTCCCAGTCGTAAGTTGCCCAGAGGTCATCCCAATGATTGTAAAGAGCATATACTTTCATGTTTTTGATATCAAACATGACCCGCATACCCCAGACGTAAGGTTGAGTTTGATAATACTGCCATACTTGAGTGCCATTGCTGAAGTAACGATCTTTGTAAGGATTATCCGGAAGTGGACTAAGGTAATTAACTAGTTTGATCGCAGTTTGCGGTGAAATCTTTTTCATTGCTTCTTCGTTGACCAGCTTGTTCAAAAGATCGTAGCGAATGCGCGAGCTTTCATTAGCGTACTGTTGGCTCCATTTTGCTATAGTAGGAGTAATAAAATGATTAGAGCAGGCCACGTAATACGGATTGCTTTCCCCTTGAGTTATACCGTCAGGAGCAGGGTTTTCAGGATCATCCACATAGTCAACGTACCGAGCTGCAAAGAATTTTTTGTCGACAGGTGTAACATTGAAAGTATACGTTGGGCCAACTTCAGCAACGGCTCCAGTGTTTTTGTCACCAAGGATGTAAATCCATGGGCAACCGCGTACTTTGATATTTTTAATTGTGTTCAAAGCTTCCGGGACACTGTTCTGATGTTGTGCCACGTACCTTGCAGTCAGTATAACTCCCATTCCGGTAAATGCAGGGTTAGTCGCAAGACCGCGTGCCATATCCATCCCAATGCAGAGACCTTTGTCGTTCATGATAGAGGGGATGCCAATGTAGCTGGGGAAAGTCACGGCAACCATTTTGTTCCCTTCTGAAGGAGCGTATTCTATCAGAAATGAGCGGTTACTGAGTAGGGTGGTAAACATGAAGTTTCTGCCCATTAAAGTACCGCCGGTTGTGGTTATTTCTTTAGTTGCTACGAAGCCGTCACACATATGGAATTTGTCCATGATGCGCAATTTTCTGGCAGCGGCTGCAGCCGGGTCATCTTTCAGGTACTGCCGTACTATGAACTGGTAACCAAAGGACATCAAAAGGTCAAAGCCGATATTGTTCATTAGTACACTGTCATAACTAACCTTAGTAGAGTCACCATCTTTGTTTAACCTAGCGGTTGCTCCCTCAGCAATTCCATGAATTTCATCTCTAAGCTCTCTTGGTACATACATAGCTTGTGCCTTGGCGGCTACTTCACAGGCCTTGTAAATAACACCGAACTTGAAATCATCATTAATGATATCTTTGATAGTGTCGTCCGAACCAAAGAAAGTCATAGCCAGCTGCCTGAAAAAATCCATTGAGCATAGTTCTTTTACTTCTTTCGCCATCAACCAGCCTTGCTGGTATCCCATCTCATAACCATTACCTTCCACATGCAGGAGATACTTGTCGCCATAACTGAAAATTCTAGCTTTAAGACCTTTGCCATCAGGAGTTCTATCAATAATTTGCGCGGAGAACGCAGATACTCCAAGTGTGGCAGCCAGCAAAAATAGGAGAGATGTCTTGAACAGTTTCATTTTTTCGATTGCCTCATCGTTGATGATTTCAATAAAACAATGACGTCAGGTAATAATCGATTATAAATGTGATACAATAAACTTGTCAATAGGTAAATTAAAGAAATATCGAATATAAGTTAGGTATTTTAACAAAGAAGGGATTTATGCTATGATTACTGATAAATTTAAGCTACTTCTTTTCTGAATCTGTAGATGCTCTGGCAGATGCCCAAGCCGCTCATGGCAAAAAGGATGAAGCTGCCGCCGTAGCTGACAAACGGTAATGATAAACCAGTTACCGGGGAAACCCCGATACTCATGCCGATATTGATAAACATATGTGAAAATATAACAGCAGCCATGCCCACGGCTATATATCGACCGTAGTGATCAGGAGTCATAAATGCTGTTCGCAGCAGCGACAGCAAAAGTAAAGTGTATGTCCCCAGCAGCAAGAGGCATCCGATGAAACCGGTTTCCTCGGCAATCACAGAAAAAATAAAGTCATTGTTTGAAACAGATTGTGGTAGAAACCCAAGTGCATTCTGTGTCCCTTGTCCGATTCCTTTACCGGTAACTCCGCCTGAGCCAACCGCAAGTCGGGCTTGAAATTGATTATAGCCACGATTTTGAATATCGCGCTCAGGGTCAAGAAAAGTCAGAATGCGTTCTTTTTGATAATCCTTAAGGAAAGGATGAACCTTAAAGGTTTCATTGAGTATTTCTGCTGTCAGTATAACCGTAGCCATAACCAGAGCAGTGATAATGTATCGCCACTTAAGCCCGGCAGCGAAGATAATAGCAGCAGTGAGGGGCAGTAAAATCAGTGCGCTGCCTAAGTCCGGCTCTCTGACTATGAGCAAAAAAGGAACGCCGACTACTACTCCGACAAGCAGGAGGTTGCGAAATTTATTAACGTTGAATCCATGCGAAGACATCAGAGCGCTCAGGTAGAGAATGACTGAAAGTTTAGCGAATTCACTTGGCTGAATGCGCAGACCAATACCGCCAAAGACCAGCCAGCGTCTGGCACCGTAAACCTTTGTTCCGAAAAATAATACCAGCAGCAATAAAAATGCAATACCAGCATAAATAACCCACGACAAAGGCTTTAGGGTGCGGTAATCTCCAACGGCAAAGCAAGTCCAGACACATATTCCCAGCAGTATCCATTGAATCTGTTTAAGCCAGAATGTGGATGCTGCCGGGGTACCGATTTGTTCACCGGTTGAATAGATAAAGATCAGGCCATAACCCAGCAAAGCAGCAAGCGAAAACAGTTGAAGCATATCAAACTGTTTTGCATAAGAAAATATTTTTTCAATGAAGCTGTTGGCTCCTCCGACCTTTCGTCTGGATATCATGTTTCATTGCTACTTTGATGTTTTCGGGTTCCAGCTCAGGATTCTCCGAAAATGCCTCTAGCTGTCAAGAGAATCGTCCTGCATGATTTCCTTTACTATAGGAGATGAGAAGATTCTTTCCAACTGTTTTTTGCACTTTTTTTCGGTTCGTTTGCGAACACTGAATTCTGGATTCAAAACCATAGTAGCATGAGCCAGGTGATATATGTATTCTGACATTTGCCAGGGAGTCAGCACTTTAGTCTTATAACCTCTTTCCAGAAATTCCATATATAACTGTTTGCCGCAAGTCATTTTGGTCTCTGGGTAATAAAACTGCATTTTTTCATTTTTAAGTATTTCTGTGCGGTAAAGAGCGCAAATTGTTCTGATATAAAACTTTTCTGCGTTTTTATCGCGCATTTGCCTTAACCATTTTTTGTAGTCAGTGCATTGCTTAAGAATGATTTCCCATTTTGGCTTCAGGTCAAGCTTGCCCCCGCCTAGGCATACAGTATCAGCATCGCCCATTTCAACCAGCTCTCTGAGCCAGCCTTTTTTGTGGACCAGAGTGTCAGAATGCAAAGCCATATAGTATTCTGTTTTGCACTCTTTGAGCCCGATATCCAAAGCTGAACCATGCGCCCATGACCCGGTGTGTTTCATTTCTTCAGGAGAGCGTTCGATCAGCTTTATCCAGCTGACCGTTCGCAGATATTCCAAAGACGAATCATTGGAACCGTTATCCACTACAATGACTTCGTAAGGGTATTCGGTATAACGCCGAATACTGCGTAGACAGAGTCTCGTAAGTTCTTCAGTTTTGTAATTGACGACACAAATCGTGACTTTGCCCGGTTCCAATTGCTGATTCGTTTTTTCCATAATTATTACGCCATGAAAGTCTGTGCACGTTTAGGACCGACTGAGACGATAGCAATGTTAGCTTCAACCAGTTCGGCTATACGATCCAGATAATTTCTGGCATTTTCCGGGAGATCTGCCCAGGATTTCACTTCAGCAGTGCTGGACTGCCATCCCGGCATAGTTTCGTAAATTGGTTTTACCTTGTTGAGAGTTTCAGCGTCTGTAGGCATGTCAGTTACGGTTTCACCATCAACCTCATATGCTGTACAAATGCAGAGTTCTGTAAGGTTATCAAGTACATCAAGCTTAGTAATAGCGAGGTTGTCAACACCGTTTACCATACAGGAGTAATTACTGGCAACAGCGTCAAACCATCCACAGCGACGAGGACGACCAGTAGTCGCTCCGAATTCATTACCGGCTTTACGCAATGATTCACCGAATTCATTAAGCAGTTCTGTTGGGAAAGGACCTTCACCAACACGGGTGGTGTAAGCTTTCATAACGCCCCATACTTTGCTGACGTGCTTAGGAGCGATTCCAGCGCCGGTGCAAGCTCCGCCAGTGGTAGTGTTGCTGCTGGTGACAAACGGATAAGTACCGTGGTCAATATCGAGCAGCATGCCCTGAGCACCTTCACACAGAACGTTTTTGCCGGCCTTGATAGCCTTATTAACTGAAACTACAGTGTCTTTCACAAAAGGCGCAAGGTATTCTGCAGCTTCCTGAACACGAGCCCATTCGGTATCAATATCCAGAGCTTCAATTCCTGCTTCGCAGAACATCTTGTTGTATTTCTCAGTCTGTTCGCAGAAAAGTTCTTTAAGAACAGCCAGATTTTTGAGTTCAATACCACGAATTCCAGTACGATATGCTTTGTCGGCATATGCCGGACCGATACCGCGTTTAGTTGTGCCGATCTTCTTACCTTCCTCAGCCGCGGCTTCCTTCATGGTATCCGCTTCTTTGTGGGACTGGAAAATTAAATGGCACTTATCACTTAATTCGATAGCGGAAATATCGATACCGCGCTTGACGAGGTCCTGCATTTCTTCCATCAGCGAGATTGGATCAACAACCAGCCCGTTACCGATAATACACGGAATGCCCGGACGGAAAATGCCGGACGGCACCAGGTGGAGAACATATTTTTCGCTGCCGATTTCTACAGTGTGACCAGCATTGTTGCCACCCTGAAAGCGAACAACCATGTCAGTGTCGCGGGTCAGAACATCGATAAGTTTTCCTTTACCTTCGTCACCCCATTGGGTTCCAACCAAAATGTCAACAGGCATTATGTATCTAATCCTTCTCTTTGAGGTTCCTCGGAAAGTCGTAGTCAGGGGAATCTTCCCCGAACGCACTAAAAACGTTCCTGAGGTCACCTTATTTTGTTGATAATATATCAAATCTATTGCTTATCAATAGCTTTATGCAGAAAAGGTAATCTAACCACCATTTATTAAAATTCAAACTTTTTGTACGAAAAAGCTGTTTTAAGTCAATCATATTTGAAACTGTGTTGAATAATAGTACATACGGCATTAAATTACTTAACTTTTATATAAGTAGCTGAAATTAGATTTATTTTATATAAGTTTTTATGCATAAATACGTTGAATGAAAGCCTTGAGAGGTAATTGAAATGACCGAAAAATTTTCTTTTGAAGAAATCCAGAACACGTTGCGGCAGATGGGGGAAAAAGCGCTGGAAGCATCACGTGCTCTTGGAGTTCTTAATTCCAGCGACAAAAACCGTTGTCTCATTAAAATGGCCGAAGAACTTGAAGCTTCTGCTGATGAAATAAAATCAGCTAACGCCAAAGACCTTGAAGCTGGAAAAGCCAAAGGCCTTTCAGGTTCTATGCTGGATCGCTTGAAATTGGATTCTGAACGTATTCAGGCTATGGCCGACGGATTGCGTGAAGTTGCGGCTCTTGAAGATCCAGTTGGTCAGAATATTTCTACTACTGTTAGACCTAACGGAATTCGTATTGATAAAGTGTCAGTTCCAATCGGAGTTATTGGAATAGTATACGAGTCACGTCCAAATGTCACAGTTGACGCTGCCGGGCTCTGCCTCAAAGCGGGTAACGCAGTTATTCTCCGCGGAGGCTCTGAAGCGATTAACTCTAATCTGGTTCTGGCCCACTGTCTGAATCGCGCCGGAGTTATGACCGGACTTCCGGATGGTGCTGTGCAGTTGATCCCTATGGTTGACCGTCAGGCGGTCAGCGTTATGCTGAAAATGGATAAATACATAGACCTGATTATCCCACGCGGCGGTGAAGGACTTATTCGAGCGGTTGTTGAACAGGCAACTATTCCAGTCATTAAACATTATAAAGGTGTTTGTCATCTTTATATTGACGCTGAAGCCGACATGAAAATGGCTGCTGAAGTAGTTGAAAATGCGAAATGTCAGCGCCCCGGTGTGTGCAACGCTATCGAAACACTGCTTATCAGTAAAGAAGTTGCAGATAAATTTATACCGCCATTTTTGGAAAACATGCGCGAAAATGGTGTCGAGCTGCGTGGCGATGAAGAATTCCGAAAATATGACCCGGAAGCCAAAATCGCAACTGAAGAAGATTACTATGCTGAGTACGTTGACTTGATTCTGGCGGTTAAAATCGTTGATGATGTGGAGTCAGCTGTAAGACATGTCAATAAGTATGGATCCAAGCACAGTGACGGTATAATTACCGAGAATCCGATTGCGGCTGAATACTTTTTGAGCCGGGTTGATTCGTCAACTGTATATCATAATGCTTCAACCAGATTTACGGACGGTTTTGAATTTGGAATGGGGGCTGAAATTGGTATAAGTACTGACAAGTTACATGCCCGCGGGCCAATGGGTTTGAATGAATTAACAAGTTATAAATACCTGGTGCATGGTACCGGACAAATTCGAAAATAAATACTATTTTACACGGAGGGGTGTCCCTTGGATAAGAAAAAGACCGCGTGGTTGATATTTTTGGCTACGACAGTGCTGTTTCTGGCTGGCTTGCACAACCTGGAATTCACTAAAATTGATTGTCGGTTTGCGTTATTTGTGCAGGAGTTTGATAATCACAAGCTTGGCCCTTTTCCTTACCTTTTTGGAAAGCCTTATTGTGATTACCCGTCGTTGCATTCTTATCTGATGCATATGTGTGTGATGCTGTTTAAGTCGCTGAATATGTTCACACTTTCGCTTCCAAGTGCGCTTTCGGCTGGTGGAGTTATGGCTTTCACTTATCTGATTGGGGCTAAGGTGTCGAATAAGCTTGGTTTGCTTGGTGCGATACTTCTTGCAGCAACGTTTGAGTTTTTATGCATAGCAAGAGCTCCGTCTCCGGATATGATTGTGGCTTTAGTGACGATTGTTTCATTTTACCTGATGTACAGCAGTGAAATTGAAGGAAAATTTGGCAAACTGACATTTCTGCCTTTCCTGCTTATATTTGGCTTTGCTATGCGAGGACCGATAGGTTTGGTAATACCTGTAGGCGTTATTTGTGCATTTTTCCTTGCCGCGCGTCGTTGGAAGATGATGATTCTGTCAGGTTTGATGTGCGCCCTGATGTTGGCTTTATGCATGCTTTTGTATGTTTCATGGATTTATGAATTTGGTGGAAAAGAACTTTTGAATCAGTTCAAGGAAGCTCAAGTAGCCAGTCGTATGACTAGCGGTAAGCCGATATGGTTTTACTTTACAAACGCTTTGGGATCATATTCATTAAGTTATCCTCTTGCGTTATTTGTGCTCGGAACTTACGGCTGGATTAAGCGTAAAAGCTTTTTCGAGAAAGTTAAGTTTGATACCTACGGCGGGCTGCTGCAGTTGCTTGCCGCATGGTTTCTAGTTGTTGTAATCGGCATGAGTATTCCCGGAACAAAGCACTTGAGGTATATTGTCGGGGTTATTCCGGCAACAGCTTTAATCGCTGCTTACCTCTTTGTTAACCCTGATAAGTTTAAACTATTTCGTGTTATTAGAGACGTATTTATTCAAATATGTCGTTTTGCTCCGTTTATCTTGACTGGCCTTTTGTGGATTGCTGCACTTGTTATACACATGATTGGGCTTGATCTGAAACTACCTGTATTTTTGCCGTCAATGGTATTTATGGTGCTTGGTATTGCTATGATTGCAGGTCCTAGAAAGATTAAATCATTAGATAAAGTGTTATTTGTCGCGGCTTTAACTACTGCTGGTTTTCTGGTTGTAAAAGTTATGGTGGTCGAGCCTATTGAGCAATACCTGGAATCATCTCGCGCTTTTGTCGCTAAGATTGAAACATTACGTAAGGGTAATGATAAAGTGTGTTTCTTTGAGCTTGGCCCTGACGGCGAAGAGCTGAAATATCTGGTTAATATTCCAGAATCAAAGCATTTTATGCCAGTGTATGCAAACTTAGGAAAACCTGAAAAATTACTTACGCTTCCTAAAGATATGATAATAATTGCTAAAGAGAGTAAGGTTGATAAGCTCCCGTCTTCAGTAAGGTTTAACCTGGAGCAGGTGGCTGCTGGGAAGCTTGGGCACAAGGAGTGTCTGGCCTTTAAACTGATTGACCCTGCTCGCAAAACGCAGGAGAAAACTAAAAAATGACCTCGGCAGGAAACGCCGCAGTATTTACTATAGGGTGCAGGCTGAATCAGGCTGACGCAGCGCTTATCTGCACCCGCCTCGAAGAACAGGGCTGGAGTATTGTCCGCCCCGAATATGAAGGCCGCGTTGATTTGCTGGTTGTGAACACTTGTACTGTCACAGGTGCCGCAGCACGTAAAAGTCGGCAGGCTGTCAGGAAGTTTCGCCGAAATCACCCCGAATGCTGTATTGTGGTTACGGGGTGCAGTGTTGAGATTGAAAACTCAGACTGGGCAAAGGAAGATGCTGCTGATCTGATTTTGACTAATCCTGAAAAAAAGGATATTGCTGATCTAATTATAAAGTATCTTGAGCATAAAAGTGTTTCTACTGGACACACATTCAGCTTGAATCAACCTGTAAAAGTATTTCAGGAAAAAGCGGCAGGACATTTTCCTTTTAAAAGCCGCGCATTCTTGAAAGTGCAGGAAGGGTGTAATAATTTTTGTTCTTATTGCATTGTGCCGTATGCCCGTGGTCCTGAGCGTTCTCGTGACTGGGACGAAGTGATCTCAGACTTCAAGCAGTTCATCAATGCAGGATTTGAAGAAGTTGTTCTTACTGGTGTTAATATATGTGCTTACAATGACAATGGCCGCGCATTAACTGATCTCTTGCGTGAATTGTGTAAGATAGATGGGAAATTTCGTATAAGACTTAGTTCTACTGAGCCACATCCCAATAACATGGAATTGCTGGAGGTGATGCGGAATAACCAGAAAATCTGTCGTTTTCTGCATTTGTCCCTGCAGCATGGTACTGATGAAATTCTCAAATCTATGAACCGAAAATATACAACAGCAGAATTTGCTGATTTTATTTATGCAGCCCGACAAGCAATGCCGGGAATTCATTTAGGAACCGACATTATAGTCGGTTACCCCGGAGAAACTGAGGAACTGTTCCAGAAAGAGCTTGATTTTGTTAAAGAAATGGCTTTTGCAAATATTCATATTTTTACATTCTCTCCTCGCGAGGGAACTCCTGCTGCGAACATGTCTGGAAGAGTGAATGGTAAAGTTTGCGAAGCCAGACGTGCCAGACTTTCGGTGCTTGCTGCAGACTTGAAGCGTGACTTCATTATCTCTCAGCTTGACAAAGAACTGGCTGTTATCTTTGAAAGGAAAGGGGAGGACGGTCGTTTTTATGGTTGGAGTGATAACTATATAAATGTCATATGTGACAGCTCTGAAATCGTTAAGAATTCGATTGTAAAGGTCATTACTCAAGAAGCATTGCCGGATGGTTCATTAGTCGGTAATCTGGCATGAGAAAATGCTAACCCTGGGAGCAAATTCAGGGTTAGCATTGATTATTTGCTAACAGGTTGTTTAATCGTTTTTTTCGATGGTATCTATTGCTTTTAAAAGCATCATTTTATCGTCTTCTGATATGTATTCTACTCTAATTTTACTTTCTAATATCTGACGTTTAAGCTTAGCTGGCAACCGGTATTTCTTTAAGGTTTTCAGGTGCAGAATAATTTGGTTGCCAATTATGATTAGTCTAGGTCTTACTTTTCTCTTCAGATCCATTGGTATGTAGTCTTGTGGTATGCCATCTTTTTTCCAATGTTGGATCCATCGGGCCTGAATCTTCTTGGCCAATTTTATCTGCAAAATCAAAAAATCTTTTGCAGTAGAAGCTGATATCCCTAATTTTTGGGCGCTTGCAACAGAAGCTGCAATCACTACTTTTTCGTGTTTTTTGTCTTCTATTGGGATGTTATGCTTGTACTTATATGCTGCGACATCCTTCATGTATTCCAGTCTCATATTGATAAGACAGCATAAAATATTGAAATTTTTCTCTGCAGGTGATGAAATCTGCTTTGCGCAAGCGGTTAAATTAGTGATTATTACGAGAAGAAATGAAAAATAAAGAAATTTTTTCATGGGTTCTCATTTATTATTATTTTAAAGAAAAAGCCGCCCTGTTGGACGGCTCTATAATCAAAAAGCTAAAGAACTAGCATCTGTCAAGACAGTTGAGTTCTTTGAAAGCCAGTTCAACACGTTTGATCATTGAAGCTTCGGCTTCGCGCAGCCATTTTCTAGGATCGTAGTATTTCTTGTTAGGCTTGTCGTCGCCTTCTGGGTTACCAAGCTGACCTTGGAGGTAAGCTTCATTAGCTTTGTAGAAGTTCAGAACACCTTCCCAGCAAGCCCACTGAGTATCAGTATCGATATTCATTTTGATAACGCCATAAGAAAGCGCTTCAGTGATTTCTTCCGGGCTGGAACCTGATCCACCGTGGAAAACAAAGTTAACCGGTTTATCACAGGTATTGAATTTCTCAGCAATAAATTTCTGAGAATTTTTAAGGATGACCGGAGTCAAAGTTACGTTACCTGGCTTGTATACGCCATGAACATTACCAAAAGAAGCAGCGATAGTGAAGTTCGGGCTGATTGCGTTCAGTTTTTCGTAAGCGTAAGCCACGTCTTCAGGCTGAGTGTAAAGAGCTGAGTTGTCGAGATGAGAGTTATCAACACCGTCTTCTTCGCCGCCAGTACAGCCAAGTTCGATTTCGATAGTCATGCCGATTTTGCTCATGCGCTCGAAGTATTTGCAGGAAGTTTCTACGTTTTCTTCCAGGCTTTCTTCAGACAGGTCAAGCATGTGTGAGCTGAAGAGAGGTTTGCCGTTGGCAGCGAAGAATTTTTCACCGGCATCAAGCAGTCCGTCAATCCATGGAAGAAGTTTCTTGGCGCAGTGGTCAGTGTGCAGAATTACCGGAACACCGTACTTTTCAGCGACCAAATGAACGTGCTGTGCACCTGAGATTGAACCCAGAATTGCAGCTTCCTGGCCTTCAAGACCAATGCCTTTGCCGGCGTAGAAAGAACCACCGCCATTGGAGAACTGAATGATTACAGGAGAGTTAACATTCTTGGCTGCTTCAAGTACAGCGTTAACAGAATCTGTTCCTACCACGTTTACTGCAGGCAGGGCGAATTCGTTTTCCTTTGCGATCTGGAAAACTTTCTGGACGTCATCACCGAAGAGAACACCCGGTTTTACGGCGTCAAAAATTTTAGTCATTTGCTGTCTCCAACTTTTTTGTTAGTAGTTTGTGAAAAACTAAAATATTATTAATAACTTTGTTTAAAGTTCAGGCTAGAGAAAGTGTTTAATTCCTGTAAAACTACAGGACCAATTAAAGAATCTCAAAACACATAAAGATATCCCGCAAAAATATGCACATATTCGCAATAGTCAAGCGCTATGATAGTTTTTTAACGTATTTTTCTAATGATTCTGCAGGAGTTAAGCCCAACCTCGACCTGTTGCTCCAAAAAATCCGAATTTTTTTCGTGTTGTGGTCGCTGTCATTGGATTAGGTTTAAGTATTGCTTTAAGAGTCAAAATTATACTGTTAAAATCTGAAATGCGATGAGAGTGATCCTTTTCAAGCATTCTGCCTAAAAGTTCTTGTAATGACTCAGAAACTTGTGACTGCAGTTTTTGAGGTGCGATAGGCCGATGATTCTGTATCGAATGAACCATTTCAGGCAGACTTTTGCCTTTAAATGGCTTATGGCTGGTGAATAACTCGTAACCCAGTATGCCTAAGCTGAAAATATCTGAACGATGATCAATTATTGACGCTTTTTCAAACGTTTCCGGTGCCATATAAGCTGGGGAACCGACAATCTGATTGTTTTCAGCATAATTTTCAGTATCTACAAAATGTGCCAGTCCAAAGTCTGTTAACTTTACAACCAAGTCTTTGCTGATCATTATATTACCTGGCTTTAAATCCCGGTGTAAAACATTGAATTTATGGATGTGATTAACCGAACGGCATATTTGCAGAAATATCCTAATACGCTGTTCTATCGTTAGTTTTTTGCTTTTAATGTATTCGGTAAGCGGGCCGCCCTCAACATATTCCATCAAAATATAAGGCATGTTGTTTCCTGCAAAACCATAATCAAAAATTCTTACGATATTAGGATGTTTGATATTTGAAAGGATTTCCGCTTCTTTCAGAAAATCTTCTTTTTCGCTGCGTTTGAGAAACTTGGGTGTCAGGTCTGGACGCAGGAGCTTCAGCGCATAGTTTTCCATATTTTTCTTCACATGGAAGACTATGCCGGTAGAGCCTGCACCCAGCTGTTTTACTACGTCAACACTCGGCAAAGGATTAATACGATGTCCGTCATATGTCGAGTCATGAGTTAAGGCTTTAATCAGTTTATATTTTTTTTCGTTAAGGGCGTTGTCTACCCTTTTGCATAAGTTTTCATTAGACACAGGCAGCTCAATATAGTCAAAAGCCCCTGCTTTAATCAGTGAAACAGCTTCAGATATTGACGGCTCTGACGAAATAACGACAATTTCCATGGCTGGATGCCGTTTTCTGCAGTAACGAACCAGCTCCAGGCAAGTTGTGCCGGAAAGGGTTGCGTTGGTGATTATCAAGTCAAAGCGATAGTCAATGAGATATTCAAATGCACTCCAGACACTATCAGCTTCTTTTACACTGTAATTGCAGTCAATAAGTGACTGACCAAAGTTTTCAAAAAAACTCTGATCTCGGTCAACCAGCAATACACTTGCTTTATCAGGCGTGTCAATTACTTGAGTTTCTGTAAGAAAATTAGCTATTTTGCTCATAAACCAGTCAATGCCTAATTACACTACTCTAATAAAATAAACTATTTTGTTATCAAGATTAAAAAGATAGCACATATTTTGAGGCAAAGCAAGGTTTTAACGCCTAAAAAGCATACTTGAATAAGGTTTCATTAAGAACCCTTTTGTACCTAAATTTGCTTAGGATAAAGAGTTAAGTTTTGTTGGTAAATTGTTATCTTCATAAATAAATATTAGTCAGGAGAGCTTTCTGCATGGCCTTGTAAAACCTTCAGATTAAGTTTGCCGTCAGCAAGTGTTGCTTCGAGCTTTTTGCCTGTTTGCTGCTGACAGGAGGTGATTATTTCACCATTCTGAGGATCACGTAGAATTGAAAAACCACGCTTGAGTACGCTTTGCGGTCCTAATGTATCCAGTTTCCCTGCAAGGATATTCAGTTTTGCTGTGTGTGTATTTAAATTTAACTTGGTTTGGTCGTATAGCTTCTCCTGCAGATTGCTCAGTTCATTTGAGCAGTCCTTCAGTTTCTTAGCTGGAGATGAAGCTTGTAAGCGATTAGTCAATAGTTGCATCTGGTTTTGAACTTGAACCAGTTTCTTGTCAATACAATTTGACAGTATCCGTGACATTTCATCAACATATTGCTGCTTTTCATGAACAAGGTGTACTGGCTCTCTGAAAACGTAGCTGTTTGAAGCGTTGTCCAAACGCATTTTTACTTCCTGCAGCAGAAACTGTATTGAAGAGCGCAAGTCCTTTTCGCTACGGTCAAGGTGTTGTTCAAATTCCTCACGTTTACCTACGACCAGCTCAGCCGCAGCAGATGGTGTAGGAACTCTCATATCAGCCACAAAGTCACTGATTGTAAAATCTATTTCATGCCCAACCGCACTGATTACTGGAATTTCGCTCGCGGCTATAGCCCGAGCCAGAACTTCCTCGTTAAAAGGCCATAGATCCTCCATGCTGCCGCCGCCGCGAGTGACAACTATTACGTCTGCGCCGTTGATGCGGTTAAAGTAATCAACCCCTGCAGCAACTTGCCGCTCTGCGCCGTTGCCTTGTACCGCGGCTGGATAAATTCTTATATGCATATTGGGAAAACGTCTTTCAATAACCTGCAAAAAATCTCGAATAGCCGCGCCGTCTGCAGAAGTAATCACTCCAACTTTTTCAGGTAAGACTGGAATCGGCTTTTTACGACTTTCATCAAACAGCCCCTCAGCTGATAATTTTCTTTTCAGCTCTTCAAAACGACGCTGCAGATCGCCTAGACCGACTGGGCGTATCTGGCGGACGGAAAGCTGATATTCTCCACGGACTTCATAAACGGTAAGCTTACCGAAGACCTCGACTTCATCACCGACTTTAAGGTTCATTTGACGAGCCTGTTGAGCTCCGCCAAAGAACACAGCCCGCAGTTGCGAACGTGTATCCTTTAAGGTCATATAAACATGGCCCGAGCGGTGCACGTTCAGCGTGCCGACTTCACCACGCAGCCAGAAGGGCAGTAGACTGTTTTCCACAAGTTCTCTGACTGCGGAATTAACTTCTGATATTTTCCAGACTTTTTCAGTTCGTGTCATTACAGCCTGTTCCTCTATTAAATAATTTTATAGCCAAGGTGGGCTATAAGGCCTGTAGCTATCTGCCCTGCTGAAAACAAATACTGGAAGAAAGATATTACTAGAAGCAGCAGCACTACAGAAAAAAACATAAACAGCTGAGGCGTTTTCGTGCGAAGGCTTGGAAATAAGCGGCATACAACGTGCCAGCCATCCAATCCTGGAACCGGCAGTAAGTTAAATACAAAGAGCACAAAGTTTAGAATTCCACCAATGTTACACAGCGTTTTAGCTGTTTCCAGTGATGCGCTTTCTGCACCAATATGTTTATAGCCTATTCCGATAGCAACTCCATAGAGTATGCTGAATACGAAAAACAGCGCGAAATTAGTCAGAGGCCCGGCAGCCGCAACCAGTACATCGCTGTATTTGTGTTTCATCTTGGATGAATCAACCGGAACACTGCCCCAGGCTATACCTACAACAATGAGCATGACCAGTGAAAATCCCCCCATTTGTTTTAACGGGTTTAGTGTCAGGTGACCCTGATCAGCGGCGGTAGCGTCACCCTGCCATAGTGCCACTCTGGCATGCATATATTCATGGGTGCAAATCGAAAAAATCACAATCAATAGCCACATTGAATAGTATTCAGGGTTTTTGAAAAGTAGGCTGATAAACATTTAGTTCTCCATACTGTTAAGTTGTATTTCCCAAAAATGATGGGCAGGTATTTCATAAGGATGAGCCTGATGCATAGCGGAAAGCACTGCATTAAGCTTATCTTCAGGGCAAATTGTTTCTATCTTGAGTTCATCTATATATTTAACTTGTCCCGATTCTCCGGTGAATGGTCTGCTGCCGTCCAGCGGGCGGAATTGCCCAGTGCCGGTAGTTTGCCAGCAGCAGCGGTCATAGTTGCCGTAATTTCCAGCTCCGGCATCAAATATCGCCTGTTTCACGTTTTCAGCGTGATCTCCAGGTACAAATATTTCCAGTTTATAATATTTCATTGAATTATAACAGATGTTATGGACTCGTTTTAAATAGGATTTTGTATTAATGACTCCTCAATACGTTAATGGCATGAGATTTAAAATCAAGTTTTACCGTCTTTTTTGTTTGGGATACTTTTATTTTCATTTTGCATTTTGTGCAGTCCGGGTTCTGCTGCTGTTCAAGTAAGCTACAAAATGTCAACTTGCTGCTATACTAATCATTAACTCATGAATTTCAGCTTGAAAAAGATATTCCCCGATGCTATACTAAAATAACGTGGTTACGGATATGGTATGAAAGCAAAAGGTTTGGGGGCCACCAAATGAAACTGACATCGTCAGCTAATCAGGGCGTAAAAGTCCGACATTTTTCTCTCGTTGAAATGCTTGTCGTCATGGCAATCATAGCAGTACTTCTAGCAATGGGAGCAGGCAGTTATCAAGTAGCCCGCCGAGCGCTGTCAAAATCCCGCACCGAAGCCCTTCTGACAAAAGTAAAACTAGCCTTGGAATCCTACAAATCCAAACACGGATATTACCCGTTAAAAGACGGGCATATTACAAATAATAATTATAAGCAGCACGAAGAGGGTGTTCCATTCTTTTTAGACTATGACGCAACAAAACCTAATTTTAATAAATTCATTGATGTTGGTAAAATTAAAAAAGATGAATCTGTTGATTTAGATGGCACTTTTTACCTGAAAGATGGCTGGAATGGAAATAATAGTGAAGCCAATGTTGGTGATGAAGCTGAAAAGAAAATAAAAAAAATGAAGACAGAAGGTAAGCCAGGAGGTTTAATATTATACCGTTGCCCTGGTGGTAAAAGTCCACAGTCATTTGACCTTTATTCAGCTGGAAATGACCGAGAATTAGGAACTGATGACGATATCTACGCGAAATAGTTTTTTAACGTGAGGTGTATGGTTTGAGAGAAAGAGATAAGCTGTCGAAACGGGCGACATTTACAACGCGCCTGAGCTGCTACACAATGGTAGAAATACTTGTGGTGCTGGCCATAGCCGCAATTCTAATGGGAACTTCCATGGCTGCCTTCAACACCGTAATAAAACGCCAGCGCACCACCGGAGCCGTCCGCAACCTAAGCAGCGCCATATCCATGGCCCGCTCCTACGCCGTAGCCAAAAACCGAAAAGTAGCCCTAATAATCCCCGATAATGACATTGGTCCTTCTGGAAATATTTTTACCTCTGCCAATAAATCAAAATTTTATGATGGTGGCAGTGGTTTTCCAAATGGAGATAAAAAATATTGGTTCTCAAGTTACGGTATTTGTTATTTAGATAATAACGACAAGTTTGTTGAATGGGCAACTCCTGATCAGTTGCGCAAGCTACCTAATGGTGTTTCTGTATACATTAAACTAGGAGCTGATGAAATAAAGGCTGCTTCTAGAAATATAATTTTTACTGATAAGGACACAGGTAAGCCTTTAGGTATTGACAAAGCTTCAGGACTTATTTTTCGCCCTTCTGGTTGTTTACAGGGGACTGGCAATAAACAAGTAAATGCGCTTCCTGCACGTTTTGAATATAATAGCGACCCATCTAAGCGCATGTTCATTTACATTGGTAAATCAAAACATTACTGGAGAGTTATTATAAATCCTTTTACAGGTAGAGCTAGCTATGAAAATGATGACAATGAACAAACCAATGACTAAAATAAAAAAATACTTCAACATGATAGAGATTACCCTGGCAACGGGGATAGTTGCAGTAGGCATGACCAGCATTCTATCACTGTTCCCGGTAGGCCTGAACGTCGCCAGAAATTCAATAGTTGAAGGTCTAAGCGCGTCTGCAGTAGATCAATTTATAACTTACGTCAAATTCCACTGTAAGAATAAGACAAGCTATGAATCATTATTTGGTGATGGTGTTGGTACTACTGGTAGTCTTAAAACAACTATTGACAGGAAAACTGATCCTGCAGTTAAAGCTGCTATTAAGACTAATAGTGATAATTTTGTGACTGAATTTAGTAACAACCATAATTCAATGCCAAGCTTTAAAAGAGTTAAAGGCTTAAATATTTACAATAATAATGGAGTCGAGGGTAGTCTTGGTAAAGTCTTTTTTGCCGTACAAGGTGGTGAAAATGCAAATAAGCTTGATTATTCTGCAATGATATTGGCATGGAAACAGCCTGTCGATAATTATAACTGGGATGTTGCTACTTCAGCCTATGTTCAAGATACAGACTCTAATTACCTAAAATCCGCTGGGTTATGCATTGAGGTGAGTTGGCCTGCAATAGTGGATTATGCAGATCGTGAAAAACGTTATTATTATGTCGAAATAAAAAAGCCGGAATAAAATATGACTGTTAAACGCCGTATTAAAAATTTTACTCTTGTTGAATTGCTTGCCGCGATGGCCATTTTAATGATTCTATCTATGATAATTATGCAGTTTTTCAATTCTGCCTCCAAAGTCTGGAGCAACACGGAAAAACGCAACCAAGTTTATTCAGACGCCAGAATTGTCATGAATTTAATAAGTAATGACCTCCAAGCAATGATGTATAATAATCAGAACTCTACAGAGGGCGTTTTCCCATTATGGTATGAGGCAAAAAAAATAAGTGATTTTGAAGAAAGCAGTGGAGATTATAATGGCTCAGATGACCGGCAAAAATGTATAAGTGGAAGAGAACCTTCTGATTCCCCGTTGCTGAAAGTTCAGCAACTCAGTTTTATTGCAAAAACAGATGTGAGAAACACTCCTGATAGCTTAGATGTATGTGAGGTTAAATATACTTTTCTACCAGTGAATTTCCGTAATAAAAAACGTTGGTGTCTTGGCAAAAAGTATGATTCAGGAACTGATTATGTTTATACTGTCGATGATATAAACGACCCAAAAGATTGGGAAAGAAATGATACTGGCATTCTTTTAAGAAGTTGTGCTTCGAATAAAATAAAGAATTCAAGTGATAATTTTGTACCAAGCGGGAGAGAAAACTTTCAAAATTTTCCATTTTTGGGAAATTTCCCGAATAGAGTGATTAATATTTTTAACGATATTGATGGTGACGAAACAAAGATTAATAAGGACTGCAATCCAAGTTGTTTTGCCAAATGGAGGGATAGACCCAACTAAGATTGTAAAATCCGGTTTGAATGAAGGCAATAACACTCCTCCAAATACCTCAATAGAAAAAAGAATTGGGCAGGATGTTGATGAAATTAACCTTAGGGGATTCGGAATAGGTATTGATGCTGGAATAGCAGATTTAATGAATTTCAAAGGGACATTTGCTGGAACCTTAGAAAACTCATGGGTAAGCTTTCCCAATATGTTTTCAAAGGTAGGTATTAGTGGTAATACAGCACTGAAAAAAAGCTTTAGAGAGCTGTTCATTATTGCATCTGAAAATACTAAAGAAGCTTACCATATTACAGAGGATATAAATGGCAATGGTATCCTTGATGCCGGCGAGGATGACAATGGTAATGGCATTCTTGACGCAGGCGAGGACGATAATGGTAATGGTATTCTTGAGCTTAAGGAAGACGCAAATGGTAACAACGACATTGATGAAAATTGGTATCACCGTTTCAATTTAGCTAGAACTCAAGCAGAATGGAATACTTTGGGAGCTGATGTCAATAAGATGTATGAAGATATCTTGCTTGATATGGACCATAATGGTGTTCCTGATGTTTTGCCGGAGGTTTATTCAGGAGCTGGGACTGATACTAATGGGAAAGGTATTCCATGGTTAGCATTTTGGGGATATAAGACTGATGGTAATGTAGATACAGATTTAGGAGAAAGTTTCGGAAAAACTCAAGCTGGAGTGATAGCAAGACGACGCCAAATTGCTGCAAATCTAGTTGACTATTATGATGATGACAGTAATCCTACATCTGACGTGGCTAACACAGCTTGGTTGACAAATTCAACGCCTCCATCATTTATCGGTAATGAGAAAACGCCTTATATTAATGAGATTGGTTTAAGAGTAGAAGCTCTGGCTTTTCACGGATCCATAGGAGGAGGTGCTAGAGATGTTTATGCAATATTAAAATTTTACCCTGCCGTAGAATTGATTAATATGTATGATGATGATTGGAATAGTGAACTTAAAGTAAAAGTAACAGGTACGGTTAATATAACTGTAAAAATTGGAGGAAATCCTTCAAATGACAGAACTCAGGATTATAGCTTTACCGAGGATGTAACTGTTCCTGCTGCTAAGTGGAGTTCTGGCTATTCTAACTTTATCCCTTGTAACATTGCTACGGTTCTCGCTCAACCAAGCCAGGCAGTTAGTATTACAATGCCTGCTAATACTGATGTAACTGTTGTTGTTAATTCTGTTAAGATCACTAATGCAGTGCTTTACTCAGGTGCAAACGTAGGGTACGATTATGTCTCAAATATAGCTGATACTTCTTTAGGACTTAAAATTTTAGATGCAGCAGGTGAAAGCTCTGCTGCAGAAAACGCATGGTTTGGTTATGCTGTTCATGACCCGAGGCAAAATTTGAATGATCAGGATTGGAAAAGATTAGTTCATAGTAAAACTCCTGATCCATCAACTGTGCTTTCTATTGGAGGAGGAGCTGGATATCCGGGAATGGCGAATTATAATAAAGGTACTGATTTTGCAAGTGCAGGTGCAGATAAAGAACAGGGAAATGAGGTTGCAAATAACTCAATTTCTACTGCAAAAATTGCCAACCGTCCAATAATTTCTCCTTGGGAATTAGGGCTTATCTCCCGTGGAGCAAAGTTTGAAACTTTAAACCTTTCTCAATATGATAAGACTAAGGCATAGGTTTTTATAAATAATATTATTCCTGGAGGAGGTTTGTACTCTTCTGGTGATGCTAATATTCTTGATCAAATAAAGATGAATGATAAAATTGAGAATTATAAGATTAACATAAACTGCCGTTATGGAATAATTATTCAAGGATTATTCAAATATATAAATTTAGATGGAGATCCGTCTTTTAAAGATGCCAATGCTGATGTTGAAAAAGGTAAAGTTGCAGGAGGTAGTGCTCCTCTTCCAACGACAACACTAAATTTATTAGAAAGTAAAATTTCAGATAGAACAGATCCTTTCCCTGATAAGTTTTATACTAGATCTCAATCAATTAATACATTTAATAATTCTTCCTTTTTTGCAGCTCTGACTACTGATCTAAGGCGTGAAGAGCTAATAGGAAAGTATATCAATCTGACGCGTACTGGCGCTGAATATGAGTATTATAACGTGATTATTCTTGCTCAAACTATTAAGGATATAGGCACTGGTGCAGGAATCAATATAACCAAATTAAAATCCGATGGATATCCACTCATAGTAAATTGTACATTAGGAACTTTTGATTATGATGATACCAATAAAATATATTTCGATGAGATTACTGCAGAGCAGAAGCTGTTGGCGCTTGTGAAGCGCTTGCCAAGTGGTAAGTGTAAGATACTTTCAGTTGAAAAAATTTATGATTAAGCTAAGGGTGAGATAATGAGAATATTTTTGATAATATTATTTGTGATGTTTTTAAATTTAGAGGTTTCTCAATTAAAAGCTCAGCAAACTGCTAAAAAGAAGCCCACCCAGAAAGAGATTCTTGACAAGATATATTTTGCAATGGCAAGGGGAGATGTTACAGGGTATCTTAATTCTGCCTATAAGAAGATGGCAAAAGGATATGGAAATGGTAAACCTCTTCCCGCAATTCAATACCAAGCTTATAGTTTAAATGCTAAAGAATGGTTGAAATACCGATGGTTTGAAGTTGATACCGAGGTTAGCAAAAAATGGATTCAGAAAGTTATAAAGATGATAGACTATTTGGCACGAGTAAAAGGCTATATAGATGGTGAAAGATTTAAAGGTGACACGAATACAAAAGAGTATAAAGAAGCCATGCTTAAGTTTTCTAAGGCTTATGATATGCTTGGGAAACTATTGAAGAAGCCGGGAAAAGTTGGGAAGAAGCGGTATTTGGCTCTTAAGCGGGCTAAGAAACAATGGCAGAAGGATATGCTTCGGAAATATAAAATGCAGTAATTTCTCAGGTTTGTTACTCTGCTTAATGGTGGAATAAATTCAATTGCTTTTAAGGCTTTACGCTTATCGGTTGCGGTAAGCGTTTTTTTATGGCATTTCAATTACATGTAATTGGATTAAGTTATTTGCCAGTTATATTGGGAGAAGTGACATCATTTCTCGTTTTCAAAAAAAGATTTTCAGGGAATAGCAATTTTCAAATGGATGGTTTAAATATAGCAATTTTAGGGAAGGGGCGCAGCGGACAGGCCGCTAAACGCCTTGCGGAAGCTATTGGAGCTTCCAGTGTAATGCTTTTAGACGATAGTGACAGTCCCTGCATAGAAATGTTCGCAGGAACTTCGCTGATAATTGTCAGCCCGGGAATGCCTCCTGCTTCTCCTTCATATCAGACTGCTCGGAGGTCAGGCGTTGAAATGATCAGCGAGCTTGAATTTGCCGCCCGTAATTTCAAGGGCAAGTATCTGGCTGTAACCGGAACAAACGGTAAAACCACTACCACAGAGTTGACCGTTCATTTGCTGAATGCCATAGGAATAAATTCGACTGCTGCCGGTAATATCGGACATGCTTTTTGTGAAGTCTCTACCGATGTTCTGAACGGAACACTTCTAGAAAACACTTTGCCCGTAGTTGAGGTTAGCTCTTACCAGCTTGAATTGATTCGTGATTTCTCACCCTGGGCAGCAGCTTTAACTAATATTGCTGAAGACCATCTTGACCGTTACCCGGGCGGCATTAGTGAATATACGGCGACTAAACTCAAGATATTTGATAAGGTTGAAGTTGGCAATCGCATTCTTGGAAGAAGTTTTGCTATTGATGAGATTGGTGTTAAAATGCCTGATGTCGCGACTCCCAGTTTCAACATGGATAGTGGCTATTTGCTTTATGGCGACAAGCGTTTACTCCAAACTCGAGAGCTTAAATTACAAGGAAGGCATAATCAAGAAAACATCTTGGTTGCGCTTGAACTGGTTAGTCGGGCAATTTCAGAAGAGAAACTTTTCAGCAAAGAGCTTAAAGATGCATTGATAAGCTTCGATACCGGGGAAAATCGTGTAGAGCTGGTGCTGGAAAAAGATGGTGTCAGGTATGTAAACGATTCAAAAGGCACTAATCCGGCAGCTGTGGAAGCCGCGCTGGATATGTGTAGTGAGTTTGGCAAAGTGAGGCTGATTTTGGGGGGATTGGACAAAGAAATGGATTTTTCTCCATTGAAAAAATATGTTTCAGAAATTAGTAAAGCTTATATAATCGGGCAGTGCCGCGAAAAGATTTTTGAGCAATTGAATGAAGTTGTCCCTTGCCAGCTTTGTGACGGTTTTGAGGAATGTGTAAATGAAGCCTGTGATGATGCTTTGAGTGGGGAAACAGTGTTGTTATCACCGGGATGCGCCAGCTTCGATATGTTTAAGAGCTATGCGGTTCGAGGTGAGACTTTTTGTAACTTGATCAGGGAGCGGTTTGGACAAAAATAATTTTCTGCAGGAAAGTCTAAATGAGTCATTCCTGAAGTAATAAATTATTGGAAAATTTAAAAATGTGGGTTAAATTGCTCTTCTGATAATAAAATATTTAAGAACGGAGTTTGAGATATGCCATTTGATCGTGGATCAGTAACTGTAACAATTTTTGAGCTGCCGGAAAAGCTGCCGGAAAATATAATCGAGCTGTTCGCCGCTAAAAAATCAGGAATGCTTGATGCGGTCAAGGATGAGCCCCAAATCGGGTGGGTAAGCGGCAGGACCTTGCTTGAGACTAACATTGATGACGAAACCGCTTATCGCGGTGGTTGTATTTTTCTGCATTACCGCAAGGCTGAGCGCAAAATTCCGTCATCTTTGATGAACGCAATCTGTCAGCGTGAAGAGCTTGTTTATATGCGTGCCAATGAAACTGACATGGTGCCAACTAAAATCAGACGTGAGATCAAGGAAGAAGCTACTGAAAAGCATTTGATGAAGATGCCGCCGTCTCTCAGCGGAATTCCTTTGATTATCGACATTGCGGCCAAGCTACTGTACGTTGGGACGGGGTCTGTTGCGCAATTGGATAATTTTATTGCACTGTTCTATAAAACAACTAATATTGAGCCTTTCCAGTTGACCCCCGGCATGATGCTTGAAACCATGTATCAGGACACTAAAAATGACCTGCCGGGAGTAAATTTTTCAGACGTTCAGGACGAAATCGTACCTGGTCGTGACTTTCTTACCTGGTTGTGGTACTTCAGTGAGATGGAAGGCGGCGGTGTGAGTCATGAGCAGTTTGGTGATTTTGACATTATGATTGAAGCACCCCTGACTTTTGCCTTTGCTGCTGACGCTCGTGGTTCAGCCGAGACCGTGGTGAAAAAAGGTGGCAGCCCGCTGCGTGCTGCGGAGTCAAAAGCAGCTTTGCAGGTTGGAAAGCGATTGAAAAAAGCTAAGATCACGATTTGTCGTGGAGACGATATCTGGTCAGGAACTTTTGACGCTGACAACTTCTCCTTTGGAAGTTTGAATTTGCCAGAAGGCGAAGAGATGGACAAGGACAGTCGTTTTGCGGAGCGAATTCAAAATCTGTTTATTTTCCAGAATGCATTGCGTGAATATTTTAAGAAATTTGTTGAGACAGTTCGTGACGTTGAATGGCCAAATACGGAAAGACGTATTAAACAATGGGCATCTGAGCGTGAGTCTTTTTAAAATAAAATAAAAAATTTATATAGTGGTGGCCCCTGATAAAGGGGCTCTTTTTATTCTGATGAAACCGTTATCTAACAAACATATTGCTGAGCTTATGAAAGCACCTGGCTGTGTAATCTGCCGATTACCGGACGAGGGGGCTGGTTGGGGAGTATTTAGTTACCCTGAGCGGGTCTTGTGTGCTTATAAACACAGTGATGTTATGCCTGTTGTTGATGCGGTTGATGCAGCTCTTGCACAAGGTAAACATGTTGCCGGATTCCTTGCATACGAGGCTGGTGCCGCTTTTGACAAGGCCTTTCCGGCGCGTGACACAGATGGTTTTCCTTTAGCATGGTTTGGGGTTTATGCTACGCCGCCTGCTGAATTTGTTATTGATAATAATGAACCGGCATTTGCGCATGGTTGTGATCTGCAACCGGAAGTTTCTGTGGAGGAATACAATACTGCGATACGAGATGTGCTGGATAATATTTGTGCTGGAAATATTTATCAAACTAACTATACATTTCGAATGCGCGGTGGTGTGGTTGCTGATCCGGCGCGTTTGTTTAGAGTGCTATTTAGAAAACACCCTGTTCCGTATGCCGCGTTTGTTAATACGGAAGAGTTTCAGCTGGTTTCGGTTTCTCCGGAAATATTTTTGGAGAGACGAGGCAATAAAATTCATAGTTCACCTATGAAAGGCACCATGAAGCGCGATCCTGATCTGGAAATTGACCGGAGGAACGCAGAGTTTTTGAAGCATGATGAAAAGAATCTTGCTGAAAATATGATGATTGTAGATATGGTCAGAAATGATCTCGGACGTATAGCTGAGCCGGACTCTGTTCATGTTAATCCATTATTTCATGTGGACACCTATGGTACTGTGCATCAAATGATAAGCACAGTTCATGCTGAGCTCTCCTGCAATAAAACATTTTCTGATATAATGCGTGAAACATTTCCGGCTGCGTCAATTACAGGAGCTCCAAAGGTTTCCGCGATGAACCATATTCATCGTCTGGAAGGATCTCCCCGCAAAGTATATACAGGTTCAATTGGTTGTGCTTTCCCTGACGGTGATATGTGCTTTAATGTGTCAATCCGTACTTTAATTTGTAAGGAAGATTCGACCGAGCTTGGCATTGGTGGCGGGATTGTTTATGATTCCGGCGAAGCTTCAGAGTGGGATGAAGCGTTATTGAAAGGCAAGTTTATTCGTGCGGCAGAGCCTGACTTTGAGATACTTGAGACAATGCTTTGGCAGAAAGGCAAAAGGATTGCTGATTTGGATGAGCATTTGAAAAGAATGAAAAAATCTGCTGATTTTTTTGGTTTTTCATGGAACCGAAAGGCTGTAATGGATGTCATATCATCTATGGGGCTGGAGTATGAGCCTTTAGATAATGCCAGACTTCGACTATTACTGTTACCTGATGGTTCTTCTAAACTTCAAGTATTTCCTCTAGCTGATTCAGGTTGGGGAAAAGATGTGCTTAAAGTTTGTATTTCTCATGAAAAAATTGATTCATCCAATATTTTCTTTAGAAATAAAACGACCAACCGGGAGCTTTATAATCGTGAGTTCAAGCGTGTGATTCAGGACGGTTTTGATGAAGTTCTGTTTGTCAATGAACGTGAAGAACTTACGGAAGGCGCAATCAGTAATGTTTTTATCAGACTGACAGATAAATGGTATACTCCCCCTGTTGAATGTGGTTTGCTGCCGGGTATTTGGCGGCAGCGTATGCTTAAGGAACTTTCCGCATCGGAACGGATAATCAAACTTTCAGATCTGCAGTCTGCAGAAGAAATTTTGATTGGCAATTCTGTTCGAAATGGTGCGCTAGCAGTCCTTGCTTAAAATCTTACCTTTTAGAAAATTAAATCTTTTGGAGTTTCAAATGAAACACATCATTACAGCAGTCTGTCTGCTTTTTTTTTCCAACATTTTCATGACTTATGCGTGGTATGGGCACCTGAAAAACCTCAACAATAAAGCATGGTATATTGCTGCGGTTCTAAGTTGGTGTATTGCGTTTGGGGAGTATATGATTCAGGTGCCGGCTAACCGTATCGGACATGAGACTCTGTCAATTGGACAGCTTAAGATAATGCAGGAGGTCATAACCTTGTCTGTGTTTGTGCCGTTTGCGGTGTTTTACATGCGCGAGAATTTGAGCTGGAATTACCTTTGGGCAGGTTTTTGCTTGTTGGGAGCAGTATATTTTGTTTTCAGAGGCTGAAAGATTCAGCCTCTGAATTGATTGAAAAAGCTCAGCCTAAGCCTAGAGCTTTCCAGTAAAACGGTCCCAGCCCAAACCAGATAAGCATATTAATAATACTTACTATCAGGCCGATCAGCCACCAGGTTTTCAATTTAACGAAACCTGAACCAAAGAAGACTGGAGCAGGGCCGCAGCCGTAGTGAGTTGTGGAAGCACAGAGGTTACTGGCAAAACCAAGTGATAATGCCATGAGTAATCCATTGACACCAAGAGCCATTCCGGTACCGAGAAATACAGGGAATAACGCCGCAACATGTGCGGTGCTGCTGGCAAAGAAATAGTGAACATATACATAAATCAAGATAAGCAAAGGGAAAGCCAAAGCTGGCGAAACTCCAGTTAAATCGTGCTTGATGATAGCCCCAAACCAGGAAATTACTCCAAGCTTATTCAAGAAGCCAGCCATCATAACCAAAGCTGCAAACCAAACCAGAGTGTCCCATGCACCTTTTTCGCTTTTTATATCATCCCAGGTCAAAATTCCGGAAAATAACAGCAGCAGAAGCCCAAGCAGAGCGGCGACGGTTGCGTCAACCCCAATATGACGGCCTGCAATCCACAGAGTGAGCAGCATTACAAAGCAAATTGACATTACAATTTCTGAGCCAGAAAGTGGACCCAGTTCGCGCAGTTTTTTTTGAGCTATTTCCGCAGCGGCTGGAGTTGCCTTCATTTGAGGAGGGTATAAAAAATAAATTACAAGAGGAATAACCAGCAGAGAGATTATGCCGGGAACTATTGCCGCAACAGCCCATGCTGTCCAAGTCATATCTACACCAGCCTGAGAAGCAAGCTTTGCAGCGAGTGGGTTTGCAGCCATTGCGGTCATAAACATAGTACTGGTAATGATATTACCCTGAAATGCGGCGGTTATCAGGAAACTGCCTAGTTTTTTTTCAGTACCATCGGCAGGATTGGAATTGAATTCGTTGGATAAAGACTTAATTATAGGATAAATAATGCCGCCGCCACGGGCAGTATTACTTGGAATTGCAGGAGCAAGAACAAGATCGGCAAATAAGAGACTGTAGCTCAAACCTAATGTGCGGCGTCCAAAGAAGCGAACAAAAATGTAGGCAATGCGTTTACCAAGGCCAGTTTTGACAAAGCCGCGGGAGATAAAAAAAGCAAGAACAATCAACCAGATAACGCTGTTGGAAAATCCACTTAGCGCCATGTTTATACCAGCTCCCGGGTTTCCTGGAGCAAGAATGCCGGATACTGCTGTGACGGCGATAGCTGTCATTGCCGCAACTCCCATGGGAACCGCTTCAGTAATAATAGCCAAAATTGTGCCGATGAAAATTGCAAGTAAATGCCAGCCGTGAATTTCTAATCCGTGTGGAACCGGCATCATCCACATGATTGCAGGAGCCAGGACGCTGATTACGAGTTGGAGAGGTTTGAACCCAAAGTTGAATTTTTGCTTCATAGCTTCTCTTCTTAAGTTATAATTACTACTCTGTCTTGGTTGCTTTGACAGCTTATACAGAATTTTGTTCAATCCTGAGATTTGTCGAGACTTTTCGTAATAAAGTTGATTAATACGCAAACATATATTATACTGACATAGAAATGAGCGCAAATCAACTAGGAATGGAGTTTTTTATGGTCAATGGTCCGATTTTACTGGTAATTCTTGTCGTTTCAATTTTATTTATAATTATCGCAACAGCCAAGTTCAAAATACACCCATTTATTGCCTTGCTGCTGGCTTCATACGGCGTCGGTTTTTCAGCCGGCCTGAACCCTTTGAAAATAAGTGAAATTATCTGTAACGGGTTCGGAGGAATTCTGAGTGGAATAGGGATTGTAATCATTCTCGGTACTATTATTGGAGTGTTTCTGGAAAAATCAGGTGCTGCCGTGACCATGGCTGATACAGTTTTGAAGATTGTTGGACCTCGCCGTCCGGGAATTGCGATGAGTATTATCGGCTACATAGTCTCCATTCCGGTTTTTTGTGACTCTGGATTTGTTATTCTTTCCTCGCTGCGCCGTTCTCTAGTTAAGCGTTCAGGGGCTTCTTCTGTGATGATGTCAGTTGCCTTGGCTACTGGCCTCTATGCTGCTCATACTTTATTTCCTCCTACTCCGGGGCCGATCGCTGCTGCAGGAAATCTTGGACTGAGGGATAATCTTGGGCTGGTTATTATGGTTGGTATGGTTCTGGCAGCATGTGCTGCTTTTGTTGGTTTTATTTGGGCCAGGCTGGTGGGGTCCAGGTTAAAGTCCAGTGAAGATGTGGAAAAGATTTCCCTTGCAGAAGAAGTTGTACCAGAGCATTACGCTCACTTACCGGGACCATTTAAATCTTTCTTGCCGATAATTGTGCCTATTGTGCTGATCGCCCTTGCGTCTGTGGCCAATTATCCGGGGCATCCATTTGGGGAAGGAGTTCAACTTCCGATAATGACTTTTATTGGGGCTCCAGTGAACGCTTTGTTCATTGGCTTTTTCTGTGCCTTGCCGTTGATGCCTGAATTCAGCAAAAAGACGATGACAGGATGGGTGGATCAAGGTCTTAAAAGTGCCGCAATTATTATTTTGATTACAGGGGCAGGCGGAGCGTTTGGTACTGTGCTGAAAGCTACACCGATAGGAGCTTATCTCGGAGATACTCTTGCGCAGTGGAAACTTGGTGTATTTCTGCCGTTTATACTTGCGGCAGCATTAAAGACCGCGCAGGGATCCTCTACTGTTTCGCTGGTAACAACTTCAGTGTTGGTTGCGCCTTTGCTTGCTACGCTCGGACTTGATATTCCACTATGGGGCGTGTGCTTACTGTAATGGCTGTCGGTGCCGGTGCTATGACTGTTTCACATGCTAATGACAGTTTCTTCTGGGTTGTTGCCGAATTTAGCGGCATGGAGGTTACTACTGCATACAAGTCATTAACAGTTGCAACCTTTTTTATGGGAATTGTAACAATAGGTTTGGTGGCTGTGCTTGCTGCTGTTTTTCTTTAAGCAGGGCTTGATTTATACAGGATTATAACGTCATTGCCATGAAACTTTACTTCGGCATTCAGTTTTTCAGCAAGCCAGATAAATGTTGGTTTGCTGAAAAAACTTATATGGGTAAGGTCTCTCGTATAATGCCAGTTGACAAAGCTTTCTTTATCGAGTACGAGTTTTGTCATTGCACCGAGAATCCCACCAGGTTTTAAGATTTTCCAAAGCTGGGTTATTTCTGTCGCTGGTGAGCTGAGGTGCTCAAAAACTTCAGTCGCGGTGATAAAATCATAATTGTCTTGCAGAACAACTTTGTCATTAAAGTAGAATTTATCATAAAGGGTTATTCGGCAGCCGGCTTCTTTAAACATTTTTGCCAGTGCCGGACCGGGGCCGCAACCAAATTCCAGTCCTTTGGCTTCCGGTGATAATTGCATATGCATAGGAGCAAATAACCTGTTCAGAAATTTGCGATAACCAGGGTCATCCGCTGAGTTGCAGTGCTTATCATATTCAGCTTTTTCAGCTTGCTTTGACAGGTGATATTTTTGGGGGACGAATACCAACGAACAGATTTTACACTGCAGGTATTCACGAACCTTATCGCGATGAAACTCTTTGATATCCAAGTTGTGACAAAGCGGGCACTGCATTACGTATATCTCAGTAGTTGAACAAATCTTTAAGGTCAAGTCTCTTGCCTGTGGCCCGGTTGAAAGCATTCAGTATTTTTGTCTGAACATTACGGGTAAGGCGACGTCCCTTGCGGGCTTTTGTGATCATTTTGTGAGTCAGTTGCACTTCTGAGGCTTCGACAAGATCGTGTGACTTCAGGTTTTTAGAATCCATCAGTTCAGCTATAGGCTGGATGCCGAGATTACGTTCATTTTCCAAAATTATGTTTCCTTTGTTTAGTTCGTCCTACATTAGCTTTGCATCGTGATAATTCAATCTCTTTAAGAATTTGTTTTCATGGTTTGAACCGAGTAGTGCTTGAGCTATATTGTAATCATATCGTAAAGCTTTTTGTAATACCAAAAGGAGATGCATGAAAATGCCTGAATTGACTAACGAAATTGTAAAAGCGTGGAATGAACGTGAAGGTGCTGTGGTTCTGACAACTGTTGATAATAATGGGATTCCAAATTCAATCTACGCTACCTGTGTCAGCTTGTTTGAAAATAATAAGGTTCTGGTGGCTGACAATTATTTTGATAAGACCCGCTCAAATCTTAAATATGGTGCCCAAACAGGCAGTTTTTTTTATTACAAAAGATGGTAAGGCATATCAGGTAAAAGGAGCGATGAAACGCTTGACTGAGGGAGCTGCTTTTGATAATATGAAGAGCTGGAATGACCCGAAACACCCTGGACACGCGGTCGCGGTGGTTGAGGCAGAAGAGGTATTTTCCGGAGCTGAAAAACTGATTTAAATATTACTATTCACTGACTTGCCGGCGAAGCTTTGCATTCGTCGGTTTTTTTATGTTTTGGACTGGTATTTTTCGAGGCGAATAAGTATTGTACTTCATATAAATTTTGAAGTCTAAGACACATTTTATATAGCTTAAATTGAGGAACTCTACATGAAAATACGAAATCTCCTGCTTGCAGTTGCTGCAATGTTTGTGCTAATTGCTGTACCAGCCGTTCAGGCTCAGGTAAGAGTGACTAAGGCTGCCAGCGATTTTACTCGTAATCCAACATTGAATTTCACTGGGATAAGCGGAAGCGCAGCAGCCTCAACGACAGTAAATTCTTTTTTACGTACCTGTGGCTGGTTTGACGCTGGTGGTGCAAAGGCTGATCTGCAAATTGGCGGCAGCTATTCTGCGGGTAGAATATCAGTTTCTGTAAAACAGAATGGAGCTCCTATAATGTCCCTGCAAGTGCCTGTGAGTGACAGTGATTATCGTTCGGCCGCTAAAAAAGCCGTCGATGCTATCCTGAAGAAACTTTTTAAAATAGATGGAATTTGCTCATCGAAAATTGTCTTCTGTGGTCAGAATGGGGTTGGAATAAAAAATATTTACACTACCGATATTGACGGTCAGAATGTAAAAAAGATAACTTATTATCGCAGTCTGTGCGTTGAGCCGGAATGGTTTCCGGATGGTAAATCAATTGTTTATACTAAGTACAACAAAAATACGACTGACATTGTTCAGACCCTGCTAAGTCCCCGCCGCAGCCGACGTCTTGCCAGCTATCCCGGTACAAATGCCGGAGCATCAATTTCTCCGAATGGTCAATACCTGGCGCTTATTATGAGTAAGGATCGACAGGTTGAACTTTATGTTAAAGCTATCACCAGTTCTGCTAAACGCCGTTTAACTCATGATAACGCGGTTGAAGCTTCTCCCTGCTGGAGTCCCGGCGGTGGTACAATTTGCTATGTTTCCGATCGCATGGGAAGACCTCAGCTTTATCTTATTGGGGCTAATGGGGGAAGGGCAAGGCATTTAAGTACGGTTGGAGGTTCTGCTGTAACTCCGGCGTGGTCTAAGACCAATGAGTTGGTTTATGCCACAAAATATGGTCCTAACTATGTTATTGCACGACTTGACCTTAATGGAAAACGTCCTGCTGGTCCGATTGTTAATGCCGCCGGAAACTGGGAGTCACCATCCTGGGCACCAGATAACCGTCATGTTATTTGTAGCAGAGCTCTCGGCAATAAATCCAGCTTATGGCTGATTGATACATGGACAGGTAAAATCCGTTGTTTACTGAAAGCGTCTAATAATCTTACAATGCCATCTTGGTCAAATATTATTAAATGAGCAATTTTGATTACAATCAGGCATGGAAGTACATGTGTGACCTGCAGAAGCTCGGCATTAAGCTTGGCCTAGAGCAGACACGTGAACTTTTTAAACTTGCTGGAAACCCTGAAAAAAAACTAAAGTTTATTCACTTGGCTGGAAGTAACGGAAAAGGCTCTTCCGGCGCCATGCTTAATGCTGCTTTGCGCCGTGCAGGATTCAAGACTGGCTTTTATGCTTCGCCGCATATGGTCAGCCCCCGCGAACGCTTTAGAATAAATGGTGAGGCTATCTCCCATGAAGAATTTGCTAGTTTGGTCACAGATTTAAGTGTTTGCACAGAAAAAATGAGTGCAGAGGGACATAGCCCCACTTTTTTTGAGTTCACGACTGCCATGGCTGCTCTTTGTTTTGCTCGAAATAATGTTGATTTTGTAATTTGGGAAACCGGAATGGGAGGGCGTTTTGACTCTACCAATGTTGTGACTCCGGTTTGTTCATTGATAACCGGAATAGCCCTTGATCATCATCAGTTTCTGGGAGATACTATTGAGAAGATAGCAGTAGAAAAAGCTGGTATTATTAAACCGGGACGGCCGGTGTTTACTGGAAAACTTCAACCGGAAGCCATGAGAGTTATGCAGGAAAAAGCTGATGCTGAAGCTTCTTTACTGGTTGAGTTACCGAAAATGACTACTTCAAGTTTGCGTTATGTGCAGGCTGAAAGCGCATTAATGCAGGTTTTTGAATATGACGGACATGAGATTGAGCTTTCATTGTCCGGCAGCATGCAGAGAGATAATTTTAAGCTGGTATACAATGTCTTAAAGTTTCTCGCTGAAGAGTTTGAGTTTGAGCTTACTGAAGCCTTAGCTGGCTTATCCGAAACTGTCTGGCCCGGCCGTTGTCAATTGATAGCCGGACGGATTTTAATTGATGGGGCACACAATCCGAATGGTATAAATGCATTACTTGAGGCTCTGTCAGAGTTGCCTATACCCAATAAAATTCCAGTTGTTTTTGGCAGTTTTAAGGATAAGGATACAACTGAGTGTCTTAAATTATTAGAAAGAGTTGCTTCGGAATTTGTATTTCTGCCAATAGCTACTGATTTCAGAGAGTCCTGGAGTGGGGCTGAGTTGTGTGAGATGTCTCAAAAAGCTCTACCTCAAATAAAAGCTGAGGATGCTGCTAACCCAGCGAAAGCTTTAAGCCTTGTTGAAGAGTACAAACATGTTTTAGTATGTGGTTCTCTGTACCTTGCCGGTGAGTTTCTCAAAGAGCTTTTACCTGAGCACGAGATTTTGGACATATAATTCTTTTACCCTTGTAATCAGGCTGTTTCGTGTGTAAAATATCACGTATATACATAGAAAAAGGTATGGGATTTTGAGAAAAGGTTTTAATAAAAGTGTATCTCATGAATCCAGCGATTTAGCCATTAAGGTAGTTGGGGGCAATATGCGTGGCGCTGAAATGATGGTGCCATCTAACAATTTCACTATTGGGCGAATGCTTTCTTCAGATTTGCAGCTGGATGACCCGATGTTATCACGTGAACATTGCCGCATTTTCAGCACTGGAAACGAATGGTATATTCAGGATCTAGAGAATACTAACGGCACTTGGGTCGGTGGACAGCGTATTGATGGAAGGGTCAGGCTGCCTTTAAATACTTCGGTTCGAATAGGTGCGTCAGTCCTGCAGCTTAAGCACATTAATCCGCTGGAAGATACAAAATCCCTGAAAGAAGCTGAAATCTCGTTTTCTTTGCAGCCAGCAAGTTTAACTGCTCCAGATAAGAAGATTGAAGAATTTTCCGCAATGCAGGTTATCAGTTCTATATACAGTTTCCAGAACCGGATATCTTCGACACTGCACAAAAATGAACTGTTTGAACGGATTTTGAATGCGGTTGCTGAAGTAATTACTTCCGGTGATGTTTATTTGTTGACATTTGATTTGGATGAGGGCCGGTTTTTACCGAGACTTCATTTTCATTTAGCTGACCGGACTTTTAACCGTGAAAATTTATGTGAGCTTAACAGCACGGTTGTTAATTTTGTTAAGGAAAATCACGAAGCTGTTCTTTCAAAACTAAAATCCCGCAGAATTGGAAGCCGGGCATGCAGCGTTATGTGTGTTCCGATGATTGGCAAAGATCAGATTAACGGAATGCTTTACATGGAGCAGGATGCAGAAAAATATACATACACCGAAAACGATTTGCGGTTGATGGCGGTAATAGCCCGTTCTGCAGGTATGGCAATTGAATACGCTGATATGTTGAAGTTTAATCTTCGCAATGAGCGCTTGGTTGCTACCGGAACAACCGCCGCCAGTTTGTCACATTACATTAAGAATATTCTGGCTGGACTTGATGGAAGTATGGGCCTTCTTGAGATGGGTATAAAAGAAGAGGACATGAAACTTGCAGGAGATTCCCTGAGTATCGTCCGAAAAAACCATGACAGGCTAGGGAACCTGGTGATAGACCTGTTAAACCTTGCCAGTGACCGGAAGCCAAACCGTGAGCTTGCTGATATCCGGGATATCCTTAAAGATATTCATGAGTTAATGGCGTATCAGTTGAATCAGCAAGGGGTTGAATTAATTTTTGAGCCATCGCTTCCAGACTACCCGGTATATGCTGAAGTTGATGTTAAGGGGATGCACCGCACCATCCTGAACCTTGTAAATAATGCGCAACATGCGGTATTATTAAAAAGAACCGGCAAGGAAGAGGGAGTTTTCGGCAAAATAAGTTTGAGTGCAGACCTTGAAAAAGACCGTGATTTTGCTAAAGTCACTGTCAGGGATAATGGGGTTGGTGTTGATCCCTCCGAAAAAGATAAGATTTTTGATTTGTTTATAAGTTCAAAAGGCTCTGCCGGTACCGGGTTGGGATTGGCGGCATGCCGAAAAATAATTGAGGCACACGGCGGCTCTATTGCTGTGGATGGCAAAAGCGGGAAAGGTTGTGCTATATCTTTTGCAGTACCAATATCGGTAAGTGGTCAGGATACTACGGCTATGGCTCTGCCAAAGATCGATTTGGACAAAAATGAGAGGTAATTTTAATTAAAGGATTATATTATAATGAGTGAAAATGGCAATGGCAACAACGGTAAAGTTAGCAGTATTACTGTTAAATCGGGAAACTACAACAAAAATGATGTTGTTCGACCCGATAACTGTGCTCCAATTCTGACTCTCGACTCTTCGCTGGTTTTTCCGTTCACTCTTACTCCACTGGTGATTGAGGGCGATGAGAATGTCCGGATGATCAAAAAGAGCACTAATGAAAATCGTCTAGTATGTGTATTTCCGATAATTCCTCCGCCAGATGAAATTCCACGCGATTCTCTTGAAGTGCATTTTGACTCGATTGACTTCAATGGCGAAAATATTTCCCAGATGGGAGTGCTGGTACGAATTGTAAAAATGCTGAACTTCCCGGATGGTACTGTCAGGGTGCTTGTTCGTGGATTGAAAAGAATTACTTATAAAGACTGGCTGGTGGATAAAGATAGTATCAAGTGCATTATCTATGATGAGTTTAAGGAAGAGGAAGACGAATCTCTTGAAACTTCGGCGATGATTAAAAACGCCGTCAACCAGTTTCAGGAAATCATTTCATTTTCTCCTAATTTCCCTGAAGAACTCAAAATTGCCATTCTTAATGTTGAAGACAATTCACGTGTCATTGACCTAATGGCAGATACTCTTAATATCGGATTTATTGAGAAACTGTCAATTCTGACTCTGCCAACAATGCATGAGCGTTTACAGATGCTTACAATTCTGCTCAATAGAGAGGTGGAAGTACTGCACCTCGGCAGTGAAATTCAAAGTCAGGTTCATAATGCCCTCAGTCGTTCACAGCGTGACTTTTTCCTGCGTGAACAACTGAAAACCATTAAGCATGAACTGGGGGAAGACAACGTAAATCCTGATGTGGAAGCTATTCAGGCAAAACTTGAAAAACTGAAGCTTCCTGAGAATGTAGAAAAAGTTATTGGTAAAGAGTTGGAACGCCTGGAAGTTATTCCGCAGGCTTCTGCTGAATACCATGTCGCATTCAACTACGTCGACTGGCTGGTTTCAGTACCGTGGACGATATTTTCAGAAGATCGGCTGGATGTCAAAGAAGCATCAAAGGTGTTGAATCACGATCACTATGGACTTCAAGATGTAAAACAGCGCATACTCGAATTCCTTGCTGTACTGCAGCTTAAAGATGATCGTAAGGCGCCGATACTGTGTTTTGTCGGCCCTCCTGGGGTGGGAAAAACATCTCTTGGGCAGTCAATTGCACGAGCTATGGAGCGTAAATTTGTCCGTATGTCTCTTGGCGGAGTACGTGATGAAGCTGAAATCCGTGGTCACCGTCGTACGTATGTTGGAGCTTTGCCGGGGCGTATTATTCAGGGGCTCAAAAAAGCCGGCACTGCAAACCCGGTCTTTATGCTGGATGAGATTGACAAACTTGGTGCTGATTACCGCGGCGACCCATCTTCAGCTTTGCTTGAAGTCCTGGACCCAGAACAGAATAAAGCGTTCAATGACCACTATCTGGAGCTTGATTATGACTTAAGCTCTGTACTGTTTATTGCAACTGCTAATATTCTTGATACCATTCCTCCGGCATTGCGTGACCGTATGGAAATTATCCGCCTGCCTGGATATACAGGTTTTGAGAAAAAACAAATCGCCAGAAATTACCTGGTGCCTCGCCAGCTTAGAGAGAACGGACTTAAGAAAGAACAGGTCATGTTCTCTATGCCGGCGGTTGATGAGATCATCAATTACTATACCCGTGAAGCTGGAGTACGTACTCTTGAGCGCACTATTGGTAAGGTTTGCCGTAAGATCGCTACTAAAATAGTTACAGATGAAATTGCCGCGGATGAACGCACCAAAGTCAATCCGGCATTTGTCAGGGAATCACTTGGGCCACGTATCTTTATCATGGACGAAGCTGAAAAGCATACTGATGTCGGAGTGGCTACCGGAATGGCCTGGACCAGCAGTGGCGGAACAATTCTTCCAGTTGAAGTCACCAGCATGCCGGGTAAAGGTATGCTCAAACTGACAGGTTCTTTGGGGAATGTTATGAAGGAAAGCGCTGAGGCTGCTTTTAGTTATATACGCAGTTCATCAAATCACTTGAAAGTAAATCCTAAGACTTTTGAAAATAATGACTTCCATATACATGTTCCGGATGGTGCTACACCTAAGGACGGACCTTCTGCCGGTATTACTATGACGGTGGCTCTGGCGTCCTTGTTGACCAACCGAAAAGTGAAATCCGGCCTCTCAATGACTGGTGAAATTACATTGCGGGGCAAAGTGACTGCTGTCGGAGGAATCAAGGAAAAGGTGATTGCCGCATTGCGTTCCGGAGTCAAAGCAATAGTCATGCCTGCAGAAAATGAGAAAGATCTTGAGGAAATTCCTGAGGATGTAAAGAACAAATTGGACTTTTTCTTTGTCAAAAATGCAGACGAGGCTTTTAAAGTTGTTTTTGAGGCAACAGTCGGAAGAACGAGAACTTCGAGGAAGAAGAAATGAGAAAATTGCTTCTTTATGTAGTGGTGTTTATTTCCGCTGCTTCATTTTTCAGCTCGATAAGTCCTCTTTACGGACAGGAAATCAGTTCAAAAGATTTCCTTTATCGAGTTCGTCATCCCTCCGCCCGGCGCAGCTGGGCTAAGATGGATGGTAATGTTTACCATCGCCGCCGTGGGGCCAGCACAATTGAAGCTCCAATGTATCTGGGGATTCTCTTCAGTCCTGACAGAACTCTTGCTCAGATTGTCATTGACAATCGCCAGGGATATTATGTCGGACAGACGTTTGCCGTTGGAGAAGCCGGGACTTCCATAATACCGCTGAATGATGACACTAAAAAAGATCCACTGTTAGGCAAGTTTGGACTCAGGCCGGAAGACTTGACTATGACTTTTCTCTACTGGGGCATGCAGGAAGAGCTTGCGAGTGATTCTATAAAGGGAGTCGATTGCCGGGTTTTCCTTCTTAAATCCCAAAAGACAGAAGAAACTGTTAAGGTGTGGATCAGCATGAAATATTTTTTCCCGTTGAAAGCGGAGTGGTATCGCAAAGGGGGAAAAGATTATTTTCGAGCGCTTGAAGTCGGTTCTTTCAAGAAAAAGAATAATTACTGGCTGATCAGCAGATTGGAGCTTTACGGTCCGGGCTGGCGAACCAAAGTGGATTTTGACCGCTTTGATGTAGGTAATCCCAAAGAGGGAATACCCAAAGGGTTATTCAAAAAACTTGGCAAAGTTGAAGCGCCGAAAGCCTGATTTTAAGCGTTGTTGAGTGACATCACTCAACAACTACTTTTTCTATCATTATGACCTTTTGCGGATTATTTCGATCAAAAAGCAGATTGACGCGGTCATGGCGAGTCATTTTTTGTTGAGCCATGAAAGCGTCAACACCGTAAGCATTGACAACCGCTTTATGGTGCTTTCTATTATATTCGAAATTAACTGAAACTTTGTAGCGGCGCCGATTGTTGATCCGGGTGCTGGTTGCTCTTACTCCGGTAACCAGGCCACAGGTGGATATCCCATGTATGAGTAGCCTCATTATGGCAGTTCTTTTGATTAGGCCGTATATTATGAAAACCAGTCCCAATAACGGCAAAATCCCGAAAACAAGTGAGCTGTATCCGAAAGGTGCTGCATTACAGCCTGATATACGGTTGATGGCTGGATTGCTTTCTATAAATTCAATTTGCACAATCTGCCCTGTATTCATCTTTTTACCTGGAAGGTAACAGAATCCGGAGTAAGCCTGATTTTTATGTTTAAAATTAAAGAAATAGCGGTAAATAAGAAGCTTGGTATCGCGGCTCCCTTTTGACATATTGGTTTTTTCAATATGGGTGATCTTGCCAGTGACTACAATTGGCTTGGTAATGTCAAGCTGTAAATCCTGTTGCAGCTCGTTAGGAGCCATGAAATAAATAAGCGGAATACTGATGATAATAAATATTGTTCCCAGAAAGATTGAGCTGGACACTGTAGTATGACGAATTGCGGCACGACGAATCTTGCGTGGTACAACTCGTGGGATACGAGTTTCGAGAAATTCCTGCAACTGTTCCCTTGTAACCGACATCTCCTCAACCTCCGGTTAGTCAGAATGTTGACCTTATAAAATTTTATAAAAAAAAAGCCGGGATTATTATCCCGGCCTGAAAAGAACTAAGCTGATTGAATAGCTTCAATAAGTGTGGTTTTGTCCTGCATTCCAACGAGAGTCTGTTTGACTTCGCCATCTTTTATAATCAGGATGGTAGGAACGCTGGTAATTTTGTATTGCATGGCAATTTCCTGACCTTCGTCAATATCCATTTTACCAACAACAACGTCATCACCTACTTCAGCAGCAACTTGGTCGATAACAGGAGCTAACATACGGCATGGACCACACCATGTTGCCCAGAAATCTACCAAGGCTACGCCTTTAGAAGTTAACTCTGTAAAGTTATCTTTTGTTATATGTTGAACTTCAGCCATGATATCCTCCGTGAAACAGTTTTTGGTTTATAAATTCAACATAGCTTAATGCCATTATATTTCAATCCAAGAAAACACATTTACTCTAATTTTGCTTCAGTGCTTTCGCAATTTTATTTATCGTTCCGGCAGCAGAATCAATGCCTTTTTGAGGGTCATCTGACTGAAGAATACAGCGCATAATTGCGCTTCCAACCACAATCCCGTCACAATTAGGTGCCAGAGCTGAAGCTTTTTCCGCGGAGTCTATACCAAAGCCGGCTGCGACAGGAACATTTGCCTTTTCTCTGATATTGCGCAGGTTGTCGTCAATACCAGCCGCAAAACTTGTTTGACCGCCAGTCACTCCTTTAGACGTAATACAGTAAATAAAGCCTTCAGCGACTTCAGCTATTTTAGAGGCTCTTTCCGCCGGGGTTGTAGGAGCAATAAGACTTATCAACTTTAAGCCGTGCTTCTGCAATGTTGGTACCAGCTCTGCATTATGTTCGAAAGGAAGATCAACAATAAGCATGCCGTCAATACCGATTTCGGCGCACTGGGCTGCAATCTTATCGAGTCCGTTTGCCAAGAGTACATTGTAATAGGTAAACAGGATTATTGGCGCTTGCGAATGTTTTCTGACGTTGGATGCAGTCTGCAGAATCTGCTGCAAAGTTGTACCATGATCAAGAGCAAGCTGTGACGCTTTCTGGATGACAGGGCCGTCCGCGGTCGGGTCTGAAAACGGCACTCCCAGTTCAATTATATCAGCTCCTGATTCAATGAGTTTTAGAATTAAGTTTTCCGTGCATTCCAAATCAGGACAGCCTGCGGTGACGTAAGCAATAACGGCTTTGCGGTTTTCCTTATCGCACAACTCAAATGTATTTTTTATCCGGTCCATTATTTATTCTCCTGTGACTGCTTGAATTCCTGTACGCTCTGCATGTCTTTGTCGCCGCGGCCGGACAGGTTAACTATGATGATTTGATCAGGCTTCATATTAGGTGCGCGCTTTGCAGCTTCGGCGATAGCGTGTGATGATTCCAGTGCCGGAATGATACCTTCAGTGCGGCACAGCAAATCGAAGGCGGCAATAGCCTCCTTATCCTCAATGACCACGTATTCAGCTCGTTTAATATCTGCCAGATGGCTGTGCTCAGGACCAACTCCTGGATAATCAAGCCCGGCTGAGATTGAATGAGTTGGGATAATTTGTCCGTCGTCAGTTTGCAGCAGCTTAGTTTTACAGCCGTGCAAAACACCGGTATCTCCACCTGTAATGCTTGCGGCATGTTTGCCTGTTGCTAGACCTGATCCGCCGGCCTCGACACCAACCAGATGGACATCTTCGTCGTCTACAAAACCAGCAAATATTCCCATGGCATTGCTGCCGCCACCAACACAGGCGATAACGGTATCCGGCAGTTTGCTTGTCTTAAGCATGATCTGTCTTCTGGCTTCTTCCCCGATTATTGACTGAAAATGGCGCACCATTTCCGGATAAGGATGAGGCCCGGCAACTGTACCGATAACATAGAAAGTATCGTCAACTGTTTTAATCCAGTTTCGAATAGCCTCATTCATAGCATCTTTCAGAGTAGAAGAGCCTGAGGTGACTGATGTGATTTTTGAGCCGAGAGCTTCCATACGCTGAACGTTTGGCGCCTGACGTCTCACATCCTCAGCTCCCATAAAGACCTCGCATTCCATACCGAACAGGGCAGCTACAGTAGCAGTAGCGACACCGTGCATTCCTGCCCCGGTTTCAGCTATCAGCCGTTTTTTACCCATAAACTTAGCCAGCAGAGCCTGCCCAATGGTGTTGTTTATCTTGTGTGCTCCGGTATGATTCAAGTCTTCGCGTTTGAGAAAAATCCTGGCTCCATCGCAATGCTCTGTCAGGCGCTTGGCGAAATAGAGTGGAGAAGGACGTCCGATATAGTCTCGCAGGTATTCCCGCAGTTCTGAAACGAAATCAGAATCGTTTTTGTATTTCTCATAAGCTGCTTCCAGTTCATGCAGAGACGGCATGAGCGTTTCGGCAACGTACTGTCCGCCATATATTCCGTAAAATCCTTTGCTTTTCATTATCATAATCCCTTTATTTGCTTCATAATTTCAGCCATTTTAGCAATAAGTTTTAAATCTTTTATCCCGGGAGCCTGTTCAATTCCACTGTTTAAGTCAATGGCATAAGGTTCAACTGCGAGCGCAGCTTCCAATGCATTGGCCGGGCTTAAGCCTCCGGCCAGAACAAGAGGGCGTAGTCTGGCTATTTCAGCTGCGTCCTGCCAGTTGCAGTCTATACCGGTTCCACCGTGTTTTTCTCTGGTCATGGCATCAGCAACAATAACAGCAGCTGGGAAATCACGACTTTGCTCCACAGCCTTCGGGTCGTTAAAATTAAAAGCTTTCCACACTTTTTCCTGCCCGATAGCTATAGCATCCTCGGCAGTATATGGGCCGTGCAACTGGATAATATCAAGATCACACATGCAGGCAATTTGTTGAATTTCAGTTAACGATTGATTTACAAAAATGCCTACTTTTTTGATTTTTTCAGGAAGTCCTCTTGTGATCAGTTTTACATTTTTTACATTAGTATGACGTGGAGATGGTTCGTGAAAGATAAAGCCCAGAAAATCAGCTCCTGCCTCAACAGCAAAAGCGACATCTTCACGGCGGGTTATCCCGCATATTTTCAGTTTAGTGTTCATTTGTTACCTAGAAGCTCCTGCAATTTTATGCCGGGAGAAGTTTCCCGCATGAGAGTTTCTCCAATGAGAAAGGCATTAGCTCCTGATGCTTGCAAATCAAGCATGTCCTGATGAGTTGCTATGCCGCTTTCAGCTACTTTAACACGGTCATCTGGAATCTCTTTCAGCATTTTATGGGTCAACGCAAGGTCAACTTTGAATGTTTTGAGATTACGGCAGTTAATACCAATAATCCGGCAGCCTGAGTCGACAATAAATTCAAGTTCATCAACCGTGTGCCCTTCAGCAAGTACTTCAAGTCCAAGCTTGTAAGCTTTGTGCTGTAAACTCATGAACTTATCTTCAGGAAGTGCCGCAGCAATCAATAAAACCGCATTGGCTCCAGCTTCAACAGCTTCAAACAACTGGTATTCGTCGAATATGAAATCCTTACGCAGCAGCGGAATGTCAGTTGCAGTTCTTGCGGCTTTTAAATTCTTCAATGACCCATGGAAGAAGTTTTTTTCGGTCAATACAGAAAGAGCGGCAGCTCCAGCTTCAGTAAGTTCATTTGCCAGATCTGTCGGGTGAAATTCCTTACGAATTATCCCTTTTGAGGGCGATGCCGGTTTGAGCTCGGCAATAACATTAAGCCCCGGTTTGCTTAAGGCATCATGGAAGAGTTTTCCGTTAGCTAGTTTGCCTTCTAGGTCTATAGGATAATTTTGTTTCTTCAATTCGAGTTCTTCTCGATTTTTTTCAATTATGGCTTCAAGTATATTCATGATTGACTGGCCTCTATAAGTATTTCGAGTTTTTTCAGCGCGTTGCCAGAGTCAATGGATTCATATGCCAACTGTAATCCATTTTGCAGGTCTTCAGCTTTTTCTCCAGCTACAATAGCCGCGGCCGCATTGATAGCGACAACTGCCCGGGCTCCATCATGTTCCTTCCCCTTCAGCACATCATAAATGCGTTTAGCATTAAACGCGGCTTCTCCACCGGTAATAGACTCGTGGTTAAAAACATCTCCAAGCACAATATCAGGCTGGAGTTCGTAAGTTATATAGCTGCCGTCACGGACTTCCGTGACGCGGGTAGGGGCGCAACAGGATATTTCATCCAGTCCGTCCATGCCGTGGACAACAAATGCCCGGCGTACATTGAGGTGGCAAAGTACTGCCGCAAAAAGTTCGGTAAGCTCTGGAGCGTAAACTCCAATAACCTGTCCGGTAGCTCCAGCCGGGTTAGTCAGCGGCCCGAGCATGTTAAAGATGGTGCGGATTTGTAATTCGCGACGGATAGCGGCAACTTCACGCATGGCAGGATGCATTTTAGGAGCAAACAGAAATCCGATACCATTCTCCTGAATGCATTGCTCCATTATTACAGGTTCGACGTCCAGATTAAAGCCCATTTCTGCTAGAACGTCAGCTGAACCACATTGGCTGGATACACTGCGGTTGCCGTGTTTGGCAACAGTGATTCCCGCACCCGCCACAACAAATGCGGCGGCGGTGGAAATATTGAATGTATTCAGCGAATCCCCGCCAGTTCCGCAGGTATCAACCACAACTCCTGCTCCAGCATCAATAAATTCCGCATTACGGCGCATTGTTGATGCCGCACCAGCCAGTTCGTCAGCGGTTTCACCTTTGGCACGGAGAGCTGTAAGCAATGCTGCAGTCTGGATCGGGGAAATTACACCGCGCATTATGTGATCAAGCACTTTTGACATGCTTTCCTGGGACAGGTTTTTGCCGTTTAATAATTTATTTAGAATATCACGAACCATTTTAAATTCCTTTCCTGACCATTTTTACGAAGTTTGCAAGCTGTCGTTTGCCAGTGGATGTCAAGACTGATTCCGGGTGGTACTGAATTCCTTCCATCTGAAACTCTTTGTGTCTGATACCCATGATTTCTCCATCGTCGACAGCTCTAGCAGTGATTTCAAAGCAGTCCGGGATAGTTTTTTCATCCAGAGCGAGCGAATGATATCTGACCACCTTTATTGGAGAAGGCATATTGGCAAAAATACCTTTGCCGTCGTGTTCAACTTCAGAAATCTTGCCATGCATGATTTTTTGCGCCTGAATAACCTTAGCACCAAAAGCTTCGCCCATAGCCTGATGTCCGAGGCAAACGCCCAGTATTGGTATCTTTCCTGCTGCTTCCTTGATCAAGTCAAGGGTGATTCCGGCGTTTTCAGGGCGTCCGGGCCCGGGAGATATAACAATTGCATCCAACTGTTGTCCCAAGGCTTCATCAACTGTTATTTCATCATTGCGTTTTACTACAACCTGTTCATTCAAGCCGTAAAGGTACTGTACAAGGTTGTATGTAAACGAATCATAATTATCAATCATTAAAATCATTTTTTTCTCCTTACTGACTATATATTCAAGCCGTTTGCTGCGTATTCCATAGCTCGGAAAAGCGCTGAGGCTTTGTGTTTTGTTTCTTCAAATTCTTTAATTGGATCAGAGTCATAAACAATTCCAGCCCCTGCTTGTACTGAAACCCTGTTATCGTCAATTTCAAATGTGCGAATGGTAATTGCTGCGTCCATATCGCCGTTGAAGCTGAAATAGCCGACCGCGCCGCCATATGAATCACGTGATTCGGGTTCAAGTTCTTCAATAATTTGCATTGCACGAACTTTTGGTGCACCGCTAAGGGTTCCGGCTGGGAATGAAGCTTTTAATAAGGATATCGCATCTTCATCCGGCTGCATTTCAGCTTCAATTTCGGATGTAAGGTGCAGTACATGTGAATAACGCTCAACGGTCATAAACATTTTTACCTGCACACTTGATGGCGCGGCTATACGTCCAAGATCGTTACGCCCGAGATCGACCAGCATGAGGTGCTCAGCCCGCTCTTTCTCATCTTTCATTAATTCATCAGCAAACCGTCTGTCTTCAACTTCGTCTTTACCACGAGGTCTGGTTCCGGCAATAGGTCTGAGAATAGCTTTATTACCTGTTTTTCGTACCATTACCTCAGGTGAAGATCCGACAAGCATTTTTCCGTCGAATTTAATGTAAAACATATATGGAGAAGGGTTGATTAGACGTAGAGCGCGGTAAAGCTGAAGCGGGTGAGATTTTAGTTGTCTGCTGAAACGTTGAGAAATAATTACCTGAATAATGTCACCCTGAGTAATATATTGTTTGGCACGTTTTACCAGTTTCAGGTATTCCTCCTGAGTTATATTTGAAATAAGTTCACCAGAATCATCAGGAGCCTTAAAATTTTCAAAATTTGGCACTGGCTGGCGTAGTCTTTCCTCAATAACTTTGATTTCCTGACACGCTTTATTGTAAGCTTCACGTGGGGAAGAACCCGCTTGGGGCTCGGCATTGACTACTATTCTTAGAGTATGTTTAACGTTATCAAAGATAATAAGTTTTTTGCAGAGCATCAGGTTAGCAGTGCATGCAGGTGCTTTTTTTACTTCAGGCAGCTTTTCAAATTCGCGTACCAGGTTATATCCAAGTCTGCCGACGAGTCCGCCGCAGAAGCCGGGAATGCCGGGCAGGGGAGCAGCTTTATAACTGCCGATTATTTCACGGATTGCCTGATGAGGCTTTTCAACGTCAAATATTTTGCTGGTTTGGGTTTTCAGGTTACGCAGAACTGCTTCGTTGTCTTCTATTGTCAGGATAACGTCAGGATCCAGTCCTATAAAAGAGTAACGCCCAAAGCGTTCGCCGCCTTCTACGCTTTCCAGCAGGAAAACATTGTCGTCTTCAGCGAATCTGCTGAGAACTGAAACCGGTGTTTCGAGGTCCGCAAGAAGCTCGCGGCAAACCGGAATCAAGTTATACTCTTTTGCCAGTTCGCAAAACTCATTTAAATCAGGTTTTAGCATTGTGATCTCCATCAAAAATTATATTAATTTTATGTGTTATTTTCAGGTTAATATATAAAAAAAGCCGCAAACCATTTCTAGAGGTCCGCGGCTGAAATCTGTACGTAAGGTATCAGACGTTACGGACCTTGTCCAGAACGCCACCACCAGCCAAAATATTTGTTTGTAAGTTGATTATTCATTTTAAAATATCCTCAAATTCATAAAAAAAGCGGATCAAACCTTTTTAAGGGTTCAATCCGCCGGAATTGTATTTTCAGAACAGCACAAGTTATACCGCGGACAGAACCGTCAGCGCAGCCACCACCAGATATTTTTGCTGTTCAAAATCTTTTTCATAATAATCCTAATTGATTTATATCAAAAATTAACCACTATAATGTATCAATGTCAAGTTTTAAATAGTAATTTTCTCAATATTTTATATAGACACTATTCTCTGTCAAATTGTTCCAACCTGTAAGTCAGCTCCAATTAGGCCACGTTATCTTATAGTCAATTCCACGCTCATTAGACTTATCAAAGTTTGGAACATCGCCTGTTGTAACTTGACAAGAAATTACACTTTTGTTAAATTTTTGTAAATATTTTTTTAGATACTCCTGAATAGTTTTATCTTTCAACAGAAGAGGGTTAACATGGTTGTAGCCAATTGGGATAAAAGTTTTCTTGAATTTGCAAGCAAGGTTATACATCCTTCTTCCTATTGTGACGTTGTTTTCCAGTCTTAAGAACTCGTTGTAGACAGTTCCATCATCTAAAGTTTTGTTAAAAAAATTCTCTAATGTTTCCTCGTGTCAGGTCTTTTTGTGTTTTAAGATCATTATTAAATTGGTTTATAAAAAAGTTTTTTCTCTCCATTCTATGTCAGCCGGTTTTATTTCTCCCATTGTCAAAGCGTCATCATAGAAATACACGGGAATTTTATTTTCAAAATACCAATTTACTTACAAATCACATGGAAGACCTCTCTGGGCTTCCTCTAAAATACGTAAATTTGGATTTTGATATTTATAATTTGGTTTGAATTCATATTCAATTTTTTTAAGATTATAACATGAAATGCTTCTTCTAAGATAATGCGACTGAGGAGAAAAATATATTTCGTAAAGTATCACGTGATTTTTTGACAAATCATAACCAAACCGCTCTTTCAAATATAGGAAAAAATCCCTAACCAAGGAGTGATCGGAAGTTTCATTGTCGCTATGAGTATGGCCAAAGACAAAGAAATCGTTGAACAAATAGACATTGAAAATTTTGAAGAGTACATCTTCACAGTTTTTTTCGAAAGCAGCTTCAATGAACTTATATGCTTTGAGATATTCATTGCACAAATTCAAAAAGACTTGGTCAGTCATGAAGTTGTTGTCGCGACGTGTGTCGAATATTCTTTGTATTTGATCAAATTTGAATTGTGGGTAATAACGTGTGTATAATGGAGGGTACTATAATTTAAATAACTCATAAGCTTTTCTACAGACATCTTTTTTTTTCTTTTTTTCTTCTTTCTGTCTTCTATAAATGGGATGGTTTGCCTGAGTGAAAGTAAAAACTTTTATCAGTTTGAAAACGTACTTTTTCGTTTTTCAGATTTCTATTTTTTGCAAAGATTTGAATTAAATTATCCTGAATATCTTTTACTTTACTGTCCATCTGTACTATGGAAATCATACCTGAGCTCCGAATTACCAATTGTTTATTCGATTATGACTTTGTCGTCACTTTTATTCTTGGATGAAACAAGCACTTTATGTTAATAAAGATTTAGCGTACTATTGCTTTGTTCTTGATGAGAGCTGTAATCGATATTCGTTTTATATATATGCTTATTTGATTAGAGAATGTCTACGAATTGGCAAGAACTGGCTCTTGGATATTTGCTGTTGCGACCGAGAACTTTATGACCTAGCTGCAATAAAAAAAGGAAAGATAGTTATGGAGGTTATACTTCAAAACACCAAAGCTTTGAGCGGAGTTTTAGATAGTGTTCTTTCTCTAATCTGAAAAAATGAGTAGCCTTATTTTCTTATATGAACTTTTATCAGGTTAAAAATACTGATTTTCCGGAAATCGACTTTTCGATGAACTGTTCGCTGTCGAAAACCCGTATTAGGCCTTGTGGGCAATTTATTTGCGAGAGTCCTGTTTTGTCAAGCATGCTGTTATAACGATCTGTGGAGAAGTAATGTGTATTTGCTGGAAAAAAGCTATATTCATGGTGTATGAACAAGCGATCAAGATTGATTTTTACATTGTTTATAAAGTTAATAATTACATTCGGAGCATAGCTAAGTATCTGTGCTTCCATTTTCTCGCATGCCTCAAACAAAGAACAAAGAGTTTTATATACTCTTGATTGTTGATGTTTGCAGCGAAGGGTCTCGTCCAAAATAAATTGTTTCAAGGCGCAAAGGGTAATAAAGTCATCACGATCGTAAATCCAGAAATTCTTTCTCTGGCTGGCTGGTAAGCGTTGCGATGAAGCATTAACCCAGTCTCTGTAACCGGTTTGTATAGCCTTGGATCCATCCCAGAGACTGATCTTTTTATTATCCGGCAATGCAGGTTTTTCACTGTGATGCAGGTAATGATCATCTGGGGCACATCTTTCAATTGTTGAAAAATCTTCTATTTCAAAATGGTTGTCTGCAGCCGGATATGAAGTTACATATACTGTGTTATCATAAGATATACTGTAGCAATTTTTAAAACCGGCTTTACTAATGTAGTCCATGAAGTTTTTTGCAAAATAATTGCCATTGCAAACTACAAAATGAAAACTGATTTTTTGTCTCATATGTTCAAAAGGTAATGCATGTAAGAATATTTCAGATAATTTCTGGGATGAGATATCAGTGTCTACTTTTAATCCGCACCACGAATAATTTTGAGCGATACAGTCGCTGCCAGGTTCACCATGTGCATCAATATAAATCTTGGCTGGAAGCTCTATATTCTGAAGGGCTGTCTTGATTATTTCTTTAGTCTTTCTAAATCTTCTATGGCGATCAGAGCGCATATTGAAGTTCAACCTGACCAGCTTTATTTTTTTTTATCAGAAATACTTTTTCGTTTTATGCAAAAGGTGATATCTGATTCTCCGGGAAGGACTCCACTTGCTTTATCCAGTACATCTGGTGAGAGGTAGTGTCTTTCACCAGGGACTATTCGGTCATTATCATCCTCACCCATAATAGAAATATAATAAACTGATGAATATTGGAACATTGTATCACCTCTTAGTTTATGGCTCAGGCACACAGCTTTAGGCATTTACTTATCCAGCATAAAGTAAATAAAGCGATTATGTCACTTCGGCAAAATGATCTATGCATGCAGATCCAAAAGGTATTGTTATGAAATTCCTAATAAATTATCTATGATATAAATATTAGACTTTTCTTGTCATAAGTCAACCTCAAAAACAAATAAATGTATTATTTTTTATTATGAGAATAAAATATCATTTATGAGAATGGAAGAAATATGGAGAAATAAAAATGGAAAGCCAGCAGCATCCCGCAGAATGCTGCTGGTAGTATTATTACTTGACAGGTTTTGCTTTAAGTATATACTTGTCATTTTCGTTGTCAAATATCAGGTTCTTCTGATTCTCACTATACCATTTCTGCATTTTTTTAGGAGCGAGAGTTTTTCCTGTAAGTTGAAAAATTGTAGCTCTCATTTCATCAAATGAATGCTGATTTTTTTCTATTCTACAGGCAATAATTAAGTATTGTAATGCACCTTTTATCCCATATTGGGCAGCGATTATTGCTGCATTTTTCTTTTGCCATGCATTAACTTTGTCCTTTTGGAAGTTCCAGACTTTCGATATGAGTTTTTTCATATCAAAGTTATCGAGTTGCAATAAGGCTTTATAGCTTTCTTTTACATTACCGCCTTGAATGAAATATTTTTCCAAAACAGGATAATCTTTAGGTATTGCCAGTTCTGCAGCAGAAATTATCCATTCGCTTGATAAGTAGCCTTTAGCATTTTTTAGACGTTCAAAAATAATATTTTTTGCATCTTTTGTCCAATTATTCTTGGTGACGCATGTAATTAAATTTGGATATACTTTTAATGCTTCAAGGATCTGAGCTTTATTTTTTTCTGTAACAATTCTCGGCAATGCATATTGTACATAAAAATTATTGGCGTGATTAATCAATAAATCAACATTTTCAGAACCGATCTTTTCGAGCATTACAACTTGAGGATCTTGCGATGAATAACAATTCTGACTGTTGGATACTTTAATTATTTTGTCGATATATTCTCTGACTTGATTCCTGTTAGGATTGGATGGCAGCTTAATCTTCCTTAAAGCGCGAAGTTTGGGAGTTCTGCGATTAAACGAACTACACGTTGATGTTGATAGTGGAAGTGGTTCTTCTTTAACTTCTTCTTTTATTTCTTTTAGCTGTTTGTTGATTTCAGTGAGTTTCTGACTCATCTCATTTAAACTTTTCGTAAGCTGTTTATCCTGTTCAGATGGACCTGTTTGGCATCCAACGATAGAAATTAGCATTGCAGCAGCTGACAAAGAATATAAAACCCTCATTTTCCCCTCCTTGATTTAATTTGTTTTATATATTATAGATTAAGAAGGGGAGAAATGCTAATTTAAGCTTCGGATTTCTCGAGAAGTTTTGTGTGTGTTGCCCGTATTAGACTGGCGCCGATTGGAGCTGTGATTATTATACTTAGAACAGCTACAGCCAGAATCAGTTCGCCGCCTTTTACTCCCATGCTGAGGGGGATTGCCCCGATTGCAGCTTGGACAGTTGCTTTTGGGAAATACGAAAGGCAGCAGAAAAGCCGCTCGTTGTTGTTCAGCTTGGAGCCAAGCAGGGCTAGCCATACACCAAGAGAGCGTCCCAGCAAACCAATAGCGATAACTGCTATTCCAACCAGTCCGGCATGCCAGGCAACACTTATATTTACTTGTGCACCAATCAGCACGAATAACAGTATTTCTGCCAGAATCCATACTTTATTGAACTTTTGAGCAAGTTCATTCGCTACTCTGTTGTGCAGTTCCAGCATGACAAAGCCCATTGCCATTATGCCAAGCAGCGAGGCGATTGGAACATAGTCTTTGAAGTATTCAATTTTGTGCAGCAGAATTGCCGCTATCATAAAGATTATAGCTTTTTTGGTGGCACGCATTTCGAACCGCTTGAAGAATTTGACCAGCGCCCAGCCCAGCAACAGCCCGATACCTATACCCAGTACAATTCCTACTGGAACCTTGACAAACTGTAAGGCAATGTTTACAGCAGCTCCGGTGCCGGTAGCTAAAAATACCCCGAACATAGTTATAGCAAAAACATCATCAATAGAAGCTCCTGCTAAAATGAGGGTAGGGACTTCGCGATTCTTTCCGTAGCCTTTGGTCTTGATGTCCAGCATTTGCGGAACTACTACGGCAGGAGATACTGCCGCTATAATGAAACCAAGCATTCCGGCGGCAGGCCAGCTTAATTGGAGCAGATACCTGGAAACCAATGTGATGGTAAAGCCCTCTACCAAACATGGAATGCAGCTCATCTTCAGAGCTGAAACCCCTACTTTGTTTAAGGTTTCACGTTTCAGCCCGAGTCCAGCCCTGATCAGGATGACTATTAAAGCGGCTGTACGCAGTTCTGTAGACAAGTGCAGTAAGTCAGGAGATATCCAACCGAGACAGTTCGGGCCGAATACAATTCCCAGGATAATCATGCCGAGCAAGCCGGGGATTTTGATTTTCTCAAAGCACCAGTTTACTAAAAGCGCGATGACAATGACGATGGCTAAATTAACTAACATTTTACATTTCCTTTCCCGGCAGACATAAAAAAATCCTGCCGCAACGATTTTACGTTTGGCAGGAGTCATCAGCCAAAATGGTGGTTTCAGGGAGAACTCCATTCCCTTAACATATATTTGCATAAAGCCTTACGGCAAGATGTATCAAATTTTGCTTGAAATATTATTATAAATACTTCAAGTTTATATTATAACCCTGTGTTGTTATATTTCAATTTTTATTCTGCTAACTTTGCATAAAGTTTCCTGATATGGTGCCAATAAATGAAAAGAGAAATGTTATCGTTGTTATTAGTTTACTAGCAGCCTTTTACATGAAATGCACAAAAAAGATGCAAGATTGATTGAACAAATTGTCGCATTTAGTGTACTAATAGCCAGAAGAGTGGTGCAATACGAAGTGTTAATTTGAATGACAGCACGGAGTATCACTCTATTTTTTTTTGACAGTGTTCTCCTGCCTTTTATTCTTCTTACTTTAATGATGATTTTCATAATAGAAATCAATTTTAAATTTTCTGGTTGGCCTGAGTTGAAACTAATGCTTTTTAAAGCAATTGAAATTCTCCATAGGCAGCCGATTTTGATTAGATAGTAGTAGTTCTGCAGAGAAATATACCCTTACTGACTTAAGGATTCTTGTGCATAGCTTTGTCGTAATTGTCTTATAATTGAATGTTGAAGGGGATAGTTTAGTTTATTTTTTAGGCGAGAAAAATTATATACTTTATTAAAGTTATTAAAGGTAAATGCAATTTTAAAATATTCATTTGAGGGATAATAATGATATTTAAAGTTTTTTATGATGTTCCTAAGATACGTCAAGAGTCTCATCATACTTGTTGGTTTGCTGCAGCCCAAATGGTTAGAGGTTCTTTCCTGAAAAAGTCTGAATGGGCAAAGTTTATTGAAACAAATGCTGCTGAACAACGAAAGGAAGGTCAGATGGGGCTTGCCAGTTCTTCTTTGCGTTTTGAGGATCGTTTAAGGACAGGAGAGTTGTATCCTAAAAGAAAGGCAAAAAGTTTTTGTGACTATTTTAAATGCAGAGAGCCAATTGCTCCATATGTTGGGGAAGATGAGAGAAAAGTAAAAGTTAAGGATAAGAAAGACCTTGGCTTTGATCCCACAAGTGCTGTTCATCTCAGGGAGTTGAAGAACAGATATGGTATGGAGAAACTTCTTTTACCATCTACAGTTGATGCCTTTAAACTGGCTACCTCATTATTGTTTCATTTGACAAACCTGGGCCCATTAATGGTGTCTGTCCCTTCCGGTGTAAATAGTTATCATATGGTATGCATAACCGGCTTTACCTGGGAGTCAATGTTAAGCTCTGCGTCTAAAAATGAAATGCAGATGTATGACCTTGATTTAAATGTTTTTAAAGGACTGAATAAAAGGAATAAATATAAAGCTTACCTGCATGTAGTAGACCCTGAAGGAGGCAGAGCTATTGGACTGCTGCATGGTATTTATAAATCATCAGAGTTAGTCACAGAAGATCCTGACTTGATACAGTCGGTTTGCAGTATAACTCCTGTAGAGAGCTTAATGGCTGGAGATTCTTATAAACACATTTTTTACTTTAAAGATCATAACACTCTCGAGAGAGAATGGACTTTTGCTGGTAAAGGCGCTGGCGAGCTTCATCAAAGAACAAGTATACCGTTTGTGCATGATTGCTATGAATGTCAGAAAAAGTACATTGATAAGCTTACTTTAATAAGTAATGATATTTATGCATAGCTTTTATTTAATGATATAAATGGAGTAAACCTTACTGTTGTTTTCATGTTACTCCTGTCATGATTAAAGAACTTTTTTGCAAAATAGGCCTTCTCAGGTTATCATATTTTTAGGAGGATTTTTGATTGACAGGAGGCATATTGTGCATTGGATAGATTGGGTGATTGTTGCGATTTACGTTCTTGCCGCGGTGGGAATAGGTTTTTTATTCAAAAAACAAGCGAATCAGAGTACTGATGATTTTTTCGTTGCCGGGCGTTCGCTTTCATGGTTTATTGCCGGAACATCCATAGTAGCTACTACCTTTGCTTCAGATACTCCGCTTTTTGTCGCTGCAATTAGCCGAACGGAAGGGATTTTCAGTAACTGGTTAATGTGGGGGACGGCGATTGGTCATATAGGAGGGGTGTTTTTCTTCGCCAGGCTTTGGCGTCGTACTCACGCGGTTACTGAGATTGAATTTATTAAGGTTCGTTATGGAGAGAACCCCACGGCCAAGGCTTTACGTATATTTAAGGTATTTACTGATGGCGTTATGTTGAACTGCATAACTATGGCTGCGGTTACTTTGGCAATGGGCAAAGTTATAAGCTCTCTAATGTCACTTCCTTCAAAGCCAATATTCACGGTGTCTTTAGGATTATTTTCAGTAGATGTGACTTATACTATATTAATAATCCTGGTGCTGGGCGGTTCAGCCGTTCTGTACTCTACTCTATCCGGTCTTTACGGTGTCGTCTATACTGATTTGATGCAGTTCTGTCTGGCTATGCTGGGGGCAATTATTCTGGCGGTCATGGTATATAAGGATGCCGGAGGGTTTACCGGCGGCATGATAACGCGTCTTTCGACTGTTCCGGGATATAAAAAAGAGATACTTAGTTTTTTGCCGCCGTTTAAAAATATTGGTTTTCAGGAATTGACTTTCTTTACTTGTGTTGGCTTTTTCTGGTGGGGGAAAATCCCTGGCAGCGGATATATGGTTCAGAGGATGCTTTCAACTAAAAATGAACGTCATTCTCTGTTGGCGTTGCTCTGGTATGTTTTTACTAATTATGTTTTGCGAGTCTGGCCATGGATTGTGGTTGGAGTCTTATCGCTGATCTATTTCCCTTATTTAGAGGACAGTGACACCGCTTACCCTAAAATGATTGGACTGTTTCTGCCGATTGGGCTTAAAGGAATTATGGTTGCCTCGCTGTTGGCGGCATTTATGAGTACTGTAGATACCCAGCTCAACTGGGGAGCTTCATATTTAATCAATGACTTTTACATGCCCTACCTCGGTGGCAATAAGCGCAGCCAGAAAGGGGCGTTGCTGATATCAAAACTGGCAATGCTTCTCCTTGTTATTGTTGCAATTATAATAAGTACGTTCGTTGATCAAGTGGTCGATGTATATAAATTTGTTGGTATTTTCTTCACCGCGATGGCAACATATTCTATTGCCCGCTGGTATTGGTGGCGTGCTTCTGCAGGCACAGAAATAGTCGCCCTCGCAAGTTCAATAATTCTTTGTGCGTTGTCATATATATTTCTGCCGGATATAAAACGTGACGGCCGGCTGGTGGTTGATATGTTCGGACCTCGAGCTCTTGTTAATTGTGTTGGCGTAACTGTTATATGGGTGTGGTACGCGATGCGTACTCAGCGGAAGCCTTCAGCAGCCAGCATAGACTTTTATCAGAAAATGCGAATTTCCGGCCCCGGCTGGAAGCTGATTGCAAAGCTTTATCCGGATTGTCCTCAGGTTAAAAGCGAAGTTGTGAATGGTTTTATCTGCTGGGGTTCCTGTGTCGCATTTGTTTTTGGAGCAATGATATTCCTGGGCAAAGTGATATTCCATCAGTGGACAGGAGCTTCTGTCAGCGCCATTGTAATGGTAATTGGCGGATATATTTTATATAAAACAATGCCTAAGCTTCTTCATGGTTCCGAAGAACCGATGCAACGGGTGCCTGATCCATAAAAATTATTCCTGATAAATAGTCCTATTTTAGTTTTTTTTAAGAACAATTATCTATTTTTAATTGTCATACAAATAAAGAATATGGGTAATTTGAAAATTTTAAGGGCTAATCATGTTTAAATCTGTATACTATGTAAGTTTTATGGCTGATAGTGAAAATAATTGGGAAAACCTTGCAGCTCCTGCTTTAAGACTTCCAGAAAAAACACCTTCAGAACACATGGTTTTCAAGCAGAGGCCACATAAATCATATCCGGGCTTTTTTATTCCAATGATAAGGTTTAACTGGAACTTGAAAAGTGTCGAAAACCCATATGTAAGGATAACAAGTGACCTCAGAAGTTTTTTTGAAGGGATTAAATTGCCGGCTAAAATATTTATTGACATACATGGTTTTTGGCAGCTGAACCATTTAATACAAGTTTATAAGCCGGAAAGAGGAAGTAAACTCCGGCGTTTTGTGAATAAAACCAGAAATTTAATTCATTATAATGAGTTTGCCGAAATGTTTGATAACGCATTGTCACCTAATTTGCGATCTGGATGTCAGGACGTTCGTAATAATGAGGTGTTTTTTCATTTTTTGGCTTGTCAATCTTATCATTTTGCTCAAAAGTTTACTGAAGTCATGCCATCTACTTTTACACGTTATTATTCTATAGCAACTAAGCATACAAACATGGGGTTTAATAACAGCGCGTATCAACCTGACATATATTATACGGACTGTATTGAGAGCACCAGGTACAAAAGAGCAAACGGTTATCGTACTTTGGCTTCACCGACGGTGCAAAATGACACTAGAACTATTTTTATAAGGAAGGTAGGTCGGTAAAGCATCAGCGTTATAAGGATTGGAAAAGCAAATGGAAGGCAGGTTTTAATAACGACTACAATGATATGTGGCAACTGGAATACTGGGCTGTTCTTACAAAAATGATATATTTCTTTAAGGACTCCGCAGAGCAGCTTGGGGCTGTAAACAGAAAGTTGGCAGATACTTTTAATTTACTATATGGAGCAGTAAAGCTGCACAGAGAATGTTTTGCTAAGGGAACTTTTGACTTTGCTAGAACAAGGGAGTATGTAACAATTTTATGTGTAGCTGTATTCCAGTTATTAGAATCCAGCGCAAGATTGAATATGGAGCAAATTGAGGCATTATGTCTATCTGAGGAGTTAGCCGATGTTTCACTGTGTGCTGCATCATCATTGGCCCTGGATAAACTTGATTTGGTGATAAAGAATTTCTTTGACGTTTTAAAAGAGAGTGTAAACAGTGTTCCAGTGGATTGTAGCATAGAACAAATCGTCGGTAAAGATAGATTCAAATTGATGGATTATGACGTATTTGACATTGTCAGTTTTTCTGCAGAGAGGCTGAATTATTTAATGGAAGGCTATTGTATTCCGATATTTCATTAATATTTCTTTGAAAAATCTTGTCTAGAAAACGAAAACTATAGTCCTTTATTTAGATTCCTTGATAAGTTTTAACTTTGGGCGTTACAGTTTTTTTTGCCCTGAAATGCTTAAAAAGCATGGTTTTGTACATACAATTTTAATACTAATACTCCGTAATACAATTTCTGTGATAAAAAAGTATTTATTGACTTGAGAATTATTTATTTCATGCTATAATGCCAATTCCGCAAAACGTTTATTAAGGATAACTATATCTTGACGATAAACCAAACAAAAAGGAAAAAGCATGTCCAAGTATGAAGCTCTACTGCAGGAAAAGCTCGGTGACACTTTCCCGAAGCTTGCTGCCCTGAAGAACGAAAAACTCAATGACTTTCTCGGCGAGTACATCGAACTTTGCAACCCTGATTCAGTTTATTTCTGTGATGACAGTGATGCTGATGCTGAATACATCCGTCAGCGCTCTAAGAAACTCGGCGAAGAAAAACAGCTGGCTCGCGAAAACGTTACTATGCACTATGACGGCATTAACGACCAGGCTCGCGACAAAGGCAACACCAAATACATGGTTCCAGCTGAAAAGCTCGCTGCTATGGGTAAATTGAACTGCATTGATACCAATGAAGCTAAAGCTGAAGTACGCAGCATCATGAAAGACATGATGGTTGGTAAAAAAGCTATTGCTAAATTGTTCTGCGAATGCCCGACTCACAGCCCATTCTCAATCGCTTGTGCACAGCTGACTGACTCTTGCTACGTTGCACACTCTGAGGACATCCTGTACCGTCGCGGTTATCAGCACTTCATGGACATGGAAGACAAAGACGATTTCTTCCGTTTCTGCCACAGTGCTGGTCAGCTTGATGAAAACGGCTGCTGCGTAAACCTTGATAAACGCCGCATCTATCAGGATCTGGACAACAACATGGTTTTCTCCATGAACGCTCAGTATGCTGGTAACACTGTTGGTTTGAAAAAGCACTCCATGCGCCTGGCTATCAACAAGTCCGGTCAGGAAGGATGGCTTTGCGAGCACATGTTCATCATGTCTATTCCAAACGAAGCAAAAGCTCGTTCAACTTACATGGTAGGTGCTTTCCCATCTGCTTGTGGTAAAACTTCTACAGCTATGATTCCCGGCGAAAAAATCGTTGGTGATGACATTGCTTACTTTAAAAATATTAATGGCGAATTCCGTGCAGCTAACGTTGAGCGCGGTATCTTTGGTATCATCAAAGATGTAAATCCTAATGATGACCCAGTTATCTTCAGGACTTTGCAAGAGCCTAAAGAAATGATCTTCTCAAACATCCTGACTGGTCCGGATAACCTCCCATACTGGCAGGGCATGGGCGTTGACGCTCCTTCTGAAGGTGTTAACTTCGCTGGCGAGTGGAAAGAAGGCGGCAAAACTCCGATTTCTCATGGTAATGCCCGCTACACTATGCGCATGGAATACCTTGAAAACCTCGATCCTGCATGGGATAACAAAGAAGGTGTTAAGGTCCAGAGCGTACTCTATGGTGGTCGTGATAGCGACACTACTGTTCCTTGCGAAGAGTCATGCTGCTGGGAAGATGGTATAATCATGAAAGCTTGTCCGCTGGAATCTGAAACTACTTCAGCTACTATCGGTCAGGAAGGTGTTCGTGTTCCTCAGCCAATGGCTAACCTCGACTTCATCACTTACCCAATCGGTGACTACGTTAAAAACAACATCGATTTCGGTAACCAGTTCGGCGAAAACTGTCCGAAGGTTTTCAGCACTAACTACTTCCTCCGCACTCCGGAAGGCCAGTTCTGCACTAGCAAACTCGCTAAGAAAGTATGGCTGCACTGGTTCGAAGGTCGTGTTTACGGTGACTACGAAGCATATGAAACTCCTACTGGTTTCATTCCTAAATACGAAGACCTCAAAGTTCTCTTCAAAGAACTGCTCGACGAAGACTACTGCGAAGCTGATTACACTTATCAGTTCAGTTTCCGTTGCGATGCTTGGGTTGCTAAGCTCGAGCGCGCTAAGGCTTTCTTCGCTGACATGGCTCCTACTCTTCCGCAGTCTGTATATGACTACTGGGACAAAAAGATTGCTCAGTTCGAAGCAGTCAAAGCCAAATATGGCGCAGAAGTCAAGCCGGGCGAATACAAAGGTCTGTAATTTATACGATTACGATCTTTCGCTTAAAGCGACTTACAGCGGATCGGGTTTTCCCGGTCCGCTTTTTTTGTCAATGATGAAAGACTAACTCCAGAGTTGCTGGCTGAAGTCAGGCATTGCTTTATTTTGGATAACTTCAGTTGTAAACATTTCAACGGTTGTTTGTCCTGAAGTGACATGGAACTGGTTTTTATGTTTTTTCAAGACATCCGGGTGCATATAGTCAACGGCAGCTATTTCGATCTGGAGCAAGGGTTTTATTTTTTCTTTAAAACTATGATAGGCTTCGTCAATAAGCTCAGCACCTGAGGCTTCGGATGGATGGTAGCTTGTTAAAATCTGCTCTAACGAAAACAGCATACTTTCCAAAATATTTTTGAAGGACTCTATATTGTACTTTGAATGAATCCTTGAATAATTTTCGCCTACCAAGTATATAGTTTTTAAAGCTGATGAAACCTTGTAACACTTACGCTTTTCACTTCTTTTTACTGCTTTACGAAGAAACTCATTTAGCCTTAGGAGCAGCACATAGAGGTCAATTCTGCTATGATCATAGTCGAAAACATCTTTCCCGTACAATAAGCGGTTGCTGGATACAGCCTTACGATAACCAAACTGTAAAACCTGACCACAATGCCAAAACGTTAATTTTTTGTTGTCTGGAAACGAATCACGATCTGCTGGCGGTAAATCCGAACGGTGGGAGAAAGTGTCGGTCTTAGGATTAAAGCGGTTTTTTGTAGAAAAATCCCCTAAAGTGAACATAGTAGCATGACGAGGGACACTTTCATAAGTTAACTTGAACCTTGAGTCATAGGATACTGCCATGCAATTTCTGAAATATCCCTTTGAGTGAATAATTTTAATAAAAGACTTGGCAAAATAATTTGCGTTGCAGCAAAGGAAGTGGAAAACAATGTCATGGCGGCTTGCAGCAGGAATAGAGTCACGCATGATAATTGCCATCTCTTCATCAGTTATTGGGGTTCTTATATCCTTTTTTAAGCGCTCATCCCGGCAGGAGGCTTCAATATAGTTGGCATCTTTATGCCCATGAGCGCATATATACAGCTTTGCGGGTGGCACTATAGCTGCAAGTTTTAACTTTATTTCTTCCTTCATCCGGTAAAATCCGAATGGGTCGTTTATCTGATAGTTGATGCGTATTGCTGGCATAAAGTTAAACGGCAGTGAATTGCGAGGACGTTTCATTTCGACAAAAAAATCACGACTTGTATGAGGATTGTCAAATCTCTCTATTGAGTCAAGAAAAATTTGTCCGTCTTTGTTATCGTCGTCGCATTCAGCAATTAGCATCAGAAAATATGCAGAAATAAAGCCCATTGTACAGCCCTCCACAGTGTGGGGCATTTAATATTGTATTACATATTGACAATGGATAGCTAATAAATGTTCGTATAAAATTCAATGGTCTGAAAATTTTATATCTTTTTGATGCTATTTTACGTTGAGCTTACGTAAGCTTTTTAGTTATTGATAAAATTAAATCTGGAGTTATAATAATGCCTGAAATTCAGCAAATTGGGGTCAGGAAATGCAACATGAAATTTAAAGCTTTTATTAGAAAATATTATATTCCATTTGGAGTATTTTTTTAGGGATTGTTGCTTTTGCAACTAAGCTGTTTAATTCGAGGTTTGCTGTAATTTTAATTTTGCCTTGCAGTTAGTAATGAATTTATTTTTTATGGGAATATGTTTAGTCAAAGCATATAAACACTTTAAAACTTGCCGATGGAAACTCAGATTAGTTCTAACTGTTTGTTCTTTTTTCTACTTTATAGTCTTTATCTTTTATCTGACCTATGCGTCGGTTCTTGAAGATATTGATCCATAATATTTTAGCTTATCTGGATTGCTGGTTAAAAACGATGATCTTAAAAAAGATCGTTTGCAAAGTGACTAAGTTTGCCGCTTGTAAAAACTGGGAGCAAGCCAAGCTTCTTTTGCCTGTTGGAGGTATTCGTTATGGAAAACCTTCTTTTAGTGCGAACAGAGCGTTCTTTGAGTTTATGAAGTATACTGCGTGGTTAAAAATACGGGTGAACCGGGCTGGGTTTATTTTAAGGTATTTCATACTGACACCAATAAGCCTGTAAATTTGCGGTTGCTAAGGCTTAGTACAAAAGAAGGGGCAGGGTGAAAATTCTGATGAACTTTTCTACATTAATTCCGATATCGCCATACACGATTCTTCAAGGAAAATACCTTATAAATTACGTTTTGAATTGTGGTTTTCTCCTGATTCTGACAAGCAGGAGCGTAAACTGATAGAAAGGGTTCACGATATATATGACCCAATGGATAATTGGCTAACGAGGTTGTTTTAGCCTGTATATCAGGATGCAAGTTATTTTTATCTGGCAATTGCGATTGATATATATTATTATTGAAATATAGTTTCTTTAATGAGTTTATGAAGAAAGATTAAACAGAATTCTATTCAAACCCTATAATTATATGGAGAAGAATTATGTCAATCGCAGAGGAAGTAAAAAAACTACAGGACCTGAAAGAAAGCGGAGCTTTATCAGAGGAAGAATTTGAACAGGCTAAAAAGGCATTGTTAAAAGAAAGTTCAGCTAAGGCCGATAAAGCCGGCAAAAGTATAAATTTAAACTCCATTGATGTTAATACGTGGGGTATGTTTATTCACTTATCACAACTGCTGGGATTATTTTTCCCGCTTCTTGGCTTTGTGGTGCCGTTTATATTGTGGCAGTTAAAAAAGAACGACTCTGAGATCATTGATACCCACGGCAAAATTGTTGCCAACTGGATTATATCAGAGATTATTTACGGAGTTGTTGCTTTTATTCTGATGATCGTATTTATTGGAATCCCGCTTATTTTCGCACTTCTTATTCTTAGTATCGTCTTTCCGGTTCTTGGAGCGATCAAAGCTAACAACGGAGAGGCCTGGCCCTATCCGCTGTCAATCAGATTTTTTCACGTTACTCGTATAATCAATGTCAAACCAGGCAGCGGTAGCGTTAAATAATCGTTTTATGCAGGCGGGAGTCCAAGAGATTCCCGCAATCTGGTGATGTAATCAGGATCAACCGGAGTTTCCAGGTCGACCATTACTTCATCAAATTTGCTGATAATCATACCCGCTAACTCTTCATGCATGGATTGCAAAAGAGTTTGCGGGTTTTCTTTTAAATGCTTGTGATAAAGCACCATTGCATTAACACTCAGTGTAGCGGTTTGAGGATATCCAGAGCACATTAGGTTCCATGGATCACCTCCGTCGTGCTGATCGCCTGCCGCCCGGATGTCAGAACGAAAAATAACTGCTGGCTTGCGCAGAGACTTTGTCGCGGTAAACTCGAGTACAGTTCCGGAGTCCAAGTCAGTACCGTCGAAATTAAATAATACTGCGTCGCATTCAATGAGTAATTCCAGATCTTTAATACGAATTTCATTTGAATACAAACCGCTTGTATTCATATCCTGAGGCAAAACACAGGTGTATTTGCCTTTGGACACCTCTTTAATTTTTTTTGCCAACATTAGGTTTCCGGTCAAGTGCTTGTAGTCAAAAAGCTCACCGGCAAGGAATATTTTGAAACTTTTCATTGATATCTCCTGTCAATTTATATCTAATATTGTGCGATTGTTAGTTTCGAGCAAGTTTTTTATAAGGTAAATAACTTTTTATTTTTATAAAATTGACAAGTATCTTTGTAACTATATCTTATATAATTACGAATTAATATTAGTATTGTGATTAAGAAGGAATAGCAAATATGAATTTAAAGCGCTTTGCTGCCCTGTGGTTTTTGCTGGTTGCTGTTACGGTTTTTGCCGTACCATCTACGAATCTAAAATCTTTATGCGTAATGATTGATGGTGTCCGTGCTGACGCCTTGGCTGCCGCCAATACGCCTAATCTGGATAAACTTCGCGACGGGACTTGGGCCAAAGGCTATCACTGTGCCTGGTCTGATGTTTGTGGTAATGTTGAAGACGCCAGGCCGGATAGTGCACCGAATCATGTTGCTCTGGCTACCGGAGTGACAGCTGCCAAGCATCAGGTTTTTACTAATGATCAGGTTGCTGAGGGTGACTACAAAGACTATCCATCATATCTTTCTCGCCTGAAAAAGAAAGAAGGACAGGACTTTAAGGCCGTTTTTCTATACAACTGGAAAGAAGATGGCAAGATTTCTTCCCCTGGCGTTGTCAGCAAACAGGGAACAGATGCACAAAGCACTGAACGTGCAGTCAAAGAATTAAGTAATGGCGCTGACGCCATGTTTATAATGCTTGATGACCCTGATCATGCCGGACATGACAAAGGCTTTTACGCTTTCAGCAAAGATTATATCAAGGCTATTGAAGCTGCTGACGCTCAGGTTGGCAGAATGCTTGACGCAATAAAAAGTCGGCCGGATTTCAACAAGGAAGACTGGCTTGTTGCCGTTACCGCTGACCATGGCGGTTACCACCGCGATCATGGTATGTGGGGCGGATGTGCTTCAACTATTCCGCTGTTGATTTCTGGCAAACATGTCAGTCAGGGGCTTATTCAGGGGCAACCGCACAATTATGATGCTCCAGCTACCGTACTCTCACACTATGGCTTAGTTTCCAGTGATGTAGATGGTAAAATTGTTGGTGATAAAGTGGTTGATGTCAAGCCTGTAAGACTTGATAAAGATTTACAGTACTACTTGCCCTTCAAAAATTTCTTTACCAATGAAGCCGGTGATAAAAAAGTTATTGTGCATGGTGAAAATATAGTTACCGGTAAGAAAGGCGCCAAGTTTCGCAATTATTATGAAGTCAACACTCGACATCAGAAATCTTATTTGACGCTGGCTGGATCTGACAAGTTAAAGTTGCCTGAAGATAATCAGTTTACTATAACTATGTGGTTGAATATGCCGCTTATGGAAATGGATAGCCCGGTTATCCTGGCTAATAAAGACATTACTAAAAAGAATGAACCTGGATTTGTGCTCTATGCTGCTCACAAAGTGGACAGAGCTAAACGTCCCGGAATCGCGGCTGAATTTCTGAGCAAAGACGGTAAACCGGTAATTCTTGGACAATTTGATATACCTGTTGACTACTGGACATTCTTCGCCATTACAGTTGATACCAATGGCATGATGCGCCTTTATCAGGGTGCGCCTGACGGACGCTTTTACTGGATAAGCACGAATGCCAAAGGTGCTAAAATAAACAGCGGAAAACCTTGGCATATTTTCCAGGATGCTTCTGAAAAATGCTGTAATCAATTTGAAGGTAAAATGGAAGATTTCGCTTTTTGGAACCGTTCTTTGTCTCAAAAAGAGATTAAATCAATTTTTGACGCTGGAATGAAAAATAAGCCGCTTGATTCATTATTTTCAAATTGAGCGTTGATATATATTACTGCAGACCGCCGTTCTTACGGCGTTTTTTTTTATTGACTATCAATACGTTAATTATTCGTTTTCAGTAGCATTTAGATATTAATTATTATTTTTAATGTGCTTGAATTTAGTGAAAAGTTTTTTTTTAAGTATTGAACCCTTCACTTAATGGTATAAGTTTTTATTAACTCATATATATCGGAGGAAACATGCTGAGTTTTGCGGAAGAAATTTATCTGATGGCTCTTGACGAAGAGTCGGGAAAGATTGTATTGCCTGGAGGGGAGGCTACTTTGCATCGCCTGCTGGTTGGAGCAGTCCTTTGTGAAATATCATTTCTGGATCGGATCGACAATGACAGTCAAGGTATTTTTCTTATAAATACTGAAACGACAAATGACCCGCTGCTTGATGAAATAATAGACACAATCAGGCTGCGTGATCGTCGTGAAAGTATCTACTTCTGGATGGAAAACCTTTTACCGGAAGCAAGTAATATCCAAAGCAATGTGATTACCAGCTTAATAGATAAGGGCATCATTAAGGAGGTTGATGACCGAATATTATGGGTAATCCCTTCAAGGCGTTATCCGGTAATAGATAACCAGGAGGTTGAAGAAGTCAAACATAGAATTGAACGTTTAATCGAGAATAAGGAAATGGTTCCGGACCCTCGTGACGCGGTGATTATCAGTTTGATTTATGCAAGTGGAATGCTGAAGAGGTTTTATTCGGCAGAGGAGTATCAAAGCCGGGACCCTCGGATAAAACAGCTTTCAACACTTGACATGCTGGCTAATGAAGCCGGAAAACTCATACATGAAATTTCTGTAGTATTAGTGCAAACTGGGGGTGCATACCGCCCCTGAGCAAAACATTTGGAGAGGAGCAAAAAGGATGAAGAGGAACATAGTATTAATTTTGTTGTGGCTTGGGGTTACAGTCATGGCTCATTGTCAATTGCCTTGCGGAATATTTAATGATGATATGCGTTTTAAGATGATTGAAGAGGACATTATAACAGTCCAGAAGTCAATCATTACCATTATCAATTTAAGTCGTGCTCAGCCTATAGATCAAAATCAGGTTGTTCGCTGGGTTCAGAATAAAGATGAACATGCTCAAAAAATTCAAAACGTTGCTTGGTATTACTTTCTGGCACAGCGTGTTCCTCCTGTAAAAAAAGAGGACGTCGGTGAGTCGGAATACAAGAAATATCTTACAAAACTGGAACTTCTGCATGAAATAATTTTTTATGCCATGAAAACCAAGCAGTCTTTGGATCTAAAAAATATTCACATGTTGCAACATTTACTTAAGAATTTTGAGAAAATATATAAAAGTAAATAGTGTCAGGGCTTCATATCCCTTTGCCTTCATGTTATAAAGTGTAATATATTCACAATTAAACTGTTGCGGGGTAGAAAAAACCACGGTTATTTGTTATAATATATGTTGAAAGATACGATGCTGCTGTATTCGAGTAATGAGATTTTTTAAGTTTCACTTGAAATATAATTTTGAAACGGCATGTTGTTTCTGATTTTAATTAGATATATTTATTTTGAAAAGAGCAAATAACGTTGGGGATATGAAGCAATATGCACCAAACAAAAGAATCTGTAATTGAAGCGCAAAAACTTGACGTGCAAGAGCCGTCGAGGTACAAAGTGGTGCTGTTGAATGACGACTATACGACGATGGATTTTGTAATCATGGTTCTTATGGTTATTTTCCATCGAACACTTGATGAAGCACAGAATATTATGATTTCTGTACACAAAAGTGGAAAAGCAGTTTGCGGTATATATGCATTTGAGGTAGCAGAAACAAAAGTTGCGCAGGTAAAGTCATTAGCAGGACAACACAAGTTCCCATTACGCTGTGCCATGGAAAAGGAGTAATACTTTTGGAGGTTATGCCACAACCCACTTCAGAACTTAACGAAGTTTTGAATGACGTAGTTAATTTTGTCGCAGGTCTCAAGCATGAGATGATTCTCACTGAGCACCTGCTTTTTATATTGTTGAAAAATTACAAGATACAAACTTTAATCGAAAGTCTGCATATAAGTCGTTCTCAGATTGATAGTCAGCTGGATGATTTTTTTGAGAATAAAGTTGAGACTTTTCAATGTGATGTGCCTCCTATAGAGTCAGTCGCATTTAACCGGGTGTTGAACAATGCTCTTGGCAGAGTGGCTAGTGCTGAAAAATGCTGGATCGGAGTAATTGATGTTTTTGTAGCGTTGTTTGACGAGGAAGACACCCATTCATCTCATGCTATGCAAAAGGCCGGTTTGAAGCAGTTTGATGTGATTCGTGAAGTCAGTTCAGATAGTTATTATTCCGATGATGAAGGTGAATTTGATGATGATGACCTTATGCAGCAGTTTGAAGAAATGGACTTTGAGTTTGAGTCTACGGATGATAATCCAAATATGGTTGGGGATGAAGAGTCTCAAGGTCATGAAAAAGGTCAGCCAAAAATACTGCAGCGTTTTGCTGTAAACCTTACAGAATTGGCTTCTTCTGGCAAAATTGATCCTATTATCGGACGTAAACCTGAATTGAAAAGAATTATGCAGGTGCTTTGCCGTCGCAAAAAGAATAACCCTGTATTGGTTGGAGAATCAGGAGTTGGAAAAACGGCCATTGTAGAAGGCTTTGCCAGGCTTATTGTCAATGATGAAGTCCCCCAGCGCCTGAAGGAGTACAGTATATGGGCTCTCGACATGGGAGCATTAATTGCCGGAACCAAGTTTCGTGGCGAGTTTGAGGAGAGACTTAAGAAAGTCATTGATGATCTGAAAGTCATTGACAAGGCAATTTTATTTGTTGATGAGATTCATGTAGTAGTCGGTGCTGGAGCTGTAAGTGCCGGTTCTCTTGATGCGTCAAATATTCTGAAGCCTGCTTTAAGCTCTGGAAACCTCAAATGCATTGGCATTACCACATATGATGATTATAAAAATCACATACTCAAGGATAAAGCATTCAGTAGACGCTTTCAAAAAATAGATGTGAAAGAGCCTTCTGAAGCAGAATCTGTTGAAATCCTTGAAGGAATCCGTCCATATTACGAAGAACATTACGGCGTTAAATTTTCAAAGGGCGCTTTACAACAGGCAGTAAAGCTGTCAGCACGACATATTAATGACCGTTTTCTGCCGGATAAAGCTATAGATGTAATTGATGAAGCCGGTGCAGGCAATTCTTTACGGGATGAAAAAAGACGCAAAATTATAACAGTTAAAGAAATTGAGGCTGTTATTGCTCAAACAGCAAATATTCCAGCAACTAGAATTTCATCCTCTGATAATGAGAAGCTCCGCAATCTGGAAGAAGAACTTAAGTCTGTTGTATATGGACAGAACGAAGCCGTTTCCAAGGTGGTTACTTCTATCAAAATCGCTAGAGCTGGAATTGGAAATAAACTTAAGCCAATGGGCGGCTTTCTTTTCTGTGGTCCCACCGGCTGTGGTAAAACAGAACTGGCCAGGCAGCTTGCCAATCAGATGGGGATTACTTTTATTCGCTTTGATATGAGTGAATATTCAGAAAAACATACTGTTTCCAAGCTTATCGGAAGTCCCCCGGGATATGTAGGCTTTGAGCAGGCTGGATTGATGACTGAAGCTTTAATCAGAAATCCGCATTGCGTACTATTACTGGATGAAATAGAAAAAGCGCATTCCGATGTCTACAATATTCTGCTGCAGATAATGGACTACGGTACTTTAACAGATAACAATGGCAGGAAAGCTGATTTCCGCAATGCTATTATTATCATGACCAGCAATGTTGGAGCCAGACAGCTTGATGCTAATAATATTGGTTTCAGCAATGACTCTCAACCTCAACTGGGAACACGCAAGGAAGTTGAAAAGTTTTTTGCGCCTGAGTTCCGCAACCGCCTTGATGCTATCCTGTATTTCAACCGTTTATCACAGGAACTTATGAAAAGAATTGTTGAGAAATTCATAAGAAACCTGCAGCATGAACTTATTTCCAGAAAGGTAGAGTTGGAAATAACCCCGAAAGCGGTTGAATGGTTTGCTATCAAAGGATTTAATCCCAAGATGGGAGCAAGGCCTCTGGAGCGCCTGATCAAACAGGAGATTCAGGAAAAACTTGCCGATGCTATACTGTTTGGAGAATTGTCCAAGGGTGGCAAGGTTAAAGTGCTTGCTAAAGGTAATGGAATTACCCTTACCCTTAAATGATTTTGGATTTTTCCTACCGTCGTTTTGAGCCGATTAAAAATTAATCGGCTTATACAATTATGTGAAGCCCTTACAGATTATTAGTTTTTAACAAATAAATAACTTGATATTTTGACGGGTTTCCTTGTGATTAGAAAGATATTAGATTATAATAACTAAAACATCGTAGACATGTAAAATTAAATATCAGGGAAAAAGGATGGAAATAAGTTCATCAAGCATTGGGGATGTTTGTACTTTTAAAATATCTGGGCGTTTGGATGCAGGGAATGCCGGAGTCCTGAAATCCCATTTTCGGGATGCTAATAGAGAAAATATAAAATTTGTCTTTGATCTATCAGAAATGGAATATATCGACAGTACTGGTCTGGGGAGTATTGTATCTTGCCTTAAAAACGTTATGGACAAAGGAGGGTTTCTTAAGCTCGCGAGTTTAAGAGATAAACCCAGGATGATTTTTGAGATAACCCGAGCCTATCGGATATTTGATATTTACGACAGTATGGAAGCTGCAGTTGAGGATTGTAATATCAGCAAAGGTGCTTGAGTTTGGAGAAAAGCGTAAAAAAAATAAAACTGCTTGCGGTTGACGATGAAAAGTTTAACCTGCTATTATTGCGTGAAGCCCTTAAAAATGAGGAAATCATTGTTGAAGGGTGTGAAAGCGCTGATCGGGCTGTTGAATTAATCAAGAGTAAAGAATATGACGTTGCGTTACTTGACGTTATAATGCCTGGAATTAACGGGTTTGAGCTCCGTAATCTGATACGTCAATATGCTCCAAGACTTCCGATTATCTACCTTACCGCCGTTGTTGACACTATAGATAATGATCTGGTGGAGAAGATAGCCGAAGATAAGTTTACCTACTACATGAAAAAACCTTTTGTCAGAACTGAGCTGCTGCGGCATATTCGAAACGCGGTGGAAGACAGACAAAGGGAAGATCAAACTAAGAATTATTACAACAACCTGGAACAGGACCTTGAGCTTGCCTCTGAAGTCCAGGAGTTAATGCTGCCGGACTGGTGTGTGCAATACGATGACTTTTTTGCTTCATCTATATATCAGCCTTGTCAGAAGGTTAGCGGTGACATTTTTGATGTAATAAAAATTGCTCCGAGGAAGTTTTTTGTTTTGGTAGGAGACATTGCCGGACATGGTATTCAGGCCGCCCTTTACATGAGCGCGGTCCAATCCCTGATTAAAATGATTTTTGGACGCAACCCTGCCGATATTAAGCTTTGTGAAATTCTTAACCGTATGAATATGTATTTCTGCACTGAGTTGGGGCAGGGGAACTATATGACGTGTATTGCCGCTTATGTCAATTATAACACCAATCAGTTAAATTTTTACAGTGCCGGTCACCCTAATATTTCTGAATATAGCCCTAAGCGTGAAAAACTCAGAATGCTTAACTCGGAAAACAAAGGTGGAATTCCGATTGGCTGGGAAAAATCCTTTGAATACTGCGACGAAGAAGTTGTAAAGGTTGATATTGAAGACGACAGCCTGCTTTTTGCTGTTACCGATGGTGTCTTTGAGATCGCCGACAGGAAAAGTGACGAGATGCTTGGCATGGAAAACCTGCAATGCCTACTTGAAAGTATTTCCACATCAAAGAATGCAGCGGTGATTCCTTATCGTTTGCGTGAGGCTATGCGGCAGATGGGGTATGAGCGTAATGCTGATGATTTTTGTCTGCTGACAATGGGGCGTTTTTGTGACAAGCTTGATGAGAAAAGGCTTGCTTTGACAACCCCTCCAGTTCTTAATAGTACGAATCAGCTTGTTGTCCAGTTTGGCAAGATGGTGGAAGAAAATACAGATGACAGTGAGTTAGCTGGTAAGGTTGAAATCTTGATTGGCGAATTTCTGAATAACGTTGTTATTCACGGTCTGGGGAACCGCCAGCAGTCGCGGCCAGTAATACTTGTCGATCTGATTATAAGAAATGATGTAATAGAAATATCTGTTTTGGACAAAGGTAAAAACTGGAATGTGAGTTCAGCAGATAACCAGCAGAACGGCAGCGATCTGGAAGAATCTTTTGCTACATCCGGTCGTGGAATGGCTATTATCTGTTCCATTGCTTCAAGTATAAGTCGTAATCGTTACGGTGAGATTAATGAGACTTGTTTTGTAATTGACCGAAAGGATCAGCAAAATGCCGATACTTAGTATCGTGGTAAGAGCCAGAAACGATATCAAGTACATACAAAGAACCCTTACTGCCATTTCATCGCAGAACTTTAAGGATTTTGAGATCATTTGCTTTGATTCAGGTTCGACAGATGGAACTTTAGAGGTAATTAAAAGCTTTAAGCCTTCGCATCTTATTGAAATCAAACCTGAGGACTATGTGCCGGGAAAAGTTTTGAATCATGCAGTCAGATTGTGTAAGGGTAAGGTTGTTGTTTTTAATAACTCTGACTGCATACCGAAAGATTCTGACTGGCTTAGCAAACTGACAGAGCCGCTTATAAATGACAGCACCGGAAAAATATCCGCAACATTTTGCGACCAGCTAGCACGTCCTGATGCTCGTCCTCTGGTAAAGAAAGACCATGCCAGAGCTTTTGGTGACGGAGTGATCTCCGCATACTGGCACAATTTCTTTTCACTTGCAAGCTCGGCGATTCCTAGGCAGTTGTTGCTGGATAATCCATTTGATGAAACTTTACAGTATTCAGAGGATATCGAATGGTCATGGCGTATGAAAAAGAAACTTTACTACATAAAATATGTTTCAGATGCAAAGGTTGAACATTCACATAATTACCGGCTGAAAGAGGTTTGGGAAAGGTTTTATAACGAAGGGTTGGCAGAAGGGCAGATATACGGCAATGATTCGAGTTCGATCAAAGGTTTTGCTTTGCCTTGTGTGGCGGAAATGCTTCGTGACTGGAAATATTTATTTATACATGGATATGCTCTGGGGGTTCCCTATGGCATTGTCTATCGTTTTATGCAGCGTTACGCCGTCTGGAAAGGTAGAACAGATTACCTGAAGTCCAAAGCAAAAATATGATTTTGGGCTTAATTTCGTTATGTCGGATTGAATCTGAAGATTATTGAGCCAAATTAATATAGTGAAATTAGTTATGCTTACAAGAGAGATGAGGATATGATGAAAGTTGCTAACATATTGCGTAGGTTTACTTTCGAAGAATGGGGCGGCACGGAAACTGTTGTATGGAATACATCACGCTGCCTGATCAATAAAAATTGCATAGCAGATATTCTTTGTACAAAAGCGTTGGCCGTTACAGAGGAAGAGCGCCTCCACGGTTTAACAATAAAACGCTTTCCTTATTTCTATCCTTATTTTCCAATGAACTCTTCCAGAAAGCTGCAGCTTGATAAAAAAGGTGGCAATCCATACTGTCTGAAAATGCTGGAATTCTTGCGCGATAGCGACTATGATATTTTACATTGTCATACGATGGAACGCTTGGCAGATTGTGTAAAGCTTGCTGCGGAGATACGCAAGGTGCCATATGTTATTTCATTTCATGGCGGTTGCCTTGACGTTCCGCAAAGTGAACTTGAAGAGATGCTGAAACCACTCAATCGAACTTTGAATTACGGTAAGATATTTGATTGGTTACTTGGCTATAACCGCAAGTTTATTGAAAAGGCTAATGGCATCATCTGTGTGGGGTATAATGAGTACGAATTGGTCAAACAAAAATATCCCGATAAAATTGTTGAATACATTCCAAATGGTGTTGACTATGAGTATTTTGCAAAGGCACCTTCTTTTGATTTCAGGTACCATCACAGCATACCTGGTGATGCTGAGGTAATTCTATGTGTTTCCAGAATAGATTACCAGAAAAATCAAAAACTGCTGCTGGAGTTTATGAATGAAATCAAAAATGGGGATGGGAAAGAGCATCTGGTAATGATCGGGCCTGTAACGGCGATGCATTATTATAAAGAAATGCAGCGAATGATTGAGTGTTTTGGACTTCGTGACCGGGTCACAATTGTTGAAGGGCTCAAACCAGACTCTGAAGATCTGCTGGCGGCTTACAAAACTGCTGATGTTTTTATGTTGCCGTCCCTGCATGAGCCTTTCGGAATTGTGATATTAGAGGCCTGGGCTTCCGGGGTGCCGGTAATTGCAAGCCAGGTTAGCGGTTTAGAGAGATTGATCAGCAACCGTGAAAATGGGCTCTTATTTAATCCGGACAGGTTTGAAGATGTTGTAAATGCCTATAGAGAATTGAAATCTAACAGCACATTGCGAAAAAAGCTTACCGATAATGCACTCAAGGAAGTGAAAAAATATTATACCTGGGAAAGAATTACGGATAAGCTACTCAATTTTTATCAAAAGGTAATGGATGACTTCAAGAGTAAAAAGTAAAAACATTCTCTATGTTTCCAATAAAGGAGGTTTTTTCGGTGGGGTGGAGCGTTTTATTTATAATACTGCTTCGGCTCTCGAGTCTGATAACTATAATATCTTCGGAATGTTTGATGATCAGGAAAAAGAATTTGAAACCTTCTGTAGACCATTCAAAAAAGTTTTTTCATTTGATGATCAGGATGAAGTATGTGCCGGTGAATATGATACTGTTTTTATACATAAACTTGATAACGCCCCATTAATTAGAAAACTTAACTCAAAGTTTAAGACAGTTGTTTATGTTCATGATCATGATTATTACTGTAGGCGACGACATAAATACTTTCCGGTAAAAAGAATTAATTGCCCATTGCCGGAGAAAAATGCTTATTGTCTTTTATGTAGTTTGTTCGGAAAAAATGATCAGGGGGAATTATGTTTTAACTGGAATCGCAATTACTCGAAAGTATTAAAGGAGATTCGTAAATGTGATCGGTTTGTAGTCATGTCAGAATATATGCGTGACAACTTGACCATGAATGGGATTCTCAGGGAAAATGTCAAAAAACTGTATTCTATTGTAGATACTCCTTCACAGAGTTTAGGGGAAAAAACCTTCCGGAATCCTCCCGTAATTACAGCGACCGGTCAACTTATTGCGGGTAAGGGATTTGATTTGTTGATAGACGCACTTTCAAAGCTTGAATTCGATTTCAAAGCTTATATAGTTGGTGGCGGTAAAGATGAAAAATATTTACGTGACCTCAGTGCTCAAAACGGTTTACAGGGCTGCATTGAATTTACCGGTTGGAAAAATGATGTTGCCGAATACTACCTGAAATCGGACATCGCAGTTTTCCCTTCACGTTGGCAGGAGCCGTTCGGACTGACCGGAGTTGAGGCAGCAGCCTTTGGCCTGCCGGTTGTCGGTTTCGATGTAGGCGGGGTTAGTGAATGGCTAAGGAGTTATGATAATGGTATCCTTGTTCCTCCTGCAGATACCGAGGCAATGGCTGCGGCTATTACCGAAATGGTTGAGTTTCCTGATAAAGCTATTGGGTTTGGGCGTAAGGGCAGGGAATTTGTTGAAACTGAATTCTCTATGGAAAAATTTATAAGGTCTTTCGAAGAAATTATTTGTTAATAATATCGGTGGTATGGGATGTACAGTATTCTGGTCAGCGCCACTTCCTTTGATAATGGGAAGTCAGGCGTTTCAGTCTATATTAATAATTGTCTGCGCGAACTTGCGATTCTTCACCGTATTGAGGTGTTGGCTTTTTCTGAAGATATCCCCTTAATGCCTCAATCTGAAAATATTATCTATACAATAGCGTCTGAAAGGTATCGAAAGCCTGCTGTCAATATGCTATGGCATTTATTTTATCTGCCTTTTAAAGTAAAGTGGAAGAAATACGACTTCATCCTATTACCGGCCGCCAATCGCCGGGCTTTATGTTTTTCCCGCAAGGTCACTGTTGGAGTTGTTCATGACTTGTCCCAGTATCATGTGGACTGCAAGTATGATCCTTTACGGATGTTCTACATAAAAAAAATATTACCGCATTATGTGAGAAAGCTTGATAGCGTTGTTGCGGTTAGCAACAGTACAGCTGCTGATTTGAAAAAATACTGGAAAATTCCTGGTGAAAAAATCACAGTAAATTACAACGGTTATGACAGACAGACTTTTGCTCCTGTTAATGATTCAGAGGAGTTGCAGGCTGTCAGGTGCGAGTACTCACTTGACAAGGACTTTATACTTTATATATCAAGGATTGAGCATCCGGGCAAAAACCATATCGGTTTAATAAAAGCCTATGAAATGCTTCCTGAAGAAATACGCGGGGAATATGATTTAATCCTGGCTGGCAGTGATTGGTCAGGCGCCGAGGTGGTAAGAGAGTATGCAGTTAATTCGAGTTGCAGTGATTCGATTAAATTCATTGACTTCGTTGAAAACAGCAAATTGCCTGCTTTAATGAGTGCGGCTTCTCTTTATGTATTTCCCTCATTTTTCGAAGGTTTTGGGTTATCTGTTGCTGAAGCAATGGCGTGTGAACTTCCGGTTGCCTGCTCAAGGACTTCTTCTTTGGGGGAAATTGGAGGGGATGCAGCTATACAGTTTGAGCCTGATAATCATCAGGAAATAGCAGATTGTATATTAAAGGTTTTAACAGATGGCAATATAAGAGAAAATTTAATTAGAGCTGGAAACTTACGCAAGGAGATGTTTAACTGGCGGAAGCACGCCGAAAAACTGATCGCATGTTATGAAAACGCAAAAGTTGGAAATTAAAGCATTCGAAAAAAAACTTAGTAGTGCAGCCGCTAAGAATAGAGTAGCTGGAATCAGAAAATTCTGTTTCCAGGTGTTCATTATTCTTTCTCACTGGTTTGGTAGACTGTGCGAATGGGCTGTTGCATTTGTACTGTTTATTATTTTATCTCTTCCGGTTTTGCTTTTTTGTGTCGTTAGAAAAATCATAAACGGCAAAGAAATTTTTTCACGCAAAACGATTTACGGACTTAACGGAAAGATCGCTACAATAAGATTTTTTAACTTCTTTCATATTATTCCATCCTATATATTTTTGTTTTTTCATGTTTTGACTTTGGATATCAGGCTGATTGGCGTCAGCATCAAAGAGCTTGGTAAAGATATGAGAACTGTCGGTGATACTTCTCTCTACATAGAAAAACCGGGTATCTTTAACCTCTGGTTCTTGAGAAACAGCAGTCGAATAGGGCATGAAGGTAAGATGCAGGTAGAGCTTGAGTACACATTTAAACGTGGATTTATTGGTGATGCCATGCTTTTGCTGCGTTCTTTGCCGGCAGTATTTTTTCATACTTCAAGTAAAGAAACTTTTGAGCAGATTTCAATAATGGGGGTTACGTTCCAAAACCTTACAATGAAAAAAGCAGTTGAAATGTTAAGGCAGGGTATTGCTGAAAAAAAACAGGGGAAAGTGTATTTTGTTAATCCAGACTGCTTTAATAAAACTGTACATAACAAGGCTTACTTCAAAACACTTTGCCGGGCTGACTATATTCTGCCTGATGGTATCGGCGTTTTACTTGCCTGTAAGTTTAAAAAAACTCCGCTGAAAGAAAATGTTAATGGTACTGATATGTTGCCGTATGTCTGCAAAATGGCCGTCAAAAATAAGTACTCAATATATCTTCTAGGGGCACGTGCTGGTGTCGCTTCAGCAATGGCAGGACGTTTAAAAAGAACATACTCAGGAGTGAATATATGCGGAACACATCATGGATTTATCAGTGACGAAAAAGAACGGAATAGTGTAATAAAAGATATAAATGCTGTTGCTCCTGATATCCTTCTGGTTGCAATGGGGACTCCAGCTCAGGAAATCTGGATAGATCGTTTTGCGCCTGAATTGAAAGCTGGCGTAATTATCGGAGTAGGGGGACTTTTTGATTTTTATTCAGGCAATACTCCGCGGGCTCCACGCTGGATGCGGGAGATTGGGTTGGAGTGGTTGTATAGATTGCTTCAGGAGCCGCGCCGTATGTTTTTTAGGTATATTATTGGTAACCCACTATTTTTGTGGAGAGCGTGGCGCAGCAGGAGGTCAGAATAGTCTATGCCCAAAATGAAAGATGAATCACTGGAAAAACTCATGGACGGCTTAATCGAGCGCGGACGATCAGGGCGTAATGCCAGCGTGCTCCTTAAGGTTCTGCTTTGGAATTTAACCATTGCTATGTCATATTTTATCAAAAGAGCTGCTGATTTATTACTCTCATTTATAATGCTGTTGCTTTTATCGCCGTTTTTTCTTTTATGCGCAGTGATAATAAAGTTGGGTTCTCAAGGCCCGATTATTTTTAAACAAATTCGAGTAGGGAAGGACGGAAGACATTTTGAGTTTTATAAATTCCGGTCAATGCGACCGGATGCAGAAAGTCGTAAAAAAGAACTGCTTGAGCAAAATGAGTCCAGTGACGGAGTTATTTTCAAAATACAACGTGACCCAAGGGTAACCGGTTTTGGTCGCTTCATGAGAAAATTCAGTATTGACGAGCTACCTCAGTTATTTAATGTAATGATAGGAGACATGAGTTTGGTTGGGCCTCGTCCACCATTGCCTCAGGAGGTTGCAGAATACACGTTGGATGAAAGAAAACGTTTGCACATAAAACCGGGCTTGACATGTATATGGCAGGTTTCCGGACGCAGTGACATTCCCTTTAAACAGCAGGTTGAGCTTGATAAGGAATACATCCATAGCAGGAGTTTATGGAAAGACCTGGTTATTCTACTTAAAACAATCCCTGCTGTGATAACCGGGAAGGGGGCTTATTAAAATTTATGTGCATAATCAACATTTTTTTGCTATAATCATATTAACATGGGGAAACATTTAGATAAATGAGTATCGGTAAAGAACAACCGAAAGCCTCAGGAGAGAGAATGAAGTGTATAATAAATTGCTCTGAAACAGGTACGGCTTGGACAAACAACTATTTTGTTGGTCTTCCTGCCTATATGCTTCCTGTAGCCAATAAACCATTTCTTGAGTATTTAGTCGAATTCTGTTCTCTGGCGGGAGCTGATGAAATAAGGATTGTTCTGGATAATCCAGATATTTCGCTGGAGAAATATTTCGATGACGGCTCAAAGTGGAATTTGAAAATAACCTATAATCCTTCATCCGGACGTAGCAGCATTCAGGATGCTATGCGCCATAACTCAGGAATGCTTGATGACGGTAAGGCTATGATTCTGAATGGCTACTTTTTTCTGGAACATGATAAAAATACAGTTGCGGAACTTTTCAATAAAATTAAGCCTGGCGAAAAAATAGTCGGTGATGACGGTTGTGGAATTTATTTGCTGGATCGTAAGATGCTAAATTCAGGTATAAGTTTCGATTCTTTCAAAGAGGTTGCAATTGATGGTATTAAACCTCATCTATTGAGAGATATAAAAGATTTTTATGACTTAAATATGGCGATAGTTAAGGGACATACCGGAAAGTATATAATGCCCAGTTACAGCAGTGAGGAAGGTGTTTATATCGGTCAGGATGTCGAAATAACTCAATCCTGTGAGGTGAAAAAGCCAATAATCCTTGGTAGTCATATTCGCCTGAAGAGCAACTCAAAGATTGGTCCGCTGGCAATAATAGGCAATAATTCCCTTATTGATTCACGCACTGTTGTTGAGCGTTCTGTTGTTATGGGAAGTTCATATATTGGCACTGACCTCGAGATTAAGGATAAAATCATTCATCGAAATCGAATTATCAATCCTGAAAATGGTGAGATTCTGGATATTGTTGATGAGTTTCTTATTTCAGAGATAAGAGGTGGTATAATACGCCGCTTTTTAGCTTCCATATTATACAGGCTTACAGCAATAATAATTATGCTCGTGCAGCTGCCTTTTTTTCTTTTAATAAGACATTTTGTTAAGATTAAATGTAGAAGCACTGAATGCTGGGGAGATCGAATGGGTATGACAAAAATTAAATTTGAGTTGTATCCAGATAATGCCTTCCATTTTATAGATCGCTGGTTTTTGAAGTTGAGCCTTGATAAGTTTCATTTACTGCCAAAAGTGATAAGTGGTAAGATGCGGCTGGCAGGAAATTGTCCAAGCGAAGCAAATGATTTAAACCTACATTTTATCGGTCAAATGCCAAACTACTGCCCCGCGGTGTTTCCATATAGTGCCATGCTTAATCATGAAGCAGATGAGTTTCAGGAAATGATTGATGAGTTATACTATGCTCATCATGCAGGGATATGGCTGAATATTAATATTGTATTTAAGACTCTTATATCTAATCTTTTAAAGCAGTTTTGATGGAACATTCTAATAGAAGAATAATATTGATTGCGGGTGGTTCCTGCTCTGGAAAGACAATTCTTGCCAAAGGACTGGAAAGAGAGTTAGGAAGTCATGGTTCAGTCAGATTAATCTCGATAGATAATTACTACTATGATCTTTCGGATTGGGATCCTGTTGAGGCTGATAATAAAAATTTTGACAGTCCTGACTCAATTAATTTTGAGCTTTTGAACCAGCATCTGGAAAGTTTAATTGCTGGCAAGCCAATACCTAATCAGTTATATGATTTCAAGTATCACACGGTATTTCAAGATGGTCAGTTGATTCATTCGGCAGACTTTTTACTGGTTGAAGGAATTTTTGCTCTGCACTATATGGCATTGCGGGATTTAGCGTCAATTTCTATTTTTATGAGCATCAATGATGAATTGCGGTATGGTCGCAGGATGCAGCGCGATACTACAGAGCGCAGGTTGCCGGTTGAACTGGTTGAGCGTCAATTTAGTGAGGATGTCAGACCAATGCATAACAGATATGTAGAACCAACAGCTTTTTTTGCCGACCTTGTGTTGGACAGTGGCATTGATTGTCCTGATAAAAAATTAAGCGATTCGATGGACTTCATATTGACAGCAATAAAGTAGGATAACACAGCTGATAATGAGTAAATACACTGAAAAACAATGTACTGAACTTGAAGACAAGCTGGATAAATGGCTGATTGAAATTGCTGCTGAAATCAGCAAAATGCCCGAGTCCACTAATATAGAGGCTGTAGTTTTAGGCGGCAGTTACGGGTGCGGTGAAGGAGGTATTGTTCAGGGTGAAGACGGGACAATGCATTTATATAACGATCTTGATTTTTTTGTTATATGCCGGAATGTTTCCAGAAAGCGTATTGTGGCAGTAAATAATGCAATGGAAAGGATTGGCAAAGATTTTACTTGTATCGTAGGTGTTGATGTCGATTTCAGCCCGGCGAAAACAATGAAAAAGCTGCGAAAGCTTCCTTTTGGCATGATGTGGCAGGAGTTGCGGGAAGGACACACAGTAATTTGGGGGAACAATGATGTTTTTCAGAATATGCCGAATTATGATCTGAGTCGTTTGCCGCTTGCGGAAGGCGCAAAATTGCTTCTAAATCGTGGTGTCGGGCTGTTATTAGCTGAGAACAGAATAAAGTGGGTCAGGCATATTGAGCATCCTGATGCGGAAGACTTGAATTTTATTGCCAGAAACCTCTGGAAGGCTGTACTTGCTTGCGGAGATTGTGCTTTAATAACCAAAGGCGCTTACGGGGGAAATGTTTCTGAAAGACTGAAAAAATTAGTAGAACTAAATGACAGTCAGTCTATAGATTTTCTGCCGCTATATAAGAAAGCTATTGCTTTTAAACACTCTCCGGAATGGGGGAATGTTGAAGAATTATATGATTTACTCCAATATATAAAAAAAATATATAAAAAATCATACATAAGTTTTATGAGACACACAATGGGCTCGTGTGTAAATTCTTTAGAAGCGGCTCAGAAAGCATTTTACATGAGAAACCCGTTCAAAAAGGACCCAGGAGAGAATAATTACCTGAAAAATATTATACTCAACCTTATCTACTGCCGGAAAGCATTATGCTCATTTCGGTTGATTAATAGGTATCCACGATGTCGGCTTTTGCTCGTTTTACCCTGTTTATTGTTTGCCAGTGATGCAAAGAATTGCTATATTATTGTAGTACCGGAAATGGGGCATAAATTTGGGGAGCTGCAAAACCTGCAGGCATTTATGGAATTCTGGAACCGGTTCAATTAGCAAATCGAACTTTACTGGAGCATTTAGTGAACCACGAACTTGAGTTTAAAAAGCAAGAGGAAACAGAAACAATCATCGGGGGGTTGGATATAAGCCTTTTCCGATATGACGTTCGTGTTTTTCTAATTACTCTAAAACGGCGCTTGCCTTTTCTTATCATTGTACCCCTGTTGACTACGGCTCTTGCTTTCTGTTATGTGATGTATTACAAATCACCTTCCTGGATTGCTCGTTGTATGCTGTTCAGAAATACGCAGATGGAAAGAAGTGAAGATGAAGATATACCTAAAATATACAAACCATTGCTCCAAGTACGATTCTGTCTGTTTTAAATATTACCATATTGGCCATAGTCAACATGTAGGCAAATAAACTGAAGTCGGCAATTTCTTTGAATATACTCCATTTTAAACCGCTGAATGTCAATCGCAACCCTGGCATTTGCCGCCAGACTATTACTGACATTACTAAATTTGTTGATAGGTTCAGGCAGGCGATAAATACGGTCATTGCCAGCAGAGACCCTCCATGATGCAATATCAGCCAGATGCCGGCAAGTTCCAATACGCAATTAACTACAATTACGTAATTCCTGAGGTATATTTTATGCAGTCCTGTGAGTATTTCCGGTATTATGCCCGTTGGGAATACCAACGCAATTCCAAGTCCGAAAATCATAAAAACTTTCTGAAAATAAGGTTCGTGAATATCACAGTCAAGATTAAACAAACCTTGCAAGTCGGAAGACATAAGCAGCGCGGCAAGGCATATTATGACAGCCATTAGCAGGTAACTGAAAAAGACTGCGGATATTATTTGATTAAAGCGGTTTTGATTACCTGTGAATTTGGCTTCGGCAGTGTACTTCTGAACCGTTTTCCCAAAACCAAAGTCAAGCAGCAATGAGTAACCGAAAATTGCCCATAACAAGGTCCAGAAGCCGTAGAAGTCATTGCCCAGATTTAGAAAAATTATTCTGGTCAGAAAAACAGCAGACAGCAGTTTAGCTCCAACTTTTATATAGTTGGTTACGGTGTTAGTCAGAAGAGTTCTGCCGTATTGTTTTTCCATTTATTCCTTTGATATGTGTTTCTAAAAACTGCGTGTGATGCGTATCCATATCGGAACCCCGCTTCTTAAGCCAAGTTTATGAATAAAAATACGCTTCCAGTTGTCTTTGATGTTATAGTCTACATTATTTTTGTCAACAATTTCCTGCAGCAAAGTTATGAGCGGCTTGCGATGCTGCTGCATTTTTGAGATAATTGCTGTGCGAATTGATTCCGGATTAATTTTACTCTGTGCCATACGTTTGACGCCAGCTGTTACATCTTGTGGAGTGGGATTTACTTGAGCAAAGCAGTTATCTGGAAATAAAAAGTCGCGCCCCCCAATATTATCAGTGTTAACAACGGGAATTCCGCACAGGAAGTATTCAGCACTGACAAACATTGCCCCTTCTTCTGCAGAAAGGCACAATCCTACACGGGCTGAATTGATTTCCTTGTAGATTTTAGATGCCGATACCTTTCTAACCCAAGATGTCTGGTTTAATATATGCATTATCTTCTTATAATGATCCTGTTCACGTTCAAAATAGTCTCCAATCAAGTGTAGTGATTTAATACTACTCGCTAGTTCGTGGCGCTTAAAGGGAGTTATTCTGGCAATATAAATGGCGTCGTATTTCTTTTGAACGTCTTTAATTATCCTGTAACGGTTTTCATCAAGGAAAGCGTTTTGATGGCAGAAGATACTATGCAACGAGTATTTCTTAAAAAGCTCTTCCTCTGTAGTAGAGTTACACAAAAAGGTAAAATTAAGGCCAGTGTGCTCAGTGTTCAGCTTATCAATTTCAGCCTTTATTCCCTGAACTCTTTCGTCAGTTTCACGATGCCAGCCTAGTTGAAAAAGTAAATGAGCAGATTTATAATTGCCAAGGCGCTTCAAAAAAAAAATTCTGGCATTAAGAAAATCATGCCAGTAAGAAATTATAATCAGTGGCTTCCTGTTTAGTACATAACATGGGAGTGGCTTGAGCATTCTTTGGCATTTGGCTGCAATAGATTCAATTGACATTTTCTTTCCCTTCTTTTGTTGGCAGCCTGAGCTCACAATCAGTTTTTCCGTAAATGTAAAGAATAAGCAGATAAATAGTTAACGCCGTCATCATAATTGCAGTCAACGGAAAAATCTGATTGTAGTTACCATATGAGTTGAAAAAGAATATCTTATTGAGAAAAGGTAAGGTTTTTCCAATAATATTTGAAATTTCAAGAATAATGGAGAATGGAATCAGCCAAAAGGCAATAAAACCTCCACAAAAAATAGCATGTCCCCATGAGCGACGCTGCATCAGGAAAATTAATTTTATTAATAACAGAGCATTCAAAAGACCACAGTCATATAGACGATGATAGGATAAAGGTATAGTTACAGCAAATAAGAACAATAACAGATTGAGGCTGAATCTGTCGGTTTTCCTTTCACGCCAAATAACCCAAAGCAATATAGCCCAGAATGTAAATATACCGACTGTGTTAATTAAAGAATTTTTAAAGAAAGAGAAGTCTATCATGTTATAACCACTGACCGCAAAAGAGTTGAAACCGGTTGCTATATTATCATCTGTTACAGAAAAATATTCGCAATAAATTTCAACTAAGTCTAGCCCGAAAAATAATGGATAAATAGAAAGTATAAGGAAAATAATAAAACCTGTAATACATAGGTTAAATTTACGTTTAAAAAACAATACCGGAGCAAGAGCTGTAATCATAGTATATTTCATCAAGGCGGTTAAACCGAGTGCCGTTGCTTGTGAAATTGGGTTTTTTAACTTGAAAAGCAACATTATTCCAAGAGCTGTCCAGACTGGACTTTGACCGTGGCGCAAGCACATTATAGTTGGTGATGAGTTTATATATATAAAGAAAGAACCTAACCATAACCAGGATATAGCATTGGGTGATTTTAAATTTAATTTTTCTTTGAGTCCAACTAGGTTGAAACATAGTTGAAAGACATAAACTGCAGCAGCAATTGATAGTAAATAATAGATTATTTTGCCTGTAGAAATGTTAAACAAAGTAAAAGGAATAAAAAATATTGTCATTCCGGGAAAGACAATTAACGGATCATCCCATTGACGAAGAGAAAGGTTAGCAGGATCAAAAAAATTTAACCCCTTAAGCATTGTCCCCCCGCAATCAACATAGCATATAAAATCAATTAATGGGTTTGTCAAGTAAGAGTCTACAAGTCTAAAGCAGGTGACCGTGAGTAAAAATACTAAGATACTCCAAAATAAAAATTTATTTTTTGATAAGCTCATTTAAATTTACCGTTTATTTGTTACAATATTAACTTTTTCCAGCATCATATTAAAGAAATCGCCAACCCATTCAGGATCAAATGGAAGTTGATGAGTTGACATGCAACTGGCGTAAGAGTGTTTATCTTCGGGCGAAAAACCATGCATTCCTGGAAGTGGATTTTTTCCCATATCACTGGGAATAATCTGGTTGCCTGAATTCAACAGGAATATCTCTTCACCATACATTTGATCTGTAAAATTTATGCCGTATTTGACTTTCTCCGGTTTAGAAAGAGTGTGACCTTCAGGAATTTGCGATAGAGTGTAAAGAATGATTTGTCTGGCTCTGTTTTCAAGGAACCAGAATCTTGCCATTGTCGAGTCATATGTTGCAATGTAATCATGGCCGAAATCCAATCCGGTATCCTCGATCGCAGCTTTCAGGTCGACGCATTTCTCAAGCGGCGTCATACCATGGTCTGAGATCACTGTTACCGTGTAATCATCATAATTTTTACTGGCTGAATCAACCATACCCTCAACAATCTTTTCGTAACGCTTTATCTCAGATGCAACTTTATTGTCGTTGCAAATATTCATATGCAAGAAGCCATCCAGATCAGCGATATACAGGAAACCAAACTCAATTTTTTTACGGTTCATTGCATTTTTCATACTCGCTATATTTTCGTCAGCTTGTAGTCTCCAGTTTGAAATGCGGTATTTTTTGTTGGCCATTTGCAGTTCGTCGGCCAAATTTCTTACAGGGAGGAGGCCCCCTGGTATGAAAATGTCTTTTTTCTCTATGTAATCAAAAAAATGCAGTCTGTCGTATGGCATTGAGTATAGCTCAAAATAGCCGGTATAGCCTAAGAAACGCTTCAGGGTTTTTGACAACATGTGCCGGACACGCCAGCGGTCAAAAATGCATGATGGCAGGTATTTAAACGGCAGATATTTAAAAATTTTAAATGGTGAATTTTCAGGATTGTAATAATAAAAACTTAAATGCTTATGTGCAATGGGGGGCTTCCCGGTTAGAATGGTTGGGATAGCTGTTGACGAATAACCATATTGCATTTTTACCTTGTTTCGATAAGGCAAAAGGGTGTCACAGAACCCGAATTTATTTACGATTTCCCATCCCAGGGCATCTATGAATATGACAAGATGCACTACTTTTTTCATTTCCTATCCCTTCAAAAACTAATAATACTTTTTCTTATCTATATCATTTTTATTCACATTGGGAGTCTTCTCTACGAATTCACTCTTTTCCGATTGTTGTTTGGGGGTAACTTCTATAGACGTTTTTGCATTGTTGTCTGTAGTTGTCGTTTTATCTGGATTTTTCCCTGTAGCATTTTTGCTGTCAGATTTACTTTTTATTCCCTTACGTTGTTTTTCAGCCTTATAGACTGAATCTATAAATTCAGGTTTTTGTTGACTGACTTCACTCTCTCGTTGAGCTTTATAAGCCGGATCCATCGCATCAGGGTCTTTATTGTTACTGCCATTTTGAGGCGCAGGCTTTTTGGCATCTTTGATTAAAGTTGGTTTCTGTTTGAAGTTACTTTTTGCATCGTGGGGCCGTTTCCCCAATTGAGCCAAGTAGGTAGCTACGCTCCCATTTCCGTATATACAGGCATACTGCAATGCTGTTCTGCCTCCGGCATCAACTGCGTTAAAATCTGCTCCATGATTAATCAAAGCCTCAGTCACTGAGAGTTTGCCACGCATTGCGGCCCACATCAAAGATGTTCTGTTCAAATGGTCCTTTATATTGACGTCTGCTCCGGATTTGATCAATGTAAATGAGACAGACCAGTTTTCATAGTAAACCGCATACATAAGCGGAGTCCACTCATCTTTTTTGTCCCGGTAGTTTATCGGAGCACCGCGCTTCATGAGCTCATATGCGGCTGTGTTGTCCCCATGGGCAATAGCTTCAAGAAGGCTTTCGCCAAGCTTGTACTTATCTTTTTTGCCAAGATTGCAGTTTTTAATTGGATCGCTGTTGCATGAGCAAAGTAATAAGCAGAACGCTGATACTATGCAAAGCCCCCACAATTTCTTCATGCATAATCTCAAAATAAATGTTTCCAATAGTTGTGAATATATACACTGCCACTAATTATAAAATAGCCGCTTTTTGCTCAGCTTCCAGCATTAAAGCATTCATTTTTTCAGCAAGTTTTTTAACATGGGGTTCCTTGAGTACAGTTCTATGGTCTCCAGACACCCAATGGTAGCTGCCTCTGCTGGCTAATCCTGTCCACATTCCGGTGCGATTGGGGATTTGTCCAAAGTCAGGATTTTCTTTTAGCAGAAATAAATCTAAGGTTTCTTCATAAGCGTGCTATAAACAAAGCCAGCACAGCAGCAGGGTGGTAACCAGGCATTAATGAGGATATCGACACTTTTTCCGCTGTGCCTGAATCGATTAATGGTATTTCCAGTACGAAAATTTTGTTTTTATTACTACCCATTGGCAATTAACTATTAAGTAACTTACCTATAATATGAAATTTAACGCTTCCAAATATATTACTAAGAAATATAGCTAATGGCAAATTTATTTTGTGCTCTATTGATGATTACCTTGCATTACTTATCAGAATGTTGTAATATTTTTATAATTAATTATGAAATAATTGAAAGGTGAGGGGTATGGTTCGAATAATTTCTGCACTGCTGGCACTAGGTATATGTTTTTCTATGTCTGCCTTCGGCAAATCATCTCTTATTGCCTGGTATAAACTTGACGGTAATCTCAAGGATTCCTCAGGAAATAATCATAATCTGACGCCGTTTTCAGGCTCTATGACATTTATTGATTCACCTGAAACCGGAGGGAAGTGTCTTGTCCCAGGAGTAAATAAAGGTGCTTCGGGGCCTGTTTTACCTTTGAACAGAAATACTGGCTTTTGCATTAGCGGGTTCATGGCATTGCCTGAAGATAACAGCTATCAGGGTAATATTTTTGGCTGCGGCAATTCTGATTATGATAAACCGGGAGCAATTATTTCAACTCCATGGGGTGTTATAAATACAAAAGTTGGTAATGGCAGACTTAAGCCTTTCAAGCGTTTCAATGATTCCGAGTGGCACCACTATACATTAGTTATTCCACCTGCCTCTAAAAGCCGCAAGTATATTCTCTATTATAGACGGGAAAAAAGTGCTTAGTGCGCAATATCAGAGTTTGGATAATTACGGTAAGGTGGTTATTGGGCTAATTTCAGGTAAATCAGGAAATGGTGTCAGAATTGATGATGTCAGGTTTTACTCCGGAGCTCTGACTGGTGTCGAAATTAAGAAACTGGCAGGAAAGACAGCAATAAAAAAACAAAAAGTGATAAAAACGTCGACTTTCGCTGGCAAGTCTTCAGATAAAAATTCAAAACCGAGTTTATGGTCACGGGCTATGTCCAAGGCTAAAAACTTTTATGTTTCAAAGACAAATGAACGACGCATTTCTCCTAAGAAATATGATTTTCCGTTTAAAGGAGAGCTGAAAGTACATTTTCTGGACAACCAGTGGATATGCATAGTCGGGAATTATAACGATTTTATCCGAAAGCGTTTTAAAATAGAATGCGGCGATTTTCTGCTAAAGCTAGACACTGGAAAAATAGAAGTGCCGGGCTGGTCTTATGATTTCCATTACAACTTCGCTACAGTTGAAGTTCTCAGCGATTATCGGCCCAAGTTAAAAAAGAAGTTTGAGAACCCTAAATCTTTCAAGCTGCGTGATAAAACAGGAAAACGTCTGAAGTTCAGCAGGAACAGCTATTGGATAAATGCAGTTGGTCAAATGAGAGTGCCGATAATAGCGACAGGAAAACCAAAGATGGTAAAAGCTGCAGCAGTCGCACACTTTGCTTATCTTAAACTCACCGAACCGTTGAAAAATGGTATGAGCTATTCAATTTCCACCTCTGACGGCGAGAAAGTGTCTTTTGTATATGATGATACAAAAATTATATCCAGAGCGATAAAAGTTAATCAAATAGGATATTTGCCGGAAGCAAACCGCAAGTTCGGCTACCTTGGAATGTGGCTTGGGCCTGCTGGAACAATGGACTTTTCCAGACTGAATAAAAAATCATTTTATCTGATAGACGAAAAGACTGGCAAGAAGGCTTATACCGGAGAAATCTGGCCGCGGATGAACGAACAGTATTTTACGGCTGTAAAAGGTTTGAAAGTTCCGGGCAATGGCGAGGTCGTTTATGATTTGGAGTTCTCTCCTTTTGATAAGCCGGGAAGGTATCATATTTATATTCCCGGGGTAGGGCGGTCATGGAGTTTTGACATTAGTCAGGATGCTATAGGTAGAGCTTTTTTTACTCACATAAGAGGCTTGTTTCATCAGCGATCAGGTATTCGCAAAGGGTTGCCTCAGACTAACTGGAAGATGGGTGCCGACCACATGACAACATGGGTTGGCGGATTTTCGCCGGAAGCTTCAGACTACAACACTTTACTCAAGGATGGTTGCGGCTATTTGAATCAATATGGGCAGTCGGTCAAAATAGATCATTTTACAGTTGTTGAGGAAACCGCAACTGACAAAGCATTACCGCACGTCAACGGCGGCTGGTGGGATGCAGGAGACTTTGATCGCAGAACATTCCATTTCAGAATCGTGCAGGACCTACTGTCTGTTTACTTTATGTTTCCTGAAAATTTCAGTGATGGACAACTGCATATTCCTGAATCCGGGAATGGCATTCCTGACATAATTGATGAAGCCGCATGGGGGTAGATGTCTGGCGTCGGGCTCAGAACAAAAAGGGCGGAGTCGGCTGCTGGATTGAGGCTGACAGTCATCCCAAAATATTTAACCCGGCTAAAGACACCCAACACTACTACCTTGCATTGCCAACCCGGCACAGCACAATGTTATATGCTGCCCATGCTGCATTGCTGGCTAGAGCTTTCTTGAAATGCGGAGCCTTGAAAAAAGCTGATCTGTTCAAAAAGTCAGCAATAAAAGCATTCAAATACGCTATTAATCCAAATAACCGTATTGTGCATCGTTTAAGACATAAACTTGAAGGCAAGAGTGAGTACGTCACTTATACTTTCCGGGAACCGCCGGGACTGGATATTCCAATACTCTTCAAGGCAGCTTATAACCTGGCTATATTGACAGGAGATGATCACTATCGAAGCTACGCAAATAATAAGAATTTTGAGATAGCCCTGCAGCAGTCAGATTATCCTAACACACCGTTTTTCATGACGGAAGTTTATTTGGGAATGCGACATTTTCCTGATTTTGCGATAGCCACTAAAAAACAAATTATGGATAAATCTTTGGAATGGTTGAGATATCAGGAAATGCAGGCTTACCGAACTCTTACTTTTCCAACTACACATGTATTTTTCAGGAATCTTGCCTGGGGTAATGCTATTCCGTTCAACAAAGGGCGTTATTTCATTATGGCCTACAGTATTAGTGGGGCATACAAATACAGGGATGCAGCACTTCTGCTGAATGACTGGCTGCATGGAGCTAATCCCATGGGACGTTCATTGCCCACTGGCACTGGGGTTAATTATCCGGTAAGGATATTGTCATTACCTTCTTATGCGGATGGGATACTTGAGCCTATGCCCGGAATTACGCCATATACATATACTTTTCAGGTGGATTATAACGTTAAAAACATGGTTTATGCGTTGCGTTACCCACCGCGGAAAGACCATAATTTTGCTGGTGCTGATATATGCCTGATGCCTGATTCCATAGCCAAAGGGAAAAATATGAATTATCGCCAGATAAGTAATGTTATGGATAAATTTTATCCGGTCTGGCGCCGCTTCGGAAACATTGAGCAGTACGCAGTCGAACAGAATGAGTTTACTGTCTGGGAGACAATCGGACCTTGCGCCGCTTGTCTTGGCGCACTCATCCCTCCGGGGTGGAAGCCGCCTGCTGACTGGAAAGCACCGACTCCTAAAGAGTCTTTTAAGGAAATGGAAGGCTATATGTTCCAGCCTTAACAGCTTTTGGGAACAACTAGTTAAAGTATTTTAATGCAACAACGGTAAAAGATTTTACATCAAAACTTTGCACCCTGAGCTTTAAGGTATTTGCCAGTCTGCTGCGCCTGCCTGTAACTTCTCTGAGAGTAAAGTCATACAAGCCGTAAGAAGGGTCCATGAAGCCGACTTTTGTCCCTGTGACTCCAAGCCCCATTGCATGGCCTCCATTTACTAAAAGGAAAGCTTGAATGTTTTCTTTCATCTTTTTCATACGTTGCTGTTCTTTAAAATAGTCGCCAAATATATCTTCTTCGACTAGGCCGGTTATCATAGAGACTAAGGCCACAGGGGAAAACGAACCTTTGTATTCTGCCTCTGAAAAGCCATAAGCTTTGTATGCAGCTAGAAAGCCACAATTGTCGTCAGTGTAGTAGTCATCAGGATCTGTTGTTCTAACCGATGTAGCATAGGCTTCTTGATCAACTTTACGATGTGCATCGGCGCGAGTGTTAAAAGCAAAGTTCATACGACAATGGACAGAGGCAGCCTCGCTTCCTCTCGGTAAGGCTATTGGTGTGAATACATCATCAGATTTGTAGTTGTAAAAGTGAGTGCTAATGTTTTTCAGCCAAGTCAGAGCAAGTCCGTGACATATGCCGTTGGCTGTGTAGTTAGCACCTAAGTTAAGAGTCCCTTTCTTATAATGCTGACCATATCCCATAGGGATATTCAACGCTGCTTCATAAAACATATTGTTCCTTCCCACAATACCTACCTGAACAAGATAGTATTGCCTTGTTTATATATTATTAATTTTTTTATGATACTTAAAAGTTTTGGTTTGATTTATCTGGCTTTTGCTTCAAGAAAGCCAATGAAATCAGCTAATGTAAGGCTGGTTTTTTCTGGGTCAATCAGTTTTTTTATAGGCATGTAAGCGCAACTGGAATTTATTATTTTTACAAAAGTTTCAAGATATTCGTCTCTGATATCGCCTATCAGACAAACGACCTGTGTCAGCATTGGTTCTTTTATGAAACTGCCTCTTACCTGCTGCTTAATGGCATCGGCAACTTGGTTTAGATATTGATAAGTTCCGGAATGAAAACGTTTTTCAGCTGGAATCGAGTTGCCTATCCGATTTATTATACTGATAAAACCGGATTTTGATACGTAATTTTTCTTCAAGCCCCACCGCCTTTGCACTATCACTGCTGCATCATCAAGTTCTGACAACCTTGAAAATCCAGGATCGGCCCATGAGTACAGTGGTGAAGGATTGTCTGACATGTCATGAAATTCAAACTGTTTTTGCAGATCTTCAGATTCGAATAACGGGGTTATTTTTTCGTTAAATACTTTTTCGTATTCACATTGAGACACAGTAAGGCTTGAACGGAATTTTTCATCAAGTTTTCTGAATGTGGCTAAATTTACAGCCTGGTTGTGAAGCATACGTTTGCCTTCGTAAACCATTGGCGTATTTCCCTGGCTGATAAGGTAGAAATAATAACTGCCTCTGGGATTATCATCAGCTTTGCCGGTAAATTTAGCATCTGAGTGCGTTACACCTTTATAATAATCATTGATTGGGTATTTAAGTGTTCCTGAAATCCTTGAATGATACCCATGTAAAAGCCCGGGAAATTGATCTGACTTAAAGAAGCTGCGACTGAGGGCTTTGGTCTTGAGGTGACTTAAGAACTCCAGGTTGCTGTCTGATGCGTATTTGATATAGTCTCTGTTTTTTATATATTCAGTTTCAATCGCGTTGAGTACCTCGTTAAGACATTTTTTGCTTCCGGGAAGCGAAAATAAAGCCCCGTTCTCTATAATTTGTCTTTTCATTGGAGTTACGGAAAGCATAAAGAAACCTTTTGACACACAACGGCTCAAAGCACTGTTAAAGTAATCAATGCTTACAGGAAAAGGAGTAGAGGACGATGGGGTCAGTAAGCCAATATCAGTATATATTCCGCTGTATTCGTTCATAATCAAAATGCGGGCGATGTCGGAGGTAAAAGGAAACAGTTTGCCTCTGTTCAGCAAAGCTGTCATTTCTTGAATTGCTGGAGATAATTTTGTCAGTATCGTTTCAAAGTTTGCTATGTAAAAATTATTGTAATTAATCCTTCCCTTTTGGGTTACTTCTGGAATTTCGGGGAAGTTTTCTTTTGCGAGAAAGCAGCCAGGGGTTGACGATAAATATTCAGCAATTTTTTGACGGGTGTCTGCTGTAGTCCAAACTATAAGTTTAAAATGGCTTTTTGAACGACTAAGTCTGTTTGCCCAGACTTTTATAAATAGTCTTAAACTATATGGAAAAGCAGGGCCTGTCCAGAAAATATGAATGTATGAACCCATGTTACAGCCTGTCCTATAATTAATGGTTAACTATGATATTCATCAAGCAATAATAGAAAAGGTACTTACGGGTATGAATTTTTTCTAATTATTGCTATAGCAATTAACTTTGAATAATTGTTTTTATTTTTTTAACTTTATTATTAATTTGCTCATTAATATGTTTTGCTCTAATGTATGACAATAATTAATAGGGCAATGTTCCATGATATTATCAAATTTGATAATTAAAATATGCACTTTTAGTAGTTGTATTTTTGTTGCGCTTTACCAATGTGTGATGTATAGTATGGCTAGTGGAGAATTCCAGAAGGTCTGACTCTTATTTAGGCCACGAAATTGTATTGTATAGTTAATATCCTACGGAGGTGTATAATGACCCGTAAACGCATTGTAACTGTATTGCTTTCAGCTGGGCTTATTGCCACAACGCTGATGATTTCCGGTTGTCGCCATCGCCGGAAAGAACCGCCCCCGCCACCGCATCGTGCTCAAGCTGTAGATCCGCCAAATGTAGGTATGCATAGCTGTGTTGAACGCAGCTATAGCAAAACTATCAAACAGCTTGGTCTTACTGAAGCTCAGAAAATTGAAGTCCAGAAAGCTTATGGCAATTTCTTTACCGAAGCAGCTAAAATCAAATATTCTGATGAAAATCAAAGCAGGAAAATTGATAAAATAAAAGATGCTAAAGAAGCTTTGGATAAAAGGATGAAGTCAATATTGACTGAAGATCAGTACATTAAGTACGAAAAGATTATCTCAGAGCGTCCGAAAGGGCAGAAAGAATTTTCCCAAAGGCATTTCCGAGGGTTTTAAAATATTTTACCTGTAGTTATTGGGGAAATTCAAAAGGCAAAGACTAGTAAGAGAGGAGTTACAGAAGCTTATTTTGAGCTTCTGTAAATTAAAGTTAAAACTACGTTTCTCAGTTATACAGATTTTGGGGGAGTCAAATGGATTATAGTTATCTTTCAACTGTTATCGATCTTATACTCTCCCTGCATTATTTTGATAGACACAAGTAAGTTATATATGGTAATCCACTATTAAAGAAGAGTAAAAAGAGGAGAAATGGAGCACCGTGAATTTATTTCATTTTATTGCAGTTGTTAAAAAGCTTTCGCAAAAAAAAGATTTTTTTAGTAAGTTGCTGCATATCAAGAGAGTGTAGTAAAAAGATGATTTGCTAATCTTTTTTATACGATAATTTTTTCTATAATTTAGCGGTCTATAGCGAACAAAGATGAGTTAACTGGTGTCGTTTAGAGCGTTTAGTTTGTTGTTTTTTACAAATTGGACCACGGGGCATTATGCAAAAGGTGTTAGAATTTTGTGAGAATGTTTAATTTTCATTTGATTATATATCCGTAAATTGAATTAAGCTCCAATATATTTAAATTATCGTAGTTTTAAAAATACTAATCTAACATTCTGAGGAGCTGATATTTACCTGTACGGGGTAGTTGGCTTTTAATTTTGGGAGACATTTGTTTTGAAGCAGGAAATAGTACCCGCATTAAAGATTTTCAGCAGTGGTGACTGTGTTGTTTTTAGATTACGGGCTGTGCCGGACGGTGAAGGAAAGGCTTTTTTAAGGACTAATCTAGGTCGGGCCGCCGTAAGAAGACAGGAAATAATTGATCATACAGAAAGAAATGCCGCAATGCTATCTTGCGACTGGCACGACCTGCCAATGCGTAAGACAGACGATAACTGCTGGGAAATTGAATTACCGCTGATTGAAGTTGGATGCTTTGAGGCCAAGTGCTGGTTTTTACGGTTTTCCGATAATGAACAGCTGTGGCCGGATGGCAAGAACTTCCGAATCAAAGTAGAGCCGGCAAGAAATATTTGTGGCAACACTATTTATACAGTTTTCCCTCGTCAATTTGGACCAAACATGGAATGCTGCAAAGTTTCTGATGAAGAGCAGAATTCATGTAAACTTCTTGACGACCTGGGATACACAGTTATTCCGCCATCCGGTACTTTCAGGGACGTTATAAACCAACTTGATTTTATAGTCGGAGAACTTCATAGTCGCATTATTCAGCTTCTACCTATACATCCGACTCCGACTGTTTACGGCAGAATGGGACGCTATGGAAGCCCTTTTGCTTCACTTGATTACTTTGCAGTTGATTCTGGACTCGCTGAGTTTGACACGACTGCTACTCCATTGGAACAATTTCTTGAATTAGTTGATGCTGTACACGCACGTGATGCGCGTGTATTTATTGATATTCCGGTCAATCATACCGGTTGGGCTTCTCGCCTTCAGACAGAGCACCCTGAGTGGTTTGTCCGCAAAAATGACGGGACATTTGTTTCTCCCGGTGCATGGGATGTAACCTGGGCTGATTTATGTAAACTTAATTATAAGAAGCATGAAGTACATACTCTCATGGCTGATATTTTCCTTTACTGGTGCAGGCAGGGAGTCGACGGCTTCCGTTGTGATGCCGGATACATGCTGCCTATTGAAGCATGGCATTACATTGTCGCTCGAGTAAGAAGAGAATATCCTGATACAATATTCTTGCTTGAGGGTCTCGGTGGCCCTGCTAATACACAGGAACGTTTACTTGGTGAAGCCGACTTGAACTGGGCTTATTCCGAGCTTTTCCAGAATTCCTCGAAGCATCAAATTGAGCATTACTATCCATACGCTTCTCGAATGAGCATGCGGCGTGGATGCTTTATTAATTATGCTGAAACTCATGATAATAGCCGGATGGCTGCAAAATCAGTTGCTTTTGCAAAAATGCGTACCGCTTTGTGTGCATTATTCGCCCATAACGGTGCGTTTGGAATAACAAATGGTGTTGAGTGGTTTGCCACTGAACAGATTAATGTCCACGAGGCTCGCTCCTTGAACTGGGGCTGTAAGGGAAACCAGGTAAAGGAAATCAGGCGGCTTCAAACGTTGCTTGAAACCCATCCTGCCTTTTTTGCCGGAGCGATAACCCAGCTGGTTGAGGTTGACGGGCATGAAGCTTTGGCACTGCTCAGAAGCAGTGCTGATAAAGAGCACAAAGTAATGGCTTTGGTTAACCATGATACCGAAAATGATTCTGTTGTGACTTGGGCCACGTCTGATTTTGATGCGCTTGACGGAGCAATTGATTTGCTTAGCAGTAAGAAAATCATGACTGAAAAGCATGAACATTTGCAGAAAGTTAAATTAGCTCCCGGACAGGCATTATGCTTGACTATGAAAGAAGAAGACCTGCACGAACTGGACAGCGCCTTACGATTCAAGCTTGCTGAACCGAAGTCAGTTTCAATGCAGCGCAAGCGCGCAGAAATGCTGCGGATTTATACTCTTTTCAAGGGATACAGTGATGTGTCAGATATTAATATTGATGTAATGGTTGATAAATTTCTGCATTCACCTGAGGACTTTTGCGCTGAGGTGTCCGGACAGGAGCTGCCGGCAGTTACAACGTGGACTGAAGGTTCTGACCAGAAACGTATAGTAATGATCCCTTCAGGTGATATTCTGCTGGTGAAGTGTGACTCTCCATTCAGAGTTGAAATTAAAAACAATGATGTTCCAGAAGCTGTAAATAAAAGTCTGCAGCGGATTAACGACGGCTATTTTGCCTGTATTACCGGCCTTGAAAATGACACTTGTGATAATCTTAAGCGTAAGATAGAATTACGCATATTTGAAAATAATAAGGTACGTAAAGTATCTGGAGAGATAAAGCTTTTAACTAAGTCTGATCGAGTTAGCTTTAGAAATATATTTGATCAGAAAGAGGTTCAGAAAAGCCACTTGTACGCATTGTGTACCAACCAACTTGGAGGAATGAGTCAAGTAAGGGCGGAATGGGGAACTATTCGCAGCAAATACGACGCTATTTTAGCAGCTAACCTCAATCCTGATTTTCCTGTTGATCGCCAGGTTATGCTAACGCGTTGCCGCGGTTGGCTGGTGTGTAGTGACTACTCACAGGAGTTAAATATTTCCTGTCTTGAGTCATTTGCTTCCGGTAGTGATAACGCTGCCCGTTGGTGTTTCAAAGTTCCTGCCGGGCAGGGCAAAAGTGTGCCATTGGATATAACTCTGCAGATGGCTGAAACTGGAAATGCTGTTAAGCTGAAATTTAACCGTTTGAAAAGTTGTCCTGATTCACAAAGCTGCTTGCAGGACGATATTCCGGTTAAAATAATTTTACGTCCTGAAATTGAAGACCGGGTTAACCATGAGAACACTCGTGCGATGGATGGTCCGGAACATCATTTTCCACGTTCAATTTCCCGTATGAGCCGTGGTTTTGAATTCAAACCTGCCCGCAGCCGCTGCCTTGAAGTTTCTGCCGACCGGGGTTCATTCGTCCGTCAGCCGGAATGGCAGTACATGGTCGGCTTACCGGTAGAGAACCAGCGCGGACTGGAAGGTCATACTGATTTATTCAGCCCCGGTTACTTTGAATTCGAGCTTAAAGCTGAAGAAACAACTACGCTATTAGCTGCGGTAGACAGCCGTGGCAGTTGCGGTGAACAAAGTATTGATGATTTTAAATGGAACGGATATGCGCTGCCTGAGGCGCAAGCTCCTGAAACTGCGTTGTATCATGGGATTAAGCGATTCATTGTGAAGCGTGATGCATATCATACTGTATTAGCTGGTTATCCATGGTTTCTGGATTGGGGACGTGACACTCTTATCTGTCTCCGCGGCATGATTGCGGCGGGATATTTGCAGGAATCAAAGGATATAATTCTGCAGTTTGCGAGCTTTGAACGTCAGGGAACTATTCCGAATATGATTCGTGGCAATGACGATTCAAATCGTGATACCAGCGATGCTCCTCTCTGGCTGTTTGTCGCAGTGAAAGACTATTGCGATGCGGTTGGAGATGAATTATTGCTTAAGGAAAAATGCGGTCGCAGGACCATATTTGATATACTGCTTTCAATAGCTGAGAATTACCGTATTGGGACGCCAAACGGTATTGCGGTTGACGAAGAAAGCGGTTTGGTTTTCAGTCCATCTCATTTCACCTGGATGGACACAAATTATCCGGCTTGTACGCCTCGTGAGGGATATCCGGTGGAGATTCAGGCCTTATGGCTGGCTGCGCTTGATTTTCTTGCTCCGCATGACAAGCTTTGGTCGAATCTGCGGGACAACGCGCGCTTGTCACTGCAGGAAATGTTCTGGTTAAGGCATCGTGATTTTCTGTCCGACTGTCTTCATGCCAGACCGGGCACGCCGGCACGAAGGGCTCTCCCTGACGATGCCTGCCGTCCGAATCAATTGTGGGCCGTTACGTTAAATGCGGTCGAACATGAGATTATCAAAAAGGGTGTGGTACGAAGCAGCGAAGCGCTGTTGATCCCGGGAGCCATTCGCAGTTTGGCTGATAATAAAGTTGAATTCAAGTTGCCTGTTACTGATGACGGGCATCTGCTGAATGACCCGGAAAATCCTTTCTGGCCTCGATATCGTGGTGATGAGGATACCAGACGCAAACCGGCATATCACAACGGGACAGCTTGGACATTGCCGTTTCCGTCATATTGCGAAGCTCTGAATATTGTGGGTGGTGAAAGCTCCAGAGAACGAGCACTAGCAATACTAATGTCCTGCCGGGAACTTTTTGAATCAGGAACCCCTGGGCAGGTTCCGGAAGTTCTTGATGGAGGTGCACCGCATCTTTGGAGGGGGTGTGGAGCTCAGGCATGGGGAATTACTGAATTATACAGGGTGTGTAGAATATTAAGTAGAGAAGCGAAATAATAACTGGAGGTGGCTTATTCAGGTATCAAAAAATTATGAAATATTAGATTGAGTTATTGGATTTTTCTATATATATAAGATAATATATGATATTAACCTGCAATCTTGGGTTTAATAATGAGGAGACTTTAAAGATGGCTACAAAAAAAGCTAAAGCACCAAAAAGAAAAAGAATAACATTTGTAATTGAATCAGAACCAGGCAAAACTGTTTCTGTGGCAGGCTCTTTCAACGAATGGAGTCCTGTAAAAAAAGTACTTTCCGATAAAAATGAGGAAGGTGTTTACCAGGGGACTATGTTGTTGGAACCTGGCACATATGAATACAAATTTTATATTGATGAAGCCTGGTGTATCGACCCCAGAAATCCTAACTTTTCCCCTAATGAAATGGGAACTTTAAACAGTGTTCTTGTTGTCGAATAAGACAACTCCATTTTTGGAGAGCACTCTTTGATTTTAGCGTTTCATAAGCGCAAAGACGCTCACCAAGCCGGAAGCCATGTCTGGATTATATTCAGGCTTCCGGTTTGTTTTCATGTATGGGGTTATTGAAATAATCTCTCAACTTATTCGAAGATAAGGAATTAGAATGATTAATTTTCAGCTTTATAACGTTGCCCCGAAAATCCCAGATGAACTTTGTTTTCTGGAACGGCTTTCATACAATGTGTGGTGGAGCTGGCACCCGGAGGCGACAGAATTATTCCTTCGTATCAATCCTAACCTGTGGAGACAGGTTGGCGGCAATTCAAGAAAATTCCTCGGAATGGTCCCTCAGGCACGACTTGAAGAACTTGCCAAGGATAAGGCGTATTTACGCCAGATAAAGCGCGTTCAGCAGGAATTTGAACGTGACTGTTCTAAAAACCCAGACCGCTCATCACGTCGTGTGGCATACTTCTCAATGGAGTATGGTATCCACGAGAGCATCCGCCTGTATTCAGGTGGTCTTGGCGTGTTGGCTGGTGATCATCTTAAAGCGGCATCCGACATGGGATTACCTATTGTCGGGGTAGGGCTGCTGTATCGTCAAGGATATTTTCGGCAATATCTTGACCGAAACGGCTGGCAGATCGAACGCTATCCGGATAATGAAATCCATAATATGCCGCTGACCAGGGCTCTTGACTTGGAAGGCAATGAGGTCTTTGTTAACCTTAGGCTTCTTGATCGTGAAGTTGTGGCATCAGTCTGGACCCTTATGGTTGGTAATATTCCGCTTATTCTGCTGGATACAGAGTTACCGCAGAACCCTCCTGAATTACGCGAGATAACCGGCAGACTTTACGGCGGAGACCGCCGCATGCGTCTTGAACAGGAGCTGCTGCTGGGAATCGGTGGCTATCGTGCCTTGATTAAGATGGGCTATGAACCGGATGTATGTCATATGAATGAAGGGCATGCCGCTTTTCTTTCTCTGGCTAGAATTCAGCACATGGTTCAGGATAAGAAAATGGATCCGGATACTGCTCTTGAAGTGGTCTGGCGTTCAAATATCTTCACAACTCACACTCCGGTTCCGGCTGGCAACGAAGTCTTTAATATTGACTTGGTCAGACCGTATCTGGAATCACTTCTTAAAGATATGGGACTTGATGTCAACCGTGTCATCAACTGGGGAATTCCAGTTGGTAACCGTGACAAATCCCATGAAATCTGCATGACCATTCTTGGTATGCGCCTGGCTAATTACTCTAACGGAGTAAGTAAGCTTCACGGCGAGGTTGCCCGCAATATGTGGCGCCACCTCTGGCCGGGACGTGCGATGGATGAAATTCCAATCAAGCATGTGACTAATGGTGTGCATATTTCAACCTGGGTTGCACCGCGTAAACGTGCTATTTTTGACCGCTACCTGACTATTGACTGGTCTTTGAATCCAAACACCCGTCAACTCAGACAGTATGTTGAAAGCATTCCGGATGAAGAGCTGTGGATGGCTCACGAACTCTGTCGTCACAGTATGGTTCGTACTGCAAGGACACGTTTGCAGCAGCGGATGAAATGCCGCAGCCTTGACTGCAGTACTATTTATCAGGCCAAGAATTTCCTGGATCCGGATATTTTGACAATCGGTTTTGCTCGCCGCTTTGCCACTTACAAACGTGGTACACTGCTGCTGCGCAATGCTGAACGCTTGAAATTGCTCTTGAGTGACCAGGAAAGACCGATTCAGTTGATCTTTGCCGGTAAAGCTCACCCTGCTGACGAAGCTGGTAAGTCATTGATTCAACAGTTGATTCAATTCTGTGAACAGCCTGGCGTACGCAGTCGTATTGTTTTCCTTGAAGACTACGACATGTCTCTGGCTAGAGAAATGATTTCAGGGGTTGACGTATGGCTTAATACTCCACGCCGTCCGCAGGAAGCAAGTGGAACTTCCGGCATGAAAGCCGCAGTCAATGGTGTACTCAATTGCAGTATTCTTGATGGCTGGTGGGCAGAAGCTTACAGTCACAAATGTGGTTTCGCTATTATTGGAGACGATAACTATGAAGATCCGGAAGATTGTGACAACTTTGAGTCACATGTTTTGTTCAATTTGCTTGAACGCGACATCATTCCGACCTTCTATGACCGCTCGGAAGGCGACTTGCCGCACCGCTGGATCAGAATGATGAAAGAGTCAATCATCATGGCACTGGGTAACTTCTCAAGTATGCGCATGATTCAGCAATATAACTACAAGTTCTATGCTCCGGCTATTGAAAGATATGAACAGTTGACAGCTGATGACGCTGCTTCTGCAAAATCACTCGTAAAATGCAAGAATCGCCTGAAGGATAGTTATGAAAACCTGAACATAGAATATCCTAAGGTTGATTGTGAATTAGTTGATGTTCACGTTAGCGACACCTTTAATGTTTCAGCCAAGGTCTTCCTTGATGAGCTGAAATCCGAAGATGTCGATATTCAGGTTTATTACGGACCTGTTAATACACATAATGAGATTATCCACAGTTATACAGCGAATATGGAGCTGGCTGAGGATCTCGGCAATGGCCATTATATATACAAATACCAGCTGCATTGTGCTCAGTCCGGACGCTTCGGGCTGACAGCCAGAATTACTCCTACAGGAAGAGACTGGCGCAACAGCATGCCTGGGTTTATTTGCTGGGCTAAATAAGCTGTTCAACCTGGCCCGCCCTGGAAAGGGCGGGCGCAAATAAGGATTTCACCGATGAATATGAATCGTAGAAGAAGGAGCACTCCAAGAATTCTGATTGTGACGCCGGAGATAACCTATCTTCCGAACGGCATGGGTAATATGTCTAACGTGCTGCAGGCAAAAGCTGGCGGACTGGCGGATGTTTCCGCTTCTCTGGTGTCAGCACTGTACAGACAGGGAGCTGATGTACATGTAGCTCTTCCGCATTATCGGCGTATGTTTAACATTGATGTGGGTAGACTGATTAATCATGAATTGCGTGTCTATATGAGTCACCTTTCCAACAGCCGTATTCACTTGGCTGAGGACAGGGTTTTTTATTACCGCGACTCGGTTTACAGCAACTATTCAGCTGACAGTTTCCGCTTTGCGATGGCCTTCCAGCGTGAAGTTATCAATAATATTATTCCAAAAGTTGAGCCGGATTTAATCCATTGTAATGACTGGATGACCGGACTTATTCCTCCGATGGCGCGTCGACTTGGTATTCCTTGTCTGTTTACAGTACACAATATCCATACTCAGAAGATGATGCTTGAGGCTATCGAAGACCGTGGCATTGATGCTGCTGAGTTCTGGGAAAACCTTTACTTTGAACGTCAGCCTTTCAATTACGAAGAAACACGTGACACTAATCCGGTGGACTTACTGGCCAGCGGTATTTTTGCCTCGCACTACATTAATACTGTTTCTCCGACTTTCCTGCATGAAATCGTTGACGGTAGACATGATTTTGTACCTGAAAATATTCGCCATGAAATGGCCGGAAAAACTTTAGCAGGTTGTGCTGTAGGTATTCTTAATGCCCCTGACAGTTCTTTCGACCCGGCGAATGACAAATATATTAAAAATCATTTTACTTCTGAAGATGTTGCAGAAGGTAAAAAGCGCAATAAAATCGAATTCCAGCAGCGCTGTGGTCTTCTGGTTAACCCGGAAGCTCCAATTCTGTTTTGGCCTTCACGCCTTGATCCTGTTCAAAAAGGCTGCCAACTGTTAACCGATATTTTGTATGATATTGTTTCCAAATACTGGAAGCAGAATCTGCAGGTGGCTGTTGTCGCTAATGGTTCATATCAGCAGCATTTTAGAGATATCGTCCGTAATCATGACCTGCATGAAAGAGTTACTGTATGCGACTTTGACGAGAAGCTTTCGCACCTTGGCTATGCAGCGTCTGACTTTATGCTGATGCCGTCTCTATTTGAACCATGCGGTTTGCCGCAGATGATCAGTCCTCTTTATGGAACTCTTCCTATTGTTCATGATACTGGTGGTCTTCATGACACAGTCAGACATATGGATATTTCAAGCAATACCGGGAACGGATTTGTCTTCAAAAACTACGATGACGGCAGCTTGGCATGGAGTATTGATGAAGCAATGAAGTTCTACACCCTGCCTGACGATGTCAAATACGCACAGATCGCTCGCATTATGGAAGAGGCCAAAGCTGAATATAACCATGATGTTACGGCGCAGCGTTATATGGATATTTATGAATCAATGCTTAAACGTCCGTTGGTTCCGTAATGTTAACAGCAAAACCTCTACAGAACAAAACCGCAAAGTTGTTTGATGATGCCTGGCTGGAGCCTTTCCGGCCAGTCATCGAACGTCGTGAGTTTATGGTCGAAAATATGGAGCGCCGTCTCACTGAAGGCAAACACAGTCTGATTGAGTTTGCTAATGCCCATGAGTACTATGGCTTGCATTTTCGGGATGGCGAATGGATATTTCGGGAGTGGGCTCCAAACGCATCTGAGATCTATCTGGTTGGAGATTTTTCTGACTGGCGTGAATTGGATGAGTTTAAGCTCAAACGTTTAAATCCACAGGGAGATTGGGAACTAAAACTTCCTCGAAAAGCACTTTCGCATGGGATGCATTACCGCTTGCGTGTGCACTGGCACGGTGGTTCCGGTGACCGCATTCCTGCATATGCCAGATATGTTGTACAAGACCCTGAGTCGTTAGTTTTTTCAGCGAAAATATGGCAGCCCAAGAAGAATTACGCATTTAAAAACAAGCGCCCGCGTCAAGGTGGACCGCTGCTGGTATATGAGTCACATGTCGGTATGGCTCAGGAAAGAGAAGGGGTAGGCACTTTTACGGAATACCGTGAAAAAATCCTGCCCATGCTGGCTGAGTCCGGTTATAACACCATACAGCTGATGGCAATCATGAGTCATCCTTATTACGGATCTTTTGGTTATCATGTTGCTAACTTTTACTCGATATCAGGCTTGTTTGGTACGCCTGACGAGTTTAAAGAACTAGTTGATGCTGCCCATGGTCTGGGACTGCGGGTTATCATTGATATGGTGCACTCTCATGCTGTTAAAAACGAGGTAGAGGGAGTTGCTAAATTTGACGGTACAAGCTACCAGTATTTCCATGAAGGTGATCGTGGACAGCATTTCCTTTGGGATTCTTTACTGTTCAATTATGCTAAGCCTGAAGTGATACATTTTCTGCTGTCAAACCTGCGTTTCTGGCTGGATGAATATAACATTGACGGTTTTCGTTTTGATGGCGTCACCAGTATGTTGTATCATCATCACGGACTGGGACACTCTTTTACAAATTACGCAGAGTATTTTGGTGATCAGGTGGATGAAGATGCAATAGTTTATCTTAGTCTTGCCAATAAAGTTATTCATGAGGTCAGGCCGGATGCGATTACCGTAGCGGAAGACGTGAGCGGAATGCCCGGACTGGGAGCTCCGCTGTGTGATCACGGTATCGGGTTTGATTACCGATTGGCAATGGGCGTTACTGATTACTGGTTCAAACTTTTTGACAAGCCTGACGAAGACTGGAGCATGTGTGCCCTCTGGCATGAGCTGACAAACCGTCGCGCTGATGAAAAGACTTTAAGTTATGTTGAATGCCATGACCAGTCAATTGTAGGCGGACAGACAGCAATTTTCAGAATGGTAGAACGTTCGATGTATGATTCCATGTGTATTGATTCAGACAATATGATGGTTGATCGCGGGATCGCTCTTCATAAGATGACACGGCTAATAACTGTGGCTACATCTTCAAACGGCTATCTCAATTTCATGGGTAATGAGTTTGGTCATCCGGAATGGGTTGACTTTCCTCGTGAGGGTAACGGCTGGTCATATAAGTACTGCCGCCGCCAATGGTCTTTGGCAGATGATCCTAATCTGCGTTATCATTACTTGCGTGACTTTGATCGTGCAATGCTGAAATTGATTAGATCAGAACGTGTTTATGACTGTTCACCGCAAAAAATACTTGTTCATGATGCTGACAAGATTATAGCATTTGAGCGTGGCAGTTTGTTCTTTTTCTTTAACTTTAATCATTCGCATTCGTACACAGACTACAAGATGGAAGTATTGCCGGGTGAATACCAAATGGTGTTGGATGTTGACAGTTCAGAATTCGGCGGACATGATCGCCTGGAAGCTGGACAGCACTTCTTTACAATGCCTGAGAAGCACGGCAGTGAGATTCGTAATATGATAAGTCTCTATTTGCCTGCTCGTTCAGCAATAGTTCTGAAGCGAGTGTAATTTGTTTACTGTTCTTTAAACGCGGCTCTTGAAAAAGAGTCGCGTTTTTTATTGCATTCTCCGGATAGTGCGTGGCGGGTACATGTATTTTGATTTGATGCATTTATTGAAATAATGCAGATCAGGTATTCCAACAGCCGCTGCAATTTCTTTTATTGACTGATTTGAATTGATCAGCATTGCATGTGCCAGTTCAAGACGGCGTTGACGAATCCAGCCGATTATAGTTTGGCTGCGATATTTATGAAATAGACGTGTGAGGTAACTCTGAGAAACCTCGCAATAAGCAGGGATATCACCAATTTCGATTGTCTTGTGCAAATGAGTTTCTATGTATTCCACAGCCTTGCGAAGTGGTAATGGTTCAAGTAGTGTGCCGTGCCCACCGCAATCTTTCAATTGCTGCAAAAGATCCCATAGCCTGATAGAAGCCCGTACCGGGTCACTTTGATGATAAATCAGCATTTCCTGCATGCGCAGCAGAAAACTGTGATAAGCTTCTTCCAAATCTATAAGCAGGTATGTGTCTTCCACTTCAGACCTTTGTTTAAAATCTATCTGGACAAACAAATGATAAGAGTCTTCTGCTGGAAAATGGTGCTTAAAGACATTTGGCGCAGTCAGAAAAAGACATCCCGGGTGGTGATCAAAAAACTCGTTCCCTAATTGAATTCTGCCATTATAATTGAAGAGAAGCAACGACCAGTTGTTCAGTTGGAATGAAGGATTATGATTAGCTGTAACGGTCGCCTGACCGCAAAATACGATTTCCGGTTTGTCGCTGAAAATATTGGGTGAAGTCTGATTGTTTAATATCTTCATGGTTCAAAAATATACCAGTATATAAAGATTATTCCAATTGATGATATATGTCATTAATATTAGAATATACAAATAAGCAATAAAAGCAAGTTTAAATAAAAGGAAAGAGACTTATGGCTGATCTTCCGAACATAATTTATATCATGGCTGATGATATGGGGTACGGTGATTTGGGGTGTTATGGCGCTGAAAAAATACCAACGCCTAATATGGACAGTATAGCCGCAAACGGTATTAAATTTATGGATGCCCATTCTTCAAGCGCGGTATGCACTCCGAGTCGGTACTCTGTGATGACTGGGCGCTATTGCTGGCGAACATGGCTGAAAAGATGGGTCATCGGAGGTTTTGGTGCACCTTTAATTGAACCGGAACGTGAGACTGTCGCTTCCATGTTGAAAAAGCAGGGATACGCAACGTTTGCAGTAGGTAAGTGGCACCTGGGGTTGAATTGGCGAGTTTCAAAAGATGAATATTTGCTGAAAGACGGTGGGTTCGGAACTTTAAATGAAAAGCATCTTGACGGTTTTAACGTAGATTATTCTCAACGCATTGACGGAGGACCTGTTGACCTTGGGTTTGATCGTTTTTGGGGTATATCCGGTTCTCTTGACATGCCGCCTTACTGCTTTATTGAAGATGCCGGGACTATAGGAATTCCAAATCAGGAAAAGAGTCCTTACAGCCCTCAGCAGCGTAAAGGTATGATGACTGAAGATTGGAAAGATGATCAATGTGACGTAAATTTTACTGCTAAGGCCAGAGAATACATTACTCAACATAATGCAGAAAAACCTGATCAGCCGTTTTTCATGTATATGACGCCGGCTGCACCGCACCGTCCATGTGTGCCACCTGAGTTCATTAAAGGCAGAAGTCAGGCCGGAGCACGTGGTGATGCTGTATGCCTGATTGACTGGATGGTGGGCGAAATTTTGAAAACTTTGCGTGAGCTTGGAATTGAGGAAAATACTTTGCTGATGGTTACGAGTGATAACGGCGCCCGAGCGACTTGTTATGATGGTAATGACTATGGGCACAAATCAAATGGTAACTGGCGGGGACAGAAAGCGGATATTTGGGAAGGCGGACATCGTGAGCCGTTAGTTATGCAATGGCCTGCTGTAATAAAGCCCGGTGCAGAGTGCGAACAGACTGTTTGTCTGGCGGATTTGATGGCAACCTGTGTAGAAATAACCGGGTTCGAAGTATCTGATAATCTTGGAGAGGACAGTGTCAGCTTTCTTTCATTATTAAAAAATACAGCAGCTGACAAAGTGCGTGATACATTGATTCATCACTCCGGAGCAGGGATGTTTTCGATTCGCAAAAATAACTGGAAAATGATTGCCGGGCTTGGCTCCGGAGGTTTTACTGATCCACAGTGGAGTGAACCTGCGAAAGGAGGCCCAGAAGGGCAGCTTTATGATTTAACCTCCGATCCTGCTGAGACAAATAACCTTTATCTGGCAAAGCCGGATGTTGTTGAAGATATGATGAAAGATTTATTAAATACGATAAATGATGACTCGAAGCTTAAGCTTTGATTTCTACTCCAGTTAGCCGGTGTAAACACCGGCTTTTTTTTATGTGATAACTACATAAGCTTCTCCTTTTTTAGGCTATAAAATGTCATTTGTAATTAATTATAGAAAGCACTAATTATAAAATATGAGATTATAATTACCGGTAAAGGCATAAACTGTACCCAAAGGGATATTGCTAGACAACGGCTGGAAGTTGGAGGCTGCAGTGAACCTGCATGAATAAGAAAGGATATGAATAGTTATTAGATGCTTGGTGAGTTGATTCTGTGTCATAAAATATTAAAAAAAAAACTATTACAAGGCCTGTACTTTATAGAACTTTTGTGTCTATTAGTTGTACTAATATTGAATAGTAAGAATGTTTGTTGTGAAGATTCATTAACCTGAATACCATGAATTGAGGAAATGAAAATGAAAAAGATATCTTTTATTATGGCCGCGTTATTTGGTGTTACAACAGTTTTAACAGCCAGTGCTGCTGGTTTTCCAGAGCATGTTTATGCGCCAACTGTAAATGTTGCGACTCAGAAAGGTTTCGACTTTAATAAAGCTATAAAAAAGAGCGGCCAGAAAATTTATAAATTAACTGGTCTGACTGTTAACCCAGAGTTTAAGAAAAGCAGTACAGAAGTATTTCTTGACGGTAAAAAACTAATGGATACAGTAAGCACTATTCGCAAAAGCGGCGGTGACGTAATTTTCAGCTTTGATGATGACTCAAACCCGCCAAGCGTAGATGAGGCTGCATACCAGAAAGTTATTGACTGTTATAAGATTAAGTGGATAGATTTTAAAATTGATCGAAGTGTTCTTCATTGGTGCGTCGGCTGCAAGTGGGAATTGGATTCTATTCTGAAAGTAATGAAGAACTTACAGGACAATAATTCAGGCCTGATTGTATCGCTTACCACAAATTATAATGATAAATCCCCGTCTGATTTTACCGAAAAAGAAAACGATACATTTCTGAATTACATCTTGCTGGTAAACAAAGATATTGGGGCTGATTTTGCGACAATAAATATTCAAGTTCCGTTTTCTAAAGCGATTCCTGAAAGTACTCTGGATGTTACACTGCAACGCTATATGAAGCTTTTGGAAGCAGCTTATAACTCAAAAGGGAGCACTGAAATTCGTAAAATGATTTCCATTACTCCGCGTCTAAATAATCAAAGTGAATTTGTGCCGGGCAAAGCCAAAGCTGTTGTGACAGCGTCAACAAAGGCTGGCAGCAAATTTCTTTCACTGGTTTTTGAGAACCCTGATGATTTTTATAAGTATACCAATATATTCAAGAGTTTTAGCGGAAAGTAATTTATCTTTTTGCTCTTAAAACAGGCACTGAAATAATCTTTCAGTGTCTGTTTATGTTGTTGCAACAATGATGGCTCGGGTAGGTGCCTGATATCCTTCAATGGTCAGGTCAGAATTTTCTGGGGCAATATAGTCTTTTAGCGATTCCCAGCGTATCCAGTCAGTTGTGCGCTGCTCATCTACAGAAGTACGAGTTACATCGATCGTGCGGACATTCTTGAAACCAATTTTGCGCATCCATTTTTCCAAAGCAGCACAAGATGGAAGAAACCAGACGTTACGCATTTTAGCATAACGTCCCTCCGGCACGAGAACGTCGTTTTCTCCGCCGTCTATCACGAGGGTTTCAAGAACCATTTCTCCGCCGTAACGCAACAGGTCGCGAATTTGCAGCAAGTGATCTATTGGGGACTTGCGGTGATAAAGCACTCCCATCGAAAATACCGTATCGAAGCATTTTGTTTCAGAAGGAATATCTTCAATTCCAAGAGGTAATACCCAGGCACGGTTATTATCAAGATATTTTTTCATGGCCCAGAACTGCATTACAAATACCTTGTAAGGATCGATGCCAACAGCCAGCTTAGCGCCTTCTGCAGCCATTCGCCAGCAGTGATAGCCGCTGCCGCAGCCGATATCCAGTATTGTACGGTTTTTAAGAGGCGATATATGATTCTTAAGGCGATCCCATTTCCAGTCAGAGCGCCATTCTGTTTCAATTTTCATGCCGCAAATATCAAAGGGCCCTTTGCGCCATGGACGCAGCTTTTGCATGCACTCATATAGCTTTTCCCGGGTAGCATCGTCGCAGTCCTTTTGAGAGCCGGCTTTGATAGTCGCTGAATTAATGTCAACGCCGGAAAGTTTTATACCGGGAAGCTCGTTAATAGCTTTCAGCCACATATCAAGATGTCCGTGATTGCAGTCTTTCAATGCCGACTCTGATTTTTGAGTGTATTCCTCAGCCCAGGGAGCGAGAGGGGTTTGCCTCGCGAGGTTGAGAAACTCGCTGTAATCTCCTGTAATCATTTGAACGCTACCATTGACATGAAGTTAAAACATTGAAACCATAACTCACAGCGCTTGAACCCAACTTTTTCAAGACGCTGGATGTGTTGCGGAATAGTGTCTGGAATAAGGACGTTTTCGAGAGCGTTGCGCTTCTGCTGAATTTCCATTTCCGTGTAGCCATTATGAGCTTTCCAGGCATGGTAAATGTCAATAAAAAGTTCACTGTTCTTTTTTTCTTCAAAAGTAACTTTTTCAGAAAGCACCAGTACTGCGTTCGGTATCATGCTGTCATAGATTTTCTGCAACAGGGGTTTGCGGTCTTCAGGAGGAAGAAACTGCAGCGTATAATTCATAACTGTCATTGAATTATCACTGTAATTTATATCTCTGATATCAGCTTCCAGAACATCAACTGAAGTTGTTGTGTTTTTATCCTCCAGGATTATTTCCCGGCAGCGTTTTACCATGTCTGATGATTTATCAACAGCAATAATATTGCAGTTTTCTGCGGTGATTCGTTGGCGCATGGCAAGAGTTGTGGCTCCAAGCGAGCAGCCCAGATCGTAGAGATTAGTTCCCGACTGGGCAAAACGTTCAGCAAATAAGCCGGACATTATTATTACATTTTCATATCCCGGCACGGAGCGCTTTATCATATCAGGAAAAACCGCAGCAACGTTTTGGTCAAATTTGAAATCTTCAACCCTTGAAAGCGGTTTAGAAAAAATATCATCTTTAGCTGTCATAAATCGTCCTGTATTCTTTGACATATTCGCTATATCATTAAAGCATAATAGCGTAAAGTCAATAGCCGCTTTGAAAAAATCTTATGTCTAAGGCCGTGATTTACCTGATAAACCTGGAAATATAATGATTTGCTTTTAGAAAAAATATTAAAAACACTACGAATCTGCATAATATGTGTTGACACTGCCAACGATGGCAATTAATTAAAAAGAAGCTTGAAATGGCAACAGTAACTTTAAAACAAATAGCAATAGCAGCTAATACTTCTATAAGAACAGTAAACCGTGCTCTTAAAGGGCAACAGGGAATTGGTGAAGCTAAAAGAAAAGAAATTCTCGAACTAGCTTCAAAAATGGGATACACTCCGAATATTGCAGCACGTAACCTGAGGCTGCAGCGCAGCAATTTTGTCGGAGTAATCGGCTATAAAAATATTGACGGAGTTTTTTCACGTCGCTTGAATGACCTGGTACAACGCTTGGAGGCTGCCGGCTTTTATCCTATTTTAGGAATGCCTCCGGAAAATGTTGAGGATTGTCGGAAGATGCTTCTTGAGTGGTCAGGATTCGTCAAACATGTTGTTTTGTTTCAGTCATTGTCTGAAGAATTACGCAATGAACTTAGTTCCTTACCGCAACATTTTATATCAATTGATTACGAAAGTATCAGTGATGGAACAAGTTTAACTATAGACAGGTCCAGCGGTGTGAAAGATGGAATCTTACACTTGGTGAAATCTGGTTGCAAGAAAATTTTCTGGTGCGGCAAGCTGGCTAGTCGTGAAGAAGGTTTGCGTAAGGCCCTGGATGAATTATCTGATGCTGAACGACCTGAATATGGTCATATCCAAGCAGGAATTAACTTTGATGACGGCTACGCTATTGGTTCTGACTTAATTGCTTCCGGTGTGGATGCTGCGTTTTTTGATACCGACAGAATGGCTCTTGGTTTTCTCAAATATTCCTGGCGGCACAATATCAAAGTTCCTGAACAGATCAAGGTTATCGGATTTGATAATGATACAGCTGGACAGCAGTCATGTCCGGCACTTAGTACAGTTGCTCATCCGATAGATGAGATGAATAATAAAATAGTTGAGCTGGTTGAGAATGCGCATCTTGAAGCTCAAAGTTTTGAATTTAAAACTTCATTTATAAGTAGAGAAAGTGCTTGAATTCAGGTACTTGTTTAATTTAATCAACGGAGTTGGTCATGGTCAAAAAGAAAAAGTACGTACTGGTTGGTACAGGCGGACGATGTGTGATGTTTATCAATGCTCTTGCTAAAGAGTTCAAAGAGTCCGGAGAGCTTTTAGCATTATGCGATACTAATCAGATTAGAATGAATTATTATGTTAATGTGCTTAAGAACGAACATAATTACCCTGAACTTCCGACCTACAAGGCAGAAGATTTTGATAAAATGATTGCTGAACATAAACCTGACCGGGTAATTGTTACCAGCATGGACAGGACACATCATAAGTACATTTGCCGCGCTATGGAGCTCGGTTGTGATGTGGTATCAGAGAAACCGATGACTGTTGACGAAGAAAAGTGTCAGCAGATAATTGATACAGTTAAAAAGACCGGACGCAAGTTAATTGTAACTTTTAATTACCGCTACTCTCCGCGCAATACTAAGGTTAAAGAAATAATAAAAAGTGGTATGGTTGGAGATATTACCAGCATACATTTCGAATGGGTATTGAGCACTCAGCACGGAGCCGATTATTTCCGTCGCTGGCACCGTGATAAACGCAACAGTGGCAGCTTGATGGTTCATAAGTCAACTCACCACTTTGATTTGGTAAACTGGTGGATTGATTCTCAGCCTGAAATTGTGTTTGCTATGGGCGACCTGAAATTTTACGGTAAAATTAACGCTGAAAACCGTGGAATAAAAGATTTTTATTATCGCGCTCGCAATAACGAAGTCGCAGCCAAAGACCCATTTGCTCTAAAAGTAACAGATAAAGATACCCGTTTGCAAGGGCTTTATTATGATGCAGAGCATGAAGATAATTATTTCCGTGACCAGAGTGTTTTCAGTGATGGCATTTCGATTGAAGATAACATTGCTGTTATGGTACGTTATTCTAATAAGGTGGTTATGAACTATAGTCTTAACGCTCATAGCCCATGGGAAGGATATCGTGTTTGCTTCAACGGAACAAAAGGACGTTTGGAATTTAACGTGGTTGAAACTCCATACATCAGCGGGGACCACGCCGATTTCAACATCCCCGGAATGCACGAGCTCGACGGAGAATTGGAAGAAATGGTGCCGGAAATCATTTTCCAGCCGCATTGGGGCAAAGCGCAGGTTATCAAATATGAAAAGAGTAAAGGCGGTCATGGCGGTGGTGATATACGCCTGCTAGGTCATGTTTTTGATGGAGCGGAAGACGATCCATTGGGACACGCTGCCGGATATGTTGACGGGGCCCAGTCCATTCTTACCGGTATCGCTGCTAACAAATCTATGCAAACCGGTTTGCCTGTTGATGTGACAAAATTAGTGACTTTCTAAGCATAGTTATTCTGGCGGGGACAAATCCCCGCTTTTTTTTATATCCAAGTGGTATTTTGTTATTTATCAATTGAACAAATGCTAATTTTTATTTGTCTTTTAAGCCTTCGGAACCTTTCTGTCACAGCAAAAATGATTTGAACTCAAGGAGGCTTAGATGCTGAAACTCGGCCCTGAATGTGTGCTGAAAACACTTACCGTCATTCTTCTTTTGAACTTAACCGGTCTTGCTTACGGCAACACTTTAATCCTGCGTGATGCCGATTCCTCAAAGTTAAAAGATTTCAGGTTTACTTCATCAACAATAAAAAATAATGATATTTCAAAACCTACAGTTAACAGCTTTGCTTTAGTCAGTAAGGATAATGCTGCGGTAGGTCAGGTGATTCGATATCAGCAGCGTTATTGCGGTATAGAGGTTTACGGAGCTCAGGTTATTATCAATAATAAAAGGGTTAACGGCAGGCTTGAAAAGGGTATTGAGGATTTTATTAGCCGTGAGGATGTTGAGAAATACAATTGTGAAGAAAAGATAAGCCATGCGATTGACGGAGCATACCCATTTGCAAAGCATACAACCTGTAAGCTGATTGTTTACACTGAAAAGAATAATGGCAAAACTATTTATCGTTTAGCTTTTTTGATTTCCGGGATTTCTGCGGATGGACCGGAAGCTACTGTCACTGACGCAAGGACTGGTGAAGTTATAAAGAAATGGCGCAAAATCGCCGGCGTTGATGCTTACGGAATTGGTGGGAATTACAACACAGGAAAATACTGTTACGGTCGAGCCAAACTGCCTTTTATGCCGGTAAATGTCAGTAAGGGAATTTACACTCTCGAAAATGATGATGTAAAGGTTGTTGATCTGCATCATTTTAACGGCGAAGATATTGATGGTAATTATGTCTGGGGCCCGGCACATTCATGGTCCGGACGCAATTACAGTGGAGCAAGTGCTTACAACAACGCATTTAACGTGATGAATGATGCGTTTATGTTTGGCAATATGGTGGTCAAAATGTACCGGGAATACGGTGTGAACTGCCTTGAGTCTCCGGGCGGAATCAGGCAGAAAACCGTTTTGCGTGTACATTATCGTGAGAAAAAATGCATTGGTGATTCCTGTGATTTTCTAGAGATTGCTCAAGCATTCTGGGACGGCAAGAGCGCAAATTTTGGTGATGGTTACGGAGGCAACGCTCTGCCTCAGGTAAGCCTTGATATTGTTGCTCATGAGCTTGCCCATGGATTCAATGAGTCACATGCTAATCTGGAATATCATGACGAGTCAGGAGCTTTGGGTGAAGCATTTGCTGATATTTCCGGAATTGCGGCAATGGATTATGTTTTGCGCAATCATCCTGAATTATATAATAAGATTTATCCTGAAGCTGGCGGAAAAATAGTTTGGCAGATAGGATCCACTGTAAAAGCAGATGGTCAGCCTAAGCGCTATCTTGATCATCCTGCCCGCGATAATGAATCAGCCGACTGCTATGACCCAACTATGACAGGAAGCATACTTTACGCTGATGTTACATTTAGGGCAAAGCTCTACTTTTATTCCTGGAGCAGCCAGCAGTACTATATTATTCATCATGGAAATGGTATTTTTAACCTGGCATTTTACATCCTTTCCAATCGCTGGGATGTCCAGCGGGCATTTAAGGCTTTTGTTTATGCTTCTACGCACTACTGGACTCCAACTGTAGGATTTGAGGAAGCGGCAAACGGTGTATGGCGTGCAGCCGAAAAGCTTGGTTATAATACTGATGATGTCGAAGTGGCTTTTAATTATGTAGGTGTTGATTACAGATAGTTATCTATTAATAATCTTGTTTATGCCGCCGCAAGCTTTTGAGCTGCGGCGGCATTTTCTTTTTTAGGTGCAGTGCATTGAAATATTATGGTTGCAAATAATTGTCATCATGCTATGTTAGGGCGTTGTTAAAAGTAAAAAATTGAGTAGAGTGATGATAATTAAAACAAAGTCATTTCCGCGTGCAGCGCTGATTGGAAATCCATCGGATGGTTATTACGGTAAAACCATTGCTTTTGTATTCAGCAATTACTGTGCTGAAGTCGTGCTGTATGAAAGCCCTGAGCTTGATTTGTTACCGTCATTGCGTGATCATACAAGATTTAAAGGTATTGAGCATTTGGCAGAAGATGTAGGGCTTTATGGATACTATGGCGGAATAAGGCTGCTTAAGGCAACAATAAAAAAGTTTTACGAATATTGTCAGCATAATGCAATTGAGCTTGATGACAGGAACTTCACTGTACGTTATAATACATCTATACCTAACCGACTCGGGCTTGCCGGCTCTTCAGCCATTATCACGGCTTGTACAAGGGCTCTCAAAAAGTTCTACGGCGTAAAAATGGCAAAGCCTATTTTGGCAAATTTTGTACTTTCAGTAGAAAAAGAAGAGCTGGGAATAGATGCGGGGTTGCAGGACAGGGTCGCACAGGCTTACAATAAACCGATATTCATGAATTTTGATCTGGAATATATGAGCAAGCATGGCTACGGCATTTATGAAGAAACTAGAATCCCGCAGAACATAAACCTTTATATTGCTTTCAGAACAGATCTTTCAGAAGGTTCAGAAATTCTCCACGGCAGGCTGCGTGAAGATTATGAAGCTGGGCAACCGGAAGTCCTGGCTGCAATAAATGAATGGTCAGAATTGACTAACAAGGTAAAAACATGTCTTGACAACGGAGGTTGCGATGAACTTCCTCTGCTGCTTGACAGAAACTTTGATTTGCGCTGTGAGGTCTGTAATTCTGTCAGTCCTAAAAATAAGCAAATGGTTGAAGCTGCTCGTTCTGTTGGAGCCTCAGCCAAATTTACCGGTTCAGGCGGAGCTGTTATTGGTACTTTTAAAGACGATAATATGTTTAATGCCTTGCGTATGAAACTTCACGAAAATAATATTGAGGTCATTAAACCTCAAATAGTTACTTCTTCTGACGAAGCTTTTGAATAATAGCTTTGTTCAGGGTGTATCTATGATCTGGAGAGAGTTATGATTAAAAAAGCTGTTATTCCTGCTGCCGGATTCGGTACGCGTTTTTTGCCTTTTACCAAAGCTGTGCCCAAAGAAATGATTCCTATCATTGATAAGCCGGTAATTCAGTATGTCATTGAGGAAGCTGCCGCGGCAGGTATTACTGATATTTTGATTATTGTCAGCCGTGGGAAAATGGCTATCCAGGATCATTTTAATCCTGAATTCAGCCTGGAAGATCGTTTACAGAAAACAGGCAAAACCGAGATTCTTGAAGAATTAAGAAGTATTGACAGTCTGGCAAAACTGCACTTTGTATACCAGCAGGAACTAAACGGGCTAGGGGATGCTGTTTTACAAGCTAAAAGCTTTGTTGGCAATGATCCTTTTGCTATACTGCTGGGAGACACTGTTCTAAGTTCAGCAACTAAGCCGGTTACCTCACAGTTGCTTGATGCCTATGAAAAGACCAAGTCTCCAGTTGTTGCGCTGGAAGAAGTTCCATGGGAAGTAACCTCCCGTTATGGCGTTATCGATGGTGCCAGTGATGATGAAAAACTTTATGAACTTTCAGGACTTGTTGAAAAGCCGGCTCCTGAAAAAGCTCCATCAAATTTGGTCATTGCCAGCCGCTATGTTTTTACTGCTGATATTTTTGATTATTTGGAGAAAACACCTCGTGGAAAAGGCAATGAAATTCAGTTGACAGATGCTATGCGGGCTATGCTTAAGGAACGCAATATGTATGGTTTGAAATTTGATGGCAAACGTCATGATATCGGCAATAAGCTTGACTTTATTAAATCAACTATTGAGTTTGCCCTGAATTCAGATGAATATCGCCAGCCTGTACTGGAATATATTAAATCACTCGATATTTAATTTATTTGGTAAATTAGACTATAATTCAAGACGTTTTTCTGCTGAAAATCGTCTTTTTTTGTGCCTTTATTTTCGATTCTTAAATTGCCTTTATTAGCAATATAAACAGGTTGTGAAACATCTTGACATCCCGCTTGTCTCTTTTGTCATACAAATGTTTTTCGTAGCATATTGTAGAGGAGTTTCATCACAAAGTAAACAGACTTCCCTTTTGGTGAGTTAGCAGTTAGATGTCATTAAGTAGGGTTGTCTAATAAATTATTGATTAAAAAGGAACCATGATGAAAGAAATGATACTTGGAGTAATAGGGTGTGGACGGATCGGGCAAATGCATGTGGAAAACCTTATCAAGTGTTTTCCTAATGTTCGAATAAGGCTGGTGTGTGATACCGCACCGGATCTGGAATGGGCCCTGAAATGGAAAATACCGATTACAGATAACCTCGATCAGTTGCTGGACTGCAAGGAGATAGAAGCTGTTCTTATAGCAGCTCCAAGTACATATCATATCGACCTGATTAAGCGAGTTGCGGCAGTTGGAAAACATATATTCTGTGAAAAGCCGCTGGCGTTTGACCTTGACAGCATTCAGGAGGCTGTCGAAGCCGTGGAAACTGCAGGAATAAAGTTTCAGGTAGGATTTAACCGTCGCTTTGACAATGATTATAAATCAATTCGCGACCGGGTTGCTGCTGGGGTGGTAGGCAAACCTTATGTCGTGAAAATAACCAATCGTGGCCCAGTACATCCCGGACTTGATTTTATTACGAATTCTGGCGGGATGTTTATGGATAAGGCCGTGCATGACTTTGATATGGCGCAATATGTAACCGGTCAGAAAGTTGTTGAAGTATTTACTCATGCCGGCTGCCTGAGCAATCCTGAATTTGCTGAAACCGGGGATGTGGATACAATAATGACAAGCCTGAGGTTGTCTGACGGAACACTTTGCAATACAGATTGTGCGCGAGTTACAAATTATGGATATGATCAGCGCCTTGAAATTTTTGGTGAAAAGGGCATGATAAAGACAAGAAATATTGGAGAAACTAATATAACTATGAATGTCCCTGGGGTAGGCCTGGTGGCAGACAACCCTAAATGGGGTTTTGCTGAGAGATATTTTGATGCTTTTGTTGAACAGATGAAAGCATTTATAGCGTATTTGAGCAACGATGACATGAAGTCGCCAGTGGATGGTTATGCTGCAAAGAGTGCTGTAGCTGTTGCTGTTGCCGCCAGGAAGTCATTTCAGGAAAAGCGTTCGGTCAAGGTATCTGAGGTACTGTAAATGACTTTAAAAGTTTGAATATAACGTCTAATGAAGATATGATAAGAGGATTACTGAAATAATAAAATAACTCAATGGAACCCTCTTACTTATTATGTCTTTGAAACTTTATATAGATGGTGATGCTTTTCCCAATTTGCTTAAACCAGCTTTGCTGCGTGCAATTGAAAGGCTGAAATTGGCGACGTTTGTGGTCGCTAATAAAAGAATTAATATTGGTTCATCGCAATATATTACTTATATTGTGGTGGATGCGGGACCTGATGAGGCGGATAACCGCATTGTTGAAATGGTCGAAAAGGGGGATTTGGTTATAACAGCAGATATCCCTTTGGCTGATCGTGTTATAGCTAAAAAAGCTCATGCAGTTGACCATCGCGGTGGAATTTTTACTGTTGCTAATATTAAAAATTATTTAGCCATGCGAGACTTAATGCAGGGACTGCGGGATACCGGAGAGGTTACCGGAGGACCTCCGGCTTTGAAGCAAAAAGATGTACAGGATTTTGTAAATCAGCTTGATAAGTTTTTGACTAAAGCCTTACGAAAATAAACAATCAGCATAATGTTTGTTTAAGATTAGTATTTTCTTCTGTGATTGTATTTTTGTGTTTACTGGTTATCGTTTATTAGATTGTGATTTCGATGGAGTAATGCATAAAATATAACGAAGAGGTTGGATTATGCTTAACCCGTATGAAGTAAGTGCCTTATTTGAAAATCTTCAGACAAATAACGCTGAAACGTTTTTCAATAGAGTTGCTGACGACGTGCATTGGACAGTTATAGGGACTCATCCGCTGGCCGGAGAATATTATTCAAAAGAATTATTTTTGGATGCGACCTTTAAACGCTTGAATAAAATCCTTAAAGAAGGTGTTGTCTTAAGAGTCAAGCACTTATACCTGGATGGAAATACCGCGATTGTTGAAATGGAGTCATTGTCGACCGCGGCAAACGGTAAGCCGTTTAATAACAAGTATTGCTGGGTTGTGGTTTTTAATGAAAACAAAATGATAACGAGAGTGCGTGCATATCTTGATTCTGCACTTGTTCAGCAAGTTATTGATGAAAATGAGTAAATAATATTTTAAAGGCTCAGTCTTTATAGAAAGTTACTGAGCCTTTAATATCATTATCTTAAATTCCGCTTCTTTTGATAATATCAACCAGTTTTCTGCCTTTATGGTCTATGCTGTCAGGATATTTTTCTTTAATCTGATCAAAGAGTTTTTTTGCTTCACTTTTCTTGCCTGATTTCAGGTAAAAGTAACCTAGCTGAAAGCGGGCATAAGAGGCAACTTGAACTCCGTCTCCATAGTAACAATCGCCAAATTTATCTATTGCCATCTTAAAATATTTCTCTTTATCAGCTTTAGACTTACTCATTTGTCCAATGTATAATGCGGCACAGCCGGCCCGGTTAGACTTAGGGTACTTCTTTACAATCTCTGAAAACTTACGAATACAATCAAGAGCACCCCATTTTTTTGACGCACGTTGATATGTCTGCTCAATTTTTTTAAGTTCTTCTATTGAATAGTATTTGAGATCGGTTTGCATTCTTTTTCTGGCAGCAGCTCTAAGTTGATTGACAGAGTTGAATTTCTGCTGTTGTTTGAGCAATGACTGAACCTTTTGCTTAAGCGAGGCCAGTTCCTGTTCAAGTTTTGCCACTCGTTTTTCAAGATCGGTTTGGGCAAAGCTGCTGAATGCAGCAGCTGTCAGGATTGCGATGGTGAATAATTTCATGCGGCCTCCTTATTGAAATTAGAATTAGACTTCGCTTATTGGTTCTTCGAAGTTTATGAATCGTTCTTTGAACCAGTTTACTAGTTCATTCGGGTCTACTTCTCCGTATTTATCAAAGCGTGAAAAAGCTAGAGCTTCTCCTGAGTAGGGGACGTCATTTTCCCGATATGGTCCGACTATTCCGACCATCCATCCATCTTCCGCAGCCCAGTGATCAGCTGGCATTTTGTAACGATAAACAAGAAATTCTCCTAAGTTATCTTTATTGTCAATTGGCTGCTTGATTGATTCAATCAATTCAATTGTATCCGGAGGTGCCTGCATCTCGTGAGGATGGATCATCCATTGTATCAGTTCAGCTTCGCCTTGCGATTTTATATCCAGATAGCGTTCAGGAAAGAGGTCGCGACGCTCGTAGAACTTAAGGAATGAGTAAAGCATTGGCCTTAAGTAGGATTTAACAGCGTAAGATTCAACTTCTTCCGCGGAAATAGATTCTTTGGCTTCTAGTTTTTCGCAAATTGGCAGCAGAGCGTTAATAATCATTTTATCGCGTTTTCTACTGCCCCGTGAGGCCGAAACACGTCCCCAGCAAATGAAGCCGAAAATTAAAGATACGAAAGCGCCAACTCCAATAAGAACATAAAACAAAACTTCCTCCTAATATGTCAAGTTAAAGATTTACCGCAATTATCACAGAACCTGTCATCTGAATCATAAAATCCATTAACTATTATAATTTGATGTATAAATATAGATACTTCGTATTGGAAGAATTTGCAAGCGGTTTAAGTGCAAAAAGAGCCTGCTGTCCAGGGATGTATGTGAGGCAGACAAGGAGAGAATGAAAATTTATTAATACATGCCTAACAGCATTCGCATTGTTTACAGCGTTTGATTTCCTCAAGCTTCATGGATTCAGGGCGCTGCTTGTAGTACTCATCTAATGGGAAGCAGCCTGAAATCAGGCCGTTGCGTGGGGCATTGGTGCAGTCTCCGAATGTTCGGCAGATTTTTCGACGCTGAAGTTATTTGCCTTGAAGATGATCGGTGCAAATTTCCGGATATGACAAGACCATGCGACCGATGCCTATAAAATCAGCCATATTGTTTTCAACGACATATTCGCCAACATTCGGGAGCCATTCCTGTAAGCAGGTATAGCCCGACCCGACAAACAACATGCCCGGCAGTTGTTTTTTGACTTCAGCGACAGCGTTGATTTGTCGCGCGGCTCCTGTCAATGGATCTTCCGGGGATTCATAACCATCTACGACTGGGTAGTAAGCGGGACGCTGGATATGCGGATTATAGTAAGGGCTGCCGACTGTAGTGCAAACCATCTTGACCCCATATTGCTGTATCATTTTCAGGAACTCGATAGTTTCTGTCATATCGATACCTGATCCGGTGCCATCTCCACCAAATGCATACGGATATTTTCCTGACCATTCCATGGGCTTTCCGGAGCCGTCTTCATTTTTTTCAAACGGTAACCAGTCGAAAAGACTTAACCGTAATGAAATATCCAGTCCGGGAGCTTCCTTGCTGATTCCTTCAGCTATTTCCCTGAAAAAACGAGTACGGTTTTCAAAAGAGCCGCCGTATTTTCCCGGGCGGTCATGAGCAGAAAGAAATTCGTGCCCCAGGTAACCGTGGGCGTGCTTGATATCCACAAAATCAAATCCGGCTTGCTGTGCGAGTTTTGCGGCTTTGACATAGTGTTGGATTATATTTTCAACTTCCATGTCCGAAATGACATTACTGGCATCGTTGCCAAACTTTTTATCAAGGAGAGGATGCGAGTAAGCTATTCTGGATTCAAGGATTTCATCACGATGAGGATGTGAAAATCGGCCGGAGTGGGTAATTTGTAAACCGATATACAGGTCGCCTGCAGTGCCGTAGAGTTCTGCATGACGTTTAACCATTTTGTTGCGCAGAGTGGCAATTGCGACAACAGTATTTTCATTAATCATTAACTGTCGTGGATTGCTGCGTCCAGACTCCATAATAGCTGCAGCTTCACAACCGTAAAGCAGCTTGGCTCCGCTTTCGGCAAAGCGCATCCAGCGACGGGCAGTTAAATTACTTGGAGTGCCATCGCTCATACAGTCCCAGCCTTCCATTGGCAGAATGCACCAGCGATTGCCGATTGTGCGTTCTTTATAATTGATTTTTCGTCCCAGCGGAGAGTTTTCTCCTTGTCTGGCTTCCGGGCAGAAATTCAGCTTTATGCCAAGGTTGTCAATATGTTCCTGAAAAGCTTCGGGAGTTTTCAGGGCGGAGACTTTTTTGAAATTACTCATACGTCAGAACCTTTTATCCTTGCGCAGATGCAGCAATACGATTTCACAGTCTTCAAGAGCTTCATATGAATGTTCAAGAAGAGCGTCAAATTGAATTGATTCACCTGCTTTCAATTCGTATTTTTCTTTGGGCAGATAAAACTGCAGTCGTCTCTTGAGTACCCAGCACATTTCATAGTCATTGCGATGCAGTTCCGGCTTATGTACTTTAGCACCGGCCTTTGCACGGCCATACATTGCTCTGAGGTTGCCATAAACAACCCGTTCAAAGCGGAAATCACCGGATGTGTAAGGTTTGGAGGCTGCAGTTTGTGCGGTACGGTCTTCGCAAAGCGCTATTAAATCGCTGGCTGTGAGACCAAACACCTTGGCTAAACGGAAAACCGTCTCCAGTTCACAAACTGTCTGGTTGCGTTCCAGTTTTGAAATTACACTGGCTGAAACGCCGCTTTTTTCTGAGAGGTCGGCAATATTCATGCCGTCACGTTTGCGAAGTTCTCTGAGAATTGTGAAGTCGTAGATGCGGTTTTCCATAACTCTAATCTTCCTGGCTGTATATTTTCTTTTCTCTGAAATCAGCCCAGACATTTTCAAACCAACCGTCACTATGCGGCATAGAACGGCGTTTGATCCACTGATGGATAATTTTGCCTGGAACGGAAAGTTCTGATTCCATAACCTTATCGCGAAAATCCTGATTTTCCAGTTGGAACCGCCATTCATCGTTGAGTTGATCGTGGCATTTTTGTCCATCAGGATCAATAGTTAAAGCCGAGCCGCGAGAACCTACTCCGTCTTTGACCTGCTGCAGTGTTGCGTCAAGATAAACAGCATGTGCCAGACAAAGTTGCCGGTTTTGAAGAGCTTCAGCGGTATCATCAATATTATCTGTTGGGACACCGAGTGTATTGAGTCGCTCCACCTGTCTCCATGCTCCTGCAACCGCAGTATTCAGTAGTTTGGCATCTCTAATATGAGTTCCTCCGGAGCGCATTCTCAGCTGAGATTCTTCTCTTTCAGTTTGCCAGTTTTGTTTTTCAGTATTATCCAGTAATTCCTGCAATTCGGCAATACTTTGCTCTGCGGTTTCCTGTGCAGCAGTGGTATTCAGACTATCCTCTGCATATTTTGCAGTGATAAACTCAGATGCACGAAAAGTTCCAGCCTGACCCGAATTCAATGCCGAACCGCCCGGGCGGTAAACACCGTGAGAACCGTTTACTTCGCCTATTGGGAACAGATGTTTGATATTGAGTGATTCCCCCCACAGATTTCCAGCCAGGCCACCGTTATTGTGCTGAGCGCAAACTGCTATTTCCAAAGGTTCGTTTACCAAATGAATGTTGTGATCCTCGTAAAGAGTGATTGCTCCCGGATTCATTTTCTGCAATCGCTCAAATGGTGTGCCGAAAAGCGTATCGGATTTTTCCAGATATTCATAGGCTTCAGAATTCAGTTCTGCAAAATCCAGTTCTGCCCCGTTTTCTCTGAAATCAAGATAGACGCGACGTCCTTTAAGAACTGTTTCAATATAGACCAGAATATCGATTATTGAAGAACCGCCGGCGGCTTTACGGGAGTCAAAAGGCCATTGATATCCTTTGAGGAAAATCATTGAGTTCATATCGCCGACAGTTTTGAAATATGGGCGCAAAAACTCTTGTGGATCGCTCTTGCCATCAGGAGAGGTTGAAACAAACTGCATGTAGGTTCCTGAAACATTCCAGCGAAACTTAATTGAAGCCAGTCCGTATTGAGATTCAGGCAACCTTTGTGCTTTGGCGCCAACTTTTAACGCTAGACCGATAGCTCCGGTATGAACGTTTGGATACACGCTGGTTTTATAGATACTGCCCGGACCACCAACAGCAAAGATCACGTTCTCGGCAGTGAATACCTCAAATTCAGGTTTTTCATTATTATTGCGGTTAATGGCAATAGCTCCGCATGCACGTTTTTCACCGTTTTCATCTACAGTTAAAAGTGATACGGCAACGCGGTTTTCATAAACCTTGATATTACGGTTGATTACTTCTTTAATTAAAGCCATGCACATTTCTTTTGAGGGGTAAGGGCCGCAACTGGTGGCACGGCGTAATGGGTAATGATCAGCTTTGTATCCAATGTACTGACCAAACTCATCTCTCGGAAATGGTACCCCAAGGTTTACCAGATTGAAAAACGCCCTTGCTGACAGCGAGGCTTCAACCAGTGCCAGATCGCCATGCATGGAAGCACCGTTAAAGAAAGTTGCAGCTAGAGCCTCAGGGGAATCATTATTCTGAGCATACAATCCTAGTTTGTAATAAGTTTGTTTATCGCTTCCGGTGTTGATAGATGTGCCCATCTGCAGGCCTTCGGACAGAATCGCAATATCAGACCTTCGGCATGCAGACGGACAGCAGCATTGAGTCCAGCAGCACCGCTGCCGATAATTAAAGTGTGAAGTTTTCTATTTTTGCTCATGTCTATCCCTTATAGTTTTTCGATCAGCATCCCGTCATCAACATTAATAATTTGACCTGTGGAGTAACCTATATTGTCGTGGGCCAACGTTGCGGCAGCTTTATTAATCATGTTCTTGAATTTTTCAACGCTGAGATGGGTCAGGTTGGAGTTGGTTTCATCAACTTCAAATCCCAGACAGGCTGTAAAATCTTCTTCATTGCCGATCATTACATCAACATATTTAGCTATTTCACGATGTGCGCCACGGATTCAAAAACCGCGTTCTGTGAAGTTAAGGCTGTTGCGTACCTGACGCCCAAGGCCGTCATACGGTACCCATTTAACGAATTGAGTATCACATTCCGCCCTGCAGGATCAGGTCTTCAAGCAAACAACCTATGGGATTATCGGCAAAAGCGGTAACTACTGCAGCACGCTTGCCGAAACAGCGCCTTAAACCACGAGCTACATTGTATTCACCACCGCCTTCCCAAACGGCAAACTGGTGTGTTGTGTGAATACGCCCATCGCCCGGATCAAGGCGAAGCATGATTTCTCCAAGAGAAAGAATATCGAACTTGCATTCGGAGGCTGACTTAATCGAAAACGGTAGCATTTGAATGTTTCCCGTTACTTAGAAATTTTCTTTAAGGAAATATTTATGCTTTGAATATATATCTAAGGAAATATTTTGTCAACAATAAAAACCATGTATTTTTATATGCTAAGAGAAAAGATATTGGGAGGCACTATTATTTAACGCAAATAATGCCTTCCGGAGGAATTTCGATTGTCTTATGGGCGTTGCTGATATTTTGAATTTTATCAAGCATCAGTTGCCCTGCAGTTTTTGCAATGGCGCTAAAATTCTGATGGCAGACAAAAACTTTTTCTGTTTTGTCCAGAATGGTTGGAGGAAAGTCAAAATTTCCAATGATAAACTTGGCATTCGGCACATTACCGGATATTGAGAGTACAATATTCTCCGAGCTGATACCGGAAGAACCAATTATAGCTGTTGGGACATTTGTGCAGGATAACGGTGGCTGTTGAGGCCAGACTGAAAACGGCAGTTGCCTGGCGCAAATGTACTCTAAAGCGCCATTCTGTCTGTTTCTGCCCGCATTGTTTTCGAATTCAAAATTAAGGATGAACTGTTTGGCTCCGGCCTGATGACATTTTTTAACCAACTCATATGCTGCCTGTTTATTAGCAGTTGTTACAGTAGTGTTTTCTCCTGAAAAACCTTCACGGTCGATGAATACTAAAGGAAAGTTTTTCTGGAGCAGCGGCAGGTAAAATTTGGGATCATATTCTGTAGGAATAATGAAAGCTCCATCGGCTACATTCTGAGAAAGCTTCTCCAGCAAATGCTGAAACTTTTCACTGTTATTATGATACAGTGTAATCAACAGTTCATAACCATTAGCGTGGAGAAACTCGCTAAGGAATTGTGTTGGTTCCTGAACAATTGTTAACTTAAGGTCAGGAATAAGCAGCCACAGATTAAGGGTTCTGCCGGAAACCAGTTGACGAGCGGCGAGGTTGGGAGAATACCCCAGTTCCGCGGCCTTAGTCGTGATTTGCTTTGCAGTTGTTTCATTGACTCTGGGGTCACCCCTGAGTGCCCTTGAGACGGTTGAAACATTTACTTCGCAAACTTCAGCTATGTCTTTTAGTTTAACCGACATTTGTTTACCCTGTGTTAATGTATTCGTAATAATGGTTTCAACAGTAAAGCTTGTAGGTTTGTATTTCAAATGGTTTGAGTTCAATTTCAAAACAGTTTTCATTCAAGCTTATATTGTCTTCGTTTGTCCATTCAATCATATTGGATTTTATTACTTTCGTGTCAGGCCGGTTAATGAAGACCTTACCTTTAGAGCGCTGACCATGTGTTTCAACCAGACGAATAATAAGACAATCCTCTTTTTCAGCCTTCTTGAGAACTTCCATCGAAATATGTTCAGCCTCAATAGTGCATGGGAGAGTGCTTTTGCCAGCTTTGAAACCCTCAAAACGCAATGGGGGCTGATTCAGGATGGCGGCATTATTAATAACATTTGACTCCTGTAGTCCTCCAGTGTGAGGCAGGAGGCTATAGGTGAATTCATGGTGCCCTTGATCCGCATTGAAATCCGGGAATTTAGGCGCTCTCAGCAAATTGATCTCCAAAACGTTGCCGTGCGCACTATGACCATATTTACAGTCATTAAGCAGAGCAATTCCGTATTGTGAATCTGAAATATCCGAATAGCGATGAGCCGGAACTTCATACCTGGCAATATCCCAGCTGGTATTGCGTTCAGAGAAGCGTTTGATAAAACCGTACTGGATATCAAATGTAGCCTCGCTGGTGTTGACATTGAACGGGAAACGAGTGCGAAGCATACGATGATCTTCATCCCATTCTATTTCGGTTTTAAAATCAAGACGTTTGCCTTGCCCCAGTACTACCTGTTGTTTGATTGTAGAATTGCTGATTTTTAGTTCAAATCCCAATATCTGCCGTAATTTTCCGTCAATGGTTTTGCTTGAACTAATTCCAATTGCGTCCTCCATATACATGGTTTCGTAGCTGATATCAACATCCCATGCATCGTATTCAACCGGTACGTCGTTGTAAACTGAGAGTACATTGGCATGCTCTCCTGGCTTGATCAGTTCATGATCAACTTCTTTGTCAATAGCGTGAATCAACCTACCGTTGGAATCAAATTCATATCGAATGAAATCATTCTCAAGAACAAGGTCTTTTTTACAGCAGGTTGATTTTTCTGCAGCTTCTTCTTTCTTTTCTATACTTATAAAGCTGTATGCAGGAATGGATACCTCAGCAACAACTGCATTACCTTCCTGTTGTGCAGGGAGGCTTGTTCCATTGCAGCTCGCGCCAGTCCAGCCTTCAGGAAGTTCAACTGGGCCGTTGAATGCGCAGCCAAGTGGGTTAAACATGACCATACTGTCACTTGATGTTTCAAAAAGTTGACCTGCTGCTGATTCCAAAAGTTGGTTGCAACTGGCAAAAATCTCATCATACTGCTCATGAGCTTCTTTATAAACTCTGGCTATGGATGATCCCGGAATGATGTCATGGAACTGATTAATTAAAAGCAGTTTCCAGTTTTTGTCCATTTCCGCATCAGGATACTCTGCATATGGCAGGCATGAGTAGATGAACTCAACATGTTTAAGGAGGTATTCGAGTTGTCTGTTACGTTTTTTTACTCCGGCCTGAGTAGTTAAAGTTCCCTGATGTTTTTCGAGGTATAATTCACCTGACCAGGTACTGAGTTTGTCTCGGAAGGAGTTAAGTCTTTCAAGGAATTCATCAGAGCGTCCCATTTTTACTTTAGGGCAACCTTCAAGGTTTGCCATACGGTGGGCGCGCTCGATATAGTCCCGTCGCGGGCCGCCGCCGCCGTCACCGATTCCGAAAAGTGAAATGAATTCATTAACAGTATCGGCTTCCTGAAACTTATCTTGTCCCGGCACCATTTCTTCAGGAAGGATCATAGCATTATAAGTATCTTCAGGAGGAAAATGGGTGAGTACTTCGCTGCCGTCGATACCACGCCAGTTGAAAGTGTGGTGCGGGAATTTATTATAGATATTCCATGAGATCTTTTGAGTAATAAAGTAGTCACAACCACAGCCTTTGATAATCTGCGGCATGGCCGCTGAATAACCAAAGACATCAGGAAGCCACAGGTTTTTGACATCAAAACCGAATTCGTCCATAAAGAAGTTTTTGCCATAGAGAAATTGACGTATCATTGATTCGCCGCTGATAAGATTGCAGTCTGCCTCAACCCACATGCCGCCCTGCGGCTCCCACGTGCCGTTAGCTACCGCCTGCTTGATCTGCCCATAAAGTTCGGGATAGTGATCCTTAGTAAACTGATAATGCTGCGGCTGCGAAGCGCCGAAAACATAACCCGGATATTCTTTTATCAAAGCAAGCTGATTTGCGAAGGTGCGACCGCATTTTCGAATTGTCTCACGCACCGGCCAGAGCCAGCCGGTATCAATGTGGGCATGTCCTACAGCCGCTACGTTCAGAGCGCTGTCATTGGCGTGCTTACTGAAAAACTCTTCTTTAAGATACTTGCGAGCCGCTGCTGCGTTTTTAACATTATTACTATATATATCAAAAACTTTATTCAAATTCATCAGTATCTGGCGATAACGGTAATGCTTTTCATCATAAGTTGTCATCAATGAAAGAGCTACTTCGACATCAACCATAAGTTGCCATACTTCTTCATCCTGAATACATAATCTCAAAGACGTTACGTTAGCTACCATATGACCTTCCGGTGTGTCTGAGTCAAGACGTGGATGAAATTCACTGTTAAGTCCAAGGTAGTTATTTGCGGCGCAATCTACCCAGAGATCGATTTTTTCGCCACCTTTTGCTTTTTCAAAAAGCGGAACGACATCACGAAGGAAATTAATCTGAAAAATAGAGTTATTTGTTATGGCACGAAGCGGGGTTCCTCCAGGATTAAAAACGAGTCCTTCCCCGCCGATGTTAAGCTGTGCAACTACTCTTTCTCCGACCCATTCCGCAGGCACTTCCCCTGTTACATGAAACCAGCCGCACTGCAGTTCATACCCCAGCTTTCGCCTTCTCTTATGGGGTTATAATCATAACCGTCTTTATCAGCAAATTTAACAGGTTCCTCGGTTACTGAAAATTCAGCGTCAAGTGCCATTTTTTTAACTAGATAATCACGTCGCAGCAGTTTGAGAAGTAGTTCAGCCCGTTGTTTGTAGTGTATAATCTTTTCTTTATGCATTAGAATGGTTCCTTCGAGTTTTTACAAACGATTGTATTGCGTAGATTATACATGATTGAAGCAATGTTGCAAACGTTTGTATTTGTAATGATAAAAGATTTTTGAATATTTTCTGTGTAATATATGAGTGGAGTTGGAGGTTTATGACTGCAGCTTGTTTTTCCTTCTATAACACTGAGGTGTAATTCCAGTTTGTTTGTGGATTGGCTTTCCTGGAAATACTTGTGGTGACTGGAGAGCAAAGGTAGTTCCGGCACCTTATTTTAGAAAAACATTTTCTCTGGATTCAGTCCCTGAGAGATCAAAGATTAAAATCTGCGGCTTAGGGTTTTATGAATTATATATTAACGGTAAAAAAGTTGATGTTAGAGTTCTGGAGCCGGTAGTTACGCATTATGATAAAAGGGTGCGTTACGTGGAGTATAATGTTGGCATGTTTTTAAATCAGACATGAATGTGATCGGTGTGGTGTTCGGCAACGGCTGGTCTAACTGCCACACAAGTGATGTCTAGCATTTTGACAAGGCTGCTTGGCGGGACTATCCAAAGCTTTTTCTGGAGCTTACCTGTAATGATAAAAAAATAGTTTGCAGTGATACCAGCTGGAAAATCAGTCATAGCCCGATTGTTTTTGATGGCCTCAGAAATGGAGAAACTTATGACGCCAGCTTAGAGTTTGGAGATTGGTCTGGTTCTAGTTTTGATGACAGTCAGTGGCAAACTGCAACCCAGGTTAATCCTCCAGACGGAATTGAGCAACAGACAATGCCTCCTTGCAGGGTGACTGCAACTATGGCGGCTAAAAAAAGTTGGATTCTTGAAGATAGTAAACAAGTTTTTGATATTGGCCAGAACATGACGGGATGGTGCAGAATAGAGGGTTCAGGTGCTGCTGGTGCCGAGGTAACTCTTGAACATGCTGAACTGCTCGATAATAATGAGCAAATATCGCATTGGGTTTTACAGCCGTATTTTCAAACCGATAAGTATATTTTAAGAGGTGATGGCCTGGAATCTTGGGAACCTCGTTTTACTTATCATGGATTCCGTTACGCGAGAGTGACAGTCAAAGGTGATGCTTCAATATAAAAACTTGAAAGGGGGTAGTCAACACTGATCTTGCTAAACTGGGAGTCCTTGAGTTTTCGGACGAAGCTTTGAATAAACTGCAGCAATGCACCATGTGGTCTTATAAGAGTAACTTTACGGTTATTCCCACTGATTGTCCGCACCGTGAAAAGAATGGCTGAACAGGCGATGCTCATCTTGCCGCAGAAGGCGGACTCTTTTACTATGATGCGGCTGTTTCCTACGAACACTGGATTGACAGTTTTACATATGCCCAGCGTCCAAATGGACAGCTGCCTGGAATTATTCCGTGTATATTTATGTTTATACCGGGAGGACGGTGGCGGTTGAAAAGAATTATTACACGATGAAAAAATATGTGGATTACTGTACTTCAATGGCGACTGACGATTTAGTTGACTGGTGTCATGTAGATGAAAAGCGCATTGTAGATGTCGGTTTGACTTCTACGGCTTACTATTACGTTGGCGCGATGCTTTTGTCACGGTTTGCTAAAATCACAGGAAGATATGACGATCAAACCGTTTATGCGGCCTTGGCTGAGAAAATAAAAAATGCTTTCAATAGGAAATATTATAAAGGCAATGGTATTTATGCAGAAGGTGAGCTGACTGCTTTAGGCTGTGCTTTATATCAGGGGCTGGTGGAAGATTCGGAGCTAGAACTAGTGGTGAGGAGCCTTGTGGAAAGTGTTTGCGATAATGGCTGCCGTCCTGATTTTGGGATTCTGGGGGAGAAATATGTACCTCGAGCTTTGGCTGAAAACGGTCATATTGACCTGGCTTTCAAGATGATTACTCAATCTGAGTTTCCCGGGTGGATGCATTGGCTGGAGTAGGGAGCGACAACCCTTTGGGAAATGTGGGATGGTGCCGGTTCTCAAAACCAAATATTGTTGATGGCTTGACTTGGTTCAGAAGCAGCTACAAAACTCCCATGGAATTAATTACTTCCAACTGGAAGAAAGAGCAGGGGGCTGTTCATTTTGAATAGAAGTTAAGGTGATTTTACCAGACTCTTCAGAATATGAAATTGGTTCCGGGAAACATGTTTTCATGATTGATTTATAGAATATATTACTATATTTTGGTTGTTTTTACAGTTAAAAAGCAGCTGTGTGTATTGCGCAAACAGCCTGTTGTGATAGATTATACTTTCAGCATTTAACAGCAGGAAGGAAAATATGCTAAATCACACACAGGCTGCTTTAAAGGAATACTTTGGTTTTGATTCCTTTTTAGACAATCAGGAGGACATTGTAAACGAAGTTCTGGCTGGCGACGACCTTTGCGTCATAATGCCTACCGGGGCTGGAAAATCTCTTTGTTATCAGCTGCCTGTTTTGATGAATCCCGGATACGGCATAATTGTTTCTCCGCTGATTTCTCTTATGAAAGATCAGGTCGACACTCTGCAGGCAAAGGGTATTCCGGCTGCGTATATAAACAGCACAGTTTCACAGCCGGAACAGCAGCGTTTGATGCGTGAGGCTGCTATTGGCAACATCAAGCTGCTTTACGTTGCTCCTGAAAGATTTACAACAAGCTCTTTTCAGCACTTACTGTCGCATCAGCCACCCTGTACTATGGTTGTAGATGAAGCGCACTGTATTAGTCAGTGGGGGCATGATTTTCGTCCTTCCTACATGCGGCTTGGAGAGGCTCTTGATCAATACGAAATTCCTCAGATATGTGCATTTACGGCTACTGCGACGCCTAAAGTCCGTGAAGACATCTGTGCCATGCTGCGCCGTCCTGATATGCGGCTTCATGTGGCTGGTTTTAAACGTCCTAATCTTGCTTTTTCCGTGCTGGACTGTCCCAGTAATGACCAGAAGAATCAGGCAATAGCTGACATGCTCAGGAATCCATGTCCGACGATTATCTACGCTTCCACCCGTAAGGCAGTGGAGCAGATTTCGGGACATTTTGACTGCATAGCCTACCATGCCGGAATGAGCGATGATGATCGCAGTAAGGCTCAGGAAGATTTCATGAACGAACCGTGTCCGGTACTTGTAGCAACTAATGCTTTTGGAATGGGAATTGACCGTCCTGATGTACGGCGTGTCATTCATTATAACCTTACCGGGTCGCTTGAAGCATACTACCAGGAGGCCGGGCGTGCCGGACGTGACGGTGAGCCGGCGGAATGTGTTTTGCTGTATTCTTACAGTGACCGCTTTGTGCAGCAGTTTTTAATTGACTTGAGTAATCCTTCTGAAGAAATGCTGCGTGGACTTTATTCAGCGTTATTAAAACTGCGGGATAAAAACGGAACTGATAATTTGGAGGTCAAGCTTTCCGAACTGGTTGAACTTATACCTGATGCAAAGTCGGATAATCAACTCAGCAGCGCAATGCGTATTTTGGAAAAACACGGTTACATAGCGCGTGGTTTCAGACAGAAGAATACCGGTCTTCTCAGGTTTACCGAAGATCTTGAAACTTTGGGCAACCGACATTTTAAACAGTCAACTCAGAGGTCGCGTTTTATAGCTCGTTGCATCAATCATTATGGTGCGCAGATAAATGTGTTTCAGGAATGTTCCTATGAGACACTTGCTGAAATTGTCGGGCTTAATATCGATCAGGTTAAACGGGTTTTGCGGGCTCTTGATGGTGACTGCCTCAAATGGGAGCCACCTTTTGCCGGAAGAACTACTGAGCTTCTGAAGATTGACGAAAAAGAGCTTGATATTGATTTTGAATCTCTCAGTCAGAAACGTGATTTTGAGTCCGCACGTCTTGATGAGGTTATCAGCTATACAAACAGCCACCTGTGCCGGCAGCGTTTTCTTATATCTTACTTTGGAGAAGACACCGATTCATGGAACTGCGAGAACTGTGATACCTGCGGCGGCAGCTCTGAAGCTCACTCTATGGATCGTGAACCGTCTGATGAAGAAAAGCATTATATAAAACGCATACTTACCACTGTAAAGAACTTTGACGGTCGTTTTGGACGCGGACGAGTCAGCCAGGTGTTGGCTGGAGCTAAGCGCCCTGAAATAGTTGATTGGGGCTTGGATAGAAATCTGGACTTTGGCTGTTTGAAAGACCTCAGTCAGAATAATATCCTGCTTTATATGAAAGCTCTTGAAAAGCTTGATTGCCTCTGCAAGGTTGGTGATCCCAAATATCCATGCATAGATATTACTCCATTCGGAATGGAAGTGCTTATGGGCTACGAAACCATTACCCTTGACTTTCCTGAAGTAAAAGCCAAAGGTTCAACTAGTCGAAAAAAAGCTCCCAGACAAAAGAAAGAGTTTTCAGGTGGAGGCAATGACCTTTATGAACGTCTGCGGGCATTACGCTTTGATATGTCCAGTGAAAAACAGGTGCCGGCATTTCAGATTTTAACTAACAGTGCCCTGGAGGGCTTAGTTGAAACAACTCCTGTCACTCCTGCTGAAGCTCTTAAGATTAAAGGCATTGGGCCAAGAAAAGTCAAAACAGTGATTCCAAGATTTCTTGAAGAGATACAAGACTGGCGCCGTGAATTTGAATGAAATTAAATTTTGACTGGATTTAAAATTCTTAATTATTTTTTTTATATTATATATCTATATTCTTCCAAGGTTTTATAAGGACATCATATATTTGGTAATTACTTGTTTTAACGCTTTGAGCAAAATGTAATGTAGTCCTTGCAAAATAATCAATTACGTCAAAATCCAATATTTCCGTTGAATTGAAGGCTTGTCACAAAAAACACTAGTCATTAATTTTATTTCTATCTGATATAACCCATGTTGGTAATGATCATGCTAGGCATATGACTTATTAGCTAAAGGACTTTAGGAACTTTTGGAATGGTTAGTTTGACTATAGTACTAGGTAGTATTTTAAGTTGAAGATCAATTATAAGGGGACGTGTTAATTATGCCTAAAGCTCTAGAGCTTCTAAAGGACTATGTCAAGAATGGTTATGCACCTGATGTATCAAAATATTTTCACAAAATTGGATTAGGATTTTCTGAAGCGCAAATATCAGATGCCATAAAAGCCTTCAATAAATGCAACTTGCTAAATAATTATTACAGCCTGACTTCAAAGCAAGTTTCCTGCTTAAAAAATGGCCATCTCGGAAGTATCATTAGATTATATGGAGTTGAAAATGGATTGAATATTTCGACTAAGCCGAACAGACTTTTTAATCATATAAAAATTGCGCCGCACTTCTTTAAAAAAACATATGAGCCAAATAAATACAAAGGAGTTCAATTTATTGGACTGAACTTTGACACATCTATTGCGATAGATAAGAAAAGCAAATATGGGAAAAGCTATTTAGGAAAAGATAAATTTGACACTGATATTGATGATCGCTGTAAAATTCTTAAAGAAAGTATAAAAGCAGCTGTTGCAAGTAACTCTGTAAGGAGTCAAGGTGATACGGTTAAAATTTTCATGGCTCCGGAGTTCTTCTTTCGAGGTAAGGGTGGTTCATATCCAGTACATAAGATATCTGAAATAATGGAAAAAATGCGGGCAGAAACTTCAAAAAAATGTTATGAGAACTGGATATTTGTATTTGGCACTGCTATCGGCCATTTAGAGATCACAAAGAGACTATATGAAGTTTTCAATGTTGCTTTGGTTCAAAAAGGAGGAACAGCTAGTTCAAGCAGCGAAAATTCATTAATTGTTTACAAAGAAAAAATATCAGATTTAGATTTTATATCGGGTCCCAAAACTCTGGATAATTATAGCAAAAACACAGGTTTAATAGCACCTGTTAAGGAGCATGAGCTTGAATTATGTAATGTGAAAGTTGGAAACAATTCCGGTTTCGGAACTGAGTGCGCTAGATCCGGCCTTGGCGGAGAGTGTGCGTTTGTAATGGATGGAATATCCTTTGGCTTGGAAATATGCTTAGATCATTTACGTGCTAGGTTGAAAAAATCACCAATGACAAAAGGTTACTCCAATATTCAGATACATCTGATAACCGGATACTCAGTACCTTTTACAGCTAGTGCGGTAGCTTGTGGCAAGGGAGGGTTTATTTTTGTAGTAGATGGTAATAAAGGAACTAGCTTGTGTGTGAATGCCGGAACCTATGAAAAACCTAAGGTGACCTATGTAGAAAATAACAAGTATCAAAAACTGAGAAAGCCAAAAGCTATTGATAATAAATTACTAAAAGATTATACAGTAGCGCCTGATGAAATGAGTATTAATATATACAAAACTCTTTTTTTACCAAAACGTACTTGAATATAAATTTCCAACTTGGAAAGTCTATTGCTTTTTAACCTGTCAAGGCATTACGTAGGATAGTACTTATCCTACTTTGTTTTGATAACATTTATGACCTCATTTTGCCAAAATATATAATGCTGTTCTTACCTTTTTATAAAACTCTTGCCTGCTTCTTAATTTAGTTATTTCATACCTTTTTTGCTAAAGCATTTTATTAATATTACATTATTTTTGTTGTAAATTATATTAATCTTGTTGTTAATTTTTTACTTAATTATTTTATGTTTTTGGAATGTTAGATTTTTGTTAGGGCTTGAACAATTTCTGAATATTGTGGTACTAATACCTTGGAGATCGTTGTGCTATCTTAAGTTTATACAGAAAATTACTGGAGAGGTATTATGGAATATTTTAAGAATTATATTTGTAACTTTAAAGACATACAGAGTTTTTAGGTTTAATTGTTACTTAATTTATTTTAAGATGATATTTACCATCACCTATAGATGGTGAATATAAGAATCCTGCCTGTCTCAAGCAAAACTCATAAAATTTAGATAGCTGTATTTGGATACATTGTTTAAATGTATTACAATATAATAGTATTATCAATATTCAGGTTCCATTAGAGAGGTTAACTCTAATTGTCTACCGTAAAGTAAGGAGTAATTATCATGCCAACAAATTGTCATATTTGCGATCGCACCCTGCAACCTCAGCAACTTTTCAAATGGCGAAAGGGAGACGAGAAAGTTTATAAATGCAATTATTGCGGAAAAGATGTTTGTGATTCGTGTTCAAAACATAAAATGCACGTAGATTATATTCCAGATACCTCAATAACAGCTAAAAATGATACTTCGCACGTCAGAATTTGCAAGATTTGCGCGGATATCGCTTCAAAGGTATTTATTCCTTTGAACAGGTTTATGATAGAGGTATTTCCTCATTTTGATGTGTTCATCTTAGGTCATGAGCATATTAAATATTCCCATGCTGCAACATCATTTCTGGTTCACCTTTTAACTAAGTTTCATGATCCGATAGGGCCTTGTGGAGTATTTCTTGAGTCACATTTTGGCGATAGTTACTCCGGTGTAAAAGGAGCTTTGAATTATACTGATATGGATGCTTCCAGGTATCATTTTGCGAAAGCATTGGAAAATTGTAACGGCATAAGCTGTAATGAACAGCCTAAGGAAATTATGGACGTGCTGGATCAGTACATGTCAAATCAAACATCTGACTTACATGTGGATTACTGGCAGCGCCTCGGTCACCCGGAATACAGCGTTTTAGGTGACCGATGTAAAGATTTGAATATTCCTGTTTACACCTTTGACGACGATTTATCAATGATTCATTATAAGAGCACTACTGACTTGGTTGCTCTTGAGCAAAAGAGACATTTTTATAAGAAAAGGGATGGTGTACGCAACAAACTTTTGATGCGTGACCGGGCTAATTATATGATTGGAGACAGGATATCCAGATTAATCAGGGAGTACAAAGTTAAAAAATCATTTGTAGTGATTGGAGAATTTCACCTTTTTGATACGAAAGCCGGGCCATATGCCTTACAGCAGTTCTTTGCCGGTCATAAATGCGTAGCGATTTCTGTGCACGAGGGTAAGGTTTGTTTTAAGCGTTTCAGCCAAAGTGATATGATTGGACATTCAAAGGATGGAGACGTTTACTATACGAACCATCCTGATTATACAATCGGCTGGCCAAATATTTATAAAAAGCAGTTTCTGTAAAATTATCACCATGCAATATCAGCTTGACTTGTGAATTTGTCTGACTATATTTTGAAAGCAATTAATTTTATGGAGACATTTATTTAACAAACAAGTCAAGCTGTAATAAACTTCCATGCGAAGCAAGTAATATCGCTCCGAATCGAATTCGGTAGTGGTCCAGCAACAAGCAATTACAGCTATTATTAAAAATTGAATATTGAAAGCGTCGCGGCTTTCAGCAGCGTTTTTGTAAGAAACTCGCCAGGTTTTTAACCAAAAAGAACGATGTTGAAGGAACGCGCCCTTTGTTTAGCCTGTCTGTATTGTCATTACGAGAATACAGCTTATAGACTTTGGGCGTCCTTTTGCATTTTTTTGGTGGGCTTCTGGCGAGGCCTCTTGCAAGATGTGATTGGGCGCTCTTTTTATACCGGATAAAACGACGATCCTTTCATCAAAGCTGCTTCAACATATAAATCCATTTTAGTAAACGAAGCTGAAATTCAGCTGAAGCAAAAGGAAAATCATGAAGAAGAAAATAGAAGCTTTAGAGGAACGCGTAGCGATGTTAGAGCAAACCATCGACATAATCGGGGAGGGCGCTAACGCCCGCGAGCGCAACTTCTGGCGCCACGCCGCCAGCTGAATCACCTGATAAACATAGTCACCAAAAAATACGCCGACCTCTGGCATCGCCTCACTCAACTTGAAAACAAAAGTCAAAACTTTAATTAAGTTTGTAATCAATGTATTTTATTGTTATATTTGTTGCTGCCGGGCGTTTTCTTTTAGATTTCGGTGGCCATTAGGCAGATCAGGCTTTCTATCCATGGGTATTTAACTGACATTCTGCGCATTTGTTTCCAGATTGCTAATTTTGATACTACTTCTGCTTTGTAGTTGAGCTATATCATTGGCAAAAGAAGTAAGCTTAATATGGCAAGATGGTTAAGTGAAACTGTTAGGATTTAAAATAGTCTTTTTGGTGAAAGTATAAGAAATAAAAGTAATAAAATTGTAAGAGATTCTATTGAAAATTTAATTATTAATATTCTAATACTATCCTCTCGAGGGTAGCTATTATTTATTACTATTAATTTTTCTTTTGAAGGGGAAGAATACAATGAAATATTATATTTCTTATGCAAGCAAGGATATGTGGTGGGGGGAGAAACATAAAGCTGGAGTTGGTTTGGGACACGCGATGATTCTTTTATCATCATTTAATGATGAGGATTTGTCGCAATTCAACAATGAAAAGTGGACGTTGCATCAGGCAATTGGTCTGAATGGAAGAGGCTGGGGGTCTTGTAATCTAATTTGGGGCTATATAAATGGAAGGACTTATAATGGGTATTTAGGTAACGAGTTCTCATCTATTGATGATACAGAGCTATATATCAGAAATTTTGAAGTCGAAAAAGAAAAGTATGATTGCGCTGTCAGCTTGTTGAATGAAGACCGTCAAATCAATGTTGAAACCTTGTATGATGATGATGGTAGCATTCGTAAGGTTTACAAAGGTCCGAACTTTAATTCAAGGCAGTTCAATTGTCATAAATACGCAGTTAAATTTTTGGTGCGTATGGGGATTGTGGATAATTATCTCTTGCAGCGGGATTATCCTTCTCAATTCAACTTTGAACCTGAAATGGATCCTGCAAAATTTCAGTATGTTAAAATAAACGAAGGTAAGATAATTGATCTCACGAAACAAGAGACTGTACCTTTCTCTAACATACCTGAAACTTTCAATTACCCAAGCAGCTACCATAGGATAGCAAGCAGGATTTATCCTTCTCTGGGAAGAGCCAGCACCAGTATGGCAAGAACAAATTTGAGCATTGAAGGACAAAGATTGTACTCCCTCGGGATTGCCATCATGAAGGATTACAGTAGCGTCCCCAAACGAGTTTTCGCCCACTGGGGAAGACATCACTCAGGTCACGCACATAGTTTGGTTGCAGAGTTGAATAGATATAAAATGTGTGGTTCAATAGATGCTTTTATAAGAACCATTAATGTTTATTTAGGCAAACTTCCTTCCAAAGTTATTAATCCGTCCGGAAGCTTTTTCAGAAGGCTTTTATTTCTTAGGGAAATAGGACAAAAAATGGCTGGCTGAGATATCATTTGAGGATTTTGTTTCCGGCAGTTTTTACTGCCGGATTTTTATTTAGATATGACTATAAATTTTATTCGCAGCTGTTGTAACCGTTTTTTGTTTTTGATTGAGGTGGAACGGCTTGCTTTTCAATGGCCCAGCAGGTGTCCATCGGGTAGACGTTTATTTCAGCGGTTACATCTTTTGATCCTGTGATTTTTATGCCTTCGCTTTTGGTGTCGCCGTAGCTTGGCAATGGGCTGCTGTAGGTGCTGTAGGTTATGAATTTACCATCAATGTATTTGCTTATAAATATCTCCAGTACGGCGCCGTCCAGATAAGCTTCAAGCTTTACTTGAGTACTGGTCGCAGGTAATTTTAAATCTATCGGCTTCTGTTTATTTACAATGAGTTTGCCCTTGGTTATTTCAATTGGAAAGCTTTTTGCACTGCTGCAAGCCAGTTGCAAAACAAAGCTTGATGAAAGAATGTTTTTGCTTTTGAAGATAGTACTTATATTCAAAAATCTGCCTTTTACGCCTTTCAAAAGAATGGCTTGTGATTTATCTGAAAATGTTATTTTATCTGAGGAGTAAATACTGTCTTTTCTAAGGGCGTTGACTAAAACGGGGTCTTGCCCAAGTTTGAACTCGTTGTTTTCTTTGTAGACGTATAAGAATCTCGGAATGCTTAATGCGCCTGCCCAATTGTACTTTTTGCTGTCCTTAGCCTGACTGCCGATGTTGAGCCAGCTTACTAAATAGTTGCGTTGTTCGTTGTCAACTGGAAGTACATTTGATGAGTAAAATATAAAATCAGGGTTTAAATCAAGGAGCTTTTTAGTTGTGTTACCGTTTGCATCTTTAAATGAATCCAGCGGGACAAATTTAATACCGCCCTTGGATTTAACGATATTACCAAGCACATAGTACATGGATTTGCTGTATGGCACAGAGGGAGAACCGTCCTGTCCGAATGTGATTATGTAAGGCGTGCCGTTAGTAGTGCCGATATGATCAGTTAATCTGTATAATGCTCCGCATTCAATGTCTCCCGCTCCAGTGACTGGATCTTTAATCGTAGTTTCGATTGAAAAGAAAAAGTCTTTATTTTTATTTACTCGAGTCCAGTTTCTGGTCAGGTCTTTGCCGTCATTTTTATATAGAAGAATTATCCCCTCAGGAAGTTTGTTCTCTTTCTTTATCCCACCTGAAACTATCATGTAGTAATTGTTGTCATCAGGTATTCTGAAAATAAAAGGATCACGGAATGCAATCAGGTTTAGTTCTGCAGGCTGTTTAATGATGATATTGGGATTATTATCAGGGTCGTTCGGGGAAATAGTTGAGTATTTTGTCCAGTTATTAAGGAATGGGTCAATTAATTTGTTGTTTTGGGTTTTATTGGCATCCAAGGCTCTCGCCATGGCAATTACTTCCTGTCTGGATTCATCAATTCCCCAGACTGCTGAGTATACAGCGGTTGGGTAGTATGTAGTTACTGTTTTGCCGCTACTGTTTTTTTCTTTGAAAGGAAGAATGGCTACTGAGCCAGTGAAAATGCCATTGTCATCGGCGGCATTACTATTTAATGATGGAGCTATGACAGTTGTTTTTACAATGCCTTTTTCGTCTTTGGGATAAAACCATTTGTACCCCCATTTCTGGTCAGGAACACTGACTACGTGGGACCATGACATATTTCCCCATTGATTGCCCCACGGGTTGGACTGGGTGAATATATGAAACGAAGAATTGAAATAAAAAAGTCCACATGGATCATTAATCCAGCCTGATGGTGCTCTTAAATGGTAAATAGGGTAAGTAGGATCAGAAATTGCATTTGGAATATTATTATTAACATTTACGTTAGCCGCATTTAAGCTCTCCTGGTAAGTCATTGCGTTACCGGATGATACTGCGCACGTGATGAAAAGTACTAATGTTGTGTAAATAAATCTTTTAAAATTCATGCAATTTAATCCTGGTTAATTTAGATGTTTGTCAACCGACATAGAGCTGGGAAGATATTCTGCCTATTGTAACAGGTACATAGAAGTGCTAAATATCTCAATTAACTTTAGATGCTGATCCCTTCATTTCAGCACTTTATAAATTACCCTTCCAGAGACACTAGTCTGTTATTATAATTAAAGCTCTTCGTGAGGTGTTTTACAAATAATGTTGACTAGCAGAAGTCGCACTTTGTTCAACGTTTAACGATTTATACCTTGATCTATCAGTTTTTTTATATTAACATGCAGAATTTTAGGAACATCTAAAGTTCTTACAGTTAATATAGAGGCAGTTGAACGGTTTATTCCTATAGGGAATGGTTATATAACTAA
>JAAEMX010000442.1 GCA_024225035.1 Lentisphaerota bacterium
AAGGATGCGGAGCCAAAGGTGCGAAAGGTATTCACAACAACAGAGGAGATATTGAAAGACCCTGACGCCAGGGCGGAGTTGTTAAGTAATGCTATTCGTGAAGCACTTGCGTTTAGGCGTCGATACAGCCAACTAAGCGAGTTGGCAAATGTGATCCGCGCTATCGATGATTCGGTAGGTGGTGTTGCTCTTTAACATGGCAGGCCTGGCAGGGCGTGGCGTGGCGTGGCGGGACTTGACATGGCAGGCTGGGCGCGGCAGGGCTAGGCGGGACTTGACATGGCATGGCAGACGAGGCGAGGCTGGGCAAGGCGGGACAGGGCTTAACATGGCAGGAAGGGCGTGGAGTGGCGCGGCAAGTCAAGACGTGGCAGGAAGGGCATGGCGAGGCGAGGTATGGCGAGACAGGACAAGGCTGAACATGGCAGGCTGGGCTGGTAATTTAACTATTAGGACAATGATATGAATATATTTCAAAGAATAAACGCAGTAAGAAAGGAGGTTGAATATGTCCGAAAGGATGCCAACGTCCAAGGCTACAAAGCTGTTACTCATGACATGGTCACAGCAGTTTTGCGAGATTCGTTGATCAATCATGGGATAATAATAGCCCCGAATCTTATAGCTGCTGAAGTCG
>JAAEMX010000443.1 GCA_024225035.1 Lentisphaerota bacterium
AAAACAGATTCTCTTTGACAATTCATGGCGGGGCTTACCATTTCGGGAGCGCAAAGTCAATTCAACACAAGTCGATGCCATCCGGAGTCATTGCGCGGCAAAGTTGCCAGAGCCGGATACTATTGAAGGGGTGTTTTTATCTGCGGATACACAGGACTACGGCTGGAAATGGGAAATCCGGGCATTGGATATTAACTGCAACCGCTGGCAGTTAGCTTACGGTTTTTGTGAATATCTAGAATTAACTAAAGAGGAGCGCGAACAACTTAATGAGCGGCGGCGGCTAGTCGCAAAACAGGACGGTGCTGAATTTAGGCGAGTGCAGACGCTTGAAGACGTATTGTATGCTGAATATTTAGGTATCCAGCCAATACTTGGAATAATTGACGAAGGCGGACACCGCAAGCATGAAGTCGCCAATTTTGTGAAAAAGCACCGCCGCTTGTACACTTACAAGGGTGAAAACCGCGGGAGTGAAAAATTTCGAAGATCTAAGAACCACAAAGACCTTATTCTTTTCCGTGAGAAAGAGTATAAGTCCAGTTTGCTTTATTACATTTACATTCAGGATAAAAAAGATAATTACTATTGGTATTTGCTGTCGGATAATGAAATTACTGATGATTATGTGCGAGAAATTGCGGCCTTACGACCTGATTCTTCAAATAAAAAAGAAGGCAATATGTTTGAAAATTATGTCCATAATAACCGCATGCATGACTACTTTGATACGAGTAAAATGTATTTGGCGTTAGAGGATTTTGCGGTTGCCAAACTTAAAAAACATCATTGGCTGCAAAAGAAAGCTGAAATTCTTGGCATTAAGTCATCTCCACCTGAAAATAATGTACAACCACAGGTACGCCCTAAGAGTAATTGGATGACTGGCTATGTCTAGGTTAACGGTGCTTCTATTATAAAAAGGAGCGCTTTTTTTATGACAGCTTTTCCATATGAACTTACTGCTGGTTGTTCTCAGCATTGGGAGGTAAGCTTTACTGAATACCCTCCGATAGACGGCTGGGGACTTCGCTATTTAATCCGAGTGAATACTGACCGAATAATCGAACTTACCGCTACGCCTGAAAATGATAAATATACTTTTGCGCTGGCTGCGGCTGCCTTAACTGGCATCGAACCGACTGTCGCCAAATGGCAGTGCCAGGCTATTAAAGGTGATGAAAAATATTTAGTAGCTTCCGGCAAAGTTCGACTGCACGCTGATTTATCTGACTCAAATGTTGACCCACGCAGCTATCCTGAAAAAATGCTGGAAGCTATTAATGCAGTATTAGCTGGCAAATTGGATAATCCAGTCGTTGAAACTGAATATAACGGGCGACGGCTTAAATACATGACAAGCAGTGAACTGCTGCGCCTGCGGACGCTGTTTTTAAGCATGCTACCTCAAAACCAAGGCATAAGAACCATAAAAGTGGAGTTTAAACATGGCTAATCTATTTAAAAAGATATTTTCACGTAGTGCCAAAACTTCTAAAATATTATGGCGGAATTTTCAAGCGGCTCGGCAGACTCGACTCGAAGCTGACTGGATACTGTCGCCCCTGACAACTAATGAGGAATTGAGAAGTGATTTACGTAAATTGATGATGCGATCACGGGACTTAGCTAAAAATAATTCCGACTATATCAAATGGCTGCAGATGCGTGAAACCAATATTATCGGCGACGCCGGAATTAGACTGATGATGCGAGTTGAAAACTTTGACGGTAAAACTGATGATACAGCCAATGACCTCATTGAGCAGCACTGGGATAACTGGGGCAAGCGCCGTAACAAACTATGTGCTTATCGACGACGTTCAGGTTGGCTGGATATTTTAGGCTTAGTAGATCGGACGTTGGCGATTGACGGCGAGTGCTTTATCCGCAAAGTCTATGACCCTGATAGTCATTATGGTTTTCGATTGGAAGTAATTGACACCTTGGAAATAGATATTGATTATAACATCGCCCATTATAACGGTAACCAAATAGTGATGGGCGTGGAATTAACCTTGCAAGGTGAAGTCGTGGCCTATCATAGG
>JAAEMX010000444.1 GCA_024225035.1 Lentisphaerota bacterium
GGTGATAACACTTTCCAGTTTCGCAAAGCAAAATTTGAGTGTGGTAGTATTGCCACGCCATTTGAGTACTCCAATTACACCACAGAAGTGCTTAAATGCCAGCGCTATTATAAAAGGATAAAAGTAAATGACATCCGTTTTATTGAGCACTTGGTAGATAATACCAGCGAAGGCATTGCCCGCTTTATCTATCCAATGGGCGTGCCGATGCGGACCACTCCGACCTTAGTAGATACCATTCCACTTAATACAGACTTTTTACATACGATTTATAATGTACCTGATGTTGAAAATAATATGACGGTTCAGCTGTTAAATAAGTTAGTTATGTCAGACCCACAAGGCTGTAATTTATATATCACCTTAGAGGGTAACACCGTTGTCTTTGACGACTCCCACGTTCACTTCATGCAGTTTCCAGACTCTGTTTATATTGAAATGGTTGCTGAAAATTAAGGAGAAAATCTATGTATGCTTTAACTCATAATGGCGTAATTAGACTTGAAGATCGGGCATTCATTCCGGCAAATCCGGCTAACCTTGATTATCAGGAATATCTGGAGTGGGTTGCTGAAGGCAATGAGCCCAGATCACTGTCACCATCTGCTTATCACAAATGGAGCGATACGAGCAACGAATATGTTGCTGACACCAGTAAAAAACAGGAATTACTGCAACTACTCAAAGCTAAGATTGATGTTGAAACTGATGAAAACATTCTAAACGGCTTCTTATATGAGGATAAAAGTGTCAAGCTTTCGCTGGAAAATCAGATGAATTA
>JAAEMX010000445.1 GCA_024225035.1 Lentisphaerota bacterium
CCCTGATGTAATCGAACCATTGGATTATGAGGTCATTTTTTCAGCGATGCTGACGACCCTGCGAAGCAAGACTCCTGAGTTTTCAGCGTTAGTCGAATCCGACCCGGCGTATAAGGTGCTGGAAGTGGCAGCGTATCGTGAACTTATGCTTAGACAACGCGTTAATGACGCCAGTCGGGCAGTCATGTTGGCCTATGCAAATGGCAATGATCTTGAAAACTTAGCGGCTAATTTTAACGTCCAGAGGCAAATAGTAGTTTCAGCTAACCCCGATGCAGAACCGCCAACGCCAGCCGTATATGAAACCGATACCGCCTTAAGAAAACGCACTTTGTTAGCGCTGGAAGCGATTACTACTGCTGGCAGTGAAGGCAGTTACATTTTTCATGCTTTGTCGGCTTCGGGTGATGTTAAAGCGGTGACCGCGGCAAGCCCCAGCCCGGGGCAAGTCTCAGTCACTATTCTATCCCACAGCAACGGCGGCACGGCTTCAGGTAATTTACTTACAACTGTTGCTACGGCACTTAATGCCGAAGAAGTCAGACCTTTAACTGATCAGGTCACAGTACAGGCCGCTACTATCCAAAGATATTCAGTAACCGCCACTTTAACCCTGAGAAGCGGAGCCTCCAGTGCGTTAGTGATGACTGCAGCTGAACAGGCGCTACAAGCTTATGCCACGACTAACTTTAAGCTGCAAGCCACCGTAGCCTTAAGTGGTATTTATGCCGCTTTACATCAAACTGCAGGAGTTGAAAAGGTCAATTTGAGCTCACCAAGTGCTGATATTATTTGCGGGGTTAACGCCGCTCCATTAATAGAGAACATAACTTTAACTGTGGAAGGATAAATGAGTTTACTACCCAATAATGCCACTAAATCAGAGCGCGGCTTGGAAGCAGCCACCAAAAGGCTGGAACAAGTTCCAGTGCCAACTGGTGATCTGTGGAATCCAACTAAGTGTCCGGCGGCATTACTGCCTTATTTGGCATGGGCTTTAAGTGTAGATGTTTGGCGTGATGACTGGACAGAAGCTGAGCAACGAGCCATTATTGCCAAACAGTATGAAATTCACGCTCATAAAGGCACGATTGGGGCTTTGCGTCAAGCTCTTGACAGTCTGGGATATCACTTAAAGGTAGTCGAATGGTTTGAGCAGAACCCAGTTGGCGAACCATGCACTTTTGCGGTCGATGCTGAAATCAGTAGCTCTGGCTTGGACGCCGCAAAGCAAACCCTTGTCGAGCAAACGATAGCGGCGACTAAGAATGTGCGCAGTCACTTAAGTAGTTTGAAACTGGTCGGACGCAGTGATGGTGTGGGCTATTTGGGAATAAGTACTACTGCTGGCGATGTTATCACTGTTTTTCCACCTGTAACTAAGACTATTAATCAGCAAAGCTGTTGGTATGCTGGTGGTTGTAGCAGTTATCAACGTGACACTGTAACCATACTTCAAAGGAGTGCTTAAATATGGATTTCTATTCAGTTCTAACCAACATCGGGCAAGCGGCTTTGGCCAATGCCGGAGCCCTTGGGCAAACCATAAACTTGTCGCACATGGCGGTCGGAGACGGTAATGGCAGCGCTATTACGCCGAGTGAAACCGCCACCGTGCTGGTCAATGAAGTTTATCGTGGCAGTTTGAACAGTCTTTCTACTGACCCCGATAATCCAAACTGGCTGATCGCTGAGTTGGTCATTCCGACTAACGTCGGTGGCTGGACAGTGCACGAGGTCGGACTCTTTGACGATAACGGCAACTTGTTTGCCTACGGTAATTTTCCTGAAACCTACAAGCCGCAACTCAGCGAAGGAGAAAGTCGGGACTTGGTTATCAGGATGGTTTTACAGATTTCCGGCACGGCTAATGTCGAGCTTAAAATTGACCCGGCGGTGGTATTGGCTACCCGGGATTATGCCGACATTGTGGCCCAAGTTAAAATTGCTGAACATGAA
>JAAEMX010000446.1 GCA_024225035.1 Lentisphaerota bacterium
GGCTCTTCAGGCTATTGTGTGGGAACAGGCATAATATCTAGTCCCCCCAGGTGAAATAAAATAGAATTTTTAAATCGTTCTCTATTTCTAAAGCCACAGGCCGTCCTTTTAATTTTTTGAATTTTACTGTTCTTTGCTTCAAGCATTGAATTGTTTATTTTCAGTTTTATCGCATTCAATATTCCCCAGAAATATCGGCGAATCATCTTTCCAACCTTAATCATTGGTTTTAAACGACAACGGCTTATCCAACCAAGAAGTTTTTTCCACTCTTTTACGGCTGCTCCCATGTATGTGTAATTCCAAAGCATAGATGCCGCTTCTTTAATCCGCCATGCTCTAGCAGTCTTTAAATTCAATTGAGTTAACTGAAGAAATTCTTTGCGTTTCGTGGCACGGTTATCTGTTTTGTGTGAGTTTCTTAACCACTGGTATTTTGTACGGGTTAAAGGGTTGTCCTTTCCTGCTTGCTTAAACACTCTATTCTCTTGAGCTCGTACTTTATCAACAGCTTTGCCTAAATGTTGTGCGACATGAAACCGATCAAAAGCAATAAGATCATGTGCATTTTCAAAGTTTGATTTTACCGCATTTATAAATGGATCCCACATATCCATAGAGATGCTCTTGAGAGTGGATAAATCGCTTATATCCTGCTGTTTAAGCCAATTATTAAGAGTTTTTGCCTTCCGATCATCCAATACGTCAATAACAACGTCCTTGTCTTTGTCTAAAATAACCGTAACATACTCATGACGTTTTTGAAAAGCTGTTTCATCAATACCTATATGGGCCGGTTTTGATTTCTTACGGCGTTCAAGGCCACGTTTTACAGCACGCTTCATCATTCCATCAACTTCATCCCAGCTAATATCAAAATTATTGGCTACTGTGGATATTGGATCTTCCTTGAGCCAGATCAAGACAGCCATTTCAAACTCAGCAGTAAACCTGCTATTCTTCTCAGCCCATGCTACAGGAAGCTGTACAACTTTATGTTCAGAACAACGTATTCGTGGTACTAACGCCTCAATAATTGTTTTATGATTGCATGAATCAAGATGACGCCATCTGCGCTTTCGATGGTCATATAATTTGCTTTCCGCTTTGCATTTTGGACAGGTTAAAGAAATTTCTTTCTTGTAATGCACTTGTGCTGTCACTATACGTGATTCACTATCCCTTGAGATCGAAACAACTTCCCAAGGGGGCTCAATACCTAATATACCGTTATAAAATTCTTCTAATGATTCTTTCATATTGTTATTTTAATATTATACCTAAATTTTTTCCACTATAATTCCTGAAGAGCCATA
>JAAEMX010000447.1 GCA_024225035.1 Lentisphaerota bacterium
TCATACCATGCATAAATTTTTACCTGTCGGCGTCCAGGACTTCAGAAAAATGATAACAGGCAATTTCCTTTATGTGGATAAGACCGGGTACATCTGTGAAATGGTGCGTCCGCCCCAGGGATTTTATTTTCTGGCACGTCCCCGCAGATTCGGAAAATCGCTTTTTGTGTCAGCACTTGAATGTCTTTTCAGGGGAGATAAGGATCTGTTCAGAGGGTTACAGATTGAACAGACCGACTGGCAGTGGAAACCTCATCCGATTGTCAAAGTGGATTTCAGCACAATAGCATATGACACTCCTGAAAGACTTCGGGAAAATCTGCTTCTGCATGTCCGCCGGATCGCCGGAGAACACGGAATTCAGAATACGGCTGAATTCCTGCCCTATTCTTTTTCAACACTTATCACCGGTCTGGCAAAAAAATATAAAGAACAGGCAGTTGTACTGATCGACGAATACGACAAGCCCATTATCGAGCACTTGGGAAAAGGCGAGTCCGCGCTTGGTGTTGCAAAAGAAAACCGGGATATCCTGAAATCGTTTTTCGGCGTACTCAAAGGCGGTGATGTATCCGCAGCTTTAAGGTTTGTGTTTTTCACAGGGATTTCAAAATTTGCACGGGTCAGTATTTTTTCCGATCTGAACAACCTGGATGATATTTCCATGCAGGATGAATATGATTCAGTTTTAGGATATACCGATGATGAGTTTCTGTCATTTTTTGATACTCATATTGACAAACTGTCCGAAAAAATAAAAATCGGGAGACAGGAAACATTAGAGAAAATAATGGCATGGTATAACGGATACCGCTTTACACAAACCAAGACAAAAGTTTACAATCCGTTTTCAGTGACAAAACTGTTTCAGAAAGGAAAATTTGAGAACTTCTGGTTTGAAACTGCAACACCGAGTTTTCTTGTGAATCTGATAACAGAGCAGGAATACCCGGTTGTGAATATTGAAGACCTTGAATTAAGTGAGGAAAATTTCACTGTCTATGAAATTGAGAACCTTGAACCGGAGCCGCTGCTGTTTCAGACCGGGTATATAACCATTCACGGTTTTGACAATACCCTGTACCAGATCGGATATCCCAACCAGGAAGTCAAAACATCGTTCCTGTCTTACCTGTACCGCCATTTTACAGGTCTGAAAGATAAGAAAATTCAGTCAGCCTACAAAAGACTGCATATCTGTCTGAATGAAAAAAATATTGAAAAATTCATTGATATTGTTAAAA
>JAAEMX010000448.1 GCA_024225035.1 Lentisphaerota bacterium
ACCAAACCTTCAGGTTTAAAATGAGAAACAGCCCATGCTCCCTTATTGGGATCTATACCTTTAATAAAATACCAAATCCAAAGCCTATCATATTGCTTCCTACTGCTTCTAAGCTTCATTGCTATTTTCTTTAGAATTTGTATGTCAACTCTTTTGTATAATTCAATTTTTAAACGATTACTGCTGGAAACGAAGTCCGAGTTTTCACTTATTATTTTGTATTTTATAATATTTCCTAAATTCAGCTTCATTTTTTTCTCATTGTTAACTTCATTTTTTTCAGAATCGTTCATTACTTCCTTGGGATGAAGCAAAAGATATAAAAAAGTTTTGATATTTTCAATCTTTCCATTTCTTCTATCACTTGCTGAAATTAAGATATAATAAGTGTCAAAACACAAAATAATATAAATAAACGGATATAAGAAAACCATTAGAATTACCGGAAGAAGAAAAGTTTTCAATGTGTGGATATTTATAAGTCTGTCAGGTTCCATAAATATATGATAGCAGGAGTATATTAATTCACTAATGCCGATTAACAATATTATCGAATTTAGGACTTTTCTCCAGCATGGGGAACTATTTTTGATGCAAAAATAGCTATAATAGCATGAAACTACTATCAAAATAGGCACAATAAAGAATTCAAATACAAACCTACAGGAATAAAAATTGATTATAAATATTACAAAAACAGTCCAATTTAGACAATTAAACAATAACTTTTTATACGATAGTCTATTTGATTTTTCAGAAATACCTACATAAAGCGTAAATGGTATAGCAGAAATAAAAAACCACATAATTGAGTCTTTTGCCATTCTAATGTTCCAGTACCCTATTAGATATAAAATACTGATAATTAGAGCAATATAAATAGCCATACATATACAATAACAAACTAATTTAAGCTCAAAAATGCTTATTATGGTTCTTCTAATTTCTCGATAGAACAAAAGAAAAAGAGTTAGTAATGTCAGCCAAATTAAAATAGCCAATTCTCTATTATTGAAAATATCCACTCTGTTACCTCTACCAAAAACTATTGCCATGAATGGCATAAACTGTATTATTTATATATAGTTATACATTACATAGCTACAGAAATCCACCTATAAGTTAACGCTCTCCCTATTGAAAAAGGGTTGCTGCATTAATTATGCTCAGTTTGTTAATTAATTTATAGGAGTAAAAAATGAAAGTCCAAGAAATTTGTAGAAAACACGGCATCAGCCATAAGAATGTTTTAAAACACTGCCAACGAGATCGTTTCATGTTAGATGGCATTGTCTACACGGCTGAAGACATTTCCAAACCCGACTCATGTAATGCCAAATGGGAGATTACCCCACTGGAAGGCGAACAGCCCGAACATGCCGTTGTATCCGCCAAGGAAAAACTCCAGCTTACCAAGCAACGCCACCTTGAAACTCAGATCAAAAAGCTCGAACAAACCATCATGGAAAAGCGTATTCATGTGTTCGAGGAGTTCATCGACCTTAACACCCGTCTATTAGTAAAGGACCTTGCTCCTCTAAAAGAGTTTGTAATAGAGCATATTGATGAAAAGGAACATGAGAATTGGAATCAACTTGTGGACAACTGTATCACCAAGCTTTACACCGATCTGTCAAAAGCCGTATTCGAGTTGCTGTAAGTAACTTGAGTATCAAGCAGAAAGTAAGTCCGGCAGACTGGGCGGAGGAAAGTGTTGACTTTAAACACGTGATTTCGGCGCGCATCCGCAGTAAACTTGATCTAAGTCTGACCCCTTATTTAAGAGGCCCAATTGACGCATGGGACTTTGCCGGAACTCGGCGGGAGGTGACCGTGTGCGCACCTGAACAGACCGGAAAAACTTTGGCTTGGGTGTGTGGTCTTTTGTGGACGTTTATTTTTCAACAGTGCTTGTCTTTAGTCTGTTACGAATCTGATGATAAAGCGACTGAAATTAATACTGATAAATTTAAACCTCTAATGGAAGCGATTCCTGAACTGGCGGCAGAACTGGCTACTCCCAAAGCGGTAAGGGCTGACCGTTACAAGTTTTCACAATTGACCAGCTTTTTTCAGGGCTCCGGTCGGCGCATTACTTCTAAGTCAGCCAAGATTAATGTCGCTGATGAGTTAGACGACTGGATTAACCACGCTGCTACAGTGGATAATCTTGAAGACATGCGCAAACGTACCCGATCATTTGCTGAATCTATATTATATAAGGTATGCACAGTGAAAGGTTCTGACCGTAACAGCTCAACTGGGACTAAGGCTTCCAAAATCTGGCAGGAATTCAAAGGTTCAAGTATGGGTTTCTGGTATCTACGCTGTCAAAATCCGAAGTGCAAATCTCTAAAGAGTGAACACCCCGGTTTGACCATGCGCTCAGC
>JAAEMX010000449.1 GCA_024225035.1 Lentisphaerota bacterium
ATTATATATAAACCAGTTAAGAAACTTTATCGACAAACCTTTCATCAAGGTTGTATCCGGTATTAGGCGAAGTGGAAAGTCAGTTCTTTTGATGTTGCTAAAAGATGAGTTACTACAAAATAATATCCGGGAAAGTCAAATTATTTATATCAATTTCGAAAGTTTTGAGTTCTCGGAAATAGACAATGCCGGACAATTATATCAATTTGTAAAAGAAAAAATCACAAAAAAACAGGGCGTGATTAATAATCTGCAAAAAGTAGTTGACACTTTTAAAAAAATGTATTGACTACTATAATACGGAATCCAGAGACAAAAAGTCGTATTCCAATCGAGTTCATTGACAAAATCGTAAAAAGACTGACTCCTATGCTGCGTACTCCAAAAGAGAAAGGAGCCAGGTTTTATTTAGTTTTTTTGCTTTCAGCAGTTCAATTGGAGCAAACCCCTTTCGTTTACCGCGTTTATAGATTCGATGATTGAGATAAAAGCGGATAATATTGAACTGTTCCTGTGATAATTGATTTCGAGCCCCGTTCATGTAGGGCCTTAAAAGGGAATTGATCGTTTCTACTAAAGCAGAAGATTGAATGATAGAATCTAATCTTTCAAAGATGCGTTTTTTGAAGCTGTCAAATTCAGTTGGTTTGAGGAGATAATGTTCCTGAAGTATTAATAAGGCAATGGTGGCTTTTTGACGTAGCACCCGGCTTTTGCCTGTATTTTTGGTTTTACGACTCTTCTTATCGTTTTGCCAGGTGTAGATCCAAAAGTAGGCTGGACTTTGACCTAATTCCGTTTCTAATTCAAATTGAATGAGTTGAGCTTTAGGCAGGAAATCAAAAAGTTGGGGAAGTAATTTTTCAATGGCTTTAATTTGGTCGTTCAGTTTTGGAATAGCTAACTGCTTCATCATGTCTAAAGCACATTGAGCCTCCTGGATGGCAAATTCCTGTCTTCGAGCTTTGCCTTGATGGTCAAAAACATTGAATTGTTCAACCAGACAACTATAGAGGAATTGAAAATTTTCATATTGCTCTATAGCCTCAAAGGTTTGCTGGCAAGCTTGCTTATAGGCAGCTTCTTTTTTTATTTTCACTTTCTCATTTTTGGCTTTCTGTGCAACCTCCTGTCGTTCCCATTCATAAGTTATGGCTTTATTTACAGCTTTTTCAAGACGAGAAGTGAATATGCCGAGGCGATGACTCACCCCATGAAAAGTATCGGTTTGCACAGCTACATCAGATTGTCCTTCCTGTTGAGCTGCCCGCATTGCTGCTCCTTCGTCTTTGACTAAGCTCAAGGGAATTATATTGGCTTCTCCCAATCGTTGCCAATGCTGCATCCAGGCTTCTTTGCTCAGCACTTTTAAGCGCTCCATTTGCAAAATGGCGCTGCTGATTGGGTCTACCGTAACTAATACTGGCTCATGTCCAATCATGAATATTTCATCGCTTGCATAATGCACTGCCCCTTTCCAATCAACCATCTTGCCCAATTTTGCTCCAAGACTGCTAAGAAACTGACTAATGAAGCAGACTGAATGAGGCAGTGCCAGGTTCTCCAGTAATAGGAGCTCTGAAATTGCAGAAAGCGAACATTTACCTATTAATCGAAGGTTTAAAATCTTTTCTTGAGCTTTCTGCCGTTTTCTCTCCCTGGACAAAGCCAATTCATTGGCTGTATCAAATATTCCCTCCAATTGAATCGATAATACAGCCTTTAAACCATAAATAAAACTACGTGATACTGAATATTTTTCAGATAATCGGGTAACTTGCCCATGATAGCTAAAAACCAATACCAGTGCAGCGATTTTCATGCGTAGGGCTGGACTTAAATCCGGCCGCCGTACAAACTTATACGATTTTGTCAATGAACTTGGTTCTTCTTTTAAAATAGTCATGTGTATTCCTTTTGTTACAAAAATTAGTTTTACACATCATACTACTTTTTTAGAAGAACCTTTTTGTTTTATGTGTTTTTAATCATGCCATTTTTTTTGGTGAAAATATTCTTGCTTTAATAGCATTTATGTTTCATTACTTGCCTTAACAAACATATTTAATAGCTTTGCTGACTGAATTTTAGAGTAAGTTACTAATAACCTTTA
>JAAEMX010000450.1 GCA_024225035.1 Lentisphaerota bacterium
AATCGCTCAACTCCGCCGATCTGCGTTAATCCCTGAAGAACAGAGGCAGTCTTTTTATTTTCAATAACGTTTTTTATGTCCTGCTGTTTTTCAAGGATCGTATTTGAATCCCCGGACACTCCGGGAGGGTCGTCATGCATCAGAATATAGGCACAATATACTGCATATACATGACTTTCCACAGAACGGAAGTTTTTTGCGGCAACATCCTCAAATCCGAGATGCATTTTGACATGCTTGTGAAAAATCTCGATTTTCCAGCGGATTCTGTATGCAATGAGTATCTGCCGGGGTGTTATTTCCAAATCAGTGCATGCAAGATATTTGCGTTTGCCCTTCCTTCTGTTTTTAAACTCCGAGCATATCAGTCTGACCTTTCCCACATCGTTGAGCCAGGCCTCTGTATGTCTTATGCGAAACTCCGTTCGCTTTCGTTTCAGACCGTCCGTCAGAATACGGACAGTTTTCCATGGAAGTACACGCTGATTTCTGAAAAACACGGCAATCTGCTCCCAGCCTGCCGACT
>JAAEMX010000451.1 GCA_024225035.1 Lentisphaerota bacterium
CTATTGAATTCTTAGGACTGTCGCACTTCTCACCTCCTATTAGGCCTGGCTGTACGGCTGCAGGCGGCTGTGAATCGATGGATGTCTCGCACAATTCGTCTTTTTCATGAATCATCATCTCACAAATCGTACTTTTACCGAGGCCCCGTGCGTCCCAGGCCTCGAATGTGTGAAACTGTCGTCACTTTTACTGCTCCATCTTGTGCTCCTGTATTGAATTCCTAGAACTGTCGCACTTCTCACCTCCCTATTAAGCCTGGCTGTACGGCTGCCGTCGGCTGTGAACCGATAGATGTCTCGCACAGTTCGTCCTTTTCATGAATCATCATCTCACAAATCGTACTTTTATCGAGGCCCCGTGCGTCCCAGGCCTCGAATGTGTGAAATTGTCGTCACTTTTACTGCTTCATCTTGTGCTCCTGTATTGAATTCCTAGAACTGTCGTACTTCTCACCTCCCTATTAGGCCTGGCTGTACGGCTGCAGGCGGCTGTGAACCGATGGATGTCTCGCACAGTTCGTCCTTTTCATGAATCATCATCTCACAAATCTCACAGCAGCAGAAATTGACCTAGGGCTAAGTCTTACTTCAAAGAGAATAATGTCAATTTCACTTGGCTCTGGCATGTTTTTCACCTCCCCACTGTCTCTGCATAAACACAAGATTCTGCCTGGTTTTATGCTTGGCTTAGCTAGGGCTCAGTCCTA
>JAAEMX010000452.1 GCA_024225035.1 Lentisphaerota bacterium
CTGCTGCTATGATTATGCTGGTAGTGTTTATGCCTGCGCATATATCAATCTTGCCTGCGGCTACTGCCTTGGCTTGTTTGAGGCCATTGGTGATATCATGAAATTTTATTTCTATCCCATCTTTCGCAAATTCTTTTTCCAGTAATCCCTTTTTTTTCATAACTATCAATTGAAGACTAAATGGATCTCTTGGATAAGTTACATTGATTTCTTTGCCATAAAGGTTAAAAGCTACGAATAAAGACAGAATACAAAACAAAACTCTCATCTAATCCTCTTATGATTAATACATTTCCTCATTAAAGCAAAGTGCTATTATATCTTTTGATAATGTATTTTCAAGTATAAATATAAATATTTTATAGTTTAAAAGGCATTGATTAAGTTTGAAAGATAAGGCTAAGACGGCACGAATAACAGCGAGCCGCCACGTCTCGGAAAAAGAAACTTGCCTTTTAAAGGTTCAGTAAACCTGTCTCTCTAATATCTAACAAAACGGCAAAATGTTTTCAAAGGGTTTTGAATGAGGTAAGTTAGGGGTAAGATAAAAAAATGGTAAAATAGGTTTATGTGTAACTTGTTGATTATGAGGGCAAAAAAATGGTGGGCGATACAGGACTCGAACCTGTGACAACTTGGGTGTAAACCAAGTGCTCTAGCCAACTGAGCTAATCGCCCTTGCTTCTGACAAGGCTTATACAATAGCGAATAGCTAAGGATATTCAAGCTCGTTTTCTGATATTTTTTGAAAAAATTCAAGTTTTCTGTTTTTTGAGCCGAATGTCGCCATGTTGAGGTAGATTTTTAGCTCAATCTACCTCTTCTGTGCGACCAATGCGCATGTTGAATTTTTCGACAAGCATACTGTAGATTACCGGCATCAATATTAATGTTAATGTAGTACCGTAAAGCAGGCCGAAGATAATAACAACCGCAAGAGGCTGAAATAGAGGACCTCCACTGATCGCCAATGGCAGCAGGCCACCCATGGTTGTAAATGTCGTTAGGGCGATAGGGCGGACACGTAATGCTCCGCCATCAATGACGCATTGAGTAAATTCTTCCTTAGTTAGCCCGTTATATTTCGTTAGTCCTTCGTCGGAAGTGCCGATAGCTGCTTTTTCGTGTACCAGCATGCTGATGAAATCAAAAAGCACAATTGCACCGTTTACAATAATTCCAAATAATGAGAGCAGTCCCAGTTGAGCAAAGAAGCCGAGAGGTTGATTCATAATAAATAACCCCATAAAAGCTCCAGTGCAGGCCAAAGGAAGAGTGAGGATTACCGCAAAGGCTTTCATGATAGAGTTAAAATAAACTACCAGACATAATATAATCAATGCAAATGCAATCAGCATGGCGGTCCCGATATCCCTACTTCCATCCTTGGCTTTTTCGTAGGTACCACCTATTTCAATCGAATAGCCAGCAGGTAATTCTTTGTTGAGCTCTTTCAGTTTTGGCAATGACTGGTTGATTATTGATGTAGCCAGAAAGCCTTCTGCCACCTGACCCAGAATTTCCATATTACGACGTTGACAGAAGCGTTCTATTCTGGCTGGTTTAAAAGAAAGCTTGATATCTGATACAGCGGTCAGCGGAACTTTGCCGTTTGACCCTTCCAGGTAGAGTTCTTTTATTTTGCTTATTTTGTTTCGATCCTGCCATGGAAGCCGGAAATAGACAGGTACTTGATGATCACCTTCACGGAATGTTGTCAGAAGAGCACCTGAAAAGAAGGCATTCAAGGTATTGCCTGCAGCAGTTCGGTTAACTCCGGCGGCAGCGCATTTTTCTTCGTCAGGCATAACGTCTACTTGACCTGCCAGGTTTCCCCAGCCGTCGTGTATATCCAGAGTGCCGGGGATATCTTTTAGAATCTTTTCGATTTTTGCAGCGTATTTTTTCAATATAATATAGTCATCACCCAGCAGTCTTATCATGATAGGATATTTTGCGCCCGGCCCCATACCTATGCGTTTGGGGGATATTCTTGCTTCCGTCAGTTTTTCGTCACAAATCTCACGTATGCGTTTTGAAAGTTCCCAGGTAAGTTTGGGGCTAGCTCCGTTAACAAGAATCTGAGCATAATTGCTTTTGGGGAACTCAGGCATTACAGAGAGCTTAAAACGAGGTGCGCTTTCTCCAGAAAAGCTGACATAGTTTACTATGGGGTCTTTGTCTGTTTTTTCTTTTATCAATTTGGCCTGCTCAGCAATGATATTTTCTACTTTTCGGCAAACTTTACTGGTTTTTTTGATGGAAGAGCCTTCTGGCAGCCAGATATCAATAAGGATTTGGTTTCCGCCGCTGGCGGGTATGAAGTCAGTAGCAATTATTCCGGTTTTGAGCATAACAATAGTTAGGGCAAACGAGGCAAAGGCTGCGGTAATTATTGTTGCCCGGTGTTTTATTGACCAGCGGAGGGTTGCTCGATACCATAGTAACTTGCCGTGGTCTGAGTTGTCGGGATCAGTTTTTCTCCCTCGTATATAGTTTATGAAAATTGTAAGTGGTGGAATTCGGTCAGTACCCGGCTTGAGTAGCAGCCAGGTTAAAGTCACAGTAAAAGTTATGGCAACGACCCAACTGGTCAGTAGAGTGACAGAAACGACAACGGGTATACTGTAAATATACTCTCCCGGGTTGCCTGGGACGGTGACCATTGGCAGGAAAGCAAAAACTGTTGTGAGAGTTCCCATAAGAATTGGATAGATTACCTGTTTTGTTCCGACCACGGCAGCTTCAAAACGAGAATAACCTTCCTCCTGCAAACGGTGAACATTATCGCATATTTCAATCGCACAGTCTACCAGCATCCCAAGGGAAATGATAAGTGACGCGATAGACATTTTTTCCAGCTGCACATTGAACAAGCGTACTATTGCAAACGATATCATGACAATCACAGGAATTGCGGAAGCCATGATTACGGCTACACGCTTACCTATGAGCAGCCACGCAACTATAACCAGAATGCAGATTGCCTGCAGTAGATTGACCACAAAAACATTGATATTGTCCATCACGTCTTTGGGCTGATCGGCGACAACGGCTACTTTTAAGTCTGGAGGCAGAAAAGTATTTTCCCATGTTTTAATCATTTTGCGGACTTCTTCGCCAAGGGTAACGATATTACGCCCTTTTTTCATTGTAAAATGAATGATAATGCATTTATTTGCTGAAACCTGAGGGTCGCTGTACCTGGTCAGGATTGGAGGTGGATCAACGTAAGAACGTTTAACATTAAGTCCTAAAGCCTCAATGCTTACCGGAAGGCCTTCACTTGAAGTTGAGACAATTGTGCGTTTGATTTGGCTTACCGTATCGTAGTCACCTTTTACGGTTACATTAAACTGCTGTTTGCCAGTATCCAGTGTGCCTCCCGGAATCAGCTTATTTTTAGCTTCAAGGCGTCTGGCCAGCTCATCGATAGATACTTGGATTCTGCTCCAGTTGCCGGCATTGGGCTCTATATAGATAGCTTCATCCAAGTCGCTCATAATTGTGACTGTCGCAACACTGTTAAGCTGCTTCAGATTATCACGAATATCTTCACAGATAATTTGCAGTTTGCGCATTGAATAAGGCTTTTCGATCTTTTGCTTGCCCGGCATCGGGGTTTGGTAAATCGCCAGCATCATGGCGCTGGTGTCGACATAATTAGCGTTTACGTAAGGCCTTGAGGAACCTGTCGGTAACTTAACTTTTTGCACTTGAGCACGTATTATATCGCAGACGGCATCAACATTTTTAACACTGTCTTCCAGTCTGACTTTAATGGTACACAGGCCAGGGGATATTGTAGCTGTCGTTTCTTTGACTTCGTCAATTCCGGAAATTTCGCGTTCGAGAGGGTCGCAAACCAGCTCCTCCATTTTGTGTGCTGTAGCCCCGGGCCAGCTGGTTATGACAGTACAAAATCTTAGCGTGAATTCCGGATCTTCGCGACGTGGAGAAGCATTGTACTGCCAGATGCCCCAGATGAACCCAACGATAGCCAGCGAGAAGACTACGGTACGGTATTTAATTGAATTTTCTACCAGTTTCACAGTTTCACCTGTCCGGTTGATTTGACTTGAACGCTTTCTCCTGGAGCGACAAACTGAGCTCCGTCATTTACAATTTCATCATTTGGTTTCAGGTTGGGAGAGCTTATGAGCAGATAGTCGTTAAAGTGCCCTTTGATCTCAACAGGCACTTTTCTAACGTACATACTGCCGTCTTTGCGTCTTTCAATTTTAAATATCCAGGTACTGCGTGTATCGCTGCATAGAGATTCCTGAGGAACGTATATTCCTGCCGGTACATCGCTGGATTCCAGTAAAACTTTGACCAGATCGCCGGGGCGGAACATGCGTCTGGTTCTTATGAGGGCGGCGTTGGAACCGCTCTTGAAATTATCTGGAACACCTTTTGCTGTTAAAGCATAGTGTTTTACTTTTGTTGTTTGAGGAGTTATAAACCTGTATTTGAACAGTCCGAGCATATCATATATACCAGGTTCAACTTTGACGTGATGCCTGGTGATCTTGAAAACAGGCGCGCCGGGTATAGATGCTTTGGTTTTTTCAGCAAGCCAGATGAAATTACCTTTTGCATCTTTCTTTATGTACTTATCTATTACTACATTTTTTTCGACACCTTTAGTAAGAATTGCCCCAACCGGACTTACCGCTGTTATTTGTGGAAGATCGGTAATCGCTTTAGGCAGGTTTTGTGTAGAGTTGATAATGTCGTTGCGTACCAGTATCTCCAAGCTGTAAGTGAAGGTGCGTGGATCGGCAACCGAAGCTTTTCGATTTACGATTGCGGAAACCGGTTTGTCGGTGCCCGGCGGGTAGACTTTTACATACTGACAGTAATAGAATTTTCGGTCAAGTTCCGGTGAAATATCAAGCTTAACCATCAATGGATCCATCGCTATCAGCCTGACTACTTTTTCTCCGGCTTTGACATAGGCGCCTACGTCGGAATACACATCAGCTATTTTGCCGGGGAAGGGGGCGTGAAGTTCAGTGCGTTTGAGGTTGAGTTCGGCATCTTTCACTATTTGCTGCAGTTGCTCGAACCTTGCTTTTTCAGCTTTTAAGGTAGCTATCTTAACGTTGACTGAGGCTTCCAGTTCACGATATTTAGCGATTATTATCTTGTAATTAGTTTCAGCTTTTTCAAAGACTTGGTCAGAAACAACTTTCTTGTTTTTAAGCTTTAATTGACGTTGATATTCCCTGCCGGCATTTATGACATCGGCTTTGGCGGCGTCAAGCTGTCGTTTGGTTACTTCTTTAATTTCTATCTGTTTGGCAACAACGTTCGCTTTGGCTGCTGCTGCCTGAGCCTGAGCTGTTTTTAAACTGAGTTCATATTGTTCCGGGGCTATCCGTGCTAAAAGAGCTCCATCGCCGTTGTTGGCCAGACTGTATGGATTAGTGCCGCTTTTGACGTAGATGTTGCGTGCAGTAACCCATTGGATTCTACCGCCTACCTCAAAGCTGATATCTTCCTCTTTCCATGGAGCGACAATACCGGTTACTTTAATAATTTCATTGGGATTATTTTTTTGGAGGCGAAGTGCAGTAACGGAACGAATATATTCATCAGGTCGGCATTTACGCGGCAGTAAAAATAAAATAGTACTTATAACAACCAATGCGACCAGTATTATTGCAGGCCAGAATAGTTTTCTCATCTTAGTATTCCTGTGGTTAATCTTTTGCTGTTTGGAATAGTAAAAAACGCTTTGTTTAATATGCGGAACAGTTCCGCATTTTTTTACAAAATGAATTTACGCTTTAGACGTTTTTTATGCCATTACAGGTTACAATTGTTATTTCTTTTGCTAATTTTTTCATTTTTTCATCATCATAAATATCATTGCCGAAATAGCCTCTAAGCATTCCGGATGCACCTTTTATCATGTGAGTTTGAGCAATGCCGGCAAAGAGGAAATACTTCAATTTTTCCTTGTCATAGTTTGGCATTATAGCTTCCAGAGATGAACGGATGCTTTCGATAAAAGGTTTGAAATTACGATCATATATGAACTCAAACGCTTCACTTGGATTGAAAATTTCGCGATGCATAATTTCATGCCAGTATGAGTGGATGTCGTCCTTGTCGCATGAAACGGCCATTTTTATGAGTTCTTCCAGAAACAGTTCCGGCTCTTTAATGTCTTTGAATCTTGGCGACTCAAGGTCTTCTCTCATTTGCGGCAGCAATCGGTCGGCTAATTTATTAACTACTGCCAGATAAAGGTCTTTCTTGCTGCCAAAATGATAGTTTACAGCAGCAATGTTAACATCAGCATCTTTACATATTGCTTTTATAGTAGAATTTTCATAGCCATATTTAGCGAAAATCTCAAGCGCGGCGGCCATGATTTTTGTTTTTGCATCGTTTTTCATAAAAGTTAAATACCTATTTCAAATGGTCATTTTAAATATTAATTTAAATTGTTATTTTGAAAAATCAATAACTCATTATAAAAAATAAAATTTTTAGCTGGTCGCTCATTTGGATATGTTCAGGCTGGTGATATAGTTATTCTGACTGAAAATAACAGTCTGACCTATTTATCAGAACTTGTTTTTACCAGATAGTTTTGAGATTAAATTGCAACTTTTTAAAGCAATACTTTTGCGGAGTTATGAGGTTATATTCATGTTAAGATATATTATCAAAAGGCTGGCTTACTCCATTCTGATTATTTTGGGGGTAGTCGTGTTGACATTTCTGCTGTTTAGAGTAGCTGCCGGTGATCCGGCGGCAGCGGTGCTGGGCAAAAATCCTTCGCCTCAGGAGGTTGAGGATTTGCGTACGGAACTGGGTGCTGATTTGCCGATGATTTACGGTAAGTGGCGCAAAACCGAGGCTTTTACCGCTACAGACTTTACTAACATGCGAGAACTGCCGGGCGTCACTTTTCCCAAAGAGGTTGAATGGTGTGAAGAAGGGATAAAACTGAATCAGCAAAAGGTTATTTTTAACCGTAATTTTGGTATAGGGAAAGTTCATCAAAGCTGTCAGATTTTCTTCAAAGGTAACCTCGATGTTTTAGGACAGCAGTATTCTTCCCCAGCAGACTGGTCAGAGATTACAGTAGATATTTCGCCTGAAGTTAAGAACTTGGAGCTGTCTGGCGGTAACGACAGTATTGTCAAGAATGTAACTTTTTTCCGTCAACAGCGTTCTCCGTTCAACTCGCAGCTTTTCAGATCTCTTGAGGAGATAATCAGCTTTAAAAAGACGTTCCCATATATCAGCTTTCTGAATTTTGGCAGAACCATTATAACAAGAGAGCCTATAAGGGCAATACTATGGCGTGGGGTTGGGCCGTCATTATGCCTTATGATTCCTATATTTATAGGAGAGCTCGTTCTTGGCATTGTGCTGGCACTGCTGGCTACTGTGTATAAAGGATGCTGGATTGATCGGACTGTGGTAATGTTTTCAATTGCCGGTATGAGTATCAGCTATCTGGTATTTATTATTTTCGGACAATGGTATTTAGGGTATTATTTTAACTGGTTTCCGGTTTGGGGGTGGGGGACGCTAGCCCACTTGACCCTGCCGGTATTAATAGGCATTGCCAGTGGGCTTGGTGGCGGAGTCAGGTTTTACCGGACTGTTTTTGTCAACGAGTTAAACCGTGAATATCTAAGGACCGCCGCGGCGAAAGGGTGTTCCAGCTTCAAGATTTACGGTGGCCATTTGCTTCGCAATGCAGCAATTCCGATTATTACCCGTGCTTCCGCAATTATCCCTTTTTTGTTCACTGGAAGTTTGCTTCTTGAAACTTTCTTTGGCATCCCCGGTTTGGGATATCTGGGTGTGGATGCGCTTAATAATTCTGATTTGCAACTGCTTAAGGCTCTGGTTATTGTTTCAGCAGCTTTGTTTGTTGGCATTAACATGCTGGCTGATATTGCTTATGCCTGGGCTGATCCTCGAATCAGGCTTGACAAATAGGCCTAAAATTTAGCTATAAGGGTTTAATTTGCCCTGTGTCGTGTTATTTGTATTGTAGCTTATTAGCAACATCTTAATAATATATGAAGAAAGGACTTTTCACTATGAGTGATACTGATATCAAAAAGTTTATGGCTGAACAACTTAATGCGGGCATAAGTCTTGCGGAAGTACAGAAACTTATCGATGAAAAATTTGATTGTAAAATGACTTTTCTTGAGGTGCGTCTGCTCGCATCTGAACTCGAGAATATCGAATGGGAAAAAGAAGAGGAAAAGGAAGAGAATGCTGAAGAAGACATTATTGAAGCCGAAGAAGTAGTTCTTGGGGAAGATGGTGTCTGTGTGGTTGAAATGAGCAAACTGGTTAAACCTGGTGCGGTTGCGCATGGTTCAGTGAAGTTCCCTTCCGGTGCTACTGCTGACTGGATGCTTGATAACCTGGGTAGATTAGGGCTTGAAAACTCTCAGGGCAATCCGACTCCTGAAGATTTTGAAGCCTTTAAAGTTGAACTTCAGAAAGCTTTTTCCAACGCGGGAATGTAATGGGTATGTGAGCATCTAATTTCCAGTTCCATGATAAATTTTGAGGAGAAAATCATGGCTACAGCAAAAAAGATAGTTAAGTATTGCATTTATATTTTTCTGTTAATTGTTTTGATTACAGTGGTTGCGTTTTTTGTGGTAACGAGTTCTTCTTTCCTCACCGGAGTTGTTTTGCCAATGGTGAGTGATGAGGCCGGAATAAGAATTGCAGCCAAGGATGTATCGGTTTCTGTATTTGGCGGTAGTATAAAGGCGTCGGGAGTCGAAGTCGGTTCAGCCAAAAAGCCGCTGGTAAAGAACGGAGATCTTAAAGGTGAGTTTGCACTTTCAAAGCTGATATCAGGCGTGATCTCACTAAAAAATGTTCAACTAAAAAATGCCACTATCCTTTTGGCAAAAGATGCGAACGATCGCTGGAACTGGGAAGATGAGGCTCAAGCTGCTAAAACAGAAGAGCCCGCCAGGACTGAAGAGAAGGAAAAAACTACTGAAAAAAGCAAAGCTCCAAGTGAGTCTGATAAGTTAATATTTGATCTTCAGAATATTTCAGTTGTAGATTCCTCTTTTTTACTTGAAGTCGCTGATACGAAAATGAGTGATGCCATTTCAAAAGTTGAGCTGAGCGACTTAAATATTCAGGCGGCGGTATTTAAGAATAATGAAAAGTCTAGAATAACCATCAAATCCGGTTTGTCAGTGCTTTCCGGAAATGATATTCAAGTGAAAAACGGAAAACTGGATATCAGCTTGGACTGCATGTTTGACGATTACATGACTCCGCAGGCGATCAATTTGATGAGCAATTTATCCGATGCCAGAGGACAGGTGACCGGAATCAGGGTTGAAAACAGTAATCTGGCTCTGCTTCTGAACGCGGTTGGCGATGATAAGGGATTAAATATTAAAAATTTATTACTGCGTCAGGTGCGTAGTGGTAAGCTTCTCACCAGTGTTTCAGTACAGTCTCAACTCAAGTACGATCCTTTTTCCATTAAAGGTAAAATAAAGGTAAATCCACTCTCGGAAGAAATTGTCAGTGTTGTTTCAAATTTTGCCGGGCATATTAACCCCGGTCTTGTAAAGCTTAAATATTCAGGTGATTTTGATATTTCTGATACTGTGATCGGCAGCAAGGGTTCTTTTACAATAAGTCGTGCCGGAGCTGCTTATATCGATGGTAAAAAGTATCCGCTTCCCCCAATTTACATGGGTGGTGATTATGACTTTTCTTTAGATATGAAAAAATCTTCTTTGCGGGTAACCAAGCTCAGTGCTCATATGCTTGAAAACCAGAAACAGGTTTTTTCAATGGATGTGAAAAAACCGTTTGAGTGTGTTTACAAAGAATGCCCCAAGTTTCCGGGAGCACCTCCAGAGCTGGATATGAAAATAACTGACTTCGACCTGAGGCTGGCGAAACTTTTCTTGCCTTCGGACAGTGGTTTTGTTGTACATCAAGGAACCTTGAACGCCGCATTCAAGTGTCTTTTTGAATCTGATATCAACGGCTTGAAAATTAGTGGAGATGTCAAAACACGCGGCACAGATTTCAGTATTAACGGTGACCGTATCAAAAACATTGGCACCGATCAGAGCTTTGCTGTGAAAGTGTCTGATATGAAAAATGTTACCGGCAATTTTATGATGACGCTTTCAAGGGCAGAGAATCATATTCTAACCTTCTGCGGAATGGTTTCCGGCAGCATGCCGGAGCAGAAAGGGACTTTTTCAGTCAGCCTGAAACGCCTGACAAACCGTTCCATCCGCTACCTTCCCGTGCCGGATAAGATCCGGCAGGAAATATCAGCAAATGTAGCCAAACTCGAACGCTTCAGTCTGGTTTTGATCAGTGACGGCAGTGTTGATTTTAAAGCAAATAAACTAGACCTTAAAAAATGTGTACTTGAGTTTTGGCAGCGCCGTAAAGTTATGACTCTTAAGGTTATGCCATTGGTTATGCCTTTGGATGAAGCTCCTGAAAAATGTCAGCTGGTTATGAATATTACCAGAATGCCTGTCGGGCAGCTTTCCAACTTCCTGCCTGAAAAAACTATCAGGTTTAAAGGTGGCAACATAATTGGTAAGATGGTAGCCGATATTAGCAAACAAGGCAAAGAAATCAATACCAGATTTAATGCTGCTATTCAAGGTGCGGATGTTCAAAAACATGGGAAAGTAATTAGCAATGTCACTGCTGATATCGTTTCTATCGCGTCCTTCAAAGACTTTGATAAACTTCAGCTGAATAAGTTCGATATAAGAATGGCGTCTGGAGGAAAGGACGCTGCTCATATTCAACTGACTGGAGATACTGACTTTACTAAAGGAGCCGGCAACATTGCCCTGCGGGTTCATTTTTTGAATTATAACTTCTTGAATCTTTTCCGCCCTGGCGAGTTCAAAAACGGGTTGATAACAGGGAATATCAAAACATCAATTGACGATAAGTTTAAAAATTATGAGATTAAAGGTGCGCTTGCTGCTCACCACATTCTAATGGCGCACCTTGGAAAAGAGGTGCACAGTAAAGCAAGGTTTGACTTGAAACTCAAGCCGGAAATGCTGAGATGCAAAGACTTTTATCTGGATGTCAGTAAAGGCATGACCAAAGCCGTTGTATTGCGCGGATCTACAGTAGTTCCTGATCAGAAACTCAATAAGCCGGTAGTCATCAAATTAAATTCAGATGTGATTGATATTGAACTTCTCAAGAAAATATTTGGTAAGAGAGAACCGCATTACACCGGCAAAAACGAATATAAGAAATACCAGTCAAAAATGTTCAGGCCTGAAGAAGAGAAAAAGCCGCTGCACTTTGATTTCGGCAGAGAAAAGTATTTGGCTTTAATCGACCTTAAGAACATCAAATACAACTCAAAGCTCACTTGTGATATTAAGAGCAAAATTGAAGCTGAAGGCCGTGAAATTCTGGCTGATCCCATTGACATATATGTAAATAAATCCCTTGTTCAGTCAGCTTTGAAACTGGTAAGTACACCTGAGGGATTGACTTACAGGCTCAAGGCCATTAGTAATAAGGTTACTCTTGACGCGATATTTGAAGCATTGCTTATTGGAAATATGCGGAATACAAAAGGAACTATTGACAAGTTGAATGTTGATATACATGGTTCAGGTATTCGTCCGCCGGAACTTTGGGATCATATGCAGGGATATGCCAAAGTGAACATGAGTAAGGTTGAAATCCCGAATGACTTTGGAAAGACATTGATTGGGCGTGTTGTTCTTCTGCCTTTTGAAGTCCTTGGCAAGATTCAGTCCATGATGCCTGGCGAGAAACAGCCGGAAAAACTTGATGAGGTTGTTGATTTTGTTACAGATTATCAACGAAGCTCGAGGATAATCAAGTTCGACCAAGGTCAAGTTGATTTGAAATCTGAATATGGACGTATATTTATCAATAAATTCAATTTTACCGGTAACTTTGTCAGGCAATTGATGTTCAGCGGGTCGTTAGGACTTGGATCTAATACTGAACTTGATATGGCTTCAAGACTCAATGTTAATCAAATCATCCTCCCGGTCAGGCTGCGTGGAACGATTTATCAGCCGCGAACCAGCTATACCGCAACTTTGACCAGGTTTATTAGCGATAATGCTTTGAACATACTTGGAATAACCGGAAATGTTCTTAATGAAGGAGGCAAAGGGTTGCGGAATGTTCTTGAAGGTGCTGTTAATGTAATTCAGAACAGCTCCTCAGGAAGCAGTAGTCAAAGCGGCCCTGCCAAATCCAGTTCAGGTTCTTCGAGCGAAAGTGGAAGCGATAGCGGCAGTGGAAATACTACTGAGCCGGTAAGAAACTTATTGAGGAATATATTTGAATAATTCCACAGTTAGAGAGAGACTAAATGCAAATTCGAAAGTTTTTAAAAGAAAATAAATGCGCTGTAGTAACGGCTCTGTTGGTAATGTATTTACTGGCAGACCCGTTTATTCGTGAAAATTTTGAAAATGTAAGAACGGTTTACATCGGCTATTACCTGTTCCTGATTTTTACTCCATATTTTCTGACCTCAAGCAAACGTGTTCTCGTGGTGTCCTTGATTTACGGACTCTCGCTGAACGTATTAAAGGTAATATTTGAGCCAGGGGTGTCCCAGAACGAACTTGAAACTTTTTATATCGTAATAGGAACATCCTTGGTGGTTCAGGAGCTGCTTTTGCTACTGGTGGTAATCGGCTATACCTGCACCAGAAGTTTCTCTTCACGGGAACCCATTTTTGGCAGTATTCTTGCATATCTCCTGACGGCTGTTTTCTTTGGAGATGCTTTTTATATAGTCAGCCACATTGATCCTGGGTCATTTGCTGCGGCAGGACAGATATTTCAACCGATGATGAAAGATACTTACTATTTCAGTTTTGCCACAATTACCACCTGTGGTTATGGCGATGTTCGTGCGGTGTCAATGCTGGCGCGTCGAATGGCAAGCTTTGAAGCCGTATTCGGGGTATTGTATGTGGCTGTCTTTATCGGTCGTGTGATTTCAATGTTTACGGCTCACCGCCTGCACGACCTGCAGACGGCTGAAGTTCCTCATGAGGTTACCCGTCGAGGGCGCCGTATACGTTACCGTTGAATGCCATTGTCACTCATGAACCGCTGTATCAAATGTTCAGCATGTTTTAAGCTTTTGCGTGTCCAACGCATTCGAAGTACCTGCTTTTCTTCTTCTGTGAGTTTCCAGTAGCCTGAATTATCACTTCTTATGGAAGTCATAAGTTTTTGAAGAATGAGAGCCGCACTTACGGAAATATTATAGCTTTCAGTGAACCCATACATGGGAATATGAACAAAATAGTCTGCCTCCTGATGGGCAGTATCGCTGAGGCCAGTTTCTTCACAGCCAAAGCAAACTGCGACTTTTTCGTTAACTGGAATTTTTTCAAGTGACGTGTACTTCTCCTGTCTTAAAGTAGTTGCGGCTATTTTGTAACCTTGTTCTTTTAATTTCCTGAGACAGACCTCACTGTTATTTTGTTCTGGTTCAGTATGACGATGAATGTCTACCCATTTGGCGGCTCCCTGCACAACATCGGAATTAGCCTTAAACTTTTTTTGATCAGCTATCACATGTAGATCTTGTATACCAAAGCACTCGCAAGTTCTGATCACCGCACTGGCATTAGGTGGGTGATAAATATTTTCTAGCACAATAGTGATATGCCGAGTACGTTGAGCTAGTACAGTTTCTATCAAATCCCGTCTTCTTTCGGTGACAAAACCTCGCAGGTATTCCAAAAGACCATTGTAGCTTAATAAGCTTGTATCATTGAGTTCCAAATAAAATCCTCCTTGCTGCTGTACTAATAAAAGACAGCTTGGCAAAGTCTACTTTTTTCTAAGATTATCCCGGGAGCTCCTTGAAGTGAGCCTTGATTAATAATATAGTTGTGAACTATGCAAGTATCAAATTATTATATGAGGCAGTGATGAAAGAAATCAACGTTAGAACAAATTCACATTCTCAGCTTGTAGATATTACTTCAGATATCGCTTCGCTGGTCCCGGCGGATCTTAAATCCGGAATTTGTCACGTTTTCTGCAAACACACCACTGCCGGACTTACAATAAACGAAAACGCTGACCCGGATGTTCAGCGTGATATAATAACTGCCCTTGAAAAACTTATTCCTTGGAATTCACCTGAATTCAGGCACTTTGAAGGTAATAGTGCCGCGCACCTCAAAGCCTCGTACATGGGGTTTGCTCAGACTATCCCAGTAAAAAACGGCAGGCTTGACCTTGGGACATGGCAGGGTGTTTACTTTTGTGAATTTGACGGTCCACGTTCCAGAAAGGTAACTGTTCAGTTTGTAAAGGATATTGACTGTGATGCTTAAGGTTCTTGTGGTAATTTCAATGTTTTACTGTATAACGCTGCTTGGCGAAGTTACCGATGCGGTTGTTTTCATGAAAGAACATAATGAGCATGTCGCGGTAAAACTGGTCAGTTCTGATAAAGCAGGAAACCTTTCCATTGAGAGTAAAAATGGCTTTACTATTATAAATGCTGATTCATATAGATTTGTAAGGTTAGCAGCAAAACCAAAGCTATTTGAAGAAGCGGAAAAGCTTGTTAATAATAAGAAATACAAAGAAGCGGAAAAACTTATAAAACCGCTTATGAATAATTACAATTTTCAGAATGCTGAAATTAATGCTAAACTGCTTGCCTCAAAGATTCAATTGGGTTTGGGAAATTCCAACGCCGCTCTGGATACACTCAAGAACGTTGTGGAGGCGGCTCCATCTGATCCTGAAAACGAAAACCGGTTTTATAGCGAAGCATATTATCTTATCGCTTTTATTTTTAATAATAAAGGTGATTCAGAAAAAGCTCTGCCTTATTATATTAAGTGCGCTGAACTGGCGATCCCGGCCTTTTCGGGAAAGGCTAATTTTGAATTGGGCCAGAATGCCTTGAAACAAAAAAAATATAATATAGCCTTGCGCTATTTTTTGCGTAATGTATTATTGTATAAACCAGATACTGCTGGGAGAAAGGATTCTCTTGTTTTGGTTATTGACATAATGACCAAGAGTAAAGACAAGAGACTACCAACATATCAGGATATTTTGAAGCGGGATTATCCTGACTTCAAATAATTCGACAGGGAAAGCAAGGAGAGGGAATTTACATGTTGAAGATGTTATCTGCCTGTTTCAGGCTGATTGTGTTGTTCGCTATTGTGACGGGAGTTTTTTGCTCTCCTGCGGTTATTGCCCAGGACGCTGAAGCCCAATATCAGTCGCATGAAAGCGAATTAAGTTCAAGCAGGGTAAAAGTCGAGAATGCTTTAATAAAGCGTCGTTCACTTTTGGCGACAGGCGGCTTTCTTGGTTTTATTGTTTGGATAATGTTGTTTATAAATACGGCTGTTGCATGTGCTTTAGTTATAAGAGCCATGTTTTTTGTCGGCAGGAATAGAGCTTTCCCTCGGGATCTCATTGAACGAGTACAGAAAGTCTTGCATGATGGCGAACTTGGTTTTGCCATGGAGACATGTGTGCCCAGCAAAACACCTCTGGCCAGGATTCTGTTTGAGGCTTTTAAAAACATAGGCGAAGGTTTTGAAGCCTGTAAGGATGCAATGGAAATAGCGGTGAAGGCAGAGCATGAAAAATTGCTTAAACCGATACGGTCACTGATCAGATGCGCGGCATCTTCGGTTGGACTTGGTATCCTCGGCTGGGGACTGGGTGTTTTTAATTCGCTGAACGTTTATGCTGGAAGTGTCAGTGTTTCGGCAGAACACGAACTGGCTTATTCTCTGGCTCAAAGCTTTTACCCGTTATTAATAGGTGTACTTATGGGATGCATCGCATTTTATATGTATCACCACGCACTTGGCAAAGTAAACCGTATTATTATCAATACGGAAAAAATAGCATATGATTTGCTTAAAGTACTGCGTGGAGCTCACGTTGAAGGCGGATTGCCTGATATGAGCACAATGACGCAGTTGTTAAATTATAATTCGATAAAAAATATTCCGCCTGTGGCGCGGAGATAAAAAAGATAATCCATTAGAGGTTTATTATGGAAAACGTTGTGATTGTCGGTAGTGGAGCAGCCGGCCTGACTGCAGCAATTTACGCATCTCGGGCTAACCTTGAACCTGTAGTAATTTCTGGAATATTGCCGGGTGGTCTTCTTACCCAAACTTCAGATGTTGAAAATTATCCGGGTTTTCCCGATGCCGTTAACGGCTTTGAATTAATGATGAAGTTTGAACAGCAAGCTAAGAATTTTGGAACTAAAGTCATCAATGATATTGTTGTTAAATCAGAACTTGTTGATGGTGGACCGCATAAACTTACTCTGAAATCGGGTGAGGTTGTTGAAGCTAACGCTTTGATTATTGCCACCGGGGCTTCCCCGCGCTGGTTGGGACTGGAGTCTGAGGACAAGTTGAAAAATAAAGGTGTTTCTGCTTGTGCTACTTGTGACGGAGCATTTTTCCGTGATGTTCCGGTCGTGGTTATTGGCGGTGGCGACACTGCTATGGAAGAAGCTATTTTCCTGACAAAGTTTGCCAGTAAGGTGTACGTAGTTCACCGTCGTGATGAGCTTCGTGCTTCAAAAATAATGGGAGAGCGTGCCCAGAAGAACCCAAAAATCGAGTTCTTGTGGAGTCATGTAGTAGAAGAGGTTCTCGGAGAAAATGAAGTAAAAGGCGTTAGAGTAAAATCCCTCAAAGATGACTCGGAAAAAGTCATTGAAGTCAAGGGATATTTCGCTGCGCTTGGACACGTTCCTAATAATCAGGTTTTTAATGGCTTCATCAATATGGATCAGGCTGGATATATCCAATTGGACAGTAATTCCAGCTATACCAATGTCGATGGAGTTTTCGCTGCCGGAGATTGTGCTGACCATGTTTATCGCCAAGCTATTACGGCTGCCGGAATGGGATGTCGGGCTGCGATTGATGCAGAAAGATGGCTTGAAGCAAAATCGCACTAGTAGCAAATTCTGCAGTATTTAAGATTCGCATCGGACATTCCTAATCTATAGGAATCTAATATTTATTATATTTAAGTTGTTGGAGTTATATTATAACATTTTTTGCGTTAGACACAAATTATCAATTTAAGAGGTATATATGGGCAATAAAATCCCTTTTTTCACAATTGCCGCGGTAGCGTTTCTCATTACAGGTAACCTGATTGGTGCTGGCATTCTTGGTTTGCCGGTTAACACCGGTATTGACGGGATGATTCCGTCCCTCGTAGCGATGGTGGTCTTTGGTGGTGCAATGTTCTTTTCTGCTGTAGTTTTAGGAAAAGAAGCGATTGAGTCTCGTGAGGAAAATTTTAATTTTCCCAGCCTCTATCAAAAATATACTGGTAATATCGGTAAATGGGTTGCCATTCTGGCTAATATGTTGATTCTTTATGGGCTGCTGACGGCTTATTTGACTGGGGGATCTACAATTGTCTGTAAAATTTTTGATATTTCCGAAGGTTTTGCTAAGCTGGTCCTGGTTGCAATTTTCCTGTTGCTTTCCGGTCTTACTCTGTCCGGGAACAGGATAATTCATCGTTTTAACGCTATTTTGATGATCCTTTTATGGGGATCTTTCGCAATCATTGTTTTTATTGGGCAGCGTCATGTTGACCCTGTTAGACTTACTCATGCGGAGTGGGGATTTTTGCCTGTTGCTATTCCTATTATTGTAACGGCTTTCCATTTTCACAACATTATTCCAAATGTCTGCCATAGCCTTGACTGGAACATTAAAGCGGTGGCAAAAGCAATGCTTATAGGCATGATAATTGGCTTCCTCATGAATGCTATATGGATTCAGGTTGGTATAGGAATGCTGCCGCTGGCTGGTGGCGAAACCAGTATTATTCACTGTTACCAGAATAATATCCCGGCCAATGTCCCAATGGCTGGAATTGTAAACTCAAACACCTTCACATTATTCTCAATGCTGTTTGCGTTGCTTGCAATTGCGACATCATTCGTTGCTAATGGTATTGGTCTGCTTGGTTTTAACCGTGACCTGCTGTTCAACTTCTTAAAAGTTAAGAGCAACTGGGTTGTTAACTGCGTGACTTTCCTGCCACCTTTGGTAATTGCCTTGCTTTACCCTGACATCTTCCTGAAAGCGATTAATGTAGTTGGTGGTGTTGGTATTGTTACTCTGTTTGGTATTCTGCCATGCATAATTGCTTTTATGAAAACCAAGAGAAAGGCTGTTAAAGTGACATCAATTGTCCTGCTGATATTGTTCTCAGCGGTATTGTTGCTTCAGTTGGGTGAAGATTTTGGCTTTATTGATATCCAGCCTGAGCAGGATGAAGTATACCAAAATGTTATGGATAGCTTTCAGCATAAGGCCTTGCCGATGCGCCCTGAAATTCCAGGATTGGATTGTGCACAACAATAACATTCTTAGTTAGAGATTATCAGCGAGAGCGCATTGATTTATGCTCTCGCTTTTTTGTGGGAGTGAAGAGTAATAGTTTACTTTTTATGGGCCTTGCCGAAAATTGTCATGACTTGTTGTAAGTCTTGCCATGTCTCGCGCTTGGCAGCAGGGTTACGCAGCAAATAGGCTGGATGGAAAGTAGGCATGACTTTGAGCCCCTGGAATTTTTCCCAATGACCGCGTGAGCGCATGATCCCTGTTTTATTAAGCAGAAATTTCAAAGGTACTGCACCCAGCAGTACCAATATCTTGGGCTGGATTAATTCTATCTGGCGTCTCAGGTACGGCAAGCAGCATTCGGCTTCCTCGGGCAGGGGATTGCGGTTGCCCGGCGGACGACACTTCACTATATTGGCAATGTAAACTTCTTCTCTGGAAAACTGCATGGCATTAATCATTTTGGTGAGCAGCATGCCAGCCTTTCCAACAAAAGGCCGTCCCTGTTTATCCTCATCATATCCGGGGCCTTCTCCAATGAACATCAGGTCGGCATTAGGGTTGCCTTCTCCGAAAACTACATTGTTGCGTTTTTTACACAACGGACAGCGAGTGCATTGCAGGGCGGTCTGCTCCAAAGTTTGCAAATCAAGCTTAGAAAAGTCTACAGGTTGGGCTTGATTTTGCTCTTGAACCTGTGGTTGAGGTATTGGCTTTGATACAGGCTGCTCTACGGGCTGAGTTTTTTGTCGTTGCTGAGCAGGCCGATTGTTCTGAACTTGTCGCTGCTGAGCAGGTTGTAAGACTTCTGTTTTGGGCACAAAAGGAGAAGCCTGTTTGTCCATAAAGAACTCGCGGGCTGTTGCTTCTGATAATGAAACAGTTTTGTGTTTAGCGCCTTCTGCATTTAAGCATTCTATGATTTCATCAAAAAAGTCTTTTGCCATGATACCTGCCGATAATATTTGCCATAAATAAAAAGTGAGTTATTTTAATATAACCTGAAATCTATAACTTCAAACGGAATATTGCATAAATGGGCCAAACAAGTTTTAAAAAAATCTTTGGGGTGGTTTTCGCCTCAGCAATTCTGTCTGTAACCGCTATGGGAGTGCCTCCCAAAAGCGGCAAACCTGATCCCAAACTTGATGCGAAAAAGGTTGAGGTTGGCGGCAAAGCTGGTAAGCAACTAGTCATAAATATTGATAAACTAGTCGTCAATGAGAAGGAAAAAGAGTCAGGCTCATTAATTAAAGGTGGTGACTCAATAATAAAAACGGATGGCGGTATCGATGATATTTCAACGCTGAAACGCACTCTAAAAAAATCATATGATTCTGTGATAGGATGGTTCATAAAGCATCGAACCAATATTCTTATTTTGTTTGGTGGTGTAGTTGCAACTTTATTTGCGGTTTATTTCTTCAAGCGTATCTTTACGCGAGTCATAATGGCACGTTATGCTGCAAAAACGAAAACCAAACTGGACGACCATATCTGTAGTGCGATTGTTAAGCCCGCATCACTTTTTATTTTTACGTTAGGTTTTTTTCTTAGTTCTTTTAACATATTGCGCACCCTGAAAGGGGAATTTTTCGAGATTATTCTGCGTTGTTTTGTGGCGTTACTGGTGGCTTCCGTTGTGTGGGCTGTTTACCGGATGATAAACGTCATGGATTACGCGTTCAGGGAAATGACTTCAAAAACAGAAAACAGTATGGATGACCTGCTTGTAGATTTGATTCGCAAAGCAATGAAGATTACTGTGGCAGTTGTTTCCGTGCTGTTTATAGGACAAAGTATCCTGGGGTTGAATATAACGGCTCTGGTTGCTGGCGCTGGCGTTATAGGCTTGGCTATTGCATTTGCGGCCAAGGATACTATTGCAAACTTTTTTGGCTCGATCATGATTATTCTGGACAAACCATTTGCCATCGGAGAACGTGTTTTGATTGACGGCATTGACGGTATTGTAGAAAAGGTTGGGTTCCGCAGTACTCGAATTCGCAGCCTGAAGGGGCACATGTTTTCGGTTCCGAATAACAAGGTCGCTGACAGTGTGGTTGAAAACGTCACAAAACGTCCATACATAAAGTATCCGTTTGATTTGACTGTGACCTATGACACTTCACCTGTAAAGATGGAACGTGCTTTGGCAATTCTGCATGAAATTCTTGATAATCATGAAGCTTTTAACGAAGAAATGCCGGCCAGAATTTATTTTACCGCTTTTAATGACTGGGCACTGAATATCAATATTATATTATGGTTTCAAACGACTGCATACTTTGAAGCTCAGCAGTGGAAACATGATATTAATATGGAAATTCTGCGTCGTTTTAATGCTGAAGGAATTGATTTTGCTTTTCCAACCAGCACGAATTATCTGGTCAGCGACCCTGATAGGGAACTCAAACTTACTGCGGAAAACCCCACTCAGGAAAATAAACCGGCTTCAACCTGAACTTTTACGTAATTTCACATTGAATATTTTAGAAACTCGTTTACATTTAGCATTTTGAAGCCTTAATCTTTTAAATGGAGATAACATAAAGTGAAAGTAGTAGTAGCTTACTCCGGCGGACTTGACACCTCTGTTATTGTCAAGTGGGTCAAAGAAAAATACAATGCCGATGTAATCGGTTTTTGTGCTGATGTTGGTCAGGAAGAAGAGCTCGACGGTGTCGAAGAAAAAGCGATTCAGACTGGCGCCGAAAAATGTTATGTTGAAGACTTAAATGAAGAATTTGCTCGCGATTTTATCTTTCCTATGATGCAGGCAAACGCCATTTATGAAGGAACATACCTGCTGGGTACTTCCATTGCCCGTCCTCTTATTGGCAAACGCCTTATTGAAATCGCGCGTGCCGAAGGTGCTGACGCTATTTGTCACGGTGCTACAGGTAAAGGTAATGACCAGGTTCGTTTCGAGCTTGCTGCTTATGCTTTTGAGCCTAATATTAAAGTTATTGCTCCTTGGCGTGACTGGGAATTCAATGGCCGTACTGACTTGATTAATTACGCTGAAAAACACGGTATTCCAATTACAAGCACTAAAGAAAAACCTTACAGTATGGACCGTAACCTGCTGCATATTTCTTTCGAAGGCGGAATTCTGGAAGATCCATGGAGCGAATGCCCTGATAATATCGCTGTTATGACTAACTCTCTCAACGAAGCTGCTGACGAAGCAGAAGACGTGATTGTCACTTTTGAGAAAGGCATTCCAGTTAAGGTAAATGGCGAAGAACTTTCTCCTGCAAACATTATGCGTAAGCTGAATTCTCTTGGCAAGAAGCATGCTGTGGGGCGTGTTGATGTTGTTGAAAACCGTTTCGTCGGTATGAAATCACGTGGCGTATATGAAACTCCGGGCGGCGAAATCTTGAATAAGACTCACCGTGCTCTTGAATCTATTACTATGGACCGTGAAGTAATGCACTTGCGTGACAGCCTTATTCCGCGTTACGCCGACATGGTTTACAATGGCTTCTGGTATGCACCGGAACGTGAAATGCTACAGGCTGCTATCACTGAAAGCCAGAAATACATTACTGGTGACGTTCGCGTTAAACTGTTTAAAGGCGCTTGCCATGTTACAGGCCGTCGCTCAGAATACAGTCTTTATGATGATGCTATCGCCAGTTTCGAGGATAATGAAGCTTATGATCAGAAAGATGCAGAAGGTTTCATCAAACTCAACGCTCTGCGCCTCCGGGTGCTGGCTAACAGCAAACAGCGTCGTTACTGATTCTATTTTGCTTTATCTGCGGAATTCCCATTTGGGCATTCCGCTTTTTTTTGCCTGCTCATCAGTTCATTTTCTCAAATTGTCAAAGTTTATTAAATATGATAATAAAGTCAAACAATATTTTAAATAAGGTTGATTTTGAATGATTTATTCAGATACAATGTATGGATGACGACGTTTTTTATGTTTTGTAAGTTTTTAATTGTTTAGTGATTACAATAAATTATTGTTACGCGGATGCTTTTGTTTTTTACAATAATAATATTTTATGTATAGGACTGAATTATTTTAATTAATTTGTTAGATATTAAAATAAAATATTATTTTATGCTATAATGGCTCTGTCCTTGTATAATTATTTTATATATATCTATATAAAATATAGAATTAATCCTATTTTTTATAGAACAAACACATTTCATGAGTGTCGAATAATTAAGCGAAGGTCAATTTTCTCATATTTGAAAAAGGTTAACGAAGAGGTATTATAATCTTTAAAGCCTAATCGAGGAGGCCCAAATGGCAAAAATACTGGTGGTAGATGATGAGTCAAGCATTATTGAAGTTTTGAGCTCTCTTTTAACCCGAAATGGTTATGATATTTCCTCTGCATCAAATGGTACAATTGCTTTAAACCTGTTGAAAGATAACGCATTTGATCTTTTGATTACTGACATGCGTATGCCTGGAATGAACGGTTTAGAGCTGCTTAAGTCTGCAAAAAAGCTTCAGGAACACCTTGCGGTCATAGTGATGTCGGCTTACGCTGAAGTTGACGAAGCTGTTTCAGCAATGAAGGAAGGGGCTTTTGACTATATAACTAAACCATTTAAGTTTGACGAATTACTACTGACAGTTCAGCGGGCATTATCATATGAAAATGCCATGGTAGAAAATAAACTTCTTAAAAGAAGCTTAAAAACAAAGTATCACTTTGATTTTATTATTGGCGATTCTGAACCGATGCTAAGGGTTTACAGCCTGATAGAAAAAGTTGCAAAAACCGGATCTACAGTTTTGGTAACAGGGGCAAGTGGAACGGGAAAAGAGCTTATCGCCAGAGCAATCCATGAATCCAGCGCTCGTTCCAAACACCCGTTTATTAAAGTGAATTGCGCGGCAATGCCTGATAACCTTCTTGAATCTGAGCTTTTTGGTTATGTGAAAGGGGCATTTACTGGAGCGTCAAATGATAGAAAGGGGTTATTTGAAGCTGCTGACGGCGGGACGATCTTTTTGGATGAAATCGGCAGTATTCCGTTTAATACTCAAGCAAAAATGTTGCGTGTATTGCAGGAAAAGGAAATCCGTCGGGTTGGAGGCACTGAAAGTGTCAAGGTTGATGTAAGAATTGTAGCTGCTACAAATGAAGATTTGCGCCGTAAAACGTCACTTGGAGATTTTCGTGAAGACCTGTACTTCAGGTTAAGTGTAATCCCGGTTGTGCTTCCGCCTTTGCGTGAACGCCGTGAGGATATCCCTGCACTTGTAGAACATTTTCTCAAACGATTTGCAGATGAAAATCACCGCAAGGTTACTATCAGTGCAGGAGCACTGGAGCTATTTTGTGAATACAGTTGGCCTGGTAATATCAGACAATTGGAAAATCTGGTGAGCAGGGTTGCCACGCTTAATGAAACCAGTGAAATTGTTGTTGATGAACTCCCGCAGGAACTTTTGACCAGAAGCAGTCAGGAGAGTGTTCCTGCTGCGGCTATACCGATACATGGGGATTTTGATACAATCATCCCGTTGAAGAAGTACCTTAGAAAGGTCGAAAGAGCTTATCTAGGCAAGGTTCTGGACCGTTGTGACGGTGACAAAAACCTTGCTGCAAGAAATCTTGGTATCAGTCTTGCTTCTCTGTATAGAAAATATGAAGAATAAGTTGTATATTATGCTTTTAAGCTAATATAACGCTGGAGACTGAGTATGGTACGCAAGTTGTTGATGCTATGTTTAATGGTGTTCATCGCTACTGTTTTTTGTGGATGTGAAACAGTTGATTTAACCTGGGGTGAAATTCTTGGAACCAAACCAACTGAAATGGAATTCGGGCATCAGCCTAGGTATGTAATTTCACTGCATCAAATTGTTGATTATCCAAGAGCCAAAGAGTTAGAGAAAAGAATAACTACCTTTGACGGCAAAGAGATATTTATAAACATCAACCAGTTTTTCAGCTCAAGCGATATTACTGACGCCAAGCTTGTGCCGGTTAAGGGTGAAAAACACCTTTATTATGTCATGATGAAATTGAATCATGGTGGGCGCCTGAAGTGGATTACCTTAACAATGAACTTTAAGCATGACAGAATGGCCTTGTTTGTAGATGGAGTTTTCTATGCATATTATAAACCACAGCAGCTGATATCTGAAGATGATACCTGGGTTATGCTCAAGGTGAAATTTGATCAGGTTACTGCTAAGGGTATTCAAAAGAATGCCAAAAAGAATTACGAATACTTTCATCCGGCACCTTCACGATTTCTATAGCAAACAGTATTTTAAAAACGGCGGGTTAACCGCCGTTTTTTTTGTAACTTCATTTTAAGGGTAACCAGTTAAGAACATCCTGAATTTGTGCGTCCCAGTAATCCCAGTTGTGGTTACCCGGCGCTTCCTGATAGTAATAGTCAAAATCAAGTTGCTCAATATGCTTTCGAAAACGTTGATTGCCTTCATACAGGAAGTCATCAGTGCCGCAGCATTGGAATATTGCCGGTTTTTCATCTTTGTCGGCTAAATTACTGCTTAGCTTGAATAAATCATTGCTGCTGTCAGCAAAATCATTAATATCTCCGAAGATGCGTTCAAATTCTTTGGAGCGCACAGATATATTTGACCACATATCATGTAGATCAGTTACACCGGAAAGGCTGGCTGCCGCCGCAAACTTATCAGGGTTGCTCAGTGCTAATTTCAAAGCACCGTACCCCCCCCCATTGAAAGTCCGGCCACAAAAGTATCTTCACGTTTATTGCTAATCGGGAAGAAATGCTTAACAAGATGCGGCAGTTCCTCATTTATAAACGTCCAGTAGCTGCCGCCATGATGCATATCTGTATAATAGCTGCGGTGAACATTCGGCATTACCACTATCAGGTCCATGCCGGAGACATATCTTTCAATAGAAGTTCGGCGACTCCAGATTGTGTGGTCATCACTGCAGCCGTGCAGCAGATAAAGCACTGGATAAGAGGAGCGCTCGGTGCCACTGGTCATGCCTATCTGAGTTGAGCTGTTTTGTGGAATTATAACACTCATTGTGGAAGCCATTGCTAAAGCGTCCGAATGGAAGTTGCACTGAATTTGTGCCATCGTTTGTTTCCCCATGTGTTTTATTAGTGAAGTTTTTTCCAGTAAGGTCTCTGGATGAGGTGTTGTCCACCATCAACATAGATGACCTGACCGGTAATTGAACTGTTTTTTACTAAGAATAGACAAGTGTCTGTTATGTCTGATAGTTCAGTTTTTTTCCCTGATGGAACACTTTGTAATGTTTCTTTCATTCCCAAGTGCTCTAATTCAGGAGGCGGCAGAACCGGTCCCGGAGCTATGCCGTTGACACGAAGGCGCGGAGCAAGTTCAAGCGCTGCAGCCAACGTGGCGTCTCTGAGGGAGCGCTTGGATATCGAGTAGCTACCAAAGTTTTCAACGTCTTTTGCTACTTCCTGGTCAAGAATATTGATAATGCAACCTTCTTGAATGTCTTGAGCTGCAAACTGTGCCATTAATGACACAGGAGCCAAATAGTTTACCTGTATTTGTTTTTCGGCGTCTTCTCTTGATTCTTTGAGTATGGTACTGGGTTTATAGACCGAAGCATTGTTAATTAGAATATCGACTCTGCCGCAGCGTTGAAGCATATCGTCAACACTTTCAACATCAGCTAAATCGCATTGCAGTATATTATGATCATTCCCCGGTAGGGAGTTCGCCAATTCTACCGCTTCTTCAAAAGAATCACGATAGTGGACAATAACCTTTGCTCCTGCTTGAGCAAAAGCTTCACAAATGGCTTTTCCTATGCGAATTGCTCCGCCAGTAACCAGAACTTTTTTATCTTTAATATTCATGGTTTGGCACCTTTGCATTTTAATGAAAGATAGCACCCGGAAACGGCATTGCAAATTGTGCGGGTACTATTCTTAATACTGTTAATTGAAGTAGAGTTTGACTTTAAGGTTAGCACGTTTTTGGCGCAAAATCTTACCGACATAAGCTTTAATTTTTGCAGATTGAAGCTCCATGCTTATATACTCTTTTACTTCTTTAAAAGGAATATATCTGGCGGTAACAAGATTATCCGTCTTTACTATAATGTAGCTCTTCTTAAGAAAAATTATTTTGCTGAAGCTGCCGGGCTTTTGTGAAAATACTGCTCTGGCAATTTGTTTTGGCAGTTCTTCTCTAGTGAATGTACCTGACAGTCCACCTCTTTCTTTACCGCTAGGCATGTCACTGAATTCTTTGGCGACTTTACAAAACGGCTCTCCCTGTTTTAATCTGGAATAGGCCATTTTTATTTTTGACGCTGATCTAGCGGTGTTATCAGCATCACTTCTATCAACGATGATTTGTGAGATTGTTGCATGTTCTGGAATGAGAAATATTTCCTGCCGGAGTCGATAATAATCTTCGGCTTCGCCTGAGGAATGTTTGATTTGATCAGGACTTGTACGTTTCACCCACAGGCCGACAGCAGCTCTCAACTGTTCATCTGGGTCTTTGCTTGAGTCTTCAATATATATTTTTAAAGTTGTCTTTTTTACTTTCAGGTTTTTGATTAATAGCTTGCGACGATGAGGCGGTAGACTTTTGACTAGTCTAATCATTTTAGCTCTGACAAGCTGGGGGGAGGGGATAATGTCACTATTTTTTAAGATAGCATTCATTATATTGCGGTTAATCTCAAGCTCAATTAACTCTCCCAGAATAATTTTCACTTCTTCCGGATCTAAAGTCTTCAACTGGTCAGGATTAAACTTTGAGGTCAAGTATTTTGTAGCCTGATTACGGCTGATAGTCTTATTCCCAACCATAGCGACAGGGTCTGGCAAGTATGAAAAGTCTCCGGCTGCTGCTGTTTTTGACGGTTTAGATTCAGCGATCATCGTCAGTGTCGAAAAGCATACTGTAAAAAGAATCAATAATTTTTTCATATCAACCACCTCAGGAAGCTGCTATTTTAGCAGCTCAGGATCCACCGCGACGGATTTGTATTTCGGATTCGAGTTAACCAGGTCAAATTCTGCCTGCATAATTTTAGCAATAGAATCTTTATTATCTTCCATAGTTTTTATATCACATAGAAGGTCAAACCGGGCCATAGCTGACTCGCGCATTTTTAGCTTATGTGCTCTTATGAGTTCGCGACGTATAAACGGTTGCAGTTTTTTACCATTAGGTATTTCAGAGAGCAGTTTTTTAGTCGCATTCAGGTTTATTTCAAGAGCATCCGCATTCTTGGATTGTTCTACATTGTCGATATATTTGTTAAGCAAAAGGAGTTTTGTCAGCTTGTTTTCAGCTTGAATAAGGTTGTCATTAAACGGGTATTCATCGCGTCCTTTTTTGATAATGCCAACAGCATCCTGCAGCTTTCCTTGAGCAAGAAAAACCTGAGCTTGTTTGGTATACTGGTTGCTCAATTCTGATTCTTTGAGCTGATGTAGAAAAATGCTGTCAGGGTCCAGGGCCTGCAGTTTCTCAATCTGCCTTACAGACCGTTTATATTGTTTCTTTTCAAGATTGTTGAACAAGGATATTACAATCTTAGTTCTGGTTAGCGGCGGGTCTGGAACCTTTTCATTGCCGCATCCGCCGCTTAATATGGTTAAGGCACTGAATGCCGTAATTATCAATATGTTGTATGCTTTCATTATCATCCTGTAATTGTGCTGAATTATCTTGGTTAAATTAGCTCATGAAAAGGAAATATAAAGTCTTATAATGTTATAAAATTGAATTTTGCACAGCAAATCTAAATAAAACAGGGTAGTTTTTGAAAGCTTCATACGGCTTTATGCTATTATAAAATAGGAGTTAAGAGGGCGCAAAGATTTTCCAGCAGTTGTTTTCTGAAGTTTTTATTTTCAACATGAGACAGCGTTACTTCATCTGATTCAGCAAGTTCTTCTAAAAATTGCTTATTTAAGTCTGAGATGAACGAGCCGCGCTCAACGCAGAAGTCAAGCTCGTAATTAAGCTGAAAACTGCGAATGTCGCAATTGCTTGAGCCCATAAATGCCCATTCTTCATCGACCATTAATGCCTTTGCATGTGAGAAAAGACCGCGTTTCTCAAATATTCTCACTCCGCTTAAGAGCATGGTGCGGTAAAGACTTTGAGTGGCTAACGCGACAAATACATGATTGTTGTTTTGAGGAACAATAAGTCTGACATCAACTCCTCTGGCAGCTGTCATACACAACGTTTTAACGTAACTGCTGTCCGGAACAAAATAAGGTGTCATTATCCACAAAGAACGTTTGGCCGTCAAAGCTGCTGTATAGAATGCTTTTTGGGACCCCTGATAGTTTTGCCCCGGGCCGCTGTCAATGATTCTGACTATAGAGTTTCCTTGTTCGCCCTGAACCGGAAAGTCCTCAGGAGCAGATTCTTCAAGGAATTGACTTCTGGTGGCGTAAACCCAGTCTTTCAGGAATGTGAATTGCAAAGATGTAACTGCTGGGCCGCTAACACGACAATGTAAGTCGTGAATATATTTACGGCGAGGCACTTTGGTAAAACGGGCGTTTTCCTGTGAAATATTAATGCCTCCAATGTAAGCAATTTTCCCATCAATAACCAGTAATTTACGGTGATTCCGCAGTTGGATGCGCCACGGCACAAAAATGTTAATTGGAGAAAATGCTCGTATTTTCAAATTTGGATTCTTTTTATGGGCATAGCGGTGAAAGAAATGTGAAAAATAAGCTTTGCAACTGCCGAAACTGTCATATAGGACTTTTACATCTAATCCAGCTTTTGCCCGTTTTTCCAAAGCATCAAATATTTCTTTTCCAACAGGGTCGTTCATTATAATAAACGACTGCATTCTTATACTGTGCTTAGCGTTATTAATATCCTGAAGCATTCTTGGGTAAGCCATTGTGCCATCGCAAAGAAGCTCAAGGTTATTGCCTGAAAGAGGAGCACGTTCCGGTAGGAGACGATCCAGCATTCGGTTATGGCTATGAGAAAGAATATTTTTCTTTGGAATAAACTGGCGCAGATTGTTCAGGTAATCATTTATGGCTTTGCCAAGATATTTTTCTTTGGAGTTATCGACTTTTTCCTGAATCTTTTTAAATGAACTGCCACGGTTTTTCAGATTATTAATACCGAGCAGCAGGTAAAAGAAGATGCCGGCGACCGGCAGCAGAATAATAACCAGCAGCCACATCATCGCACTGGAAGTTTCTTCGTGCTTAGTAAACAGGATATGTGCAGCCAGAGCAAGCTGGATAGGCAGGTATACGGCGTAAAAAAGCAAAATCAGTATATGAAAATCAAAATACATTTAACCTCTTCTTTGCTGGTTCAGCAATCCGTTTATATATGTAATAAAGGTCACTTATGGAAAAAATCCAGTAAACAACTAGGCTTATGATAATTTTTTTAAGCTAATATTCTATCTAGAAGGTGATTTTCTGCCAAAATGAACTATAAGTATAGCTGTTTCAAATGCTAATGGAAGATTGAATATATGAATGAAATAGGTTTGCTGGAAAAAGTTTTGCCCGGTTTAAAGCAGCACCCGAGTGTTTTTCTTGGCCCTGGTGATGATTGCGCGGCCTTGGAGCTGGGAGCGGATAAATTGCTGCTTGCTGCTGTCGATCAGGTCGTGAGCGATATTCACTATCTGCGGGAAACAACACCGGCGGAAAAGGTTGCCGCAAAACTTTTAAAGCGCAACTTAAGCGATATTGCCGCTATGGGCGGTGTCGCGCAGTGGGCTTTGCTTGCTCTGGCTTCCAACAATCCTGACGATGACTGGTTTGCTGCTTTTTATGATGGTTTGAGGCTTTGCGCTGAAAAATATGGCATTTCAATGTGTGGCGGAGACTTAGCTTCACTGCCTGCTGGCAAAACTTCTGAAGTCGGCTCTCTCACAATTTTAGGAAGTGTTGAGCAGGACTTGGTATGTTTAAGATCCGGAGCAGTTTCCGGTGATCTGCTTGTTGTAACCGGAAGTTTAGGTAATTCTTTTGAGTCAGAGCACCATTTGGACTTTGAGCCGCGGTTGCAGGAGGGACGCTTTTTAGCCGAAAACGGTTTTGCCTGTGCAATGATAGATATTAGCGACGGTCTGCTGCTTGACTCGACCAGATTAGGTCTGTGCTCAGGATTGGCTTTGCAGATTGATACGACTTCTTTGCCATTGCGGGACGGGGCTTCAACGGCACAAGCTCTTGGTGATGGAGAGGATTACGAATTGCTTTTTGCGGTCAACGCAAAGTCTCTGGCTGACTTGATCAGCCAATGGGCGTTTGAAACAAAGTTAACATGTATTGGCAAGTTTATCGACGGTAACCCCGGCGATGTATATAATATGGATAATGTAAAATTAACAGAAAATTATAAATCCGGCTATGAACACACTTCAAAATAAAACTTTCAGCACTTCTTCAGTTGAGGCAACTGAGGAGTTTGCCGCCAAGCTGGCAGCAGAAACTAAACCTGGAACTGTTATTGCTTTGCATGGTAATCTTGGAGCAGGTAAGACTGTTTTTTCCCGAGGCTTTGCCAGGGGACTTAATATTACCGAACCGGTATCCAGTCCGACATACACAATTATTCAGGAATATCCTTTAACGCAGGGCGGATGGCTGTTCCATCTTGACCTTTATCGCATTGAAGATGAAAATGCGGCATTGGCATTTGGCGTTGACGAGTATTTGAGTGAGGATCAAGCATTTATACTTGTTGAATGGCCCGAGCGTATTCAGGATTTACTGCCTGAGGAAACAGTGCATATCAATATCATCCATACAGGGGACGAGACCAGAGACATAGTAATGTCTTAATAGGGTTTGAACTTTTCGCCCCTGAAGTTATATTAATCTAGTTAGAATGTAGTTCCGTGTGGTTGGTTTTCCGACCCACGTGATCATCCCCGGGGGATACATATCGGGGCTAAAAGCAAAAATCATACGAGGAAGGTGACGTTTATGTTGAAAAAGCTTGCATTGATAGCGGCATTAGTTTTTTCGGTATTTGCTCTTAATGTTTCGGCCGATGACGCGGCGGCTAAAGCTGTTGTAAATTCTGCTCCTGGTGGGTTTGACAAAACTCGTCCGCATAAATTGACTGAAACAATGCATACTATTGCTAAAACAGTTGTGTTCTATCTGCCCAATAGACTTATGGATGCGGCGGATATTATATCGATGGAAGGCGGTTTCGGCGGTGTTTTTGCCTTGGAAATGCAGGCGACGCGTTACCTGCAGGTTGGCGGAGCTCATGGCAGCAGCTATTTCCTCGCCAAAAGTTTTGACCGCCAGTACGGCGGCGGCTATCGTGATACAAGTCGTTTTGGCTTTATTTGCTGGGACAGAGATGTTACTTATGTCTCAGAAACTTTTGGAAGTGTTAGAGAATATATAATTGACAGCCCGCAATTTTGTGTCGCTGATTACAGACTGGATGCATTCCGTGACAATGAAGTTGACTTCTGGGCGGTTGGCGTTCATTTGGGATGGCTTTTTGAACTCGGTGTAGCGGTACACCCTGTAGAAATAGCGGATTTTATCACAGGAATATTCTGTGTGGATCTCCGCGGTGACGATATAAAATAACGTCTTACTGCTTTATTTTGGGGGCGTCGGGTGTGCAATATCATTCGGCGCTTGTCTGTTTTTGGTAGCGGTGTTGAATTGAGAAAGGTCGGCAGATTGCGTGAGAAACATTCATAACAAACGCATCTGAAATTTAAATTTTAAAATTGAGGTATTTTAGTTGAGCAGCATCAATTACGACAAAAATACGATAAGAGAACTGCTTACAGCCGGCCGTTATGAAGAAATTCGTCGGGCGTTACGCCATACCGATCCCGCTGATGTCGCTGATTTGTTCGAAGACCTTGACACTGAAGAAGTGGAACTTATATTCTCCATTCTGGATAATGAATTCGCATCAGAAGTACTGGTAGAAATGGAGTCTGAAGATGCCGAGGAAGTTATCGATCATATGCCGCCGTCAAAAGTGGCTAAGATGATGGCTGAAATGGCCCCGGACGATGCTGCTGACATTCTTCAGGAACTTGACGATCAGGATCAGGCCAGAATACTTCACTTCCTCGATGAAGAGAAAAAGAGAGAATTGCGAGAACTCGCTGAATACGAAGTTGATAGTGCTGGTGGTCTGATGACACCCGAGTTTTGCGCTGTTTCGATTTACGCGACTATAAAGCAGGCCATTAATGCCATTGCAGCCGCTGATTTCCTTGACCCTATAACAACCGTATTTGCTGTTGATCGAAATGGCTGTTTAGTCGGCACTATTAATATTTCCGAGTTAATTTCTAAACCGGGTAAGATGTTGGTAAAAGATGTTGTCGATGTTGACCCGGTTTATTCGTTTGTGGATGAAGATCGTGAAGATATGGCCCGCAAAGTCCGTAAATATGACCTGTTGGTAATTCCGGTTGTTGACCGCGATAACCGCTTGGTTGGGCGTGTTACGGTTGATGATGTTCTTGATGTTATGGATGAAGAGGCTGTTGAGGATATGGCCCGTATGGCCGGAGCTCCTGATATGGAGCATAAAGAATCTTCGCCATTTTCTATCGCCAGACTGCGTTTGCCGTGGCTGTTGGTTACAATGATGACTGGTACTATTGTCAGTTTTATTTTGCAGCAGTTAATCAGTCTGCAAAGTGCGGCATGCCTGGCTGCTTTTGTGCCGGTTATACTAGGAATGGGTGGAAATACCGGCATGCAGGCGACAGCTGTTACAGTGCGCAGTATTGCGCTTGGCGAAATAGAGCTTTCCAGACTGGCTAGAGTTTTTCTTCGTGAAATGATGGTTGGAGCTATGATGGGAATTGTTTGTGGAATAATCATAGCTGGCGTGGTATATGTAAATCTCTGGTATTTTTCCGGTATCGAGTTTTCGATTTCTCTGGCCAAACTTGTGCTGGTTGTTGGTTGTTCCATGTTTACAGCAATGACTTTCGCGGCTTTGACTGGTACGATTTTGCCAATTATAATGCATCATTTCAAGGTCGACCCGGCCGTGGCATCCGGGCCTTTTGTAACGACAGGCAACGACCTTTCCGCCTCTCTGATTTACTTAGGGATGTGTTATGTGATGTTGGGAATTTAGCATTAGGAAGGACATTTAATGGCGCGATATGAAGAGAAAATTTTGAACTGGTTTCCTGCTTTTTTAATTCTTGGAGCAGTTTTTCTGGTTATTTACTCCCCGTTACAATTGGGAGTTCGCGAGCTTTACTGGCAGGAAGGCTATTATGCTATTCAGTCAACTGAAATCAAATATTTACTACCAATCACTTTTGCTCATGGAGTTGTAATTCAGAATTCTTTCCCATTTTATCCCCTGTTGGTGTCATTGCTTACAGATCTGGGCATACCATTGGAATTTGCTCTCAGGGCAATCTCTGTTATGTCGACGGCGGGAATTGCCTGTATGGTATGGGCTGCCGGACGCAGTGCAGGAGGGCTGCAGGCGGCTGCGATTGCCTCAGCGGTCATGATCAGTAGTAATATTATCATAGAGAAATCTATGGATGGATATCCCAACACATTGATGTTGTTCTTCTTAACCGCGGCCTGGCTGATGTGGTTTACTTTTGGTGCCGGGCGTGGAAATTGGAATAAAGCCTGGATCGCAAGTATGTTTTTTTGTGGTTTGGCCTTTTACACAATGGGTTTTGTGGTTTTAATTTACTTTTTTCTGCCGCTGATATTTATGCGCCGGCCATTGACACTTTGGCCGCGATTGCGTAAACCAGGCTTTGCGGTAGGAATTATGATATTTTTAGGATTTGTACTGCTTTGGGCTCTGCCTCATATAATTTACGCCCGGTCTGTCCCTATTAAGTATATGTCTTTTGAACCTAAGCCTTTATTTGAGTATTTTGAACACTTTTTAGGGTTTCCGTTGGATGTCATAGTCAGGTTTATGCCTTGGACAATCCTTGCCTGGGCTCCTTTTTGTGTGGCGTTTCATCCTTTGGATAAAGCTCCTATTTTCAGCAGATTTTTGCGGACAATTTTTGTATCGCTGTTCTTCTTGTTATGGCTGAGTCCTTTCAGTGAGCCGCGCGACATTCTTTTACTAGTTCCTTCACTGGCGATTATGACAGGTTTAAATTATTGGCTTCTCATCAGACGCTACGGTTGGACAATACAGCGTTTTTTGAATTTTCTACCTTGGCTGCCAATTGCCTGCGGTGCAGTTATTTTTAGTTTTTATTTTGCTAATCATGAATGGTGGAAACCTCTGATTACGATGTCACGCGGCATTTGTTTTAGAGAAGTTATGCAGTATAAGATTCTGGGTTATGTCGCTTCAATTGCAGCAGCCGTTTCGGGAGCGTTGCTGCTTGCTGTAAGAAGGAAACCGCCTATTTGGATATACATTCTTATTTTGTTATGCGGCCCTCTACTCTTCTTCTGGAGCGTTACAATGCCGTATAAAGCTCAGGCTAATGAAAAGCGCACTTTGGGTGCCAATTTGCGAGAAGTGCTTGAGAAGGATAAAGTTCCAGCTTCAGCCACTATTTACAAAGGTGGAATTCAGGGACTTTACGGCGAGCTGCTTTATATGGGATACAAGGTTAAAAAGATCCGCAAACTTGAGGAGTTGCCCAGTAAGAAGAAAGTTGTTTACTTGATAGATACTGAGTTTCCGCAGGTACCTGGAAGGCATTGGAAAAATATGCTGCCGTCTGATATGAGTTACCGCAAGCAGCGTATTTGCCTTTGGAAGGGCACTTTGATTTCCAAGAAAAGGCATTTCAAGAAGTGGCCCCGTTATGAATAAAAAACACCTTTTGACTACTTCATTGACTGAGCTGCAGGAATTTATTTCAGCTGCTGGTCAACCTAAGTTTCGTGCAAAGCAGTTACAGGAATGGATGTTTAAAAATCACACTCTCGATTTGGATAAAATGACCAATATTCCACTGAAAATGCGTGATTTGTTAGCTGATAACTTTGAGCTTTGTTCTTCTTCTATTGTAGATGAAAGCTGTGCCTCGGATGGAACTGCAAAACTGCTCATTTCTCTTGCTGACGGCGAGGCCGTTGAAATGGTTTTGATACCTTCACCTGAGAGAATGACGTTTTGTCTAAGTACTCAGGTTGGTTGTCCTGTGAAGTGTTGCTTCTGTGCCAGCGGCGAACATGGTTTGACCAGAAACCTTACAGCCTATGAAATTCTCGAACAGGTGTACTATGGCATTAAGCGTATTGGCAAACTGCCAGACAATATCGTGTTTATGGGGATCGGCGAGGGGTTGCTGAATTTTAATAATCTGGCATTGGCTTTGGATATCTTGACTGATCCTGACAAGCTTGCTATGTCGCCTAGACGTATAACTGTTTCTACCAGTGGGTACGTTCCCGGCATGGAAAAATTTGCTGCTTTGGCAAAGCCATTTGTGCTGGCAGTTTCTCTTCATGCTGCAGACGACGTCACCAGAGGCAGAATAATTCCTGAAAAGCTTCGTTATCCCATTGCCGAAATTTTAGCTGCTTGTGACCACTATCATGCCTCTACGGGCAGAATGGTAACTTTTGAATATACTTTGCTGAAAGGTATTAATGATCGCCTGGAGGATGCCGGAATGCTTGCTAAGCTTGCTCGGAAACATCATGCGAAGATAAACTTGATTCCTTATAATCAGACGCGTGCGGAATATGAGCGGCCTTCAGAAAGAGTAATATTTGCGTTTCGCGATATTCTGGAAGATGGCGGAATCGCAGTAACGTTGCGCATGGAAAAAGGATCAAAAGTATCTGCCGCTTGCGGTCAGCTTCGCTCACGGCACATGAAAAAATAAATATTGTTTTCAGCAGGAATTTAAGAATTCTTTTTTGTGTTTCTGGCTTTTTCCTCTTCAGCTATAGCCAAAAGCCTGATATGTTCAATATCCACTTCCGGTTCGGGTAGTTTCATTTTCATATCTTCCATTGTATCTATAAGAATTTGTGAGACTGACAAGTTTCTGAACCATTTGTGGTTAGCGGGGATTATGTACCAGGGAGAATGACAGGTGGAACACTTCTCCATAGCATCTTCAAAGGCTTTTGTATAGTCATTCCAGTACTGGCGCTCTTTGTAGTCACATTCGCTTATCTTCCATTGCTTATCAGGTCGTTCTAAGCGTTTTCGGAAACGCTTAAGCTGCTCTTCCTGAGTGATATGAAGAAATAATTTCACGATTTTAACTTTATGAAAAGACAACATCTTCTCAAAGTCATTGATGAATTCATAACGACGCGACCAGATTTCTTTGGGAACCAGGTCATGAACTCTTACTACCAGAACATCTTCATAGTGAGAACGGTTATAGATAACAACCTCGCCATTACGAGGAGCAAAACGATGGATACGCCATAGGAAATCGTGGTCTAACTCTTCGCTAGAGGGTTGTTTGTAACTGTGAACACGACAGCTTTGCGGATTCATGGGGCCCATGACATGCTTGATTGTACCGTCTTTACCGCCTGCATCCATAGCTTGAAGCACAATGAGAAGCGACTGTTTATTTTCAGAATACAGCTTGTACTGTAGTTCAGCAAGCTTGGCTGTGTTTTGTTCAAGCTGCTCAAGGGCTTCCTCTTTATTTTCATAAACATCAGTAAAGTCCGGATCAATTTTGTTTAAATTGACTTTGCTGCCTGGTTTTACCAGAAATTTTTTTCGGTAATCCATAAGTTCCTCCTCGATAGTACCGTTCCGGTGTAAACGACTATAGCCTGATAATTCCAAAAATTCAATTCCTGGCAAAATATTTGTACGAGAAGAAACTATTAATATTTAGGATGTTTGTATTGTGGTAGTTCCGCCATTTCAATAATGTTTTTGAGGATTTTAAACCATCTTCCACCGGAGTCAAGCTTGTCAGAGCGTAGTTTATTTAACTCATATCCTAAGAATGATACTGAGCCTGCATTAACAGTAGCATAGCCAACCAGGCAATATTTTTCATTTCCTATAATATTCTGCATATTGCGGTAATGCCAGATCAACTGTTGAGCTTTGAACCATTTGGGCTCTTGGGTTAAATCCACACCATTAAGAGCTTGATTTTCCGGGACTTGCACTACACAGTTTATCCCTTTAGCACGGTAAATTACCTTCCAGACACCGGCCCATGCCATCAGGTGATCTTTGTCTAGTTGTTCAGGGGTTTTTGCGAAGCTGTTTGGTACAGTTGATATGAGAATTAAATTGCCTCCGTCTTCAATCCATTTGCGCAGTTTTGTAAGCTGTTCCTGAGTCGGCGTGTTACTGAACCTGACAGCTGCAATTATCAGGGAGTAGTCGCTAAGGTTGTCAAAAGGGAATGTGGCTGAAAGATTTTTGAACTTATACTGTTGAGTTTCGGTGTCGAGAATCTCATTGGTGATGAGTTTCAGTTCGTCTTGTCCTTCACTGGCTCCTACAAGAGCTACCGTTCCGGCATTCAAGAAGGTACTGGCGAAGATAAAAAGTAGAAATATGAGCATTTTACAAGACATTATATTCTCCTTGTTCAAGGCTAATAGGCTGTTCGCTTCACAATAAACTCGGCAAGTGCGGCATTTGAATAACAACCTGATTTACAGCCAGACGCAAATTTATAAAGTATGTACCATACATTATACATTGATAATTAAATAAATGGTTATATTTAACAGATAAAAATCAAAAAAATATGGCATATTGCTAAATCAGACATTATAATCTATATTCTAACTAAGAGAGAGTTATCATCCATTAAGCATTATTTAATATGGATATTCCGTGTCTGTTGGTTACTTTATAATGATGCATTTAAAGGAGATGTGAAATGAGCGACCGTTGGTTGCTATATGTGGGGAGTTATACTAGAACCCCTTATGAACATACCGGAGCAAAAGCTACCGGGCAGGGCATTTATATCCTTGATTTCAACTTGGAAACTGGACAGATAAAGGAATCTAAAAAAGTTTTTCTTATGGAAAACCCTGCCTATTTTATATTTTCTCCTGATGGCAAATACCTTTTTGTGAACAGCGAGGTGCCAGAATGGTCTGAAGGCAGAATTACCACTTACAGGGTGAATAAAAGGAATGGTGATTTAAAATATGTAGGGCATCGTAAATCGTATGGGGCTTTACCATTTTATTTTGATATGGATTCTACAGGGAAATGGCTGTTTACAGTAAATTACCTTGGCGGCAATGTTCTCATTTTTCCCGTTCACGATAATGGGGTGCTGGGTAAACCTACTGATAATGTCCATCATCACGGTGTAGGCTCTAAAAGATTACGTCAGGAAGCCGCTCATCCACATTGTATTGTTCTTGATCCTGCGGGGCGTTTTTGTGCAGTTCCGGATTTGGGGCAGGACAAAATATTCTTCTATGAACTGGAATTGAAATACGGCAAATTATTTAAATATGGGTTTGTAAAAGTACCTTCCGGTTCAGGGCCAAGACGTTTTGTTTACCACCCAAACCGTAAATTTGCCTATAATACTAATGAGCTTAACGGAACTGTGTCAGCTTGGGCTTATGATGAATCCAAAGGCTGGATAACACCGCTTGAGAACTATAATTGCTTGCCTGAAGGTTTTAAGTATGAGAATGCTGTTGCTGATATAAAAATCCATCCTGCTGGAAAATTTCTATATGTAACGAATCGCGGCCATGACAGCATTGCTATATTCAAGATAAACAGGTATTCAGGCAAGCTGACGTTGCAAGGGGTGAAGTCGACTGGCGGTAGAACCCCACGCAGTATTCTCATTGATCCAACTGGAAAGTTTTTAATGGTCGTAAATCAATTGAGCGATATGGTTATTTCTTTCAAGATAAACCAGGAAACTGGGACACTAAGTGAGACAGGTTTCAGAGTAGAGGTGCCAACACCTAGTTTTCTTGCACTTAAACAGCTTCCGTAAGATTATCCTTGAATATCTTCGCTTCCAGTAGTTCCCTGAGTTGAAGAAGTGCCGCTGTCTCCAGTGGTTCCCTGAGTTGAAGAAGTGCCGCTGCCGGTAGATTCTGCACCGCTTGGGATAGTTCCACTAGGAGCAATATCCTGTGGGGAAGAGCCCTGATCTTGTCGTTCTTTTTCCTTTTGCTTCTGACCACGCATGTAGAACGCTTTAATCTCTGCTTTTTGTTGGCTCAAGTCTTTATTGCTCATCTTATTCTTAGGCTGTAGTCCTACGGCAGGTAATTGACCTTGCTTTTCGCGATTAATCTTCACGACTTCAACAGCTAGCTTACTACCCGGATTGAAAGGCCCCGGGAAGTTGTATTTGTTTTTGTAACTGATGTACAAACGTTTACCATACAGGTTAGTCTGGAAACGACTGTAATTCCACTTTTTCTGGAATGACTTCCATTGATAGGCTTGGATCGGCCCTTCAAAAGGAATAGTGACAGGCTGACGCGGTGCATTGGGATCGGAAATGAAATTCGTTAAATAACGGTTTGATGAGCGTGGTATAATGCCTGTATAAAAATCAACTTTTTTATCAACCGCACGTCTTTTTCTGAAACCACGGAAGGTTGTTAAATCAACTTCTTGAGGTTTCTTTTGTGTTGTTAATTCTACTTGTGGTTGAGCTGGTGTAGTCTGAGCTTTTGTCGTTAAGGTAGTATCGGCAAGCGGAGCTTCTTGAGGTTTCTTAGTTTTCTCAGTTTTTTTTGCTTTAGTTTTGGGAGATTTTGCTTCAGCTTTTTTTGCTTTTTCTTCATCGTCAAAGTGTTTGTCAATCACATTTTGAAGTTCAAAATAAGATTTATTTCTCTGTGCATCCTCGCCTAAGTAGCTTTGATTGGTATTTTCTGCAGCTCCGGCGATAGATAACAGCACTGTGATTTGTGCTAATGTGACAAACCTCTTCATTTTATCCAACTTGAGTTGTTTCCTGTCATAAGTCTCTATAGGAATATAGCTTTTTGAGTATGTAAATGCAATTATTTTAAGGTTTTTTCGGTAATATTATACATATTTTTTCAATATTGATGTATTATATGATTCAAGCTTTAAAAAAAAGGTTTTAAATGAAAGTTATTGACAAAGAGTTGCTGGATCGGCTCAGCTCTGAAGCGCTTGATTCTGAGCGCAAGCGCTCTCATTACAATCTGCATGCCTCGTTGGAGGAAGATATTCATCGCCTTTGTATCGCGGCTGAACCGGGCACTTATGTAAAGCCGCATCGTCATCTGGAAGGTGATAAATGGGAATTAATGGTTATATTGCGTGGTCATGTATCCATTTTGAATTATGATGATAATGGAAAGGTTATTAGCCGTGTTGAGCTACAGGCTGGAGGAGCGTCAACGGCTGTTGAAATCGCTGCAGACAGCTGGCACAACTTTGTGGTCATGAAAAGTGGTTCAGTGGTTATGGAAGTAAAACGTGGGCCATATCAGCGTCCTTCTGCTGCGGATTTTGCCTCATGGGCTCCTGACGAAGGAGAAAAAGAATCTGCATTCTTCTGCAAGTGGTTTGAGCATTGTGTAGAAGGATCATTACCAGCTGAAGTATAGTCTTTTGTTACGGCATTCGCTTATTTGATGGTGAATGTCGTATATTTTTTCTCTATTTTATACTTGCCGTTTTTCATCTTTACCTTGACCAGTACGGCAGGAATCTTATCGCCATATGAGACGTTTCTGAGCACATGTCCTAAATCTTTCATGCTGTTTATTGAGAAATCACCCAATTGCAGCAGTAAATCGCCGCGTTCCACGTTAGGAACACCTTTAGTCGGTAGATCACTTATGAGGATACCGCCCTTGAACGGGAATCCTAGAGCCATTGCCAGTGGCGCTGTAAGCGGCTGAACTCCAATGCCTAATTTAACCTCAGCCAGTTTTGCCGCATCAGAAGGTCTGATTTTTGAGGCGGTTACGCGAAATGACTTATTGCCGGATTCCATGGTAAACGTCTCTCCGTTTTGCATTTGCCAAAGTATACGGCAAACATCCATGAGATTGTCGAGTTGTTTGCCATTAAAGCCTGTGATTTTTATATCAGGCCTCAAGCCGGCAATCCAGGCTGGTGAATTTTTGCTTACTTTTGCGAGATAAAAAAGCAGTTCACCATTCCGTAAACGTTTAACAGCAGGAACTATACCCACGGCAACATCCTGAAATCTTTCGGGTACCATCCAACGGGCTATAATATTTTCAACACGTTGAAGAGGAATAACAAAACCGATTCCACTGGCATTTTTCAACACAGCGCTGGTTATGCCAATCATACGCCCATTAATGTTAATTAAAGGGCCTCCGCTGCTGCCCGGTAATATAGTGGCATCCGTCTGGAGTATGTCTGAAAATATTGTTTTACCTTTGTAGGTGAATCTACGTCCTATTGCGCTCAGAACTCCTTTGGATATACTGCTGCCAAGGCCAAAGGGATTGCCAACTGCGATTACGCTTTCTCCCAACAGAAGGTCGCCGGGTGACGCGAATTCAATTGGTTCCAGAGGCGCATGAAGGCCTGAGATTTTGAGCAATGCAATATCATTAAGCTGATCACTGGCAATAACTTTAGCATCATATTCTCTGCCGTTATTAAGTATTGCTCGAATTTTTACGGCGCGATGCACAACATGGGCGTTGGTGATTATCAAACCATGACGGTCAATTATAATACCACTGCCTAAAGAGTAACCATTGTCATTATCCAGTAAGAGCTCATGTGGATTCATGTTGAATATTTTATGAAAGCCTGAATCAGAAAGGCCTGAAATCGGAGAACTGAGTATTTTGCGAGTACTAAGGTTTACCACGCTTGGCAGTACTTTTGCCACTGCTTCTACAGTTGGCGTAATCCTATTAGCACGAGCGACATTGACTTGTGCTAAAGTCAAAAAAGGAACGCCGGCCAGTAATAAAATGGCCGCAAAAGTTTTTATATAATTTGACATATATATAATCTCGCAGGATATTTATCGTTACACAGCACTAAATGTATATTGTCATGGGGTATTTTTCAAATGAAACCAACCTATAATGAGGAGCTTTCAGAAAGAAGTTTACAAAAAAAATGGTAAAATATTGATATTTATGGCAAATATGTTGGTGAAGATAACTTTGCGATAGAAGTCAGGTCGCCTGGACGATGGAATAATGAAGCAGGCCCTGATTTTAAAAATGCATCGCTGGTTATAGATGGGAAACCTGTGACCGGAGATGTTGAAATCCATTTGAAAGCTTCAGACTGGTTTGCGCATAATCATCACAATGACCAAAATTATGACAGGGTTGTTTTGCATGTTGTAGCTAAGAATGATTTTTCTGATGAAAGACGCGACGAATTACCTCCAATGTTATGCTTGAGTTGCACAGATAATACAGATTTTGACAGCTTTGCCAAGTGTGCCGCTTTATACAACAGAATGGGGACGGAGCGTACTGGAAGGATGTTGGTAAATGCAGGCTTGAAGCGCTACGAGGATAAAAAACGGGCAATTTTGCGTTCAATGCTTGAGCAGGGAGCTGAGAATGGGTGCTGGAAAACCTTGTTTGATGCGGCCGGATTTAAGCGTAATCGAAGAGAATTTGCAGAGTTATTTGATCGTCTGTGTTGTTACCCTTTCGAAACAATAAATGACTCATTCGAAATTGTGATCTGGGGCGAATCTGGTCTTTTGCCTGATTTGTCAGTTGAGCAATTGCAGCCGGAAATGAATTCTTATGCGGACGCTGTCTGGAAAAAATGGTGGAAGACCAGATGGACGGCTAACAAAGAAATAAAGTGGTCTTCAGGAGGGCGTCCTTCGAATTCGCCATATCGAAGAATTGCTGTGATTATATCATGGTATAAAGCATTTGCGACAAAACCGATAAACCTCTTAGGACGCTTTGCTATGGATAGTTCTGCTGAGCAACTTGCTAAGCAGGCCGTTAAGTTGCTGGAAACCTCGGACGCTTTATGGGATGGCTATATTAATTTCAAGACCTGCAGTAGCAGGAAAGCAAGAATTGCTGGGCGCAGTTTTGCCTTGGAAACTGCTGTCAATGTTCTTTTGCCCGCTTTAGGAGCTGCTGCTGAAGTTGGTTACTTCGGAGAAGCAAATAAATGGAAAATAGCCGATATTGCTTGTAATGCCTGGAAGTGCCTCCCCTCTACACAGCATAATTATATTACGAAGGAAGCTGGTCTAAAGTGGTTTCCGGACAAAGAGTTCAGAAATAAAGTGATGGCATCTGCTGCCGCAAGGCAGGGAGTCCTCCATATGTACAGAGAATATTGCGAAAAAGCCTGTTTTGACTGCAATTCATGTGTCTTTATTAACTCTTTTTGGATGTGTTAATAATATTTAAAATCATATTTTTGCAAAATCAATTATTGACTAAATTTGGATATAATGTATAATAATAATTACTTTGTTAAGTTATCTTACAATCTAAAAGGAACATTCTTATGCAGCTCCCGCGGGTATGGACAGAGAAATATACTGATCATATATTAAGGAAACTTCGACTAGAGGCTGCCGACTGGTTTCGAATTCATCAGCTTGACCACAGTATTGACGAATGGAGTGACTATAGAGACAGCCTGCGCAAGAAAATCTGGAATGAGCTTGGAATAAAGTACGATGCAAATGTTGACCTTGATTTACGCGATACCGGTGAAATTCAAATGGACGGGTACGTTGTTAAAAAAGTCTATTACCAGAGTATGCCCGGATTTTATGTAACTGGTAATCTGTATATTCCTGACGGCGAATGGCCTTTTCCCGGAGTAATTGGTGTACATGGGCACTGGGCTCAGGGGCGCCTTGCTGAAAGAATTCAGCAGCGAGGACATACACTTGCAAAGAATGGATATGTATGTTTTTCCGTAGATGCTTTTGGTTCCGGAGAGAGATCGGACGTTCACGGTGTATATGAGTACCATGGTGGAATGCTTGGAGGATCACTGCTAAATACAGGTGAAACGCATATGGGGATTCAGGTCGTTGATAATATGCGTGCTGTCGATGTTCTTTGTTCTTTGACTTATGTGGATTCCAGTAAAATTGGTGTAACCGGAGCCAGTGGCGGAGGTAACCAGACTATGTGGTTGTCCGCTTTGGACGAAAGGATAAAAGCAGCAGTACCGGTTGTTAGTGTTGGCTCTTTTGAATCGTATGTTGGCGGGTCTAACTGCTTTTGTGAGCTGCTGCCGAACGGATTGACTTTTATCGAGGAATCAGGGGTATTGGCCCTGATCGCTCCAAATGCCTTAAAGATTTGTAATTGTCTTGGGGATTCTAACCCTACTTTTTCCCCCTCGGAAATGCTGCGATCATTTAAAGAAACACGTAAGATTTATAGGGCCCATGGGATGGGCCAAAAGCTTTCTTATCAGGTATTTAATGAACCTCATGGTTATTGGCCTGATATTCGAGAGGCCATGCTCGGGTGGTTTGACCTGCATCTCAAGGGAATTGGTACGGGTGCTCCTAAGATCGAACAACCTTTTAAAGTACTGAAAGAAGAAGAGCTGATGGTTTTCAAAAAGGGACAACGACCTGCGGAGGTCTCTTCTATCGCTCAGTACATGCGTAAAAAGGGAGCAGAGCTTAATACTAAGATGCTTGACTCATCTTTTGATAGTGAGGAATTGAAAAGAAACCTAAAAGCGATGCTCAAAATCCATAATAAGCTGGAACTTAAGCATGTTCACAAGTATAACGAGCAGGATGAATGGCAAAAATACGCTTTGCAAACAACATGCGGCAGGATGATTCCGGTATTGCTTAAAGCTCCTGCTGAAGGGAATGAATATTATATTGCTGCTGCGCCTTCCGGTAAGGACAAGCTTTTAGAGTCGGATAAATTTCAACGGTTGCTTGAGCAAGGAAAGGGCATTATTGCATTTGATGTTTATGGAGCCGGTGAAACTTCTGAACCAAGGTTTCCAAACTACCATTTTCTTTCCAGGGCTGAAATGTGGCTCGGGAGAACAATGCTTGGTGAATGGGCTAGAGATTATGAACTGTTGATGGACTGGGCTGGTAATTTTATAAAAGGTGTTGAATTGACCTTATTCGGTTACAAAGAGGCTTCCGTTGTAGCAATGGCAGCGGCGGTAACTTCTAACTGTGAATATGATGTTCTGGTTGATTCTGCTCCCTTGACTTATAGATTTAATAAAGATATTAAATCTGACTTCTTCACTCTAGCTTTATTAGTTCCCGGCTTTTTAAAGTGGGGAGATATTTCTTTGTTAGCAGCTCTTTCTGCTGGAAAAGTCACGTTTGAAAACAGTGTGCTTTATGATGGCGAGGAAGTTAACGAAACTCAAAAAGCAGAATATAGAGCAGAATTTAAAATGGTATCAGGAAAAGTTGCAGGCGGCCTTATTGAAATACACTAGCTTAATAAAAATATTACAGTTAGATGTTTTTTTCAATAAGCTGAAGGATATTATCTGTTGCCTCCGGCATAGCTAGTGATAAAGCTTTCTGTTCTGATAAGGCATATTTTTCAGGGTTGTTGAGCCAGTCAGTCAGTTTATTTGCTATGAACTCCTCTGTGCATTTTGAATTTTCAACTACCTCTGCAGCCCGGGATTTTACCATATGGTTGGCATTGTCACGCTGGTGTCCTTCCGCCGCATATGGGTAAGGAACCAGCATAGCAGGCTTCCCAAAGATACAAAGTTCAGCGACTGTACTACCGCCGGAACGGCAAAAAACAAGATCTGCTGCCTCGTAGAAATAGTGCATTTTCTCTACGAATGGAAGACATAGGATTGGGAATGTGGCTGCAGCATACTCATATTTTACATTCTCGAATTTACTCGGTCCTGTTAAATGCATTACTTGGAATGGAGTATCGAGCTTTAATAGAGTTTGAGGAATAGTTTTGTTAAAAATTTGTGCGCCTTGACTGCCGCCAAAGATCAATAATGTCGGCAGTTCAGGCTTTAAGTTAGCCTTAAATAGACGGTTTAATTTTCCTATTGCGGTTGCCTTGTCTAGTCTTTCGTCGATCAATTCAGTACGAACGGGCATACCGGTTATTTCCATAGGGCATTTGATTTTATCTGAGTTGATTGGCGGGAAGGCAGTTCCCATGTATTTTGCCCAGCGACTGAGAAAACGGTTTGCTTTGCCAATTCTGGCGTTGCCATCATGAAGAAAAATCGGATAACTGCATAACCTTGCCGCCAAAATTGGTGGTAAAGAGGCAAAACTGCCCATGCCTAAAACCGCGTCAGGAGAAAAATCACGCAATAGCTTCATAGATGCCATAGTGCCAGTTACGAGGCCATAAATGAATTTTATCGCACTTATTGGTGAGCGTGGGCTTGGCATCGGCTGCAGTCCTATAGCCGGGATCCCTTGAGCTTCTGCAACGGCTGTCTGGGTTTTGATGTTGCGTCCACTCAAAAGAAGCATAGCTTCTCCGCCTGACTTCATGAATTCGCGGGCAATGGTTAGACCTGGATAAAAATGTCCTCCCGTTCCTCCACAGGTAATAACAAGTTTTTGAAGTTTTTGCTCATTCATGATATTAGCCGTTTCTTTTTAAAAATGGTATTCTTGACTTGACGGTTTCCAGTAGTTCATCACTGAAGCCGGGGGAAGCTGTTTCGACGGCGATACTGAGTAATAAACCGACAGCAATCAGTGCCATTAGTAAATTACTGCCGCCGTAGCTTATAAAAGGCGCCGGCATTCCCTTTGTTGGAATCCCGCCAGAAACTACACCGATATTAATGATTGCCTGTAACGTTATAATTGAAGTCAATGAGAGGCCGAGCAGCATACCCTGGCGGGTTCTTGAGTTCATGCTTATCTTCAGGGCAAAATAGGCGAAGCATAAGTACGCAAGCATCACCAGAACTAATGATATAAGTCCCAGTTCCTCACCAACAATTGAAAGAATAAAGTCGGTATGGGCTTCCGGTAAATACTTGGCCTTTAATCTGCTTTCCATAAAACCTATGCCGAACCATTTGCCTGAACCAAGGGCCAGTAATGAATTCCAGAGCTGGTAACCTTCTGTTCTAGCCAAACTTTCCGGGTTCAGAAAGGTAGTCATGCGTGACCAGCGTTCACGGTCAAATTTACTGATTACGTAAATTAGAGTTGGTATACCGAGAATTATAGGCGGCAATAGGTACAGCATTCGCATGCCTGAGGCAAAAAGTATAATACCAGTTGCCATCAACAACAGCAGAGTTGTTCCAAGGTCTTTACCTATAAGCACAAACATTATAACAATACCGCAGATCATAAGTGCGGGCAGGGGACCCCTTCGTTTTAGAAGGTCATTGATATAACGAGTGTTTTGAGCACAATAACGGCTGAAGTAAAGAGCGACAACCAACTTAGCAAATTCAGATGGCTGAATATTAATAGGCAGGCCGATCTTGCGCAACTGAATCCAGCGATGCGCCCCTTTGATGGCTGGAAAACAAAAGTCAGCAATAGCCAGCAGGATTACCGTAATCACCGCGAATAAGATGCTCATTTCAGCAACTCGTTTATGACCAAAAACAAATGCCATGCCTCCGGCCGTAAGGCCGATGGCGGTCCACATCAACTGGTTGTAGAAATATTTTGTGCCGGCGGTGTTGTAGGATGTTGAATACAGCATAGTGAGCCCGAACAGCAAAATTACTGTTACAGTAATTAAAAGGCCGTTGGCATAAAATAATGATTTGACCTGTCCGTTGCCAGAGCGGTCTGATATAATCTGATCGGGAATGTGTAAGTTCTGCATTACAGAATTGTCTACTCTGTTTCCTGCTCTTTCGGTAAAACGACTTCAGCGAACAAAGCATAACGTCCTTTGTCCGTCATAAACGATCCAATTGTTGTGAAACCGTTAAAATAACGGTTTTTTATCTCAGCAACAATTTCCTCTTTGTTTCCTCCCGGCAATGGCGCCAGCCTGTAGTTTTTTACGCTAGGGGCTGGAGTGTCTTCGATAACAACGTAGACGATAAACTCATCGGAGTTGATGCCTCTGACTTGCCAGGAACTATGACGATTGCATGCCCGGGTTATCATTTCCGAGCATGCTTTTTCGTCCAGAATAATTTCACTGATATTTACTTCAATAATTTTAATCATTTTAAATAGACCGGTTTGCCATTGTCTACAATTTCGGTTATTCCATTTGCCCGGCAGTAGTTGACGCAATCTTCATCATCCATCACTGCCAGTGGGGAAATTTCTATTTCAACCGCCGTAGTACCATTTTCCCGGCGCGGAACTTTTACTCCAGCGCATTCAAGACGGCGAGCATCACGTTCGATTATCATCTCACGACAGCTTTCAACTGAGTCCACTCCGGTTTTGTTTTTGGTTGGAGCAAATTCCTCTTCACGGTCGCCTTCGAGAATCATGGTATGTGCGGCTAGAGGAAGAGCATCAAAAATAAATGACTCGAGTTTTACTCCGTTAGCTTCTTCAGGAGTAACCTTCATGCCGTCACTGTTGATATATGGAATCTTTTTATCAGCACGATGCCAAGGAAGGCTTAATCTGCCTTCTGAGGTTAGTTTTTCAACAAATTTACGGCTGATTACATGAATAGCAGGACTTCCTGCTATGAACTTAAGAGAACCGTCTTCATTACGTTGTTCCGTCAGCTCATCCGGAAGGTCACTGTATTCAATGATCATGAGCTTGTTGTCACTGACGCAGAAGTTGCCCAGTTTTTCAAACGGGCCGGTTTTGGCCAGCATCAATGCGCTCATTTCCGCGTTTTCTTTAGCATGAAGTCCAACGAATAATGGATTGATGACTGATACAAGCGGGTTGTCTACCTGGAAGTAAGATATATACTCAACACCATCTTTTTTCATTTTTTCAAGACAACCTGAACGGCGCAGTGCCAGCAGGGTACCGCCATGGCCATCAGGAGCCAGGGCCAGAGAGTCTTTTTCGCCGAGAAGCAGCTTGCCATCGTAATCTATTGCAGGCATAGTGCCTTGAACAAAGAAAATTACGTTTTCAGGAGCCATGCCGAAATAATTGTTTTTCTCAAAGAAGTCCTGAGTTGGCTGGTTATTCAGCTTGCTGGTCATAATGTACCAAGTAAAATCGTGCCCGTATTTAACACTGGCACGGCGTAAAGATTCAGCAAAATACTGGAATAATGACTTTTTAGAAACAGGTGCAATCGGGTAAGTTCCCTTAGGACCATCAAAACCTAAGCGTGTTCCCTGACCACCGGCAACTGTAAGAGCTGCCACTTTACCGGTGTGCATAAGTTTCTCCCCAGCGGCAAAAGCCTGCTGATAAAGTTTCTGCTGTTTTTTATCCTCTGGTTCTAAAGGAAAATATGGCGCAGGAGAAAGGTCTTCCGGAATGTGCGTTTCAGGTTTTTGTAGCACGTATTCTTGGACCAGGTCATTCAGATTGGCAAAGTCGATTTCTTCTAACTGTCTGAAAAGTTGATCCTGTTCACTTTCATCGAGAGTATTCCAGAATTTAAATACTTGTTCCTGTCCATTAGCTTCTACGATATGCTTGAGGTCCTGAGTCATTGCTTTTCCTTCGCGGCTTAACGTTATTAGTTTAATTTTACTTTCAATAATAGACAATAAAACCTGATCAATTCAATTTAATTTTGCAAAAAATTATCCATGAGTATAATTGGCTGTCAGATTTATGTTATGAGTTAGTTATTAGACTATTAACAATAAACTTAAAAAGCCGTGTCCTGTATTGAGACACGGCTTTTGAAAAAACTTTATTCTAACAACAGCTTTTATTTGAAACTAATGTTAAAAAACGGGAAGAAAGGAATCCAACCGTCTTTAATGATATTAACAAGTCCAAACTGAGCTCCATTTTTGTCGCTAACATTAATTAGACCAAGCTGGAAGCCGTTGGAAACTTTTGTTTTATTGAAAGCACTCGCCTGGAAGCCGTCAAGCTGATCACAGACGTTAATGATTGAGAACTGGGCGCCGGTAACAGTACCTTTGGCATATGAAGTCAATACGCCAGCCTGAATACCGGACATATCCTTAGATACACAAACAGCGCCAGGCTGGAAGCCAAGGATATTACCGCAAACGTTAACAAGTCCGGCCTGAAGACCAGTAAGTTCTTCTTTGTTTATGTTACAGATAAAAGAAGCCTGTACGCCTTCAAGAGTACGGTTTTTAGTGAAAATCCAACTGCCCTGGGCGCCTTTGATATCATCGGTGGCGGCAGCAATCCAGGAAATTTCAGCACCATAAACGCGGCCGTATCCAGAACTGATAGGCTGACCGGTTTTTAAGCCATATACATTTGAATCAGCTGTACATGTTGGTAAATCAAACCAGAATCCAATCTGGAGGAATGTCCAGTCATCAAGCGGTTTCTGTTTATGTTCGAGGTCGTTGTTCGCAAATGTCGCGACACCGACAAATAGCATTACTGCAGCTAATAAAATCTTTTTCATATTATTATAATCTCCTGGTTGGATTTTAGAAACGGAAGTTAATTACAGGCATAAACGGGATAGTGCCGTTTTCTATATAGTTAATGATACCAAGCTGGAAAGACTTATTTTTGGCCATATTTAAAATGCCAAGCTGAAGACCTTCAACTTCATCAGCATAAGTAACAATAGCGCCTTGGAAACCAACTACTTTCTTACTCTTGGAGACCATAATGCAGGCCTGTACGCCATTAACATAGTCAGTGCCGCCACAGAAAATTGCAGTTTCAACACCGTAGACATGACCTTGACCACCACAGAATGGAACACCAACTCTTATACCATAAACATCTGAATATTCAGTTTGCGGCGGAATTCCAAACCAGAAACCAAGCTGGAAAAAGTCCCATGGTTTAGGCTTTTCTATTTGGAACATTTGAGGCTGTTTGGCAGTTTTCAGGACAGCTTCTTCCTGAGTTTTTGCCGGTTGTTCTTTCTCCGCTTTTGCAGCAGGGGCGTTTTTAGATACAGGTTGAGCTATCTTTGTGCCCTTTGATTCGATAATGTAACCAGTTCCTTCAGACTGACTCTCTTGAGCCTGAACTGCGAACAGGCAACCAGTCAGGAGCATTGCAGCCAAAAACATTTTTTTCATGTGTCCCCTCATGTTTGTTTTGGTTAATAAAAAGGATATCTGCCATTAAGTTGCTTGTGTTTTTGCAAAAATCAAGCATTAATCTAGCCTAAAGAAAGATTATCGACACAAAAAAACAGGAAAATCTTCCGGGAGGTCCGAGGTAAAGCTCATTAACTTGTCAGTCTTCGGATGTTTGAAGGTGAGAATGCAGGAGTGCAGAGCTTGGCGCTGCATGACTAATTTTTCTTTATCTTGAGGGGTAATTTTATTATCTCTGATCTTCAGATATATGGTGTCGTCAGGGCCATATAGTTTGTCACCGAGTAGCGGAAATCCAAGTGAAAAAAGGGTTGCTCTGATTTGATGAAGCTTACCTGTTTTTAACTCAGCTTTTACCAGACTATACTCTTTGCCGATTATTTCAGGGGTTAGAATTGTGCTTACATTTGACGCTTGATTTTTTTGTGAATCGGCATCCTCCGACACATCAAAAACGAACTTTCTTTTTTTGCGAACAATACTATTCGTGTCTTTAATCAGGTATCCTGAGGCATTTATATGAGAGTCAAAGCAGCCAAAAACCATAGCCCGATATTCTTTAGTAATTGTCCGGCGCTTATTACCAAGCTTTGCCGCAGTCTCGGGATCTTTGGCTACCAGCAAAAGACCGGACGTTTCCCGGTCGAGGCGGCTGATGATATGAATTTTCCCGTAACGCAGTGAAAGTGCATGCCATAACGTATGCTTAAAGAAAGGGCCCGCAGGGTGACATGGTAAGTCACCAGACTTGTTTACCACTAGCAAATAATCATCTTCGTAGATGATCTCAAATGTAAGGTCAACGGGAGGCTCAATCAGGTTTGCCGGGTAATAAGAAACTTGATCCCCGGCTGAAAGTAAATCATCAGGAAGACAGTCGGCATCGTTTAGCTTAATCTGCCCGTCATTTATTATTTCCTGCCATTTCTGGCATGGGTGATAGGTGAAGCGACCGCTCAGCCAGTTCAGAAGAGTTTTTCCTGCAGAGTCCGCATTTATTTTGGATGTTATTATACGCTGGTCAAGGTTCATTGACTTTTAATAGCCGTATTCTATCATAACGGCATCCTCATCACAGCAGTCTTTTTTAGGGCATTTGCTGCAGTCGCTCCAAATTTTTTGCGGAAACATTTTTTTCAGTACCTGGTGGAAACCAAGCTTAAGGAAAAAATCAGTTCTGTAGGTCAGGGCAAACAGGCAGAATTGCTTGCGTTTCAGCTTTAATCCTGCCATTATTGCTTCAACCATTGCTCTGCCAACTCCTTTGCTGTGCAGTTCCGGGCTTACAACCAGAGATCTTACTTCGAGTAAATTATTGCCAAAGTCACGTACAGCACAACAACCGCGGATATTACCGTCAATTGATGCTATGACAAAATTATCTATATTCGCAAGTATATCTTCAGGTGGGCGCTCAAGAACAACCTGCTTGCGAGAGTAAATCACAAGCAGGTCATAAATTCCCTGGACGTCGTCCGGGGTGGCTTCTCTTACGGTAAGGAGACTTTTCACTATTCAACAATGCCTTCTGAGAATTCTCCGATCTTACGGAATTTATCATAACGTTGATCTTTAAGCTGCTTTGCGGAAAGCTTTCCGAGTTCAGCCAAGTTTCTCTTCAACGCTTTTTTGAGTAAAGTTGCAGCATTCTCGTAGTTTTTGTGTGCTCCGCCAAGAGGCTCGTCAACTATTTCATCAGCAACGCCGAGGTCTTTAAGGTGAGTTGCTGTAAGGTTGAGAGCTTCAGCTGCCTTGGGGGCAAATCTACGGTGTTTCCATAAAATTGCGGCACAGCCTTCGGGAGAAATTACTGAGTAATAAGAGTTTTCCATTACCAGGATTTTATTACCTACACCAATGCCGATCGCACCGCCGCTGCCGCCTTCGCCAATTACAACAGAGACAATTGGAACTTTCAGCGTAAACATGTCGCGCAGATTTGTAGCGATAGCTTCGGCTATATGGCGTTCTTCTGATTCAATACCCGGAAATGCCCCAGGAGTGTCAATCATAGTGATTACCGGAACTCCTGCTTTATCAGCAAGTTTCATTAGGCGCATAGCTTTGCGGTAGCCCTCTGGTTGTGGCAAACCGAAATTGCGGTACATGTTTTCTTTCATGTCACGCCCTTTTTGAGTGCCTACAATCATAACGGGGTTACCGTCAAGTTTAGCAAATCCTCCTACAATTGCGGCATCATCACCATTGTGGCGGTCGCCGTGCAGTTCCAGGAAATCGGTAAATATAAGGTTGATATAGTCAAGTGTATAAGGACGCTTAGGATGGCGTGCCAATTGAACTCTTTGCCATGGAGTGAGATTTTCGTAGATCTCTTTCATGGTTTGATTGAGCTTTTTAGTCAGTGCATCGACTTCTTCATGGACGTCGATATTGCTGGACTCGCTTAGTTTCTGCCATTCTTCTAGCTTATTTTCAAGATCGGCTATTGGCTTTTCGAAATCTAGACAATTTTCTGGCATTAGAAAAATCCTTTGATTATATTAAATAAAATTATTATTAGATTATTTGAACTGGAGTTTGGCGAGGTACGATAGAGAATAGCTCTTCGACTTCGCTGTTTTTCATTCTGATGCAGCCATTGCTTTCGGCTTTGCCGATGCTGTCAGGTGACCAGGTGCCGTGAATTCCGTATCCACGTAAGGTTTTGTCGGTGTCGCCAGTCGGTTTCAGTGCCAGCCAGCGGGTTCCAAGAACATTTTCTTTGTTACCGAATGGGATAACTTTCCCTGAGGGTGAGTACCATGAAGGACGTTTGATTTTAGAAACGATATCAAATGTGCCCAATGGAGTACGGTTTTGTTTACCGATTCCGATATGGTATATTTTGAACAGCTTGTTGCCGTCAAATAGGTAAAGGATTCGTTTGCTTTTACTTACAACAATCCGCCAGTCAGCTTTATAGATTTTCATGGTCTGGCCAAGCCAGATATTATAATTGGTTGGCTTCATGTTGTTGCTTTTCTGCAAGGTCTCAATAGTGGTATTATATTTTCTTGCTATTTTTGACAATGCGTCACCGGGTTTAACCCGATAAGTAATTTTCTTTTCAGGGAAGGGGATATCGGAATGCAATATTTTAATATTCGAATCACTCAGAATTTGAGCTGTTTTTTCCCAAAGCGGAGCCGCTGTATTCAGTTTGCCTGAATTAAGAATTTTTTCACAAAGTTTACGAGCATTTACGTAATCATTTCTTTTGTATGCCTGGTCAGCACTGATAAACATTTTGCGTATTTCATCCGGCACCTCTATAGGCACGACAGAGGCCTGCTTAACAGCTTTTACTGCTGCTTTGGCCTCAGTATCCGACTTTTTATTTTCAACCTTCGCGACAACGTCATCCGTAACAGAACTTGCCGGAGTTGTTTCAGTATTGTTTTGTACGTTGCCAGCAGCCTGTTCGAATTCCTGATTTTCTTCAGCATTCTTTTGTGATGGTCTGAAGAAGAATACTACGCCGCCCGCAACCAGTGCGAGTATAATAAATATGACTAATCTGCGCATACCGCCGTTACCGCGTTTGCGTGATTTTCCACTATTTCCGAAACTGTAGCCGATCTTTGCCATAATTGCTTCTCCGGCTTATTTTAAAATTCTTAATTAAATTATACTAGTTAAGGACTTTATTACTCTCACCCGTTCCTTATCGGTAGAAGGTAAAAACTCCCTTAATACAAATAACGAAATATACAATAATTTCTGAATTTTACCAATCACCATGCAAAAAAGTTGAATGTTACATCGTTCCGTACTATATTCGTTTGTTGTATTTATATTAGTATTAACCATGTACCACGAGGTAATATACATGAAAAGTATACGGCGTTCCAAGCATCCTGCTCACAAGGACTTTGCGGGTATGGATGACTTCACACGGGAGGAGACCTGGAGGATTTTCCGCATAATGGCTGAATTTGTTGAATCTTTTGAGACCATGTCTCAGCATGGCCCATTGGTGACAGTATTCGGTTCTGCCAGAACAAAACCGGAATCGTCGGAATATCAAGAAGCCGAAAAAATGGGTCGCCTGCTTGCTGAAAGCGGTTATGGCGTTGTCAGCGGCGGCGGTGAAGGCATTATGGGAGCGGCTAATCGCGGCGCTTTCAATGCCGGCGGTGAGTCTATTGGCCTAAATATTGAGCTGCCAATGGAACAGTCCCCTAATGATTTTCAGACCCAGAGTTTATTTTTCAGGTACTTCTTTATCAGAAAAGTGTGTTTCCTGAAATATTCTCTTGGCGTAGTGGTTTTCCCGGGAGGCTATGGCACTCTCGATGAACTGTTTGAAGCAATGACTCTTGTTCAGACCGAAAAAATCAACCGCATTCCGATTGTTGTTGTCGGTGAAGGTTTCTGGGATGATTTAGGTAAATGGTTTAAGCATACTTTGGTAAAAGAAGGTATGATTGACAAGCCTGATTTGAACTTGTTTAAAGTTGTTCCTGATGCTGAAGGCGCGATGAAGTACTTGCAGGAATGTCACCGTTACGGCATCCAGTTTACAGTTAAAGAATAAATTTTCTTTAAATGATATTCTAAACGGCTGCGTTTTATGGCGCAGCCGTTTTTTATTTTGGCTGAGAATAGCACTGGTTTTTACAGCTCTTGAACAGCAATAAAATTTATTTGAAAGAAGAGTTTTTTCTAAAAGTAAAGCTTGCTTATTTGATTTATTATATTATATTCTGCTTCTCACTTGATTGCCGGAGAGATGGCCGAGTGGACGAAGGCGCAGCATTGGAAATGCTGTGTGGGGGCAACTCCACCGAGGGTTCGAATCCCTCTCTCTCCGCCATTTTGTCCTCATGTAGAGCCTAATTCATTTGCTTCCGCTATTTTCCCTTCGTCTATTATTGATACATCAAGGTGTTGAAAGGCAAACTTGATTGAGTTATCCTCAAATCTTTCTGTAATTTGTTCACGAACCTTACTTTGAGTGCTCACACGGTTCCAAACACTTTTAATCCAGAGCCGCAATGAGAATACCATTGAGTGCTCACCTAACTCCATAAGAATTACAGCAGGTGCCGGTTTGGCTACCACTTTTTCAACCGAATTTGCGGATTCAAGCAGCAATTCCTTTACTTGCTTGATCTCTTCTCCATAGTTGACTAAGACCTTAACGTCGCAACGGATATTATTTTTGTTCCTGGACCAATTCTTTACATCGCTTGACAATATCTGAGAATTTGGAATAGTGATTAAGGTATTTTCGAAAGTACGCAACACTGTTGAACGGATATTGACTTTAATGATAATACCACTGAGGTTTTTGAGTTCAATAAAGTCTCCCGGGCGCAATTCCTTTCCAAAAACCAAAATCAAACCACTGATAAAGTTTTCAACAATGTGCTGCAAGGCAAAGCCGATACCTACACTCATACCGCCTAATACAACCATGATACTGGTGTAGTTTACGCCAATTATTTTAAGCACGAACAGGACGTACAAAGCCCACAATAAATAAGTAATTATGGTGCCCAGAGGATGTTGAATCTCGTGAGTCTCTTTATCTTTCTTCAAGCTGCATATGTAATTGACTCCATAAACACATGCTCGAACGATAAAAAATAGTATTATCGACTCTATCACTTCCATCAAACTGACGGCGATTCCTTCCCATGCTACCTCTGTATAAATATATCGGTTTAACAGGTTCTGCACATGAAAAAGATCGGCAATCAAATAAGTAAAAAAGCCTATGAGTAATATCCATATCATCGGAATGCCGAAAATTACTAAGGATAATACTGTACCCGAGTAGTTATTATCATTCTTTACACATCTATTGGACAGTTTAGTAAATGCAATTCCCAGCAAGACACCAGCAAATGCCAGAAATGCTACCAAGGTTAAAACAACCACGAAATAGTAGAATCCGAAGATAATTAGCAATAAGCCTGAAAGACAAAATAAAAGAATCAGCACGGTGAGGTTTTTATCGAAAGCTGAATATTTCTTTTTTAATTTTCCTAAAAGTATAATGCTTGCTATTGCCAATGCCGGTAACAGGAAAACGACAATCAACGGCCCATCTATTCCAGCAAATCGCAAAAACATCGCTACTGCATAAAGTCCCCAGAAGGCGGTATAAGGTTGAGGTAAATTATTTGACTGTTCGCTTCTTCTTACGACCCAGCTGAACTCTAAGATTCCCATGCTCACAGCAAGTAGTCCTGTCATTTCAAAAAACTGAAACTCCAAAGGGGGACATATATAGTTTAGAAGCTAAAATAACTAATCCTGTAAGTGTTAAGAAAATACTGCGAGATATAAGTCGACGATTGTCATTAGCTTTAAAGAATGCGGGAGATATGCGTTTGAGAATAATTCTTTTAAGAATGAAACTAAGCGGCAGTACTACAAAAATCAATGAACACAACAAAATCAGCCATTCTGACAGGTTGTTGGGTGATTGCAGCGAAAAACTATGCCTGATATTTTCAAAACTGACATAAAGCGAGGAGGTAAATACAATTTTCCAAAAAAAACTATTATATAAAGGGGTTTCCTGAACGAACGGGAGGTTCTGGTATTTGTTCTCAACGAGCCTTTCTGCGGTATCAAGGCGCTCCTGATATAAACTATTAAGTTCAGTTAGCCGCTTATGATATTTTTCTAAATTTTGTTTCCTGTCTTTGATGATTTGCAGACTGCTTTCAAGCGCAATTATTTGTTTCTGAAAATCACAGTTTAAATGTTCACGGCTCTGAATGTTCCTAAGTTTCTGCAAGCATCGTCCTATACCTTTCTGGTAATAACTCAGCATATCAATATTTTCGTTGAGGGAAATCAGAGTTGTTGAATATGAGCCTTGCAGGTCAAGCATTAGCTGATATATCAGACTGGCTTTAAAGATATTATTTTCATTTACATAAAATATATATTCAGTATTTTTGAATTTTTTTTGATAGCTGTTTATTTTTGATTCTAAGGGGGAGAGTTTTGCATCATACTCCTGCTCAAGTTTCACACCAAATTCTCTCGCTCCCTTGACGTAAGATTTTGTTACCTTTAGTAGTATTTTATTCTCAGGAGCATTAGCTGAAATATTCCCTGCGACACAAAAACAAACGAACAAGCAGCATAAAAATGTTTTTCCCATAACCCCAAGACCTCGGCATTGCCGCGTATATTAAAAAATTAACAATTATTCAATTCATAATATATGGCGGCAATGAATAAAAAACAAATAATCATTTATATAGCAAATTAATATATTGTCCTTTGTTGTTATAATAGTAACTGGGCTTTGGCAAAACGTGTTTGTTAGTTTTGCTAAAGCCCAGAGTTTTCAATGTATTGAGTAGTGGTTTATCTCACCATCATTGTTAGAATCTCATATCAGTCAATTCCTGCAGATCAGCTTTTGACTCAACTCTGACTGGGTGGTGTGCCAGCCAGTTGAAGATATTCAGCAGGAGCTGAGCGTTATCTCCCTTGCAAAAGTAGTCCGGCTTCATCCATCTGGCATTGCCCAATATTACTACTCGCCCCTTTCCATACTCAAGTGCAACCATGACAGGGGTTCTCGGGCGGTTTGCGTTTTTGCCTGCTTTTACAAGCACTTTGGCTTTGGGGTTTTTCACTTTCAGCATGGACATGCCGCGTGACTGGAACACTTTGACGCCTTTAGTAATTTCGTTTTTCGCAATATCAGTGAAGATTGGAAATTCCGGGACGAAACCGTGTTCCTGGGTATCACGGATATTAGTATTGGTGTAATTTACACCAAAAGCACGAGGTAATGATTTCAGCCGGTTATTAGAATACCAGCCGTGTGGTCCTACGTAGAAGTTTGCGGCCAGTAAAAGGCTTCCTCCTTCTCTGACATATTTTTCCAAAGCTTTTTGGACTTTTTTCGGGTACTTGATTTGGTTCAAGTTATTTCCCATAAAAGTCACAATCTGGTAATCTGATAATTTTTCAAATTTACTTTCTTTGTTGAAAGTCTCCATTTCAGTATTTAACTCATTCATCCCTATACCGAACTCAAAACCGAACTTTTCAAGCATATTAACAGCAGTAAGCATTCTTGTCCTGCCCATTACTGCTCCTCTTGAGCCAATCAATACTTTTACATCTCCCTTTGGAGAAGGTCGCCACATATTGACGAATTTTTGTTGTTTTGAACTTAGTTTTTGAAGTTTAGTCGGTTTCAATTTTTTGTCTTCGACCAGATATATTCCTGGCTCGTGGCTTTTGGCTGAAACAGATATTCCTTTTTTAATTTTATCGGCTGAAATATTATCAGTAACTACTTTGTCTTTTACAACATTGACTATTCTGTAATTGCCGTCCGGAATATTTTTACATGCGACATTGAGTTTGCGATCTCCACCGCCCCAGTTGAAGATGTACCATGCATATCTGCCATTGCGACCAAGCACATGTGTTTCAATAAATTCAGCTGGCTTATCGGAAGAAATGTGCAAGGATTTCTCAATATTGTTTGAATCGATTATTTGATTCATTAATTTGGTTGTCGCTGTATAATCAAGTTCACATCCAATATAGTAAACTTTTCCTCTGCCGTAATTATTCACAGTTACAGCGGCTTTGCCGTCTGCATAGGTCGCAATGACTTTTGCTGTGCCAGGAATAACTTCAATACCAAATAAGCTGGCAAACTCGCTTTTTACAGTTTTTGTGTTCTTCAAGTCGAGAGTTTTTGACGAAACAACTAGTGATTTGGTTATGGCTGCTCCGAGGCTAGCTCCCAGAAATGCAGGAGTTTTGATTGGCTTATTGAATTCATCTTCAACCTTCAGAGAGTCATAGTTTACAACCAAAACACCGCCGCCTTTAGCAAACTTATCAAGCTGCTCAACAGTTCCTTTCTGAACTCTATTATTACCGGTCAAAATAAATAGCTGATACTTACTTAAGCCTTTTCTCAAAAGTATATCATTACTGAGGACATCTACATCCAGCTGCCTGAATATTGCAGGGCAATAAAAATCCATTATGTCAGCTAATAATGGTGCTTTAAGCCACTGATTTCTCTTTTTATACATATGGGCACGCCCCGACTCAAAGGGGTACAGCATTGCGGTTTTAGCTTTAAGCCTTGGACGTGGGAGAATGATTTCTCCAAAAGGGGGCTGAATTATATATATGTACTTGATGGGATTTTATTAATATTGATTTGGGGTTGGTATGAATATCTTGTTGACTCGTTTGCAGAATATTGGTGATATGATGGCCTTTATTCCAGCTCTTCGACTGTTACGTGAGTCTTTTCCTGATGCGAAGATAACTATGTTATGTAAACATGCGGGAGGAGTAGAACTTATAAAAAATTGTCCATATTATGATGATATTATTATCGTTAATAACAGATCCTTAAAAGAGAAATTAAGGCTGATAAAGGAATTCCGGAAACGTCGGCTTGATTATTTTATTATATCTCCTCAGGATCAAGGCAGAGTGCCTTGGGCTCTGATGGGCGGAGCTAAAAAAATAATTGCGTATAAAAGCGTTGAGTTTTGCGGGAAAGATAAAAAAGAAAAGTTGCCGTTTTTTATAAGCATTGATCCTGACTTTAACCCCGAAAGAACTGAGACGGAAAACTGTATAAATTTGATAAAGGCATGCATAGAAGATGCCAAATGTAAATTGCCAGACAAAATTGACATGTCGCTTGAATACAGCTGGATCAAAGATGAAAGTCAAAATAGTGCAAATCAGCTTCTCCGCTGCAGTTCTGTAAAATCTGGAAAATATGTTGTGGTAGCACCGTTTTCGGCAAAGTGTGACTCCAGAAACTGGGAGATGAAAAATTGGACAGAAATTGTTCATTGGATTAACAATGAGCTCGATTGTGACGTAGCGATAATTGGCGGTGAACAGGAATCTTTGCTGGCAAAGAAGTTAATTTCCCAAGTTGGTGGAAATTATCTCAAGGACTTTTGTGGCAAGTCATCTCTGGATGAAAGCTTTGCTGTATTGAAGCAGGCAAAAGGTTTTATTGGTCTGGACTCAGGGCCGGCATTCATGGCAACTGCTGCTCCTATACCAGCAGTTGTTCTTTACGGTTCTGGAGATATTGAGCGTTGGACTCCCCCGGAAACCAGAGCGCCACGGATTAATATATATCACAAGCAGGATTGCGCGCCGTGCAGGTATAAGGTTTGCCCCAACGAATCGAAATGCATGAAAGCCATTTCTGTTCAGGAAGTAAAAGCTGCCTTTGAGAAAGTTATTGCATGAGAAAAGACTAATCCAGTTTGATCTGGAAGCCCTTTAATAATGAAATGGCTTCCGGAAGCGAGAATTTGGCTCCGGTGATTTTATTAATTAATGGATTTATTTCATAATTTTGAGCACCGGAAAGATTTGCCTTTTCCAGATTTGCGTCCTGAAATTTTGTGTGCGACAGGTCGACATTTTTTAGATTTGCGTTCTTAAGGTTTGTTTTGATAAAGTCACATTCCAGTATTTGACAGTCTTTAAAACAGCTGCCATGCAAATCGAGTTCAAAAAAACTACAGGTTTGGAGTTTGCTGTTATTGAATTTAATATCCAGAGAAAAAGTGTCGACTTGACAGAAGCTGATGCCCATTATCTTGCAGCTTTTGAACTCTACAGTTCTGAAGCTTGTGTTTAAGACTTTAATCAAGCTGAAGTTGCAATTTTTAAAAATACAGTCTTCAAAAACTGTATTTGTCAAATTACTCTCAGAAAAATCACAATTGCTGAATGTGCACCCATAGAATTCTTTTTCAATCAGTATGGCTTTTGTTGCATCAATTTTTTTGAACACCTGATCTTCATAAAAGCTGTCATCAAAGTTGGTCATTTTTACACGTCCGGACAGTTGACTCTTTTATTTTACAAAAAGAATCAACGTTATTTATTTAAATATTTTATGGTAGTGGTTATGCCTTTTCAAAAAGACCGCTGGTCCACTCTTTTTCAGTGAAGCTGTCAAGAAGCTTCATCCCTTTTTCACAGAATTCTGTAGCGGTTTCTTCAAAGTCTTCAGAAAGAATTCCTGCAAGAATAAGCTTTCCGCCCGGCCTGACGAATGACAGTATATGTTCGCTGTTTGCCCGCAGGATATGTCCCAGAATATTAGCTGCTACCAAATCATAACCACCTTTTATCGGAATGAATTTTGCGACATCAGCTACTTGTGGAGAGACCTTTTCTGGAAGGACATTATTTTTTTCAAGATTTTCCTTTGCGATTCTTATTGCATCGGGATCAATATCAAAGGCATCAATTTTCTCAAGCCCCAGTTTTGCTGCAGTTATAGAAAGGATTCCGGAGCCGCAGCCGGCATCGAGAAAAGACTTGGTTCCTTTGACACATGAAATCTTATCAATCATCTTCAAGCAATATGCTGTGGTTGCATGTTGCCCGGTGCCAAAACTCATGCCGGGGTCAATTTCCACCACAGTCTGGCGGGAAGCTGCATTATAGTCAAGCCAACTTGGCTTAATAATCAGCCGTTCAGAAATATGAAGAACATTAAAGTATTTTTTCCAGGCTTCTGCCCAGTCTTCTTTTTTCATAGTGAAATTTTCTACAGCAGTGATTTTTACCCCCATGCATTCCCAGTCCTTGAGGTTTTCTTTGATCCGGGTTGCCGCATTTTGCGCAGCGTCAGATGTTTCAAAGTATAAAGTGTGAAAAGCTATAGTCTCAAGGCGGTCCTGCCAACTGCTGAAGTCGTAGCCTAACGCTGTCAAAAATTCAGCAGTAATTTCAGGGCTTGACGAATCATCACGCAGTTTACAGCAAAATATCAGGTCGTCTTTCATTGTGTTTCCCATTTTTATTATCAGAAATTCCTCATCTGCTATTTAAATATCATGAAATTAAACTATTATTAATGACGAAAATGAAACAATTCAAACAGGATTCGAAAAATATGACAGAAAATGTGGAAACTATTGTAGTTCTTGACTTCGGTTCACAATACAGTCAGTTGATTGCACGCCGTATTCGTGAATGCAACGTCTACAGTAAAATTCTTCCTTTTAACGCTTCTGCTGAAAGCATTAAGAAAGAAAATCCTATGGGAATAATCTTGAGCGGTGGCCCGGCCAGTGTTTATCAGGATAATTCTCCTAAATGTGATCCGGAATTATTCAATCTTGGTTTGCCTGTATTGGGTATTTGCTACGGTCTTCAACTGATGATTCATACACTTGGTGGCAAGGTCGCACCCGGTGAAGCACGTGAATATGGCAAGGCTATGATGCAGATCCAAGACCATACTACTCTTTTTGATGGCCTTGAAGACGAAATTCAAGTATGGATGTCTCATGGTGATAAAGTACTTGAAACTCCAGAAGGCAAATTCAAAGTACTGGCAACAACCTCTAATACTGAATACTGCGCAGTTTGCATTGAAGACCGTAACCTTTACGGAATACAGTTCCATCCAGAAGTCGTGCATACTCCTCAGGGCAAAGAGATTATCAGTAACTTCTGCCATAGAGTATGCGGTTGCAAAGGCAACTGGACAATGGCGTCATTCATTGAGCAAGCTGTTTCTGAAATTCGTGAGACAGTTGGTGATGACCGTGTGATTCTCGGGCTTAGTGGCGGTGTTGACTCTTCCGTTGCAGCTGCATTGATTCATAAAGCGATTGGGAATCAGCTTACTTGTATTTTTGTGAATAACGCTGTTCTTCGAAAAAATGAAGCTGGACGAGTACAAAAGCTTTTTGGTGATAATTTCCACATGGATTTAGTATATGTTGATGCGACAGAACGTTTCATGACAAAACTTGCCGGAGTTGATGATCCTGAAACCAAACGAAAAATTATCGGACACGAGTTTGTTGAAGTTTTTGATGAGGCGGCAGCAGGAATTGAGAATGTTACATTCCTTGCCCAAGGAACAACATATCCTGATGTAATTGAAAGTGTACCGATTGATGGTAATCCTGCGGCAATGATTAAAAGCCATCACAATGTTGGTGGACTGCCTGAAGACATGGAGCTAAAACTGCTGGAGCCACTCTGTCGCTTGTTCAAAGACGAAGTGCGCGAAGTCGGCAGTCAGCTTGGTTTACCGCATGACGTTGTTATGCGTCAGCCTTTCCCGGGACCAGGCTTGGCCGTGCGTCACATCGGGGCTGTGACTCAGGAAACTCTTGATATTCTGCGTGATGCCGATGAAATTGTTGTCGATGAGATCAAAAAAGCTGGTCTTTATTATGATATCTGGCAGTCTTTTGCGGTATTCCTTCCGGTCAGAACTGTTGGCGTGATGGGCGATGAGCGTACCTATGACAACGTAATTGCATTGCGTGCAGTGGAAAGCTCTGATGGCATGACAGCTGATTGGGTTAAGCTTCCTTATGAATTGCTTGAAACTATTTCAAGCCGCATAATCAATGAAGTCCGCGGGGTTAACCGGGTTGTTTATGACATTACCAGTAAGCCTCCTGGCACAATTGAGTGGGAGTAATTCTTAATCATAGAATTTGTTCAGAAGCGTCGGTGGTGTTCCATCGGCGCTTTGTGCTTTTAACGACAGGAGATTGCCAATGAGTAACGGATTGAATCTAATAGTTACTGATTTTGAGTCTATGCAGAAAGAAATCGAAGGTATACGGACAGAAGTGTTTGTGATCGAACAAAATGTCCCTGTGGAGCTGGAGATGGACGGATTTGATAAGGATTGTGTACATGTAGTTGTATTTGATGAGAAGGAGCCAGTTGCCACGGCCCGCTTGCTGCCTGATGGGCACATTGGAAGGGTGGCAGTACGAAAGAAGTGGCGGAAGCTGGGGATTGGTAAGTTGATTATGCAAAAGTTAATTGACGCTGCAAGGGAAAGTAATTTTGATGAAATAATTGTTTCAGCGCAATGCCGCGTAGAAGAGTTTTATCAAAAGCTTGGTTTTACCTCATTTGGTGAAGTTTATGATGACGCTAATATTGACCATATTGACATGCGATTGAAATTGAAATAACTGTTGCTGATATCTTCTTTGTTTAAATATAAAGTAATTGTTACACTTTTTTACTCTCGAAGGCTTCTGCTAATTAACTGTTTAGCTTGGTTGAATACATAATGTCAGCCTGAATTTCAGCTGGATTTAGACAAATATTTTACCATTATGTATCTTGAATAGTAAAAATTCAGTGACATATTAAGTGTCACAAAGTTGTCATAAAAATTATGGAGCACGAAAGATGTTCAATATAGACTATCTGGCAAAAAAAGCGGGTGTAACCCGCCGGACAGTCAGGTACTATATTCAGCGAGGTTTATTGCCACCCCCTCTCGGAAGAAAGCGGGGCGCATATTATACCGATGCACATTATGAACGTTTACAGCTGATCCTCAAACTGTCAGCTAAAGGAGTGCCTCTTTTTCAAATTAAGAGAATGCTGGATTCAAATATGAGCGCGCTCTCTGAGGAGATTAAGGTACATCATCCCAGAAAAAAGGTAGAACTTATAGAACTGACGGCAGGTGTCGAATTGATGACAAAAGAAAATGTTTTCGATGACGAGGATATAGCAAAAATAAAAAAATATATATCTAAATTGCTAAAGGAGAAGCAGAATGACCAGTAACAAGTCCGGTCTGTACTCTATAGCGAAAAACAAGCCTGTCGTTTTGACCGGGATTAATATAGTCAGTAAGGTTGACAAATATATTGCCGAGACCGTAATTACTCAGTATTATAAAAATAGTGAAGATGTTAACATCGAGGCTGTCTATTGCTTTCCTATCGAAAACCCAGCTGCACTTCATTCATTCAAAATAATGACAGACCGTGGAGAGATCAGCGGTGTTCATGACGAGAAGGAAAGAGGCTATGATGTCTATGATCAGAGCCTTGAAAGTGGAGACAGCGCTTATAAGCTGGAGCTGGAACAGAAAAATATGATCGAACTGGCTATTGGTAATATTGCTCCCAATGAAGATGTGACGGTTTCTATTGAAATAATCAGTCACTTGCCAGTAGTTGACGGTACTGCCAGCCTGCGTATCCCGACAGCGTTAAGTCCTTTGTATGTGCCAGCTGGTATTTCATGGGAAAATTCTTCAATTGCGTCACCGCCATTTCACATAAATGTGCCTTATCATGTTAAGGTTGAAGCTCGTGTTGATATGCCTGGCATCAGAAACCTTCGTTCACCATCTCACGATATCCTGATTGAAGAGGATAATAATGGATTCAGAGTTATCCTTAATAATTATGAAGAGCCACCTGATCGCGATTTTATATTGGAATTTGAGCTCAATGATCCTGGCTTTGGTAAATGTCTGGTTAGTCAGCACCAGAATGGTCATCGTGCAGCTCTGATTAAACTGCATCCTGAATTTGAACTGCAAGGAATAGAGACTCACAGTTGTTCTGATATTGTTTTTATGTTCGACTGTTCAAACTCTATGGCATATTCCTATATCGAACCTGCCAAGGAGGCCCTTGAGCTTTGCATGCGTTCGATGTCTGAAGGCGACTATTTTAATGTCCTTACTTTTGGAAGCACTTACAAGTTGTTTTCTGATGAACAAATGCCGTATAGTCAAGGAACTTTGGAGTTTTCACTCAATATGCTGGCCGAGGTTAAGGCTGATATGGGTGGGACTGAAATGCTTGAGGCCATAAGTACCGTCTGTGAAATACCTGTCAGGCCCGGCTGTCGCCGTGAAGTTATTTTGATTACAGATGGTGAAGTGTATAATACCCGTGAGATTTTAAAATACGTTTCTAAGCATAATAACAACGCACGCTTTTATACTTTTGGAATCGGGCGCGGAGCCAGCCCTGCGCTGGTGAGAGGCTTGGCTGATGCTACCGGCGGGCAGTCTGAAATTATTGCTCCAGGTGAGAAAATTCAGGAAAAAGTATTGCGACAGTTTTCAAGAATGATTCAGCCTTCAATATCCGATTTCAAGCTTGAAGCGAAAAACGCAAAATTCAAAGTTTCAGATAAAGTTCAGCCTCTTTACGATGGTGATTGTTTAACAATACTTGCAGAAGTTGAAGATATTAATCCTGAAGCTGAAGTCGTTGTAAACGTTAGAATGCACGAGGACACACTCAACTGGAAATATAAAGTTGAGGACTTAGGGCAGGATGACAAAATTTCATTGTTGTGGGCAGTAGCACAGATTAATGAACTTGAAGAGAGCTCGTATTTGGATCAAACAGGAATAGGTGTTTTCAAAAAACGCATTCTTGATATTGCTAAAAAATTTAATATTATCAGCCATTATTCAACGCTGCTGGCGATCGAAGAAAGACATGAAAGCGAGAAAGCACTTTATTATCCTTCTTTCAGAATTGTCCCGATTATGCTTCATAAAGCACGTTGCGCTTCTGAGCCGCCTCTAGAAGAGTTGATGGCCAGTGTCCATGAAACGAATGAATCTTATCTTCTGAACGATTATTCTGTCAACAGCAGTTCAAGCTGGTATCATGAAGTTCTTAAAACTCAGGATGCTTGTGGCAGGTTCTGTTCATATGACCCACTGATGCCGAGACTGCAACTGGCAAGCGGGATTCTTGAAGAGCACTTGAATAAACATTCAGCCAGTGACCCGAGAAGGGATGCTCTTTTAACTGCGTTTATTGTGAATTTGCTGAAAACTGACCCGGAAGCATCTTGCGTTGCAGCACGTGCAGTCAAAAAAGCTGAAAAATGGCTGGATACTGTTAAGGATAAGGATTGTGTCATGCGTGACAGCAGAGAACTTCTTAACGCAATTAAGCAGAATATTATTTGAGTCTGGGGTGTTTCGGGATAATTCTCTGGGGCAATTCTTCATTTGTATATTCTTGTGCTATGATATTTACATTTCAGCATTAAGCAGCTCGGTTCCAGATTATCAGGGTAATACAGTGGCTGACAGCTTGAAATAATTCCTAAATTGTGATAGACTTTAGGCAGGTGGTTTGGGTTATAATTTTTGCGTTGAAAATATAAAAGAGGAAGTTCCAATTGAGACTTCGAACCTGGATTGCTATACTTTTTATATCGATATTGATATTATCGGCTGCGTTGACTCTGGTTTTTTCTGTGAATGTAATCAGAAGCCAAACCAGTAAAAATATCAAAGTCACAAAATCAGAATACTTGAGCTTTGTCAAGAGTAAGCTGCAGGATGTGACCAGCTTAGCTCATACCGTTGCTGAAAATGAATACAAGGATTCGACTAACTGGTATGTGCTTAATCAACGTTATGGTCAGCTCCTGAAGAGTATGGTGGCTTATGAGGAATATGCATCTACTCATGACAAAATGAAGACGTCTGCACAGATAAAGGTCAAGACTGTAGATACATTTACCTTCAATATAAATGCAAAAACTCATACTCCCCTTGAACACATTATTATTAAAGAACTTGATGATAAAGTTGTAGGCTTTATTTTTGAGCCAAGTGCCGAGTATTCTTATCTTTACTTTAAAAAGAAAGGCTTATCTGTTTCAGTTGCTGCTATAAAAAGTAGTAAAGTGATGCACGATGCTCAAAGTGTTTGTAAGAATCAGGTGAGGCATATGCTTTATGATAGCCCTAAGGGCTACCTTTTTATGTATGACCTTAATTATCGTAACCTGGTATATCACTTTAACGCGCCTCTGATTGAGGAAAAAAGTTTTGAAAATCCTGTAGGGAATGTCTCTAATCAGATTGTCCGTAACCTGGTAAAGCAATGTATTGAAAGAGAATCTGCTTTTGTTAAATATAAATGGCGTAAACCATACAGCCATCAGGATGGCAATAAAGTGTATCCTAAGTTAGCTTATGTGAGGTATTTTTCTCCATGGAAATGGATTGTAGGTACCGGGACTTACCTTGATGAATTGAAGCTTATTACAAATCGCCTGGAAGACGATATGATGCGTAATGTAAATATGCTGATTATCGAAGTAACTGCTGCCACTTTAATAATTACTGTTGTTATGATTCTTTTTGCGCTAATTTTTGCCTCAACAATTAGTAATCCTATCTCGAGAATAATTGACCAAATAAAAGCATTTGATTTGAAAAAGAAAGCTTATCAGCCAATTCCGCCTCGGGGCTGTGATGAATTACGCTCCTTATGCAGGATTTTTAATAAAATGCAGGTTTCGTTGATTGATGGATTCAGTAATATCCAGATGACTATGACCAAAAAGGAACGGCTGGAAAGCAGGCTTGAAATTGCTGAGGCTATCCAAAAAAGCATTTTGCCGAGAATTGAACCTTTGACTCCGGAAACAGGAGATTTTGACATTTGCGGAGAGATTTTGCACGGCAAGCCGCCCGGCGGGGACATGTATGATTTCTTTTATATCGATGATGAACATTTCTGTTTTGCCTTAGGGGATGTTTCTGAAAAAGGAGTTCCAGCTTCACTCTTTATGCTAATTACCAGGACCTTATTACGGGCAAAGGCTGGTAAAGGTATGCCTGTTGGAGAAATCGTTACCGAGATTAACAAAAGTTTGTGTGCCAGTAATGACAAGTTGATGTTTGTCAGGTTTATGCTGGGAATAATTAATGTCAAGACAGGACGGCTGAGTTACACAAATGCCGGTCAAATGCCTGCTTATCTACAGCGCAAAACCGGAGAACTCGAAGTACTTCCGGTGTCGCATGGTGCCGCTCTTGGGATTACTTCTGAAAAACCATATTATGAAGAGAATATTTGTATGTCAGAAGGTGATAAAATTGTTCTGATAACAGATGGTCTTACATCAGCTACAAATTATGTTGGTGATGATTTTGGTGAAAAAAGACTTATGGGAGTAATGAATAAATCGAAAGGAAACTCCGCGAAACAAACGGTTAGGGCTGTGCTGAACAGAGTAAATGAGTTTGTCGGTACCGCACCTATTGATGACGATATTGTAGTTTTAGCAGTAACCTGGCAAAATAATTTCTTTTAAAATACAGAAAAGTAGAATTACAAAAATATGAAATTCCGTACACAAATATCTATTATCAGTATATTGCTGTTGTCAGCGACTTCTGCTATTAATCTGTATGTGGCTGTTCAGGATATCAGGCATCAAGGGGCTATCAGTATTAAAGAAATTAAAGAGGAGTACCTTGATCAGATAAAAACTAAACTCCGTAATATTGTCAGTTGTGCTTATGGAGTTGTTGAATTTAACTATAATTCGATTAATGACAAAGAGCAGTTGAATGAGAGTTTTGGTGATCAGTTGAAGGCTGCTGCTCTGCAACAGGTTGCTGCACTGAATTCTGGTACAACGTTGTTGAAATCACAGAAGATTATCGACATAATTAAGTTTAGAGAATTTTGCGCAGCACCATTGCAGCAGGTGTATCCTGTAAAGAGCTATGTTTATTCTCCGGGCGATATCAAATTTTCCGACCAGCTTATAGGTAGAATTGAGCTTCGAGTGAAGGAAAGCAATTCAGGTTTTATCTATTCTCCGGGCAGCGAAATTGCATTGTATTCATTTTATGTACTTTCGCCGGATTTGAAACGGGTGATCGTATGTTCTTTCAGCCGTCAGTATATTACGAATTTCTTTCTGGAACGAGCTAAGGATGTTGTTCGAAACATGAGCTTCGAACATGGTACGGGGTATCTTTTTATCAATAACATGCAGGCTCGTAACGTTGTCCATCCTCTTTTGCCGTATATTGAAGGGTGGGATTATTCTAAGATTCCTGACTCTACAGGTAACTTTCATGTGCCTGAAATGGTTGAGGTCTGCAAACAGTTTGGCAGCGGGTATTTGACCTATTACTGGCCTAAACCTGAACAAACCCATGCTCAAAGAAGCAGAGCTGTACAAAAATTATCTTATGTCAGGTTATTTAAACCGTTGGGATGGATCATAGGTACAGGGGAATATATAGATGATATCCTGAGCATTACCAGTGGCAAGGAAGTTGAGGTTAAAGCCCAGATAGATGAGCTTATTTATAAGGTACTGGCAGCTACTTTAATTGTCATGGCGATAATGATTTCCCTGATCCTTATTTTCTCTAACGCAATAAGTGAGCAGATAAACGGTCTTATAAAAAGAATGCGCTCTCTGAATCTTAAAGACTTGAATACCAAGTTCATAGAGCTTAAGGGGTTTTATGAAATTAAAGAGCTTGGTAAGCTTTTTAACCGGCTTCTAAGGTCACTAAATGATGGTATAAGAACTATTCGTGAGGCTACTTCAGCCAAAGAGAGACTGGAGAGTAATATTAAAATAGCTGAAGATATTCGAGAACGTGTGCTGACTCATCTTGATCCGATTCTATCAAAAGATTCCTGCATAGATGCTTATGCTGATATTGTTCCTGGTAAAAATGTTGGTGCTGAGTTTTACGATCTGTTTTATATTGATGACGAACATTTCTGCTTTGCCTGTGGCTCAATTGCGCAGAAAGGCATCAACGCGACACTCTTTATGGCTGTCACTAAAACAATTTTGCGAGCAAAAGCTGTACCGGGATTGACCACCGGAGAGATAATTTCAGAGATCAACAAAACTTTATGCCTGGAACGGCCAACTGATATTGGAGTGAACCTCTTAATGTGCATTTATAATTTGAAAAAGAATACCTTGATGTATACTTGCTCAAATATTGCACCACCGTGTGTCTTGAGTCATGATGGATCAACTAAATTCCTTACTCACCGTCACGGTCCACCGCTGGGGATTGATCCGGGCAATGAATATGGAGAGAACACTGCAAATCTTACACCTGGTGATAAAATAATTGTTTACACTATTAATACCATGCTCACTACAAATAGGAAAGGTGAAAGGTTTGGACGTGAACGTTTTATTAAAATGATAAATGAAAGCTTCAACCTTAAAAGCCGTGAAACTGTTCAGGCTTGTCTCGGCGAACTTATCTCATTTATTGACGAAAAACAAGCTCCGGATGATTTGGCTATGTTGTCATTTCGACACCTTCCCCCAAAAGAGCAACCTGAATCAGAGAAAGAGCAATAATTAATGAAAAGTTGCTTTTTCTCTTGATTTAAACTGCTCTCCCAGCTATTCTAAAAGTCATTAATTTATAATGATTGAAAGATTTGTTGATGAAGCACCTTGGTTTTCTTATAGCCGCTACAATTTTATATATATATGGGTTTTAATGCATTAGCAAAAGAAAAAACTGTGCGCATTGCTTCCCTAAGTCCAAATTTATCGGAACTGATTTTCGCTTTGGGCAAGGGGAGTAGTCTCGTGGGGCGTTCATCTGTATGTGACTTTCCGGATTCAGTCAGGAAAGTTCCGGTTGTTGGTAAATTTGGTGTCCCTCAGATTGAAAAAATAATAATGGTTAAACCTGATTATCTCGTTGTAACTGCGTTGAAGGATAGATCCATGGCTACCAGATTTCGGCGCTTTGGCATAAAGGTTTTATTTTTTAATTCTGCTAGTTTCTGTGACTATTATAATAATGTCAAAGTGCTTGGTAATATTCTTAATTGCCGCAAAAAAGCGGAACTTTTGATTAGCAGGACAAAGAAGCAATTAAAAAAAATCAAGTTGCAGTTAAACGCTATCTCTTTAAAAGAACGTCCAAAAGTTTTTGTTGCAGTACAGGTTTCTCCATTGATGACAGTCGGGCGCAGTTCTTTTATCAACAATATGATTACATATGCTGGAGGAATCAACATCGGAGCCGTAAAACGGGTAAGTTATTACCGCTGCTCTCTCGAGTGGTTACTCAAAGAACAGCCTGACATTATCCTCATGTCGGGGTGCAGCGACTGTTTAGTCAGTCAGTTGATGAATAAAAAAGGATGGAAGAATTTGATGGCTTTTAAGAATAAAAAGGTTAATAACAGAATGAAGCCAGAGCTTTTATTTCGATTGGGACCGCGCAGTGTTGAGGGTATTGAAGCATTGTACCAGATATTTTATGAAAAGGAAAAGGTTAGACAATAGCTTTGTATGAATAACAAAACACAGAATATACTAATGTTTGTGATATTACCGGTTCTGCTCATTGCGGTAGTTGTGGGAGGGCTGTGTATTGGTGTAACCTGGATAAATCCTTTGGAACTGTTCAATATTCCTGATGATGATTTATCACATGCTTTGATTGGACTCAGGATTTCGAGAATTACGACGGCATTCACTGTTGGCGGTGCTTTAGCTGTTGCTGGAGCCGCTTACCAGACTGTTCTTAGAAACCCCCTGGCTGAGCCTTATATTCTTGGAATTAGCGGAGGAGCAAGCCTTGGTGCTGCTATAGCTATAATATCCGGATTATCCGCTTGTACAATGTTGGCTGTACCTGGGATGGCTTTTGTGTTTGCCATATTAGCAATGGCACTAGTCTTATTGATGGGAAGGGGGCGCTTTTCTGAGTATTCTGAAAATGTACTTTTGAGTGGAGTTATTGTTGGTGCTGTGTGCTCAAGTATTCTCATGTTTATTATCAGTACTTTGAACCATTATGAACTCAATAGTGTAACCTGGTGGATGCTTGGTAATTTACAGGCTGCTGACAATAGCCTGTTGAATATCGCGATTGCAGTAACCGTTATTGGTACTTTGCTGTTGACGCTTAACGGAAGGCAGGCAAATCTGATTTCGCTTGGCGAAGAGATGGCATATAACATGGGGACAGTTCCTTTTCGGGTTGTAATGATTCTGCTGTGTACCGCGTCACTAATGACTGCTGCAAGCGTTTCTCTGGCTGGGATTATCAGTTTTGTGGGGCTGCTGGTGCCGCATGCAACTCGGCGAATATTTGGTGCAGACCATCGTCGCCTTTTTATTCTTAACTTGATATGTGGTGGTATTTTCCTGACAGCTTGCGATATAATCTCCCGGGTACTGCTTGAGGCTCAAGAAGTACCTGTTGGTGTAATAACGGCATTAATCGGCGGACCGTTTTTTATTTGGATTTTGAATAGAAAGGGACGCAGAAATGCCTGAAATAATGAATGCGCAAAACCTTAAATTTGGTTATTCCAGAGAAAATACTGTACTTGAAGACTTCAGTTTCAAAGTCAAAAACAGTGAATTTGTTGGTCTTATTGGTCCGAATGGTTCAGGTAAAACAACAATTCTAAAGCTCTTGAGTGGTTATCTATCTCCAAAAGCTGGAGATATTTTTCTTGGTAAGCAGAAAATAAACCTGTTGTCGAGCCGGCAGCGTGCGAGAATTCTGGGAGTTGTTCCGCAGGTTATCTCAACGACAATGCCTTTCACCGTAAAGCAGGTTGTGGAAATGGGGCGTACTGCCAGAATATCTCCGTTTTTGCCTTTGCGGGGGCATGACCATGAGGCTGTTTGCAGTGCTATGAATGAAATGGACGTCTTTGAGATAAAAAACAGTTTATTCAGTCAGCTTAGCGGGGGAGAACGGCAGCGGACAATTATTGCGGCTGCTCTCGCACAGGAACCTGAAATGCTTTTGCTGGACGAACCAACATCGTCACTTGATCTAGGTCACAAACTGCAGCTGATGGGGTTGCTCAAAGGCTTGCAGGCACGTGGAATGACTGTTATGGCGGTGTCTCACGATATAGAGTTAATGGCAAAATATTGCGATCGACTTGTTCTTCTCAAAAATGGCAAGGTACTGGCATCAGGTGCCCCGCCGGAAATAATTACCCCCGAGTTAATTAAAGAAGCTTATGGATGCGAGGTCAATGTCATTGTGGGGATTAATGGTGAACCTTTAATTTCAGCTGAAATTAAGGCTGCTGAAATAAAATATTGAACAGAAATGCTGTATGTGTTGTCATGGAAAGATGTGTGTTAATTTCATGTTCCAGCGCATGTTATAGTGGCAGATAGTTGCTTTATGAGCATTTTGGGTTTCTATGCACACTTCAAAATTTTTTAAAAACAGAGGTAATTTAATGAATTTGGTCGTTTCCGCTATTCGAAAATACACAAAAATAAGTATTTTAATCAGGATTCTGGTTGGCATGATTCTGGGGATTGCTGCCGGTCTTATCTTTGGTGAAAACGTCAAGGTGATAGAGCCGCTTGGAACGGCTTTTATGAAACTTTTGATGATGGTAGTAGTACCTATAGTTTTCACGACGACGGTAGTAGGAGCGTCCAGTATAGAGCCGATGCGCATCGGGCGTATTGGTGTCAAAGGAATGTTATTTTATCTGTTTACGACTGCAATAGCTGTATCGCTGGGGGTTTTTGGTGGAAATCTTTTCCGTCCCGGAAAAGGGCTTGAAATTACTGGTAAAATAACTGGTCAGGTTGCAACGCATATTCAGCATGTTTCTTTTTCTGAGTTTGTATTGCGGATTATTCCTCAGAATCCGATGAAGGCTTTGGCAAACGGTGATATCCTGCCAATCCTGTTTTTTTCATTCTTAATCGGTATAGGTTTGTCTATTTTCAAGGAAAAAGCTGCTGATCATAAGCGGGAGCATGCCAGGGCGGTTTACAACTTCTGCTGTGGTTTTGCCGAAATTCTTTTTCTTATAGTAAGATGGATCATTGAATACGCACCGATTGGTATTTTTGCACTGATGGCTAATTTAGTCGCGTCCAGTGGTTTTTCAGGTTTACGCGAAATGTTGTTAATGCTTTCAGTAGCTGTCGGCTGTTATTTTGTTCAGGTTCTGGTTGTTTATTGCGGTTTACTTCGCTGGTTTAAGCTTAGTCCGCTGATCTTTTTCAAGGGGATTCGCGAAGCTATGCTGACAGCATTTACAACTCGTTCTAGTCTGGCAACTCTCCCTGTGAGTATGCGTAATGCTGAAGAAAACCTTGGTGTGCATAAAGATATTTATTCATTTACTTTGCCGGTTGGAGCGTCTGTTAACATGGATGGAACTGCCATTTTTTACGGAGTTTCACTGGTCTTTTTTGGTTATGCAATAGGTGAACCTCTTACTTTTGCTCAGCAGATGACAGTAATTCTTACAGGGGTGTTAGCCTCAGTTGGTACTGCTGGAGTGCCGGGCGTTGGTGGTGTCATGTTATTAATGATGCTTAGTGCTGTGGGATTCAAAATTACTCAGGGAACTACTGCTGCTTCTGTTTTTGCTCTTATAATTGGTGCTGAGGCAATTCTCGATATGTTTATGACTACAGTTAATGTTACTGGTGATTTGGCTGTTACCTCAATTGTTGCAAAAAGTGAAGGTGACATTGATTTAAAACGCTGGCAAAAGTAATAACCTAGGAGAGAGGTGACAATGAAGGATATCAGGTTGCATGGAGACGCGCCCTATGATATTGCAATGCTGCACGGCGGTCCCGGAGCAAACGGAGAAATGTATCCAGTTGCGCTCGAACTTTCAGATCAGTTTGGAATAATAGAACCGCTGCAGCATGCAAATTCTGTTGAAGGGCAAATTGAAGAACTAAGAGAACAACTGAGCAGGGTGACTGCTCGCGCTGTTTGCCTGATTGGCTTTTCATGGGGCGCCTGGCTGGCAATTTTATTTACAGCCAGGTATCCGGCGATGGTCAAAAAGCTTATTTTGATCGGTTGTGGGGTATTAGAGGCGAAATATGCTGCTGAAATTGATGCCGTGAGGATGCAACGTTTATCGGAAACTGAAAAAAACGAGCTGGAGTCATTGATCTCTTTGCTGAAAAAAAACTCAGATAAAGAGAAAAAAGAATTATTTGTCAAGTTTGGTAAACTTTTTTCAAAAACAGATTCATATAAGCAGTTGGATGTAGATAATTCTAAAATGGATTTACATCCTGAAGTATTTGAATCAGTCTGGCCCGAGGGGTCTGAGCTAAGAAAGTCAGGGCGTTTGCTTGGTGTTGTCAAGAAGATAAAATGCTCAATGACGGTGATTCACGGAGATAGTGATCCGCATTCTGGAGCGCTGGTAAAACAATCATTGAGTAGCGCTGGCATTAAGTTTAGTTTCTTTGAACTGAGCCGCTGTGGTCACAAACCCTGGGCGGAAAAGTACGCAAAGGAAAAGTTTTTTGACCTGATGCGAAAAGAACTTTGCCAATGAGAGATTGCTCTTTATAGCATTTTACTGATATAACAGGCGTATTTTATCTGAATGTTCAGGGAATTTTACGCACATCTCAATTGGAGTTGCCGCACTGAAGTCATCGTATTCAAACCCGGGGAATACTGAAGCCGCAAACAGGCCCCAGCTGAATGGAGAACGGTTTATTGTGATAGCAGCCTGCCATGAACCGGCAGGTATTATACTTTGCAGCACATGGCCATTAGATATATTTGGGCCAATTATGCGCTGAATTAATTTTTGATCCGGAGTAATGATAATTTGTTTTGCCGGACAACCAAGGTGATAGTACCATATTTCATCAGATGTTACCATGTGCCAGTGAGAAATATCATCTCCTCGAAGCATATAGTAAATTGATGTTCCACATGTGCGGTTGTCTTTAGTGCTAGGTATCTCAGATCGATAAGTTTCGACGAAGTAACCACCTTCAAATTCCAATGGTTTGAGTTTTAAAAGGTCGATTACCTCTTCTGATTTTAGCTTGGTAGTCTTCATAAAAACCCTTATGACAACTTAAGTTTGAATACCGGAGCTGATAATGACTGGCAAAGAGGCGCTACCATATCACGGCAATCCTTTTTAGATTCAGGCCAGGACGCCTGGAGAAACGATGTGGCAAAACCTGACATGTCCGGAATATTTAGAAAAACCGGCAGTTCAATGTCACCGGAAGATTCCTTAGTCATCTCCAAGGCTGTGTTAATGCAGTTTGAAATAGCCTTGCTTGCTGAAAACAAATACGGTATCAGAATCATTTCAGTAAGCGGTCCTTCAAGACCATGGAAATGAACAAACTCATTGATCATAAAAAAGATTCTGATTGAAGGGAACATACTGCTGACGCCGGTTAAACGTAAGACCTTGGCATCAATCAGGTTCTTTGAGGCAGCGTTAAGGCGTCCATACAAGTCTTCGGTTTTTACCAGCCAATGTTTTGATTCTTCCCAGGTTTCCAGCGGAAGTGGTTTTATTGCGTTTTGCGGCAATTCTTCAGTTTCGTAATATTTTGCCAGTTCCACAAAAAGAGTAGGGGGGGCATTTTTAATATTCAGTTTTTTGCTTGCTTCAATGACTTTTTCTGTCAAAGTGCCAAGGCTGCGTCCTTCAAGCGCCAAGTGTTTTCTGATGAGCTTGCTGATAGTTTCACTCTCGGAGTTGAACGTTACGCGTGAACAGGAGTTAGCTCTGGTGTAAACATTGGCGGCTTCAGGGAAGCCGGTATCTTCCAGGATACGAACGACCGTTGAGTTTATTTCTGATAAGGCAAATACTTTTTCTTCACGCTTGCTTTGTTCAAGAGCGAATTCTACCGCAAGTGCAATATCTTCAGCCAGATAAATTTCCTGAATTCCCGCAGCCAGAAAACAGCGAATTATTTTTGCCTGTAGACGTTCCGGATCGAAATTGGTCATAACTCCGTTAGCGTCGATAAGCATTATTGAACTTTCAGCAAGTTTTATCATTCAGCAGCTCCCTTCCATAGACCTGATTACTTGAGGCCTCTTATTTCTTCAATGAATTCCTCAACATCTTTAAATTTGCGGTAGACAGAAGCAAATCTAACATAGGCTACTTGATCAAGCTGTTTTAAGGCTTCCATAACGTGTACGCCCACTTCAGCGCTGGATACTTCTTTATCATATTTTTGCTGTAGTTTCAGGTAAATGTCTTCAGCAGCCTGATCAATTTTTTCTGGATCAACCGGACGCTTATAGCATGCGTTGACAATACCTGAACTCAGTTTTTCTTTGTCGAAGTCTTCTCTTATATTATTTTTCTTGATTACTTTTAGTTCAGAATGGATTATCCCTTCATAGGTTGTAAAGCGATGAGAGCAATTCAGACATTCTCTTCTTCTGCGGACTCCGGCACCCTCTTTTACAGACCTGGAGTCAACCACTTTGTCATCCAAACAATTACATTCAGGGCAGCGCATCAGTTCCTCTAAAATTATTTTCTTTTTATTGTCTTTAACCTGTAATATAAATCCTCAAGAGAAAACTTAAAGCCTTATTAGGATAATTCAATTATTTTTCGAGCAGACGTTCAATACCGTAATAATTGTCATAGGTAAATCCCATGAAAGACTTGTACTTTTTGAAACTTTTCTGAAGGGATTCGGTCTTTCGCAGCAAAGTATTCCAATCTTTGTCAACAAATGATTTCAGTGCAAGCGGAGACTGGTATGGTACGAATACTGTACGCAAGGCAATGCCGACACGTCCAGCTGTTTTGACCGGTTTTAGCGAGGAAACGGCGTAGCGCCTGGTTTTATCAAGGCTTTTCCCAACAAAAATCTCGATAATTACATCATCACAAAACTGCAGAAAATCTGAGGTTTTGCCAAATGAAAGTTTACCGGCTTTAACATCACGTTCAAGAAAACCTGGAACTATAACAACCATCCGCATATTATGCAGTCGTTTTTTCAATTCCCACAGATTGAGTATTCCTGTTTGAGCCAGTTTGTCGTTATCATTCCCCTTGCCGTATCCTTTGTCCGTCCACTCGTAAAGAGTGCCGGTAGGGTAGGAGGTCATGCGTTTGTTGACATAATGCGGAGAGAAAATGATTGTAATACCAGTTATTTTAGATTTCGGATCAAAGTTATCCGTGTTAAACTTGGCAATGGCATCAAGCAGTTTTTTCATTGGATGACGATGGTCATAAAGCCAGTATTTTGGTGTTTTGTCCCACTCTTTTGTTTTTGCCGCATAGAACAGGGCATCTGAAACCATAATATTTGGAGTTATTCCATTATTATTCATGGCGGCAAGTATGGATTTGAATTCATTCATTTTCTGCTTGGACTTAACTATATCCATGTCAAACCTGATATGTACGTATTTTATGCCAAGCAAAACCAGTCTTTGAGCTAGAGTATAAGGTATCTTACGGTAATTTTCAAGGGTTACATTGTTTATAACCATAGAGTTTGAGAGATTGGAGGATAGAAGCTTTTGCATTTTATCAGCACGTTCCCGGACTTTCTGAGTAACTACAGGAGGTTTATTTTCATGTGTTGGTTTGGGAGTCGAACCGCATGACGTTAGCATTATACATACAGATGAAACTATAGCGAAATAAAAAAACACTTTAGAAAGCCGCATAAAAAGGATTACTCCATATTATTCAATAAAATATACAAATTATAAAAATACAATCAGCTTTGTCAGCCTCTGCTTTTGCCTTGAAACCGCTTAAATATAGCACTTAACGCTAAAAAAAGTAGAACTGACTGACGTTTTTTCTGGCAACTTCTCAAAAAGAGTATAAATTATCGGGGAAAATATCACACGAACCCTATTCAGGAGTAAAAATGGAACTGCATGATATAAGAGCGGAAATTGATAGAATTGACCGCAAAATCGTTGATCTGATTAATGAACGCTATAAGTTCGTCAAGAAGGTCGGCAACTATAAGAATGATAAAGGAGCCCCAATTTACGTGCCGGAACGCGAAAAGGCGCTGCTTGAAAAACTTTGTGAAATCAATGAAGGTCCAATGCAGAGCGATACACTGCGAGCAGTTTACCGCGAGATTATGTCTGGTGCGCTTCAGCTTGAAAAACCTTTGAAAGTGACCTTCCTCGGACCAGCCGGGTCTTTTACTCATCAGGCGGCAATCAGCCGTTTTGGACAGAGTGTCGAACTTACGCCGGCTAGCAGCATAGCAGGAGTTTTCAAAGATATTGAAACTGGTAGAGCTGACTATGGCTGTGTTCCGGTAGAGAATTCTACTGAAGGGGCTGTTAATTACACCTTAGATACTTTGATGATGACGAATGTTAATATTTGCTCTGAGCTTAACCTGCGCATTCATCATAACCTGATGAGTCGTGAACCTCTTGACAATATCGAGAAAGTTTACAGTCATTCCCAAGTGTTTGGACAGTGCCGTGAGTATATTCAGGAACATTTAGGCCATCTCGAGTTGATTGAGACAGTCAGTACTGCCAAGGCTGCTAAAAACGCGGCATTGGAACCTGGCGCAGCTGCGATGGCGGGTAAAGCTGCCGCGGATCTTTTCGGTTTGCATATTCTTGCTGAAAATATTGAAGACTTCAGCTCTAACACAACCAGATTCCTGATTTTGGGCAAACAGCAGACAGAGCCGACTGGTGACGATAAAACTTCAGTATGTTTTGCTATTAAAGATAAGGTCGGAGCTCTTTATGACTGCATTAAGCCGTTCAAGGATGCCAAATTGACTATGACTATGATTGAAAGTCGCCCGACCAAAAATACTAATTGGGAATACTGTTTCTTTATTGATCTTCTCGGACACCGCAATGACCCGAAGGTTATAGAAACTTTTGAAAGTATTGAACAGCAGTGTTCATTCTTTAAAATTCTGGGTAGTTACCCAAGAAACACCCTGTAAGCAGCTCACCGATTGCTGATATACTATTTCCTTATTCTGTTATGAATATGGAAATAGTATAATATTACCGATAAAATTTCTTTCCTGACAGCAACCATTTTTGAAATGAAAAAATAGATTCTTAGGTATTTCTGCCGCAAAGGCTGATTGGTACAGTTTTAGACAGCTAAATAATATTTGAGATTTAAAATGCACACTTACTGAGAATATATTTTTAAACTAAATAAACAATACTATAATTTATTTAAGTGATACTTTAAGTTTATTCAACTCTCTGGCTTGATAATCCACCTCGAATCCAGTATTATATGGTACTATATTACTAATTTATTTTGATTTAGTTGAAAATTTGTATTGTTTTGTTGCGTTTTTTATATCGCGACTTTGCGATTGCGGCATTTCAGGAGGTTTTGAGTGGATCATAATAATCCTTTCTCAAGGGGGTTTTCTCGAGCCGAGCTTTGCCTTTTAGCTTCGGCACTGCTTGTCGTTGCTGCGTTAATTTTAGTGCTTTTTCATGTCCTGGATATTCGTAAAGGGGTTAATAAATGGATGAATTTTCACCTTAGCCTGAATCAGGACTCCGATTTGATTATTAATTATGACTTTGAAAATCCAGGATATAGAGCGAAATGCAAGGGCCTTTTTGTGCCGTCTCTTTGTAATATCGCGGGGAATGCAATCAAAGGCGATGAGATGAGATTGAGTGACGGAATTTTAATAAATTCACCTCAAATTAAAAAAAATGGTCGTTGGCCGGGAAAAGGAACACTCCGATTTGACGGGCAAAAGACTTTTGTCGTATCATCAGGACACCCGATATCCGATATATGGAAAACTGGAATTTCTGTGATGACATGGATGCGTTTTAATAATTTGGATAAAGTTCAATGTCTGTATGGCTGCGCCAGTGGGCTGCTCAGTTCAAAATTCAATCTTTATTGGAGAAAGCGCTCTTTTCGCTCTTCGCTGGGTGGACATGAGTTTTCTACTCCAAAGCTTAAACTGGAAAGTGGGATATGGTACCACCTTGCACTGGCAGTTGCTCCCGATGGATTAGTCGAGTTTTATTTGAACGGCAAACAGCTGCCATTTAAAGGTGAAAATGATAAAGCCAGGTTGCTGAAGTCAACTTGCGATTTAGTTATTGGCGGCCTTTGCCTGGATAATTCAGACAACGGTATTACAACCCAGACTGTTTATGATGAAAAACGGCAGCACAAAATTACTGTCGAGTGTGGCTTGAGAGACATGTTTGAGGGAGAGATAGATGAGTTTATGTTATATAAAAGACCATTGTCTGAGGACGATGTCATAACGCATTATGAGGCTGGCAACCCTTATTAAACAGGAGCAGAAGCAGAATGGCAAAAATTCTCGTAGCAGATGACTGTCCTGTCATTAGAAAATGCAATGAAAATATTTTAGGCCTGCTTGGGCACGAGATAATTTCATGCAAAAATGGTCGGGAGGCATTCAAGTGCTTTATGAATGAAGTCCCTGACCTGTTGCTGCTTGATGTAAATATGCCTGAAATGGATGGTTTGGAGGTTTGCCGTGAGATCAGACGTCACCCTGAGGGACTGTCTGTCACCATTATAATGGTTTCTGCTCTTGAAGAAGAAGACATCATTAGCGGATTAAATGCCGGAGCTGACGATTACCTGATTAAACCGGTTGAGGAAGCCCACCTTGTCGCCAAGCTTAAAGCATTCTTAGGTATTGTCGCTCTTAAACAAGCGGATAGAGATTTGGTGAAAAACAAGACTGTCCTGGCTGGTCGTTATCAAGTTGATCGCTTATTGGGATACGGTGCGCATTCAACAGTTTTTCTGGTAAGTGATTTACAGAAATCTGGTAAGCAATTTGCGCTGAAATTAATGCGTGACAGTTTTGCTTCAGAGGAAATAGCTGAGCCATTGCTTGAAAATGCCAGAAAATTAATGGACATAGACTCAAAGTATATCGTCAAAATTCATGATATTGGTAAATTCCAGTCTAGAATTTACATGGTGATGGAGTACGCTGCCGGCGGCAGTCTTGACAAGATGATCAAAAACCGCACCTTTAGTGAAAATGAAGCTGCTCTCATGGGAAGGGATATCGCAAACGGAATTACGGAGCTCAAAAAGCATGGCCTAGTTCATTTGGATATAAAACCGGGAAATATTCTGGTGGCGGAGAATTTTAAACTTGCTGATTTTGGCGTTATGTCGGCGACAAATAGTGCGACAATGCAGTTGAGCAGGGAGTTATGGACTACCGCCGCCTATATTTCTCCTGAATATCTTACTCGTGAATGTGGCTTGAGCTCAAAGAGTGATGTCTATAGTCTTGGAATAACTATTTATGAAGCGATGACCGGGGATAATCCATTTCAGTCAGAGCGGCCTTCAGTCGGCATGTTCCGCCAGATTCATCTGAAGGCTCCGCACTTAAAAGACTTCAGCTCTGCAATTAGTTCATACATGGAGGACCTTGTCGAGGCCATGCTGGAGAAAGAGCCTGAAAAAAGACCGTCTCCTGAACATGTTGCCGAGGTCTTTTCAGCACTTCTTCAATACCTTCAGAAAAAAAGTAACAGGTTTACAGCGGAGCGCTCGATTTATACAAGGAAATTTGCCGGCAAAACTTACAGAACAAATACGTCTTATGATATTGACGAAGCTAGAATTAAGCTGGAAAGCCTTGAGTTTTTTAAACGGAAAAGAGCTGAGATGGAAGAAAAAGAGGAAGAAGATGAAGGTTTCAGCTTGATGACGCTTTCAAAAATGCGGCGCTTTGCAATCGCTGCTGTCGTCATGCTTTCTATTGCCGGTTTTCTGATAAGCGTCTATATGATATATATAGACAGATTTCCTGCGCTGAAAAAATTTGTTCCTGAATATGGTCAGGAATATATTGACGAAGGTGAAGTTTTTGTTCCCGGGGCGCATGCAGCCAAGCGAAAGTGCCTGATGTGCGGAGGTATTTATTCTCCGGTTGAATTTTCTGACAGCCCAAGACTTTCTACTGCCGAATATGAGAAGATGCGTGAAAGAAGCTATCGCTGTCCGCATTGCCTGTCAAGAAAAACAGCCTTGTGTGACTGATGTTTACTTGCTCCAATGATCTCGAAGCAGTTTAGCGGTGGCTTCAATGGCTTCCGGTACGCACCTGGTATCGCTTATGACTGGCATGAAGTTTGTGTCTCCTCTCCACCTTGGGACCATGTGCATGTGCAGGTGATCCGCTATTCCGGCACCGGCAGCCGCGCCTAAATTAAATCCGGCATTGTAGGCTTCCGGAGACATGGCACTTTGCAGCGCTTCTTTAGATTTTACGCAGAGATCCATCATTTCTTTTCTTTCTTCCTCGGTTAAGTCTGATAAGTCACCAATATGCCTGTAAGGAGCTATCATAAGGTGGCCTGAGTTATATGGAAAGCGGTTCATTATGACAAAACAGGTTGTGCCGCGGTGGATTATAATGGCTTCTTCCGGAGAACTTTCATCAGGGTCTATATTATCGCAAAGAAAACACCTGTTTTCTTTTTCTCCCTTAATAAAATCTATTCTCCAAGGCGCCCATAAAGGTCTTTGACTGCTCATGTTTTAATCCCCAGGTTTATATATTCATTATCAAGGCTTAAGCCGTTTGAAATTTGCGTCAGGCAACTTTCTGTGAAATAGTTCAGAAATATTTCTCTTTTTGATCTTTGACCCTTGTATAATCAAGTTATTACGCTATATTCAAGTTTTTCCTAATGTATGACATGTGAATATTTATTAAATTAATTAAAATATAACTTAAAATCGGGGTTATTCAAAATGAAAAAAGATATACATCCTAAATATGGCGAAGCCAAAGTGATTTGTGCTTGTGGTCACACTTGGGAGACCAAATCAACACGCCCGGAAACAAAGGTTGGTATCTGTGCCAAATGTCATCCTTTCTTTACTGGTAAGCAGAAATTTGTTGATACCGCTGGTCGCGTTGAGCGCTTCCGTCAGCGTTACGGAATTAAATCCGACGACAAGTAAAAAATTTAGAGCCTGTCTGAACTGCTTATGCTGTTTCGGCAGGCTTTTTCATGTTTAAATTTTAAAATCTCAGAGGGAAAAATGACACCGCAGGATATTTCTGATTATGTAGATGGGCTCAGGAAGCACTTCAAAGAGTTGGAGGCTCAGCTCTCGGATCCGGCTATTTATGCCACCCCGCAGAAATCTAAAGCGGTAACTCAGGAGCATCGTAAGCTCGAAACCCTTTTCGGCAGTTTTGATCGCTGGCAAAAAGTTTGTGAGGAGATTGAAGAAAACAAAGCTATGATTCAGGAAGAAGAAGATGAAGACCTGAAAGAAATGGCTGCTGCTGATCTTGAAGAGCTCGAAGCTGAAAATATTGTTCTTGAAAATTCAATTAAGATTTCCCTGTTACCTCCTGATCCAAATGATGCTCGTAATATTATCATAGAAATCCGTCCTGCAGCCGGAGGCGATGAATCTGCTCTGTTTGCCGGTGAACTTTTGCGACTTTATACGCATTATGCCGAAAATCGCGGTTGGAAGCTTGAGCTTCTTGATCAGTCCGGCAGCGATTTGGGCGGAATCAAGTCAGTCGCTTTTTCGCTTTCCGGTGGAGAGGTTTATTCCCGCATGAAATACGAGAGCGGAGTGCATCGGGTGCAGCGTGTACCTGTTACTGAATCCGGAGGTAGAATTCATACTTCTACGGTAACGGTTTCTGTTATGGCTGAAGCTGAAGAAGTTGACCTTGAAATAGATCCCAGCGATCTTCGTATCGATGTCTATCGTGCTTCAGGGCCAGGTGGACAGTGTGTAAATACCACTGACTCTGCTGTCCGTGTTACTCATATTCCTACAGGTGTTTCTGTTGCCAGTCAGCAGGAAAAAAGCCAGCATCGTAACAAAGAAATAGCTATGCGTATCTTGCGCTCCAGGTTGCTGGAAGAAAAACAGCGTGAAGAAGCTGCTAAACAGGCTGCGGATAAACGTGCTCAAGTAGGAACTGGTGACCGAAGTGAACGTATTAGAACCTATAACTTTCCACAAAACCGCGTAACCGATCATAGATACGGAATAACTCTATACGATTTGCCCAAACTAATGGAAGGGCAGTTGGATATTCTTCTAGACCAGATTGTTGCTATTGACTGCGAGAGACAGCTTGATGCTTTGAAAAAATAAGTGCTCTCTTTTTTGTGACTGGAACTTTGTAACAAGCTTCTGGTGATAATAGTTATTGTTTTACGAACAATGGCGCTTGAGGTGCTGTCTAAAGCTAGCATATAGTAACAAATATTCTGGGAAGAATGATGAAGTGTCTGTTTATATTTATTGCTGTCATTGTGTCTCCTTTTGTGTCCGTTTTTGGGCAAATTGCTTTAGGTAATAGCTGTCAGTTGGTTATTGCTGATGCAAAAAAAGGCAAGCAGCTTTTAACTGCAAATGATGCCTATTTGCAGCGTTTATCCGCCTTTGAGCGTTCGGCTCGTTTAAAGAGTCAAGGGCCAGTGTCGGCTGATGAGTACAAGAATTATATCAATGATTCTGTGGAGGAATGGACGCCTGCTCAAAAGAAGCTTGTTTCTGATATATTTAAAAAATATAGTTCTAAAATCGCCAAGTATTCGCACTTGTTTCCCAAGACGATTTATTTAGTAAGAACCACAGGGGAGGAAGAATGTGATGCTACTGGATATACTAGAGGAAATACTCTAATCGTATCTGACGAGATTTTTAATCGTGGCGAGAGAAATGTAGAGTTTCTTTTGATGCATGAGTTATTTCATGTGATTACCCGTGCTAACCCTGATATAAGAGACAAGGCCTACGCTGTAATTGGTTTTAAGAAATGCAGTGAGCCGAAGCTGCCGGCAGCATTGGATAGGCGTCGTGTTACAAACCCTGACGCGATGTATAACGATTATGCTATTAAAATATTGAAAAGCAAGAATCACTACTGGGTAGTTCCGATGCTATATATTAGTCATACTTATATTTCTCCGGAAGCTCAAGGGCGCCTTTTTGATTTTATAAATATGGTTTTTGTGGCTGTAGGAAAGGGTAATACTGAAAATCCTGAGGATAACAAGTGTCCGCCTTATGTAATGGGAATGGGAGAAATATCCGGATTTTTTGAGCAGATAGGGCGAAATACTTACTATGTGATTCATCCTGAAGAAATTCTCGCAGATAATTTTGCGTTAATGCTTGTTGGGAGCATTCCAGGGAAAAAGATTACAAACAGAAATATTCCCCGCCGGCTTTCCAGTGTAATGGTTAATTATCAACCGCACCAAAAGGTATTGAAATAAATTTTTTCAATGTGTGCAGTGTTAACTTTACCCGTTTACGGTCAATAACCGCAAACGGGTTTTTTGTATGGGCATGGTTAGCCAATATTGCATTTAGTCGTTGTTATCAACTTCCTTGGCAACAACATCAATGACATCTTGTGAGGCCGGAGTAGCTTTGGGGGCGGCTTGTGAAGCTGCCTGTTTTTTCCCTTTAGCCTGTCCATTGCGGAATTTACTGTATTGCTGTTTTGCCGATTGGAAAAAAGGTCTGTTTTTTCTATTAGGCAGAAGCATGTAAATAATTACAGCCAACAGCAGGAATGGCAGTAAAAAAACTGCTGCAGTCAACAGTAAAATGCCAACTAGCATAAATATTACTAATTTTATTGTGTTTTTGAAATCCATAATAATATATCTTCTTTATTATTAACGGTTAAGCTAAGGGTTTTCGTTGCTGTATTCGCGACGCATGCCTTCAAAAAGCGTTATTGCAACGGAGTTTGCTAAATTAAAACTACGGTGAAACTTACCCGTCATGGGTATAGTGTATATGCGGTCAGCATAATTCTCATAAAAGTTTTCAGGAAGGCCGCTTCCTTCGCTGCCGAAAACGAGAAAGCAGTTGTCTTCAAATGGACAATCCCAGAAAACTTTTTTGCCTTTTGTGCTCAAAAAATAAAGAACAGCATCAGCGTTCCTGTTTAAAAAGTCCTGCCAGTCCTTATATATTGTCAGATCCAAATGACTCCAGTAGTCCAGCCCTGAGCGTTTGACATATTTGTCATCCAGCGAATAGCCCAGAGGCTCGATTAAATGCAGTTTGGTGTCGGTGGACACACAAAGCCGTCCGATATTGCCCGTATTCTGAGGAATTTCCGGGTTGAATAATACTATATTATATTTACTCATTATTTAATAGATAATACCTGTCAATTCTTTTGAGTTCAGTAAGATTATAATTAAGCCCTGTCATGCCGTCATTGCAAATTGTAATCTTTACTATTCTCTTATTTTGCATATTTTTTATAAAATAATGAAAGTCGTTTATTAAAAACTTGTTCGGTATTATGAAAAAAAGTCATGAGATATTTGTATTGCCTATGATGTGTGTTAAATTAATGGTCTTGTATTGAAAATACAGGAGGAATACAATTGAAAAACCTTTTTAAAATAAAGAGTGGGCTACTGTGCCTGTGTGCCGCATTAACTATTCTTCTGAGTGGCGGCTGTGATATTGATAATAATCATTTGACTCTTAAAGATTTTGCGGACCACCTGAAAAAAAGTGGTGTCAACGTCGAGCAGGTTCAGCCTATAGAAGCTGACGTTATTAAAGCTCAAAAAGCTATTGCTGTAAAAATAGCTGGTTCGGAAATTGGCGTATATAAGTTTAATATAGATTTCAAAAATCAGGCTAAACGCCTTAAGCGCATACATGGAAACGGATATGTTTACATGTTAGGGCTTAAATTTCCTGTGGTAGTGAAAGGCACTTTTGTCTTAGTGAATGTGCATAAGAATCCTGAAAAACACAAGATTCTAAAGGCTCTGAAGACATTCAAGTGATCGTTTAGATAAGTAAATGCCCCGGTGGTGAGACCGGGAATTAAAATCTTGTAAATTAAAATTAAGAAAGGGAAGGAAAGACGACAATGGCATGTAATTGTAATTGTGACTGCTCAAAATACGTCTATTTCTTCGGTGGAGGCAAATCTGAAGGTGATGCCTCTATGAAACAGATTCTTGGTGGTAAAGGCGCTAACTTGGCCGATATGGCTGATCTTGGATTGCCAGTACCTCCTGGATTTACTGTAACTACTGAAGCTTGTGCAGAATACGGCAAATTAGGTCGTAAAAAATTATTCGGAAAAATCGACTCTCAAGTCGAAAAAGCGCTGAAAACCCTCGAAAAAGTTACTGGCAAAACTTTCGGCTCCGGCCCTAATCCGTTGCTGGTTTCTGTTCGTTCCGGCGCCGCTGTTTCAATGCCCGGTATGATGGACACTGTATTGAACCTCGGTCTTAATCCTGAAACTGTTGAAGCCATGATCAAACTGACTGGCAACGAACGTTTCGTTATGGATTCTTACCGTCGCTTCATCCAGATGTTCGGTAATGTTGTACTTGGTATCGAACACCACAGTTTTGAACATGCTTTGGATTTTGTAAAGAAATCTAAGGGTGTTGAACTTGATACAGACTTGACAACTGACTGCCTCAAAGAGGTTATTGAAAAATACATGGCAGTTGTTAGAGCCGAAACTGGCGAAGAATTCCCAACTGATCCTAAACAGCAGCTGTGGCGTGGTATTCAGGCTGTTTTTGACTCATGGGATAACCCACGCGCTAATCGTTACCGCGAAATCAATGAAATCCGCGGACTGCTGGGTACTGCTGTAAATGTCCAGACTATGGTATTCGGTAACTCTGGAGACAACAGTGCTACTGGTGTTGCCTTTACTCGTGACCCATCTACTGGCGCTAACAAATACTTCTACGGCGAATTTCTGATCAATGCTCAGGGTGAAGACGTTGTTGCTGGTATCCGTACTCCGCAGCAGATCACTCTGGCTGGATCTAAGGAATGGGCTGCATCTGCTGGCGTTAGTGAAGAAGACCGCGCTGCAAATTACCCTTCTCTTGAAGAAGCTATGCCGAGGTGCTTCAAAGAGCTTGACGATATTCGCGTCAGACTTGAAGAACATTATAAAGATATGCAGGACCTTGAGTTCACTATTGAACATGGCACTCTTTACATGCTGCAGACTCGTAACGGTAAACGTACTGCTGCCGCTGCTGTAAAAATCGCTATGGACTTGGCTGACGAAGGTCTTATTAATGAAGAAACTGCTGTAATGCGTGTTGAGCCACAACAGCTCGACCAACTTCTGCATCCTGTATTCGTTAAAGAAGCTGAAGAAGCTGCTGAAAAAATGACTGTCGGTCTTCCTGCATCACCTGGTGCTGCTTACGGACAGGTTGTTTTCACTGCTGAAGAAGCTGAAGAATGGGTTGAGCAGGGCAAGCGTGTTATTCTTTGCCGTATTGAAACTAGTCCTGAAGACATTGGCGGCATGCATGTTGCTAATGGTATCCTCACTTCACGTGGCGGAATGACTTCTCACGCAGCTGTTGTTGCCCGCGGTATGGGTACTTGCTGTGTTGCTGGTTGCGGCGATGTTGTAATAGACTATGCTGGAAAGAAATTCTCCGTTAATGGCACTGTCATTAAAGAAGGTGACTGGATTTCCTTGAATGGTTCAACTGGTGCCGTTTATGTCGGTCAGATTGAATCTGTTGAGCCTGCTCTGACTGGTCCTTTTGGTCACATCATGGAGCTGGCTGACAAGTACCGTAAACTTGGTGTTCGCGCCAACTCTGATACTCCGCATGACACTGACGTAGCTGTCAAGTTCGGTGCTGAAGGTATCGGTCTTTGCCGTACTGAGCACATGTTCTTTGAAGGCGACAGAATTGTTTCTTTCCGCCGCCTGATTCTGGTTGCTGAAACTGTCAAAAAACTCAAAGACTCCTTGAATGTTAAGACCCTTGAAGAAGTCAAGAAAGCTTGTAAAGACGAAGCTGGCCTAAAGGCTGTTGCTCAGTATGAGCAGGCTCTGTCTGAGCTTCTCCCGACGCAACGTGCTGACTTTGTCGGCATTTTCAAGGCTCTTGAAGGACGTCCTTGTACCGTTCGTCTGCTGGATCCACCATTGCACGAATTCCTGCCGCATGACCCGAAAGGTCAGGCTGAAATGGCTGAACAGATGGGCGTTAGTCCTAAGGCTGTTGCTGAACTGGTTCACAGTTTGCATGAATTCAACCCGATGCTCGGACATCGTGGATGCCGTCTAGGTATGTCTTATCCGGAAGTAACTGAAATGCAAGCTCGCGCAATCTGTGAAGCTGCATGTGAAGTTGAAGGCTCTAAGCCTGAAATTATGGTTCCTCTCGTTGGTAATGTTGTTGAACTTTCTATTCAGAAAGAAATCATCACCACTACTATTGCTAAGATTGAGGAAGAAAAGGGCGTCAAGTTGAACGTTCTTATCGGTACTATGATTGAAGTACCACGTGCTGCGGTAACAGCAGACCAGATTGCTGAAGAAGCTCAGTTCTTCTCATTCGGTACCAATGACCTTACTCAGATGGGTTGCGGATTCTCCCGTGACGATGCTGGTAAGTTCCTCGGTGACTATGTAAGAGCTGGCGTTTATGAATTCGATCCTTTCCAGGTTCTCGACCGCACTGGCGTTGGCGAACTGGTTAAGATTGCTGTTGAAAAAGGTCGCAATACTCGTCCTGATATCAAGCTTGGTATCTGTGGTGAGCATGGTGGCGAACCTCGTTCAGTAGAATTCTGCCATAATATTGGCCTGAACTATGTTTCATGTAGCCCATTCCGAGTTCCAATTGCTCGACTGGCTGCTGCTCAGGCTGCTATCAAAGGAAAACGTGGCTGATTAAACGGCTGAATTTTCTTGATAATTCAAGCGCTCCGTTTCTGCGGAGCGCTTTTTTTGTATTTATAATTAATGTTATGTTTTATAGTATATTATTTATAAATACTGGAAGTTAAAATTAAAATAAATAACTTTGTAATATAACTTAAAAAGCTAAATAATATTAGTTTTGTCGAGATGTTTTTATTTTGACAATTAAGTTATTGATAAATTTGATAACACTTTAAAATATTGTTGCTAGTGTTCATTTGATTGGTTTTATCATGATTGCTGAATTTATGAATTCTTTTAATAATAATCCATTGTGACTTTTGAGGGGTAAGCTTTTGTGAATTTGTTTAGGTGCCTGTAGAGCATTATATTTGGCTGTCAATAACAACAATAATGGATTAATTTTTATTTGATAAAATACTAAATATATGTGATTGTGGTAATAGTAATACAGTAAAATCATAGTAATTGGTTTTAATTAGTTGAAAAAAGTTTTTTTGTGGTATAAATTAAATGTTAACTATACGTTCCGTATATCTAAGTACGCTCGGTGCTATATACAGGATCAAACGCATATTCACTTTCAAAGCAAAGGGAAATTATAATGGACAAAAAGCAAACAGAAATCTTCGCAGACGGTATTGGTCAAATTCACTTCGCAGGCGGCATGGTCCGTTTTGACTTTGTAACTTTGCAGCCGGACCCAGAAGGTAAAAATGACCCAGAGCCAATTTGCAATGAGCGCATTATTATGCCTCCGCAGGGCTTCCTGAATGCTTATAATTCTATGCAGAACTTGATTGACAAATTGCTCGAAGCAGGCGTTCTCCAGCGCACTGAAAATGGTACAGCTGCAAGCGAGCAAAAATAACCTGATTCTTTTTGTTGTTTGACATAAAAGGACACCATTAAAAGTGTCCTTCAAAAATCTTGATTTGGGTTATTCTTTAGTCATTAACCACAAAACACGGGGGACGGTATGCCAAATGCATTCCGGTTGATGACCGCATTGGCGGCTATTTACGTTTTGGCCGGATGCCACATTGTGTTGACTTTGTAAACTACTCTATTATATTATATTTGAACTTGATACAGTATTTTCTGTTGTTGCTGTATGTAGCTAAATGTTGCTATAAATCGCCCTGTGAGGTAAGATAAAGGTAAGATCAAATATTATGGAAAAGATTAAATTTACTAAAAGCAGTCTTGAGAAATTATCTGCTCCAAGCAAAAAAAACTACATATCAAGATGTAGACACAAGGTATTTGCATTTCGTTATTACTCCTAAAGATACTCGCACCTATTATTATATAAGAAAAGTAAAAGGACGCCCCAAATATATAAAAATAGCCAACTACGGTGATGTGTCGATAAAAGCAGCACAAGAAAGAGTATCTCAAATTAATACGGATGTTATGTACGGTGTTGATACCAAACAAAAAGAAAAAGAAAATATTACTCTGGAAGAAGCCTTTGAGTACTGGTTGAGTAATAGAGAAAAAATAAAAGGGTGGCATCGTGATATCTTGTCTTGTAAAAGGCGTTTTTGTGAATGTGTCCCAACCGTAATAAAGCGCAAAAAAATTATTGATTTAAAAAGAAGTGAAGTGAGAAAGCTACATTCTAAGGTTTGTGATGATGTTGGATTACATTCAGCTAATAGGTTATTGCAGAGCATAAGAGCATCAATAAATTTACTAATTAAACATGACTATAATATCCCTCAAAACCCTGCTGCTAAAGTTGATCTTTTTCAAGAGAAGAGTAGGGAGCGCTTTATCAAGGAAGATGAAGTAGAGCGTTTTTTTGCTGAATTAATTAAATCTGATAGTGAAGATTTTAAGGATTTTGTGCTGATTGCTCTTTTTACTTCAAAGCGCAAAAATAATGTTTTGGCTGCTGAGTGGTCAGAGATTGACTTCAAAAATAAGCTTTGGACTATTCCGCGCGAGAAAACTAAAAATAGAGAAAGTGATGTAACTGTTCTTGATGATATTGTGCTAGATGTCTTTATCCGCCGAAAAAAAGACCAACAGAAAAAAAGTATTGAAACAAACTGGGTATTTTATTCGAAAAATAATAAAAGTGGCCATTATACAGACCCGTGGTATACTTGGCGAGCTCTTCTCAAGCGTGCCAACATAAAAGACCTACGTATTCATGACTTACGCCGTACTCTTGCAAGCTGGATGGCAAATCAGAATGTCAGCCTGCACATGATTGCCAGCGTGCTCGGACAGAAATCTACAGGCGTTACACCTACTTATGCCCGCTTAAGTGTTGACCCTAAACGCAAGGCAGTGAGTAATGCCGTTGCCGAGATTCTTAAAGTGGGTAAGCTTAAACTTGGTGAAAACGGCTTGGAATCTGATAATGTGCGCAAGAGGGTGCAGGTCATAGCTGAAAAGCTTTTAGAGAATCCGGAGTTGGTTGAGAACATTGAAAATGCTCTTGTTAAATTGCTAGCTCGCCATTCTTAGTTTTTATGTTCTTCAATTTCTGCCAAGAGTCTGAACAATTTTGCGCGATTTTCTGGTAGACTTAAGTAATTCATGACATCTTGTGCATTCTTATCAGTAAGAGGCCAATTGTCAATATTAATCCTTTCTTTGCCAATATTGACTTTTTTATATGGTTTACTAATGTATTCTTTAATAGCGCCTCTATGCCTTTTGGCTATTCCTCGTTCTCCAGATATCCATCTGCAAATAGTAGTTCCAGATATTTTGAGATCATCTGCAACCTGTTGTTGTGTAATATTATTTTCATCTATGAATTTTTTAAGCTGCGATATTAGCTTAATTTTGTAATCGCTTTCCATATGTACCCTTTTTTGCCGTTCCCATATAATATTAATTTACTTCAACTTATCTGATTGTATTAGTACATAATAAATAAAATTTATAAAATAATAGCAATATGTCAAATAATGTCATTGACATATTTTGACATATCATGTATAATGTACTTAGAGGAACATGAGTAAAGGTTAAAAGCTTAACAGCTTAACAGGAGGCTGAGCCAAGGCTCAGAAAAGAAAATGGACATTTCAAGATTCTACAGCAGTTTCAATCGTAAGCATGAGTACTTTGAAACACTCTTCCTACTACACCACAAACGCCGGGTTTATAAAAAACTGGTCAGGAAATATTCAGTAGCCAATGACATTTCTCAGAACGCCGTAGCACTGGTCGCAATGGAACTGAGAAGTATCTGAGAATAAAAGCTTAAACTAAAAGGGAGGTCACAATGGCAGAATTTCTTACCACGATTGAAGTAGCTGCAAAGTTAGGTGTCTCAGAAACTACGTTGAGAGGCTGGCGAGTAGTTGGCAAAGGACCCAAGTATGTTAAATCAGGTCGCTGGGTCAGATACTCGGAAAAAACGATAGCCAACTGGATAGACTCTCAAACCGTAAGTACTGATGACATGGAGTAAAGAAATGTTTATGCCACTTTTAAAATCTGGAGGGCTGGGTAAGTACCCAGTGAATGAGGATGAAGCGCAAATGGCAAATAGTGGAAGCCGAAACCCAAGCTGAATTATATACTGTCGGCAGTCGGGAAGAGGCGGAAGGACTTTTAGAACTACTCGAAACAAATGAACGCTTAACCGGAATATTTACCCCTAACGCTTATGACATCAGGCCGCAACCAATAGTTGACTCAAGAATTTTTCCAGCAGGAGTATTGTTCGCTTTAATACTAGGTTGTGGACTTTGGATAACAGAAACGCTTAACAGCTAAAGATTTTGAAGCTCGGCGGAGAGCAGGAACTAAAATTTAGGGCGGTCGCCTCTCCTCCAGATGCATGTTTCTCTCATAATGTCCTCTCTAACGGGGCGACCGCTCTCCTTTAAAACTAATCCAGCAAAAGATTAATATCACTAAAAGTCAAGAGGTATTGAGATGGGGCGTTTCGTGTCAAAATCAGAAGTATCTGAACAAAGCAAAGCTGAGATTGGCGATGAGCTAATAAAACACGCCTACCTCTCAGAGAAGGAAATTATTTTTCAAGCCGTCGTAATAACTGTCGTCATAGCAATTTCATTCCTTACAGTTATCACCTGCGGCATTGTGAAATGCTTACAGAATTAGGATACCACGTCTAAGCAAAAGTACAACGTAAATAGCGTCAAATAGCGCTAAAACTACATACAGCAACAAAGAAA
>JAAEMX010000453.1 GCA_024225035.1 Lentisphaerota bacterium
ATATCTAGTCAATATATTAGGCTTTTTATAGTGTTATTGATGTATAATTAGGTTTATTTTAATTTGATCGATTGCTGAATCTTCTTTTTTTAATTTATCTATTCTTAATTTACTATATTATAATTATTAATTAGTTATTATTGATTTACTCTCTATTATTCTAATGTTTTTAATAATTGGATCAAATATTATATTTAATATTATAGAGTATTCTAGTTTTATTAATGTATGTTTATTATTTTTATTTACTATTATTACTCTATTTTTTATTTTAATTAAATCTACATTGTTATACTATAGTAATATAAATATTAATCATTGTTTAATTGAATTTACTAGTACTTTATTTTCATTATTATTTCTGATACTAATAATTACTCCTGCTTTAATTATATTATTAGATTTTGATTTAATAATATTACCTTCATTTATTATATATTCATTAGGTTTACAATGAGCATGACAATTTAATATAATTTTTTTACCAGTAAATTATGGTTTTGAATCATATTGTGATCATTATATTATAGCAACAAAGAATAAAAATTGATTAATTAATAAATACAGAAATAATATATGATTAACTAGTAATAATCGATTTTTGATGTTCTATTCTACATTATTACCTTTATTTATTTGATTATTCAATGAT
>JAAEMX010000454.1 GCA_024225035.1 Lentisphaerota bacterium
AGGCAAAGTTGATATATGCGGAAGCCTAAATACTACCAGCATTATTATAGCAACAGGCCAAAATATAAAGCTACAAATAATAAGAGCAGTTTGCAACGCTACTGATATCGTGGCATTGATGACTACTAATCCAAATATTAAATCAGTTAAAGATTTAAAAGGTAAAACTATTGCCTGTGTTAGCAAATGTACCATGCATCAAATGCTGCTTGAAGCATTAGCAAGAAATAATATGACAATAAAAGACGTCAATTATATACCAATGACGAATGCAGAAACATATAATGCTATGTTTACTGGCAAGATTGATGCTGCGATATTGAATACGGTTGAAATGGTCAACGCAAAAAAACGAGGCGCAAGAGTCTTAATGACAGCAGAAGATCTAATGCGAATTAAATTAGTTGTTGCTGCTAGTGAATCTTTTGCACACAACCACCCAGACTGGGTTAAAAGGTATATTAAAGTCCAAGATGAGGCGATGGCATTTATTAAAAACCATAAAAGCGAAGCCTTAGAGTTAGCGGCTAAAGAGCTTGGTATTTCCTATCAAGACGCTGAGTGGTTGTATAACAACACCAAACTAATAAATGTCTTAAGCAAAGATGACGTTATAAGTTTTAAAAAAGATATTGACTTCTTGTATCAACAGAAACTTATACCTAGAAAAGTCAATATTCTTGCAAAAGGTGCTGGTATACAGATAGCTTTTGATAACTTTGTAAGAAACCACATTAGCCTTTGTGCAGTTAGCTATAATTAGTTCATGGTAAAATTTACATAAAATTTGGAGTTTTTTCGACTTTTTTTAGTGCCGTTAACCTAAATTGGCCTATTTTTGAAGATTTAAGCTCGAGCTTTATGGGTTAACAACAACCTTGTGGCATAAAAATTTTTGAAAAAATTTCTATTTTGATTGATTTTTACTGCAATTTTTGGCATATTTATAGTGTTCACGCTCTATAATATTCATGTGTAGCCCGACTGATACGTCAGCCGGGCTCTTTTTTATCCTCATCGCCGTGCCATAATGTCAACTAAAGCTTCAGCCCAAGGGTATTTTTCAGCGATTTTGCGCATCTGCCTCCAGACAGCCGTCTTTGACACGCCACGCTTTTCAGCAATCTGTGCATAGCTGGATGGATACATGGTAATTGCTAACATTGTGGTGTCATAGCTCACAGGTGATTTTTCACGCATAGCCTGCAAGTCTAAGACTATTTGTTGCAGCTGCTTATCGACTCCTAGCTGGCGGACCACACTCTTACGTATGGCAGCTGTAGCCACCTCAAAGCATTCCTGCAAATTTTCTTTAGGTTCCTTATGTGCGTTTTCCAAACTGTAAAAGCGATCTTGATTAAACTCCTTTCCCATAGGACACCTCACTGTTGCTGAATTATGTCTCGCAAATATGTGAATCATC
>JAAEMX010000455.1 GCA_024225035.1 Lentisphaerota bacterium
CTGCCTGACGAAAAGCAGTGGTTTTCAGCTGATTTTTAACATCTGCGGTGAAAGAAATCACGAAAAACGGCAATGGGAAATGTTGTCGCGTTGCGTCACACCCTATCGATTAAACTGAAAAACTCGGTACTCTCAAGTTGATTAAGGTTAGGTAAAATAAAAAGCGCGGTTATATTCTCTGCAATAGTTGATTTTACTGTTGAAAAGTATAAACTAATCACACAGCAAATTTAATATCGGAGGTTGCCTTTTAATGTTTAAATATATAAAAATATCGTTGTTTTTTGCTTTTCTATCTATTGTGACTACAGGCTGCTTTTTTACTAAATATCATCAGACCGCATATTATGACCTTGAAGTAGTTCCAGTAAAACTTAACACAGCGTCAGAAGTTAGAGTAAGTGAATTTGAAAATGAGTCGGGTACTGGTTCCAGAATTAGAATCAGGACAGGGAAATACCGTATCGTTGATGCCGGGTATTCCAAGTGGGTGCAAAGCCCCGGTGAGCTTTTAGGACGATGCCTGCGTAAATCTTTTGCGGGCAATTTCAAGAATGATGCCCCAGATTGTTTTGTCAGCGGTACATTGACTGAGTTTGAAGTAGAACTTGATAAGATGCAATTTGTAATGAGCGGTTTCTATAACGTTCGCTATGAGAAGAAACAGTTAAACCGTAAGTTTAATATTGCTGTTCCGATAAAAGAAAAAACTCCGGTTGAATATGCCAGAGCAGCCTCTCAGGCAGTCAATGAACTGGGCAGAAAGATTGCAGTAGAAATTAACCAAATCTTAAAGAAATAATATTTATGCGGCAGGAGATACAACTCTTTCAGCAAGTAGGAGAAGCGGCTTGCAAAATCTGTACTGAAGCTATGAATTTTATAAAATTCAGTGGTGAAATGGTTGGAGCTTTTGCTGATGCTATTCGTCATCCACGCAGAATTCATATCTCAAATACGCTATATTATATGGATATTTCCGGTAGTGATGCAGTGCCGATTATATCTTTGCTGGGAATGCTTATTGGAGTTATTTTAGCATTTCAGGCATTGGTACAATTGGGGCGTTATGGTGTTGAAAATTATGTGGTTAACCTGGTGGGGACGGTAATCGTTACTGAACTAGGCCCACTTATGACCGCGGTGGTTCTGGCTGGACGTTCCGGTTCTGCTTTTGCTGCTGAAATCGGAACGATGAAAGCATCTGAAGAAATTGATGCTCTGGTCACAATGGGAATGGTGCCAAGTCGGGTGTTAATTGTGCCTAAAGTCCTTGCAATGCTAGTCGTTATGCCATGTCTCACTGTCCTGGCAAATATATTTGGAATAATCGGCGGTATGCTTATTGTTTGCTCGTTTCTGGATTTTACTATAGCTGAATACTATTTCAAAGTAGTAGAAGTTGTAAAACCAATTGACTTGACGCAGGGAATTGTGAAAAGTTTTTTCTTTGCGTTAATAGTTGCAGCTATCGGCTGTATGAAAGGTTTAGAGGCTGACCGGGATGCTCAGGGAGTGGGGCATGCGGCGACCTCTGCTGTCGTTACTGCTATTTTTCTTATAATAATTGCTGATGCAATACTGACTTCTTTGTTCAGTATATAATTTTTGACTGGAGGAAACTAATTAAATGAATAACGCCAATAAAATCAAACTTGGAGTATTTTTAACCCTGTCTGTAGTATTGCTGTTGGGGAGTTTTTTTGCAGTTGGAATACTGAAACTTTTTGAACCTAAATTTCAGGCTATGACTGTCATTGATGCTTCAGTAGAAGGACTTTCTGTGGGTTCTCCAGTTAAATATATGGGCGTTCCAGTTGGCAGGATTACTCGGATTGCAATGCGTGATTCAGATGGTTACATAGATGTTTATTTCAATATTTTTCCTTCCTCAATGGATATAGTTAATGATAACGCACCAATTTCATCTTCAGGAACCTGGGAATTTGATAAGGTGCTGCGTCGTAAGAAGCTTTCGTGCTTTATGAATGCTTCCGGTATAATGGGGGGAGCCTATATTGAGCTGGGATCTTCTGGGAAAATAAAATTTGCTCTGCCGGATTTACGTGTAATGCCTCCGGAAGGGGTCTTTTACATCAAATCCCGTACTTCACACGTAAGTAATGTTATTCAGAATATCAGTCAAACTGTGCAACAGTTGACCAAGGTCGACTTTGGGAAGCTGGCGGATAAGGTGAATATGACTTTAGATAATGCTGATAAGATATTCAATAACCAGGAATTACAGGGAATGATGTCACGATTTAATCGCATATCTCTGGATGTTGAATACAGCGCCAGAAATCTGCGGCAGGCGTTTTCCGAAGAAAAAATAGCCAAGCTGCTCAATACCATTGATTTTCTTGAGGATGGCGCAAAGCGTCTGCATAAAATACTTCCTGCTGAAAAACTTAAGAAAATTATTGAAGATTTCAGTGCACTTCTAGTTGATGCCAAGGAATTCATAAGTAAAACCGGTGACGGGCGGGATGTTATCGTTAAAGATATTACTCAGATTAGAGAAAAATTGTTTATTTCGCTGGTAAAATTCAACCGTTTTATGAATAGTTGCGGTGAGATTATGAATTCAATTGATGATGATCCGAATCAGTTTATCAGAGGACGGGGCGACAAGCCGGTTTATGATAGCTCGTCACCTGATGTAGATTGATACTGGCAACCAATACGAATACGACTTGTTTACAAAATAATGGAGATAGTAATGAAAAAGGTAATGCTGCTGCTGGTTGTAGCCGCTTCTGTTAATTGTTCACTTTTTGCTGTAGAGGATGCGTCACTTCAAACTTCTGCTAAAAAGGAAGCGAGGCCTGCAATACTATCATATCTGGCAACAATGGATATCATCCGAAAGATGGAAAAAGCAGTCAACCCTAGAGGGGTTGCAAAAGATATTAAAAGTTATGTTGCTACTTACAATGCCGAGTTAAAAATGCAGCAGATCAGCATGAAAATGATAAATAAGTTCAAGGCTCCAAATAAGATAAGAACCAGTATAAAAATAAAAGGTATACCCGCAACAATTGAAGCTTTTGACGGCAAACAGGCATGGTCCATGGTTGAGGGTATGGGAGTCAGAGAAATTATCGGGCCACAGCTTGAATTTATGAAGCTTTCAGCTAAAATGAGCAACTTTGCAAATAATACAAAAGATATTTTTGAGAAAGTGGAAGTTCTTAAAAAAACGGAAATCATTAATGGAGTTAGCTGCTATAAAGTTATTTGTTATTGTCCAAAAGAATTGAACCTGCCGCCAGTTGTTGTCTTTGCTGATATGAAAACATATTTTGTTAAGAAAAGTATCATGACTGTACAGACTTCTATGGGAAAAATTCTTACTGAGAGCGAATTTTCTGATTATAAAAATGCTGGCGGTATCATAATTGCACATAAGATGACAACATCTTCTATGGGAATTACTTTTACTGCAGAGCTGGAATCAATGAAAACCAATTGTAATATTCAGGATTCCGACTTCAAAAAGCCTGAAAATGGAAATGAAATGGGAAATGGCGGAAAGAAAATATGACCCGTACAGCAAAAGTTGTTGAGAGAGTTTTACTGGGGACTATGCTTACCGTTGCCTGTTCGTTGTTTGCAGAAAAAGCTGAACAGTTCTACCGGCAGAGAGCTGACAAAGTCCTAAATGAAGTATGGAATACTGTCAGCCGATTACATTACGATCAGAATTTCAGTACTAAGTACAATAATGTTTTTAAAAAATATAAAGCCCATGCTCTTAGCTGCAGAAACGACAAGGCACTTGCGCTGGTTTTGAATAATATGCTCCGATCAATAGGTCAAAGCCATGTCTTGGTATTGCCTCCGGTAGGGGGGGCAGTTTCAAAAGCTCTTGCTGCAGCCTATAAAAGTACAGCTCCATTATCCTCCACACACACACACAAGGTTCCATCTGGATGCAGGGATTTGCCCGCAGACGTTGGAATTAGAGTTGCGCTTTCCAGTAAAAAAATATTGGTGACCAGAGTGAGACCTGATTCTTCAGCCGCAAAGGCTGGAGTTAAAATGGGGTGGGCATTAGAAGAAGTTAATGGTATCAAGATTAAACCGGAGCAGAAATACTATGTTGGCTGGCCAATCCTTGTGAGGTCAATGTTGGCTGGCAGACCGGGTACACAAGTTTCTCTGTCAATGATTGATCGTGGTAAAAGTCTTAGAAAGATCAAAGTAGTAAGGAATGCCAATGGTGCAAGCTGGTTTAAACTGGGAGTTATGCCCAGGTCATTCAGCACCTATCAGTCAGAATTGCTAAAAGGCAATATAGGGTACATCAGGTTTACCGCTTTTTTCCCTGAAATGATTTCCAAATGCAAAAAAGATGTAGTTGGTAAATTCAGCAAGGTTAAGGGGCTTGTTATAGATATGCGTGGCAATATCGGAGGGATGGCTTTGCTTCCCTCATGGCTGGCTTCGTGGGTAAGTAAGAAGGTAGTCAGCATGGGGACATTAAAACTTAAAGGGGCAAAGTTGACACCAAAATCTTATCCTCAAAATGGATGTTACAAAGGCCCGTTGGTAGTATTGATTGACCGGAATAGTTACAGCTCTGCTGAGATATTTTCTGCGGCAATGCAGGATGGTAAAGCTGCTAAGCTTTTTGGAACAAGAACCTCGGGTAAGTGCCTGCCTTCATCTTTTATGCGGTTAAAAAGCGGTTTCCGCCTGCAAACAATAATGGGAGATTATTTGAGGCCGTCAGGAGGTGAGGTGGAGCGTGTAGGTGTTAAGCCTGACGTTAAGGTACAGTTGAATGTTGAGAGTCTTTGCAAAGGGATTGATAATGTGAAAGAAGCCGCTCGCGAGTATCTCGTAAAGCTCCGAAAGAAATAGGCCCCGCGATTGCGAGCCCTTGTTGTTTTTATTCTGATTAAACCTTTATGCTTCAAGTTCTGCGATTTTGTCTTCGAGCCAGTCTTCAAACTTTTCACTCATGTTGTTTACAAACAGGCTGACTTTTTCCTTGGCTCTGGCTTCAGTTTCTTTAAGTTTTACTTTTAAGGCATTGTAGATTTTTTCCCGAACGCTGGCTTTAAATGACTGGTACTTTTCTGAAGCTCTGATTTCAGTCAGTCTTGCCGCTACATTAGGAGGAAGCTTACCAATGATTTCTGAGATTTTAGCTTCATACTTTTGGCGTGCCCGGTTGCGGTAGAACCTGAACCTTTCACCTATTTTTAGCTTAAGTTCAGCTATTCTAAGTGAAATTCTGGCTTTTATTACTGGTCTTACTTCATCTTTGTATTGCTGATAAGATTCAAGACAACTACGGAGAACATTTGCTGCCATCTGGCGGTGTCTTGCTCTTATTTCTGCAAGCTTTTCCTGAACTTCAGGGTTGTTCATACGATTACGGAGGTGCTGCCTGACTTTTTCAACTTTGGCGCTAACTCTGTTTTTGAAGTCTTCCCATTTTTCTTTGAAGTTTCCAGCATCTGCATCCACATGGGAAAATGATACGACTGCGGTGAGAACTGCTGCTGCTGCCATTTGTGCTTTCATGGAGAACCTCCTGATTGAACGTTTCCTTTTTTCGGCTTTGCCGAACTTCGAACTTCGATTTTCTATATATCAGTTACTGTGCCAACTTTGTTATCCTTTGGGTGGTTAAATAGTTTTTGAGCTTAAAATAAATAAATAATTTTGATATGAGCCAAAACTTTTGCAATTGGCTCTACAACCTATACTTTCGATCGCAGGGCTGAAGTTGATGAATTGTTTTCTGTTGTTTCCTGGCTTTTGCCTAATACTATGATATCTGACAACTGGCAAAAATAGCACGAAAAATTTCTTGATGCCTGGTGTCAAAAAACGATTTATTCAAAAATTGAACCAATGAAAAAAGTAGCGAAAATGCTTCGTTCGCATCGAGAGTTGATTTTGAATTATTTCCGGGCAAAAAAACAGTTTAACAGCGGTATTGTGGAGGGTGTGACCAGGAAAATAAATCTGACAGTCAGAAAACCATTCGGTTATCACTCGTCCAAAGTTATAGAAATAGCCTTATATCATCAACTTGGAGATTTACCCGAACCACATTTTACCCACGAATTCTGGTGAAGAAGCATAAAATTAAAGAAATTATTCCTACTTCAAAATAATTATCATTTACTGCTAGGAAAAGGTTTTACATCTAGATAAGCATTTAACACTCAAGTTATAAAATCATGATTTCTTATAAGAATACTCTATAGAATGCCTTAATAATTATGGTAAAATTAAATCTTGTATTTATAAGAAATCGCCAGCAAAAAACATTAAAATGTTCACACCTAATCAACCATAACATTGATTTTCTTAGTTTAACGGAGATAGAAACAATAAGGGGATTTATGCCTGATTTTTATGATAATTTATATAATAACATCAAAGATTTAAGTAAAAATTGTCCCGGATTTGAAAAATATTACAGCTTAATTAGCGGTGGTAATCGAGATGGCTTTTGCTATGCCCTGACCCATTCCTGGGGGTTTGCTGTACTGGCAAATGAACAGGAAAAATTTTTCAGCAGATTAAAAATAATGGTTTTGGACTACAATCAGATATTATCACATGGCGGTTATACTATTTCAGAACTTAATCGACTTGCAAGTA
>JAAEMX010000456.1 GCA_024225035.1 Lentisphaerota bacterium
CCTCATTCGACCTTAGCTTATATGACTCCATATGAGTATGAAAGATGGTTCAATGTTGCGGCATGAGGTGCTTAAATGAAAAATCAAAATTTTTCTCACTTATATGTAGTGCCGCCATTGACAAATGGGGTGCACTACAATACATTGACGAAACAAAGGTAATAGAGTGTTTGAAGATTGCACAGTTATACAAGTTTGTGAAATCTCTGCCTGAAAAACTCGAAACAAATATTGGGGAAAATGGGGTTCGCCTTTCTGGCGGACAGCGACAGCGAATAGGAATTGCCAGGGCACTCTATCACAGCCCCGAAGTGCTTATATTAGACGAAGCTACAAGCGCTTTGGATCATGATACTGAATCTGCATTCGTTGATGCTTTACGTTTATTAAAAGGTAAATTAACGTTTATAATGATAGCCCATCGCCTTTCAACAATTGAAAATTGCGATATTGTGATAAAGCTTTGAGTCGTAAAATTAGGATAGCTTGTAAACACATAAGAAGTATTATAATAACAAAGGCTTTAAACTGAGAAAAGAGGTTTATTCATGAAAAATTTCGTCAATCGGATCTACGATAAACTTTACACATCGTTCTATAGCTTTCGTGATAAATATGAACTTAAAACTTCTAATGCAGAAGATCTTTTTACATATATATACAGGCATAACAGATGGCATAGTAAAGAATCTGTTTCAGGGGCTGGGTCAGGGGCTGAACAGTCAGAAGTATTAGTCAAAGCTTTGCCTGCAATCATTAACAAATATAATATAAGCAGCATATATGATGTACCATGCGGCGACTTTAACTGGATGAAGGAAATAAACCTTTCAGGTATAGACTACCTAGGAGCTGATATTGTAAAAGAATTAATTACCTTGAATTGTTCAAAGTATTCTTCAATAAATATTGACTTCAAACATATAAACCTGCTTTCAAAAGATGCTTTTATTAACCTTCCTAAGAAGAGCTCAATACTTTGCAGAGACTGTTTAGTACATTTTTCATATAAAAATATATTTACGGCCTTAGAAAATTTTTGCCTCAGTGACTCAAAATACCTGATAACAACCACATTCCCAAAAACTAAAAAAAACATAGATATTATCACAGGCTTATGGAGACCAATAAACCTTACGCTCCATCCATTTAATCTTCCTGAGCCAATAGAAGCAATTGATGAAGAAAACACTGAATTCGAAGAAGAGAAATACTGCAAGCATTTGGCATTATGGTTATTAGATGATGTCCGAGAAAAGATAAAAACATCTAGATATATTATGATTTAGTCCTTTTTCTTACATATATTGTTTCTAAGAGAACATTTTTGATTATGAAAATACCAACTAAAAATATTGTGCTCAGTGCGTTTTTAAATGTACACTGAAAAATTTTTATAATTAAATAAACCTTTGCTAATGTAGTTTGGGGATTTGAAACCACATTTAGGGTTGACCTAAACAACCTTTTTATAGAAATAAAGTCCAAATTCACCTTTATTGAGTTTTTGACTAAAAGCAAAAAGAAACGCGTTGTTAAAAAAATCTTTTTTTTCTCGATATATTTATTAAAATAAAATAATGAATATTTTTTCAAATTATTATTTTTTTTTTCAAGAAGGATGAGCAGGTCAAAACAATTAGCAAGTGTTGAAAAATCAGTGATTTTATTGCAACATATCAAGTCAACAAGCTCAGGGTAGCGATTAGAATAATCCTCACCTAATAACGCTTTAAGCCTTCTGCTTCTTATTTTTTTTCTGCTTTCCCTTGCTATGACTGCTGACCTTTTTGAAAAAGTAATATTCTCAGGATGTCTCCTGTATTTAGTAAGCTTGCATTTTAAATTTGCAAATTTACCGCCGGTCTCTGTGCCCACTCGATCAAAAAAATCGTAATCTTCAGCGATGTTGTATTCTTCAGAGTACCACACTTCTGATTTCCTTATTCTATCTAATCGCATGATTATAGTCGGCTGTAAAAAAGGAGTTTCCCATAATAAAAAGCTTTTAATTTCATCATCCGTTTTAAACAGCTCATACCTGCATCTGCTGCCAGAGCCAAACTGTTTAAAGAATGTTCCAGAAATTACTATGTCAGGGTGGGTTTCCATGTAACCTACTTGAACTTGAAGTCTATTAGGCAAAGCGATATCATCAGAATCCAGAAGTACAAGATATTTTCCCCTAGCCAGCCTTAAACCTTTATTACGAGTTGCCGGTATGCCAAGGTTGTGTTCATTCTTATAATATCTGATCTGAGGACTTTCAAAGCCTAAAATAACTTCTTCAGTTCTGTCCGAAGAACCGTCATTTATTATAATTAATTCAAAATCCTTGAAAGATTGCTCCAAAATGCTTTCTATAGCTTGAGCAATATGCAGTTCCCTATTATAAACAGGAATAAAAACGGATACTAGCGCCATTGTCCCCTCACAATTTATTGATGAATATTAATGGTTTTTATATTCCTTGTATTTATGCCCACAAAGTGCAGATAAAGCCCCAATTGCGGTTCCAAATCTTAAGGCTGCATTCAGGAAACAACCTCTATCCTGCTTAAGTAAAGCTACAATATGTAAATAAAGTGAAACCATTATTCTATATCCTGACAATAAAATCGAATATCCTGCTGACATTGCAACTCCATAGGACTTTATATTAGCTAAAGTAAAACCTTCCCCTATTCTTATTCCCCTAAGCAAAAACCACCTTGTTGTGCTTTTTTCTTTGGGATGGAATTCCATAACCTTAGCTTTCTGCGAATAAACAGCTTGAAATCCTAACTGTTTTGCCCTTATCGCAAAATCTAAATCTTCTGAACCAGAAAGATTAAATGCTAAGTCAAAGAATCCCACTTTTTCTATAACTTCTTTTACAATTAAAGTGTTGTTTGTATAGAAATACCTCAAGCTTTCACCGTCTCTTGCCGCCATGCTTTTTTTATAAAGTGCCTTTTTAAGATATTGTTGAGTATCATCCACCGGCTCAGTCAGTACATCACCGCCAACAACATATGCCCCCGTTTGATCCTGAACTTTTATCAACTCTTCCAACCAGTAGCGGTTCATTGGAAACTCATCGTCATCAATCCAAACCAAACAATCTGAATTGGTTCTCAAAAATTCTTCGAGGCATTTATTCCTTGCATAGCAAACCCCTTGTCTTGTTTCTTTAAAATAAGCTATATTTAGTTTCTCATAGCCTTTGATTAACTCAACTTGAGAGTACCGAGTTTTTCAGTTTAATCGATAGGGTGTGACGCAACGCGACAACATTTCCCATTGCCGTTTTTCGTGATTTCTTTCACCGCAGATGTTAAAAATCAGCTGAAAACCACTGCTTTTCGTCAGGCAG
>JAAEMX010000457.1 GCA_024225035.1 Lentisphaerota bacterium
ATGCAAGACGCAAGTTCGTTGATGTTCAACAATCTCAAGGCTCGGCAATTGCGGAAGAGGCAATACTGCGCATTGCCAAACTGTATGGCATTGAAAAAGAAGCGTGAGGTTGTTCCCCCGCAGAACGGGTCGCTATTCGTCAGGAAAAAGCCAAGCCGATCTTCGATGATCTGGAACAGTGGCTACATGCGCAGCTGACCAAAATCTCCGGCAAATCGCCACTGGCCAGAGCCATCCGTTATGCTCTCACCCGAATGCCAAAGACGCGACCTTATCTCGACAATGGTTTTCTGGAACTGGACAACAATACTTGTGAGCGCGTAGTCAAGCCGGTGACCCTTGGCAGAAAAAACTATCTTTTCATGGGCTCCGAGGGCGGAGGAAAGGCCGCCGCCATTGCCTATACTCTGATTGAAACAGCCAAGCTCAATGGTGTTGATCCGCAAGCTTGGCTCACAGATGTTCTCAGCCGTATTGCTGATCACAAAATCAACCGTATTGACGAGCTGCTGCCGTGGAATTACCTTGCTGGTGAGTGATCAGCGGGGCGCTTACAGAAAACTGGTGTTATGAAACCATAGACGGACAAGGGCGAGGATAACGGTAATTACGAAAACAAATGGAATTTTGTGATGAAGTAGGTAAGTTATGATCTTGCGAGGTATGATAAATTGAAAAAGAGAAAAAAATCTCTAAGAGCTATTTACTTTTCTGTACTCGCTATATTGCTCACATCAATAAGCTTTTTTGCAGTCAAAATTTACAATTCTCCTGATAATACATTTGACCCTTTTTGCACTTACAGCAGCCAATATACTTTAAAGGCAATATTGAAAGTCGGGAATGAAATATTGCATTCAACCATCAATAGACAGCGTTCTTTCTCCAGACCATGGATTCAAGTCATTAATTCCAATGGATGCAAGCAAAGTTACGGAACGGCATTGAGCTTCAGGTCATCTGATAACCGAGCTTTTTTGATTTCATCAAATATATGCCCTCTTGCGGAAGAGGTTCTGTTGGAAATTGGCGAAGCAGATATCATTAAACTCTGTACTGATACGACGCGAGGTAGTTTATCCCGTAAGTGGGGATATAAAATAAAAGGATATATCATTTCGGATGCGGAAACACCAAAGTCATGGCGGAAGTTTAACCCACTTAGCGAAGAGTTTGTCGTACTGAAAAGCATGAAAGCAATACAAACAGAAAAACCTGCGAGTGATGACCTTGATAAATTGATGCCCAATATCCTCAGGACTGGATTTGATGCCAATGGAAGTTGGTCGGAAAGTCCTGAGCCATTGTTAAGTTTTGGTCGTCGTAATTCCTTAGGAATCATTTACAGTGCAAAAAAGCGAAAATAACCGATGGCTGATTTAATTAAACTGTTATGGGTAAAATACCGAAACGCCGTCATTTTAACTTCAATAGCACTATTGTTGGCATATTGCTATTTCCCAAAAAACAACACCAGTTTGAACCCTAATTTTTATAAAAAGGGAAAAGAAGAAGCATTTGGACAAGTGCCACGAGGTATTAAGGTGCGCACTTATAACGCAAGTATTTTGGATTATAAAAATAGGTACAAATTTTGGGCATCTCATATAGGCACAAAGAGAACGATGAAAATAATTCTGGAAAGAATGGGGGTGGAATATTTAAATAAACTCAAGAAGCGTCATGATATCAAAGATTATTACTCGCAATGGACTCATTATCGATCAATCAACGAAATTAGCGAGAGTTCCCCAATTGGTCATGCAGCCCTGAATCAGTTGAGGTCACATTGCAACGATGAAAAAACGGGCAGAGAAATATATTGCCGTATTTTGCAACATAGTGGTTTTTATTATTCCTTTTCCAAAAAGGGAATCGTATTGATGTCGGATGAAAAAAATACATTGCTTGTCATTTTTGCGGTTAATGTGTAAGCGCCCACTTGGTTACTCATCCGCAAGGTAGTTCCACGGCAACAGCTCGTCAATCCAGTTTATCTTGCAATACGTGATTTGACTACTGCCCCTCACAGACGCTCACTCTGCAAACAAATTTCGATCCTGTTCAAAATTTTGGATTTTCCCCATTTCACCACAGCCGCGTCGCTATCGCAGACATCGTAAATCTGATGATATTCGACGATCCTAAAGCGGGTTCGACGGGTGTTACTTCAATTCAATTCTTTCCCACCAAACCAGCAAACAAGA
>JAAEMX010000458.1 GCA_024225035.1 Lentisphaerota bacterium
CTGCCTGACGAAAAGCAGTGGTTTTCAGCTGATTTTTAACATCTGCGGTGAAAGAAATCACGAAAAACGGCAATGGGAAATGTTGTCGCGTTGCGTCACACCCTATCGATTAAACTGAAAAACTCGGTACTCTCAAGTTATTAAGTGAACTGGAAACCATTGTTCTCAACAAAGATTTTCACCCCAATATGGGAGGATCTTTAATTGGAATTTTCGCTTTCATACACTTCTTTCTAGATAAAAACTACGGCAAAATCAATGAAACACTGAGCGATTATGAGATTAATAAAATGAAAAAACTTGATGCAGTAATTGAGTGTAATTTCAGGCCTCACCGTACGGTTCATAAGCCCGTGAATGAAAGCCTTCATAAAGCATATGTAACTAATTATGGATTTGAGCCTAAAAATAAAGCATTTAAGGGATTTAGAAAATTTACAATATAGAACGTTAATTAAAAAATAATTGCTTGCTGCGTATAGCATTACTGAAGGGGTAAAGCATGAATTTTGAAAAAATTATTTATCATGAAGCCAAGCGGGGGTATAATCAGGAAGGGCCTCCGTTTATAATTTCTTATCTGAATACAGGAGGCCATGCACTGGTAGCTGTCAGTCAAAAAGTTGGAGACAGTTACTATGTTCTTTACAGTCTTGGGCTTTGGCTTACGGGAAAAGCCCCCAAGTGCTATAACGGAGTAACTCAGTTTTTTATGAATCACAACGCTGAGCTATTATTTGACTATATTTCCAGATCCAAAGTAAGACCTGAGGTGAGAGCTATTCATTATGCCAGCAGTAGTACACGCGCCCTGAAGCTGTTTTATAAAATGATTGATATAGTTGAAGAAAAAAGAGTAACAAAAAACTTTAATATTTTGAAGCTGAACTGCCATAATTTCGCATCGTTTTTGATGTTTATCAGCGGAATCATAGATAACCAGTTTCTTGGTGGAACAGTACCGCTTAAAGGAGAGAAATACATTTTAAAGAGAGTTCGTGAGTTAAACATTCCGTATGGACAAGAAAAAAGAAATTTTTTTATGCTCAGAGACAGGTTTCGACAAAATTATTGTTACTTGGAAAAAGAGAAGCAAAGTTCATTGCGTTGCTGTAGTTCCAGTAATTCGGATAATGAATTGAAAAGACCATTGGCCTATATATTCAAATGGCCTTCAGATATTAAAATATCATACAGTTGCACCTATTCTCCAGACAAGTCTCTCTTCAGAGTAGCAGAGTCTCACAGCGAACTAGCAAGAAACAGCGAAGATCTCAGACTGAACAAAGCTAAATCCGTTATAATGTCATATGTGAAAACCGGGTTTTTTCAAAGAAGAAATTACAATAAAGAGGTAAGTGATTTATTTTCGCATAAACCTGTTTTAGGGCTCAGGAGGGGGGCATTTGATACTGTAGATGAGGTGTTAAAAAAAATTATAACAACAATTTACAGAAAAGAATTCCACCCGAACATGGGAGGAGACTTAATAAAAAGGTTAGCTTTTGTAAAGTTTTTTCTCGATAAAAATTATCATGGAATCAATGAAAGGTTGGACGAACGTGAAGTACAGGCAATGCGGGACCTGGATACCCGCATCGAGAATAATATTAAACACCACGGTACCAGATATAAACAAATTAACGACCTGCTCCACAAAGCCTATATAATAGACTATGATTACAACGCCAAGTATGACGCATTCAAAAAATTCCGAAGACTAATGCATTAAAGTAAGATTCATTATGATATTTTCTCAGGGGCTTGATTTAATCTTTTCTTTATGGTATAATCAGAAACATTGGCCTTGAAGGAGGCCTTGACGTCTGCCAGAAGAATATAAGTCACCTTCGTTGAGATGTGAGATTTAACCTCTTTTTCAGCCCGTGATAGCAGATGCCGGGATGATTTAATGAAAAGGAGGCTGAGATGACTAAGTCATTATCGCCGAAACCGTCAGTCAAGTTTTTGAAACTTGAAGCCAAATCAATCCTGAAAGCACACCGGAAAAAAGAAGCTTCGTGCTGCGAAGTCTTTCGCCGCCTGCATCAGTTTAAAGATCAGAATGATCAGGTAATCCTTGATGCGGAAATTTCATTGCAGGAAGTCCAGTTTGCCCTTGCCATGGAATACGGATTCAAGAACTGGAAAGAGCTTAAGAATCAGGTTGAGGTATCCGAAAGGAAAGTTGTCAGGTACGAAAATCAAAGCATGCCGCCGCTCAATACTACCCTCATGAGTGTGATAAAAGGTACTGCCGAGTATTTTGATAATCCAATTTCAGTGCCTATGCTGTACGGGCTTTCCGGGCACGCGTTTGTTATCAACATTTCTAAAAACATTTGCCCCAGCAGTCCTTACGCCTGGGATCATTCAACTTTCTTCCATTTAGTAGAAAACCTCGGCATAAAAACAGATTATCTCGGCTTTTTTACTGATGAAGGCAGCCTTGAAGAAAGAAGCAAGGCTGAGAAAGATCTCAAACAGGCCATCGACAGCCAGACCCCGTGTTCTTTCTGCAATATGGAGCATCAGCTGATTTACAGTTATGACGATGAAGGATTTTTGCTGCTTAAACCGTGGCCGGGCTGTGAAATCAGTGAAGATATAACGCCAGGCAGAATAACTTTTAGCTCATGGAAAGAGTTCAAAGAAGTCCACGCCTGTTTTTTTGTCCATAAACAAACTCAGCCAGTCAACGAGACAAAAGCAATAATTGAAAGCTTGAGTTATGCCGTTGATCTTTTTACAAAACAGCAAAAATCAGAAAATGATAATTATGCTTTAGGGTCAGAAGCATACACAAACTGGATTAATGGAGCAGAAGAGTTTGGCTCAGAACACGGTAACTGGTGGAACTCTATGGTCTGGAGTGAATGCCGTAAAATGGCGTCAGAATTTTTCAAGGAAATCGGTGAAAAATATTCCGAGCATTCAGCCTTGTGTTCAAAGCTGGAAAATGTTTATGCCGACATTTCACAAAAATTGTATGCCGTTGGCAATAAAGAGTTCGATAGTAAACAAAAAATATCATTGCTGGAAGAAGCACAGCAAAAAGAAACAGCAGCAATTGAACTGGTCAGAAAACTGCATGGCTCATTGGTTCAAGTCATTAAATAACAAGAAATAATATATATAAACTGCACATATTCTAAAGCTGGAACATGTGCAGTTTTTTGGTGCAAATTAATTGAGATTTGAAGTTAACAGGCTTTGGATAAATGGTGCCAGTTTGGCCGCAAATTTGCCGGCAAAAGTTTTGTCCGGATGATTTCGGTCTCCTGATGTTGACCAGTAAGGAGCAAAGTATTTAACTTTACTGTCAGGTATAATATGGTTATTATTAAAATCACTTACTACTTTTTGTATTGCATCCCAGTATTGAGAGTGTGAGTTGGGATCGTATGTGCCCCATAAAGTCAAAATAATAAAGGCATTGGGATTCAGGGTTCTGATCTCGCCCACAAAGGCCTTTAGAGCATCTCCATACTTCGTCGGCCCATCAGCATCTCCCGCAACAAAGTATCCGGTCATATCATTTGTTCCGATGTTTACAACAACAACATCTGCGTTTTCACTATCCAAAACATTACTTTTCACGCTGTTATTATAGCTGTACTGCTTTTGATTATAAAAATTGGCAAGTGTATTATTATGCCAGTAATAGTTATTGGATATAGCAATTCCAGATAAAGCCGTATAGCTGGCGTTTAGGGATGATGCTGAAAAGTCTGAGAACAACGCTTTGTTCAGCAGTTGAGTGGTTTGAAACGCGTAACTGATGTCCAGATTGGATTTTCCGTAAGTACCGCCATTAGTGCCGTCATAGAAGCCTGCGGTAATTGAGTCCCCGTAATATACTATTTTTTTTTCTAAAACAGTTGCCGGCTCGAGAAAGCTGTCAGCGTTTATCGTGATGCCGGCCAATTCTACTGTTGCAGTTTCTTTCTTAGAGGAAGTATCATCAGCTTCACTGGTTTTAATTATCTCTACGTGGTATAGCCTGCTTGGGTCATAGTCACGAAGAGCTGATAAATCAATTGTCTTGGATGACTCCTGAGGTGTTATTGATACAGGTACTGAAAACAGGTTCTGGCTATACTCTACAGGAGCGTTGCCGCTGTATATATATACACGAAACTCGACAGCTTGAAATGAACTTTCCGTCGTTGCCTTGGATTTTAAAGTGATTGTAAGACCACTGCCGTGTACATTTAAGGCAATACCGGCGCCTTCCCAGTTCATTTGTTTTGCTTGGTTTAGATCGGTATTGTATCTTCCAAGATATGTGATTCTTGAATCCGTTGGATTAATTATTTCTCCGACTGCAGTGCTTGGTAAAGCATAGGACGTTAGAACGTTAAAAAACAAGAATACTAGAAACAAAGATACTGAAACGACGGTTTTTCTCATAGTTTACTCCTGTGATAGTAAGTGCTCCAATTAATTGGATTACATGCTGTATTTATTGAATTATCTTCACTGAAATTGAGTTATAAAAAATGATTAAGTAATCGTTTCAGGAAGCAACTCAACAAATTATCCCTTCATGCGATATTAGTGTCCGCTTTTTATAAAAATGTTCCAATTGTAATGTTTGTTTTGTGTTTAAAATATATATCTTAAGGATTGCGCATATAATAAAAAAAGTATGATGATTACATTAAATATTCTATTTTTCAGACTTGCCAAGCTACTGGTAAAGGTGTAGCTTTAAACTCTGTTTCGAAACATTCTACAGCAAGAGCGAGGGACTTATGCTGGCTAAAACTTTTTCTGCCGCTGTTATTGGGATTGACGCCTACCCAATTGAGGTGGAAGTCAATGCTACTCAGGCTGGTGAACAAAGTGTCGTGTCCATAGTCTGCCGGACGCCGCGGTAAAAGAAAGCCGTGACCGGGTGCGCTCTGCACTGCAAAGTTCTGGTTTCCCTCATCCTGACGGCGCTACTTTAATAAATCTCGCTCCCGCTGATATCAAAAAAGAAGGTGCTGCTTTTGACCTTCCCATTGCGCTAGGCATGCTGGCCGCTATCGGTATTATTGAACGTGAACGCCTTACCCGCACCGCTATGGTCGGTGAACTGGCTCTGGACGGCTCGATTCGCTCGGTCAAAGGCGGTTTGCCGATTGCTTCCAAACTTAGCTCTATTTATGAAGTTGACGCTCTGCTGGTTCCGGTAAACAATGCTGAGGAAGCTTCTCTGGCTGCCGGGGCGTTTCCGGTTTACCCGGTCGCAAATTTGCGTGACGCTGTTGAATTTTTTACTGAAGGCGGAATCTTGCCTTATCGTGCCGACCTTCAGGAGTATATGGATAGACATGATTCGTTGCAGCCTGACTTTGGCGAGGTAAAGGGGCAGGCGATGGCCCGTCGCGCCATGGAAATCGCTGCAGCCGGGGGACATAACAGCTTAATGATTGGCCCGCCGGGGACAGGTAAAAGCATGATTGCGCAGCGTTTATCGGGAATTCTACCGTCGATGACCTTGGAGGAAACGCTGGAAACCAGTCGCATTTACAGCGTGCTTGGCATGCTTTCAAATGGTGAGCCTTTGTTGAATAAGCGCCCTTTCCGATCTCCCCATCACACGATAAGTGATGTCGGACTGATTGGCGGCGGCAAAAATCCGCGTCCTGGCGAAATAAGCCTTTCGCATAATGGAGTACTGTTTCTAGATGAACTTCCTGAGTTTAAGCGCAACGTGCTTGAGGTACTGCGCCAGCCTTTGGAAAACGGGCTCGTACATGTTTTCAGAGCTGCCGGAAGCTATACGTTCCCAGCCGATTTCATGTTGGTTGCAGCAATGAACCCATGTCCCTGCGGAATGCAGGACCCGGCACTGGGATGTCGTTGCAAGCCTGATGAAAAGCGGCGTTATCGCCATAAAATTTCCGGTCCTTTGCTTGACCGTATTGATTTACACGTTGAAGTGGTGCACCTTACGCATGATGAACTGCTTGCAGCGCCTGATGGAGAATCCAGCGCAACAATTCTTGAGCGGGTTACTGCAGTCCGGGTTATTCAAAGCAAGCGGTTTGCCAAACAGAAAATATTCTGCAATGCCGGAATGAGCAGCCGCGATTTACAGAAATATTGCCAGATGGATGCCAACTGTAAAATGATGCTTCGGCATGCAGTCACAAATTTCAAACTCAGCCCGCGCGCCTATGACCGTATATTAAAAGTTTCCAGAACTATTGCTGACCTGACTTTATCGCCTGAGATTAAAGAGGAACACCTTTTTGAAGCCATCAGTTATCGTTCCATGGACCGCACTGACTGGTAATTGTTAAAAATTTGGATATCCCGTTGAGCTTGTATCTTACAAATAAGCTTCTGCTGTCGTCAGCTCTGAAAAAAAAGTATAAAAATTCTGTTTAGGTTTCATTTTCAGCACTTTGTGCTATATTGAAAGCTAGCTTTTATTTTTAGAGTGGGAGAACCCCTTAAGAAACAATAACCAACATTAGGGAGTCGAACTGTGAGTTACACTGTACTTGTGTTTGTCAAGCAGGTTCCGGATACCCAGAATATCACCGGTGAAGCAATGAAGCCGGATGGTACTGTGAACCGCGCCGCTCTTCCGGCGATCTTCAATCCAGAGGATTTGAATGCTCTGGAACTCGCATTACAGCTTAAAGACCGTTTCGGTGCAAAAGTTGTAGTCGGTACCATGGGACCGCCAAACGCGGCAGAAGTACTTCGCGCTTCACTTTATCGTGGCGCGGATGAATGCATTCTCTTAACTGACCGTGCTTTCGCTGGAGCTGATACACTGGCTACCAGTTATGCGTTAAGTTGCTGTGTTAAGAAATACGGCGAATATGACTTAATCCTCTGCGGACGTCAGGCAATTGACGGTGACACGGCTCAGGTTGGCCCGCAGCTCGCTGAAAAGCTTGATATTCCTCAGATCGCTTACGTTGAAGACGTAGTCGAATTGAGCAATAAAAAGGTTGTCGCCAAACGTCGTATTGACGGAGGCTACGAAGTTCTGGAATGCCCGCTGCCTGCTATGATGACAGTTATCGATGCCAATGAACCGCGCCCAATGGCGGCCAAGCGGATCATGAAATACAAACGCGCCCGGACAAAATTTGAACTTACCAAGGAACATGCCGGTGCTAACTACACCGATGCTGAATTCCTTGTTGAAGAAGCCGAAAAACTTGCTGGAAAAGGCCTGCTGATCAATGAATGGACTGCAGAATACGCCGGAGCCGACAAGGAACGTATCGGATTGCTCGGATCTCCGACAAAAGTCAAGCAGATCCAGAGTGTTGTCCTCACTGGCGGTGACGCCAAGAACGTTGAACCTAGTGAAGCTGGTGTCAACGATCTTATCCATGAACTGATTGAAGACCACACACTGGGGTAAGCACATGACTAAGAAAATCGGAAATGTCTGGATTTTTATTGAACAGGAAGGCGGCAAAATTGCTGACGTCAGCCTGGAGCTCGTATGCAAAGGCCGTGATCTGGCCCAGCGCCTCGGCGTAAAAACTGAAGCAGTTCTGCTTGGCGATAACGTCGGCGGCTGCGTTGATACTCTTTACCATTATGGCTGCGACACTGTTTTCCTCGCTGAGGACAAACGTCTGGAGCCTTTTACTGTTCTGCCTTATGCCAAAGTTCTTATGGACTTAATCAAGGCGCACAAACCTAATATTCTGCTGTTCGGTGCTACTTTCAAAGGTCGTGAACTCGCACCGCGCGTTGCTTCTGAGAAGCTCGCCGGTCTGACTGCTGACTGTACTGAACTGCGTATTGATGACTTCGATGACAAAATCAACAAGAAGTCTTACACTGACAAATTGATGCAGATCCGTCCGGCTTTCGGCGGTAACATCATTGCCACTATCGTTAATACCTGGGACGACCCACAGATGGTTACTGTCCGGGAAGGTGTTATGAAACTTGACGAAGCTGACACTTCCCGCAAGGGTAAACTGGTCAATGTCGACGTTGAACTTACTGATAAAGAAACAGTTATCAACGTTCTCGAGCGCATCCGTCAGGACAAGAGCATTAACCTTGGCGCTGCTCAGGTTATTGTTGCCGGCGGTTATGGCGTAGGCGACAAGGGCAACTTCCAGAAGATTTATGATCTGGCTGAAGCTCTCAATGGTGACGTCGGCGCTTCTCGTGCCGCTGTCGACGCCGGCTGGATTGATCACGATCATCAGGTCGGTCAGACAGGCGTTACTGTTCGTCCTAAACTCTACATTGCCTGTGGTATCAGCGGTTCCGTACAGCATCGTGCCGGAATGGACGATTCCAAGAAAATCATTGCCATCAACACTGACCCTGATGCACCGATTTTCTCCGTTGCCCACTATAAAATTGTTGGCGACTTGAATGCTGTCATTCCGATGATGATTGACGCGTTCAAGGCTAAGGCATAAGGAGGGATTTAAAAAATGGCTAACTTTTATACCGATAATAAAGACCTCCAGTTCACGCTGAAAAACCTTGATCTGGATGAAGCTTGCGTTATACGCGAGGATAATTACGAATTCGCTAAAGAATTCGATACAGCTCCGCTGGATTACGCTGATGCGAAAGATAACTATGATCGCGTCCTTGAAGTAATCGGCGAAATCTGTGGTGACAACATTGACCCGCGTTCACGTGAAGTTGATGAAGTCGGTCCGCATTTTGCTGACGGCGTTGTTACTTACCACGAACTTACTCAGAAAAATATCAGCGACCTGACACAGGCTGGTGTCATGGGCGTTATGCTGCCGCACAAATACGGCGGTCTGAACTTCCCGGTTTCTATCTATACTATGATGACCGAGATGGTTTCACGTGCTGATGCTTCTCTGCAGAATCTTTTTGGACTGCAGGACATCGCTGAAACAATCAGTGAGTTCGGTTCTGAAGAGCAGAAAGACGAATTTCTGCCGCGTTTCGCCACTGGTGAAGTTGATGGTTCAATGGACCTGACTGAACCTGATTCAGGCTCTGACCTGCAGTCTGTCCGCCTCAAAGCATGGCAGGACGAAAAGACCGGCAAATGGTACCTGAATGGTATGAAACGCTTCATCACCAACGGTTGTGCAAAAGTACATCTGGTGCTGGCTCGCTCTGAAGAAGGCACTACTGACGGTCGTGGTCTTTCCATGTTCGTTGCTGAAGCTTGTCCTGAGCTGGTTGTTCGCCGTATTGAGCACAAGCTTGGTATCCACGGTGTTGCTACAGCTGAGCTGCAGTACAATGATGTTCCTGCACAGCTTTGCGGACAGCGTCGCCGCGGTCTGACCAGATATGTTATGAGTCTGATGAACGGTGCCCGCGTTGCTATCAGCGGACAGGCCCTCGGTATTGCCGAAGCTGCTTTCCGTGAAGCACGCAAATACGCTGAAGAGCGTGAACAGTTCAAGACATCTATTGATAAGTTTCCAGCCGTTTACGACATGCTTACCCGCATGAAAAGTAAAGTTCTGGCTGCTCGTTGCCTGCTCTACGAAACAACTCGTGCCGTAGACCTGCGCAGCGGTTATAACCACGTTGTTGAGCATGGTACAGATGTCGATCCTGAAACCCGTAAAAAAGCCAAATACTGGAATCGCGTAGCAGCTGTTTTGACTCCTATGAGTAAAGCACTTTCTACTGAGATTTCTAATGAAGTCGCTTACGACTCCATCCAGATTCATGGCGGTACCGGTTTTATGAAAGACTTTAATGTTGAGCGTTACTATCGTGATGCCCGCATTACCAATATCTATGAAGGCACTACTCAGCTGCAGGTTATTGCTGCCATTGGCGGTGTTATGACTCGTACAAATGATGTTCGCCTCAAAGAGCTGATGGCTCTGCCTTTCGAAGGCAAGCTTACTCGCCTCAAAGATAAAATCGTTAAGAAACATGAAAGACTGCTGAAAGCTGTCAAGTTTGTTTCTGATCGTAAAGATTCTGAATATCAGGGTCTGATGGCCCGCGCCCTGGTTGAAATGGAGACCATGGTGTTCGTCGGCATGCTGATGCTGCGTGATGCTCTTAAGGACTCAGAACGTGAAGTTCTGGCTGAACGTTACATCCTTGATAACGTTTCAATGTTCGAAGAACGCTTCATGCGCGTGACCAGCGGAGACATCACAGTTATTGATAATCATAGAGATATTATCGATTATTGATTGACTTTTTATCGCGGGGGCTGTACATTGCCCCCGCTTTTGATTATTAAAAGTGCAGTTTAAAGGCTGTCCACTGAATGGCCTCAATAATACAATGCAGCGGTATGCTGGCTTGTGCTGTTTAAGCATGAGCAAGAAGTAGTCGACACTGAAAATTTGTAAAGACTGTGCAGGCATACCTGCTTTAGTCAAGGAGACTGAAAAGTGAACAATAATTACCTTGAACGCGCAAAAGCTGTTATTAGTGAACCGCAGATTCTTTCGATCATTGCGGGAAAAAGAGCCAAGCAGCTGGCCCTGGGCGCTCGCCCAATGGTCAAGTGTGATTCTGAGAATTACCTTGATGTTGCGCTTCTTGAGATTGCTGAGGGCAAGATTTACTACACTGAAGGCATTGCCGATAGTGAGAATGAAGGACTTGACGCCCTCAAAGCTCTCGGTGGCGAAGAAAAAAACTGATTTTATCTTTAAATAAGATGAATTCAAGTGATAAAAGCTGGTTGCATTGTTGCAAACCGGCTTTTACTTTATACATTTGACAGGTATTACCCTGTAAGATGTATCCAACAAAAGAAGCTGATTTTAAAACTGTAAATCGATTGTTAATCAGCAAGAAAAAGAAATTTTTTTGGAGGAATAAAATGTCTGAAAAACCTGTAGTAGCTATTCTGATGGGAAGTAAAAGCGACCTGCCAATTCTGCGTGGCGCTTTCCAGATTTTTGATCAGTTTGGCATTCCTTTTACCGCGCGTGTAATGTCTGCACACCGTACTCCTGAAGTAGCTTGTAATTTTGCTGCAAATGCCGAATCAGAAGGCATTAAGGTAATAATTTGCGCAGCTGGAATGGCGGCTCATCTTGGTGGTGTTGTCGCTGCTCATACTACTTTGCCAGTTATCGGTATTCCAGTAGCTTCAGAGCCTTTTAACGCGCTTGACTCTTTGCTGGCAACAGTACAGATGCCTCCGGGTATTCCGGTTGCGGCAGTAACTGCCGGTAAGGCTGGCGGCAAGAATGCTGCGCTGTATGCGATATCTATCCTGGCAACAGGCAATGCTGAATTAGGCGTAAAATTGAAAGCTTTCCGTGCCGATCAGACCGCCAAGGTCCAACAGGCCGATGCTGAACTTCAGCAGGAACTGGAAGGTTAAACTTATGCTTAAGCTACTGACAGCCGGTTTAATTTGTGTCGCGATATCTTTTGCGATTTTTGCGGAAGATGTTAAGCCTGAACCTGTTGTCAGTAAGCCTTTGCCTGAGGAATATTCTAAAAAGACAAACCCACAAGTTGCGGAACAGCTTTCTGCTGAAATCAAACAGTTACTGGATTTGCTCAAGCAGAATAATAAACTCTTTAAACCGGAGCCTGTTCTCAGCAATAAATTTGACATTCTGAATATGATAGCCAAAGAAGTCAGCCCGCTGCTTGAAGTTTCTGAAACGCCTTTTGCAAATGCTCCTGAAATCAATAAAACCAATGCGGAAATATATCCGATTTTTGCTTTAAGCGACATAGAGGCAATATACATCAGGCTTGACTATATTAACGCCTCGACAATTGCTCCTCTCATAGACTTTGCAACCCTTGGCAAGGATAAGAGAGAAAATGCCAAAGCATGCATTTTTGACCTTAGAAAATGCAGTGGTGGTGATGTCGGCTCAATGCTTAAAGTTCTTGGCATGAGTATAAAAGAGTCTGCAATTGTTAATTTCAGGCTGGCCGATAATCAGATCTTTGCTGTTCTTAAATTTGTTTTGATAGGGCCGGAAACTTCTGGAACAGGAGAGCTTTTGGCTGCATCACTTAAAAAAGCAAAAGATGTCGTTATTATCGGTGAAAACACGGCAGGCAGACCTTTTGCCTACAAGCAGTTCAAGCTTGAATCCGGTACTTACGTAAACATTCCTCAATTACCGCAATGCATGAAGCGCATTTCCCAATTTCCCGTGAAGCCCGAGGTGCTCAGCTCTCCTCGGCCTCAAACCGCTTATACAGTCCTGAAAAGTTCTGGAAATTATAAAAAAGACAGCTGCTTAACTACTGTTGTAGACCTGTTTAAAGCTCTTCAAGTCACCAGAGACATTTAAATCATATCAGATGCTCTTTGACGTTTTTTAATCGGACATATTCTTCAAATGCCGTTTAAGTTTTCTTGAAATAATATTATGCTGCAATATATTGGACGCTCACAATCATTAGGAAGTTGTTCATGTTATAGTTTATAACTTGAATGAATAACGGCGACAAGATACCAATAATGAGTATTGTTTCTTTATTTACAGGCAAATGTTTTGTTTGCAATTAGAGTATCTATATACTTTGATATCGTAATTTGGTTCTTTTAAGCGTCAAAATGCAATAGCTAATAAAAAAGGAAGCCGGGCAGAAAAAAGAGAAATATTCTGCATGGCCTGTTAAGGAATCAATGTCTGACAATATTATAAACGTGTGTTTGTCGACCGATCGTAACTACATCCAGCACGCTGGAACCACAATAGCTTCAGTATTGGAAAACGCATCATCAGATGATAAGCTTGTATTCTACATATTGCATAAGAGCCTGACAGAAAAAGATAAGAAACCTTTTTATAAGCTAAAGAAAATCAAGGATTGTGAATTTAATTTTATAGTTCCTCCTTCTATGCCGGCAATGGAGCTGCATAATCATGCCTATCTTTCAGAAGCGTGTTTTTATCGGCTCGCACTGCCTGATATGTTGCCGGGCGTAGACCGGATTATATATTTTGACTGCGACGTAATAGCTTTGACTTCGCTACGCGAGTTATGGCAGATTGAACTGAGTAACAACATAGTTGCGGCAGCCGCAGATTATATGGCTAGGATAAAAGAGCATTGCCGTAATATAGGTTTGAAAAGTCTGACTTATATTAATTCAGGTGTGCTTTTGATTGACTTGAAAAAGGCTAGAGAAAATAACTTGACCGCGGAGCTTTTCCGCACCGCAGAAGAGATAAAAGCACAGGCTACTTTCCATGATCAGGACATAATCAATGTGACTTTGCAGGACAGGATGCTGATTTTGCCTTTGAAGTGGAATCTTTCAACTGCTTACTATAAACGAAAATTTGACATACAGTATTATTCTGATGAAGAGATAATAGAGGCTGCTGCATCTCCGGCTATCGTGCATTTTTCCGGCAGGAGGAAGCCGTGGTCGCGTCGCAGCTGTAGAAATCCATACTGGTTTGAGTATTTTAAAGCGCTGAAAAGAACTCCTTGGCGACATAAGTATTTTATGGGAGTGCTCAAAAGAATTTTTGCTCCTGTCAGAAGATTGGAAGGCCCCGCAGCTACACTGACATGTTCAAAAAAATGAACAATAATTTTTCGGCGGTATCTTTTGAAAATCTATAACCTTTACTTTTTATGTATTGACATTTCATGTTTTTTCCTTATACTAACTGGTAGGTACCAGTTATAGAAAAAGTGAAAAATATGAATATAGACGATAATAAAAAATTCAGTAAAGATCCTCTGCATAAAAGATTTAAGAGTATTTTGCGCTCTATGATAACGGACAGGCAATTGGAATTCTTGCCTTCTGAGCGTGAAATGCAGCGTGAATTTGGGATATCCAGAACGACTGTCCGCAAGGCTTTAAATGAGCTGGTAAGCGAAAAACGGATAATCGCAGTTCACGGTAAAGGCTACAAAGTGGTTTACAATAAAACTGACAGTGAGCTATGTGGAAAGATTGGATTTATCATTGATAACGGTAATGATGTTTATGTCGATGTTGTCTTTAAGGCATTGATTGAAGAGGTGTTTTCAAAAGGCTTTGAGCCGGTGGTCACAGTTATTGACCGACGTTATGAGAGTCCAGCTGAAAAAACTGCAGCTTTAGGAGCCAGTACTGACGGCTTGTTTATACGTTCCAGTCTTTGCGATGACCCGGCTTTGCTGAAAGAGCTTGAATCGCATTATAACCGCTGTGTTATATTTCCTTTTACAAATGAGAAAAACACTCAGTTTACCTCAATTTCAGCTGATATGGGTGAGGGCGCCCGGATTTTGACAAATCATTTACTGCGCATGGGACATCGCAAAATTGCGGTTTTAACTTCTGATTTATTCCGTCGGCAGGGAGTTCTGGACGTTTTTGAAAAGCGTGGTTTCAATTTAAGCGGTGATTTACTAAAAAACTGTCGTGGCACCAGGCATGACGGCTATGAAACTATGGGAATGCTTTTGAGTGAAAAAGCTGATTTTACTGCGGTAATCTGCCAAAATGATGCTTGCGCTCTCGGAGTGATGGAACGCTGTCTCAAAGAAGGTATAAAAGTTCCGGAGCAAGTCAGTATTGTCGGCTTTGATAACATTTTTGATTCTGCCAGATACCCTGTTCCTCTAACGACTGCAGGGATAAATATCAAAACTATGTGCCGTGAAGCTTTGATTATGCTGCTTGAGGGGATTCGCGGCGGTAAAACTGTGGCTGGTAAAGCCATTAAGCCTGAATTAATAAAACGGGGCTCCGTTTATAAAATAAAATAGCGAAATAAAAGGTGTGGTAATGGAACTTAAGCTGCTAACGGTCAGCGCTCTGGAAAAAGTTTTTCCAGATGAAGAACTTAAGTTACAAGCTTTTAATAAAATGTCAGTTTTGCGTGGTGAAACTGCTTCTTTTCAGGTAGCTTACAGGTGTGATGAACTCGCTTGTGCTGTAGAATTTTCTTGTCAGAGTGATTTGAAAAATAAAGTTGAAGTCAGAGAAACAGCTCTGGTTTCATGCGAGTACCCCTCTCCAGCCGGGGAAGATGATAAAAACTATCTGAGGATGACTCCCGGTTTGTATCCCGATCCGCTCCGGGCTTATAGTAGGAAGCTTAACAGCCCTCCATTTCAGTGGAGAACCATGTGGATTACTGTTCCGGTGGACGCTGATGAACAAGTCGGGCGGCATGAGCTGAAAATTGCGGCAAAGGTTCATCAATGGAGTAAGGAAGTTGCAACTGAAAGCATCACTTTTGAGTTGGAAGTGCTTTCGGTAGAACTGCCAGAGCAGACATTGCTGCACACAGAATGGTTTCATGCTGATTGCATTTACTCATTTTATGGTGTCGAATGCTGGAGTGAAGCTCATTGGAATTTATTGAGTAAATACTTTAAGAATTTTGCGGACCATGGTACTAACATGGTGCTTACTCCGTTGTGGACTCCTCCGCTTGATACAAAGGTTGGCGGTGAACGCCCCACTGTTCAGCTGCTGGGTATTGAAAAAGTTAACGGTAATTTCATCTTTAACTTTGACAGCCTGGGACGCTGGATAGACCTTGCACTTGAAAACGGGATCAAATACTTTGAAATGGCGCATCCCTTCACTCAATGTGGCGCTGAGTTCTGCCCTAAAGGGGAAGTCAAAGAGAATGGAGAACTGGTCAAGATGTTTGGCTGGCATACAGTGGCTATGTCTGATGAGTATAAAGTTTTTCTGAAGCAGCTGTTTCCGCAATTACTGGCTTTTCTTGATTCAAAAGGCGTTAAAGATAAATGTTACTATCATGTTTCTGATGAGCCGCATCAAAAGCACATGGAGAATTACAGTAAATGTGCTGAGCTAATCCGCAGCCTGGTGGATGGTGCTCCGATAATAGACGCTCTTTCAAATGTTGAATTCTATGAAAACGGTCTGGTTGAAAACCCGATACCCGCAAATAATCATATAGAACCATTTATTGAAGCTGGAGTTGAGCCGCTGTGGACATATTATTGTGTGTCGCAGAAGGACAAAGTTCCAAACCGTTTTTTCAATTTTCCATCTGCCCGCAACCGAATCATGGGAGTTCTCATGTATAAATACGGGATTTCAGGTTTCCTGCATTGGGGATATAACTTTTGGCATAGTCAGTTTTCATTGCAGCATGACTTAGATCCGTTTAAAGTAACTGATGCCGGGCGTGGTTTTCCGTCCGGTGACTCTTTTCTGGTTTATCCGGGTAAGGATGGCCCTGTTGATTCTATTCGTAATGAAGTACAGCGCGATGCTCTGCAGGATTTAAGAGCACTGCAGTTACTCGAAAAGCTTCAGGGAAGAAAAGCCACGCTTGAAATGCTGCATGAAGGTTTAACTTACGAGCTGTCCATGACTGAATATCCACAGGATGACTCATGGTTGCTTAATAAACGCGAGCGAGTTAACCGAAAGATCGTTAAATTGAGCTGATGACATAGAATAAAGCGGTGTATAAACGCCGCCTTTCTGCATTCAATTATTATAACCTGGCGGGCTTTTTTCCTTTTTCCATCTGATCAGAAGAAACGTTGCCAACAGAGCTGCAAAGCAGGAAACCGCCATAATTAAATAAAATAGATTTACCATCGGCAAGAATTCATAAATAGGATAAGCTATTAGCTTGCAGGGAACCAATGGCAGCTTAGCATCTTTGTCAATGTTCAGTATGAACTTATATTTTCCGTCGGGAACGACTGCCCTTGGAAGGTGCAGGCTGTTAAGTTCTTTACCTTTGCCTAATTGGCTGTATATGCTGTTTATGTAAAAGAAACTGCTGTACTTTTCCTTGTTTTTGGGACAACACATAAGGCAATTCCATAAGTTGGCGTGAAGGTCTTATGAAAAACAGCTTCATATTTTCCCGGAATTGACACATTGGCATTGATTTCCATAAAAGGAGTACGGTATTTTCTTATTTCAGATGTAGTATGGAAATAGCCCCATAGGCTCAGCAGTAATATGGAAACGGTTAACAATATAAAAATATATTGCAGAACTTTTAAACAGAAAGCCTTCATAGACACCTGTATTGATGATGGATCATTGAATGAATTACCCTTCCATTATAATTGAAAAGAAGCTCAGGTACAAATTATTTTTGATCAAAATTTATCTTGACGGGGTGGTAAATTCCTGTTTTTTTACATTCTTTCAGTATGATCTTAATTATTTTCACCTTGACTTGATATGATTTGGCTATACGTTTCAAACTCTAATTGTTTTATCTAACGCTTATTAGCTGGTTTGTGCTCAATGATCTTGAGGGAGGTTGTTGCTGCATCTATGAAGAGACTATTTATTTTACTGCTGCGAATTATTTGTAATGAAGGGGAATAATTAAATGTGGCCTGACAGGACGAATTGTACACTTGTACGGGATTTTCGAAAAGGGGATTTTGCTTACGGACTTAACAATATACGACAGATTTATGCCAGAGCTCTCAGGGACAGAATCAAATACGAACATGTAACTATTGATACTATTAATAATCAGTTTATGTTCAAATATGATTACGATAGGAAAAGTGTGCCACTGGAGCTGCTGCCGTATTTTCATTACTACAGGAATGGCTCAGGCTATGGGAAAAAAACTGCCAGCACAGGAGTTAAAGCTGACCTTGATAACGACCCATGGGACATAAGAAGACTTTGTAAGAGCGCGATAAAGTATACCGCAAAGAATGGCAATAAGATAAGGTTTATAATAGACGGTATAGATTTTGCCCGGGTGATTGCCAAATGTAAGTACAATGAGCACAAATCAAAATACTGTGAAGATAACAGCTACACCGCCTCTGAGCTGCGATTTATTTATAGAAACTGGTCAAGTCTGAAGTACAATATAGTGTTTTACTCATTCGGCGATAAAGTTTTAGAGCCATGGAGGGATAATGCAGCCCAATGGGCACATTGCAGGAAAAAGTATCATGCTGAAAAGTCTCCATTGTTATTCAAGCAGGTTAAACAGGAATTAAAAAGACAGTCCGAACCAAGAACAGTGTAAGGATCACCAGCGTTCCGCCGCTGGTCAGTACGACTGACAGCGATGTACCCGGCTTTGCCGGGCCAACTCTTGGTTGGGTAAAAAAATATGCCTCGCTTTTATAGTTCAGCAGCATTGGCAGCGGCACCATTGCCGGACGCGGTTCAGCGGCGGAACACTGGAGTCTTTCCTGAGACAATATAAGGTTAAAACTGATTGATAAAGTTATGATGCAGCGTTATTATAGATGCAGATTAGTTGCAGCGTGCTTTATTTTGAGGAGAGAGTTATGCATGATAATTTTTTATTTGTGCTTGGACTGACCTGTTTTGCGGGGGCTGCCACGGCCGTTGGTAGTTTTATTGCATTCTTTGCCAAACGGACTAACACTCGATTTTTATGTGCGGCTCTGGGATTTTCTGCGGGAGTAATGATATACGTTTCATTTGTTGAGCTTTTAAATGAAGCCAAGTCCTTACTGGGGAATATCCATGGAACGAAAGTCGGAGGCCTGGCTGCGGTCGGGGCCTTTTTTGCCGGGATATTGCTGGCTGCGGTTATTGACCGTCTGGTACCTAGCTATGAAAATCCGCATGAAATCCACAGCGTAGAAGAAATGCGGCAGGGAACAGCTGAAGCAGCCGTCAAGGCCAGAGAATCAAGGCTGATGCGGGCCGGGGTTGTTTTTGCGTTGGCTATAGGATTGCATAACTTTCCGGAAGGGTTGGCTACTTTTATGACAGGGATGGCTGATATTAAGCTCGGGATTACAGTTGCAATTGCTATAGCTATTCATAATATTCCTGAAGGAATAGCTATTTCAGTACCAGTCTACTACGCTACCGGCAGCAGACGCAAGGCGTTTATCTGGTCGGCCTTGTCGGGAGCGGCTGAACCAATTGGAGCTTTAGCTGGCTATGCGTTGCTGTATCCTTTTATGAATGATTCGATACTTGGAGTCATGATGGCTCTTGTAGCTGGAATTATGGTTTTTATTTCGTTTGATGAACTATTGCCTATGGCTGAGGAATATGGAGAGCATCATATTTGTCTTTATGGGTTGATAGCCGGAATGGCGGTTATGGCAGTGAGCCTGATACTGGTTTAATTAAAACAGGAGATGTACAGGTTAATGAATAGACGCAGTATTATTGAATTCAGAGCGTTAAAAATTTCTATGACAGGAGCTTTTCTGTTGGCGGTCTGGGGTGTAGGTATGGGGATTTATACTTCATCCGGGGCGATTATGCTGGATGGACTTTTTAATCTGATTTCTGCTTGTATGACTTTGTTGTCTCTCAAAGTTACTGAGTTGATTGCCGGTAAAGAGTCAAAGCAGTTTCCGCTGGGGTTCTTTGCTTTTGAAACGATGTTTGTGCTGGTTAAAGGCATTTCTATTCTTATTTTGATAATTCTGGCAGTTTATTTCAATATAAGGGTAATGCTGGCTGGCGGGCATGAACCGCAATTGGGAATGATGACTTTTTATGTGCTTATCGCTGTGTGCGGTTGTTTTTATGTATACTACAATGTTCGCAGAAAAAATTGTGAAGCTAAGTCGGAAATTCTTGAAGCAGAAGGTAAAGGATGGCTTTTTAACGGCCTTATAAGTCTGGCTATCGGAATAGCTTTTGTGTTGGCTATGTTTATACAGCATACCTCACTGGGGTGGCTCTGCCGTTACGTGGATCAGATTCTGGTAATTCTGCTGAGTCTGGTACTTATAAAAGACCCGGTAATACTGATATTGAACAGTTTACGTGAGCTGTTGCTGGGGGCCCCGGGGGAGGAGTATCTCAAGCCCTATTGTAAAGCTCTGGAGCCATTAAAAGATAGACTGGCTCTGGCTGAAATGCAGCTTGAGATAATAAAAACCGGTAGAAGAATCTGGTTGACGGCAACAATTACTCCAAAAGGGGACAAACTGCTATTAAAGGACTACTTAAGGCAGGAAGCTGCGATAAAGGGCGCCGCATCGGATGTATATGATAATACTTTCACCACAGTTGTACTGAAGCCTTAAGTTTGGCAATATCTGCAAGTATACCGCAAATGAATATTTTTTGTAGGCTATAAACATAAGAGGTCATTTTATTGTGTAAGTTATTATTTACTAAAAATTAACTGTTTTTTATAAAAATAAAAAAACTTGGATTTAGTTGACATTTTAACGTTCAACTTGTAGATATAATACTAGTACAGATTTATAATTAAGATATAGTTGTTCCTTAATAATATTACCGTTTGTAATTGATAGAAGTTGTTAGTACTGTAGACGGTTTTGATGTAAATATACATAATTTTTAGAGAATAGAAAAATGCTTTTTGGAGTATTTGGAGATATCCACGCCAATATTGAGGCGTTTGAGGCGGTGCTTGCCAAGCTTAAAGAGATTGGTTGTGATAAACTGGTCTGTCTTGGTGATATTGTCGGCTACGGTGCGTCCCCGCGCGAATGTATTGATTTGATGCGGGCTGAAAATATTGAGAGCGTCAAAGGTAATCATGATTTTTATACGGCCGATTTAGAGCAGGAGCGTTTCTGGGAGGTCAAGGACTATGCCCGGGAGGCAATTCTTTGGACTCAGCAGGAGCTTACCGGCGATCATGTTAAATGGCTTGATAAACTTCCTTTTGGACTTAGGATTGGCAATAACGAATTTATACACGCATCTATGGAAACTGTTGACGGCGAATACTGGCCGTATATCATGGATCGCAATACCGCACAGTTTCATTTTTACTTGCAGGATACACCCGTGGCGTTTTGCGGACATATCCATATTCCGTTGCTGTTTTCTCATAACGGCGAGGATATCCGCATGGAAATGCTTAAAGAAAAAAGACTTGAAAAGAACCCCATTTTCAAATATCTGGTGAATCCCGGTGCTGTAGGTCAGCCGCGTGACTCAGACTGGCGTGCCGCTGCCGCTATATATGATGATGAAACCGGTCTGGTTTATCCGATCAGGGTTGAATATGACGTGAAGTCAGCACAGAAGAAAATTCTTGCTGCCGGACTTCCATCTGACCTTGCGGAGCGGCTTTCACGTGGAGTCTAGTTGAACATTTGATTTATTTCGTCCCTGCTATGGATTTAGCAGGGATTTTTTTATGTCCGCACTATTCAAATGGCGCCATTTGCCTGGAGCAATATCCATTTGCAGTTGACCGATAGCTATTCGTCTGAGCTTAACGGTTCGGGTCTCGGCATATCTTACCATGCGTCTGATTTCGCGTTTTTTGCCTTCGTTCAGGATAAAGCTGTAAGTTTTAGGCTTTATGAGTTTTATGCTTACTGGCTTTAGGAATTCTCCGTCATCCTTAATTCCTTTATGCAGCTCGCTTAGTTTTTGTTGAGTAATTTCATGATTGACAGTGACTATATATTCTTTGGAAATTTCTTTACTTGGATGAGTAAGCTGTTCCACGTAGTCCCCATCATTTGTGAAAATGAGCAAGCCTTCGCTTTCTTTATCGAGCCTGCCGGCGGAAAACAGCCGAATACCTGATTCTTTGCCCTGCAGTTGAATTAGATCTATGGCTTTGTGGGTCGCAAATGGGTCAGCGTTGGTACAGGTATAACCAGGCGGCTTATTCAGCATGATATAGACCTTGCTCGGTATGGCAACGTTTTTGCCGTTTACCGCGACCTGATCTGACTCGTTGACAACTGTTGCCGGCTGTATGACGACAGAGCCGTTTACAGCTACATTTCCGCCTTTAATTAACTCGGCGCATTTGCGGCGGGAATCTACCCCGCAGGAGCTTAAATATTTAGTTAGATTCATTACTAATTGATAAAACCTGTTAAAAATGGATAAATTTATGAAAAATATATAAAACAATAAGAACTTTTAGACTTTTTTCACTGTAAATGTAACATAATGTGGTGTATTTTACGACTCACATTTGAGTATTTTTGTTTTTGACAAGGCAGTTTGATAAGACTTTTTAACATAAAAGCATGGGTATAACTGTCTAAAGGGCTGTTCAGTATTGGGCAGATAGTAGAAGAAGATAATTTGTCAGGTGATAATGAACGAAAGTTTCGGAAAACTGTATCTTGTAGCAACTCCAATCGGAAATCTCGATGATATTACACTGCGTGCTTTAAATATATTGCGCGAAGTTGATGTTATAGCTGCTGAGGATACACGTCACACCCGCAAGTTACTTTCCCGTTTTGATATTCACACAAAACTGATTAGTTATCATGCTCACAACGAACATCATAAAACAGATACTCTGCTTGAATATATTCAAGCAGGAAAGAAGATAGCTCTGGTCTCAGATGCCGGAACTCCCGCTATTGCGGATCCGGGATTTTATCTGGTCAGAGAAGCAGTTAAAAAAGGGATTGAGCCTGAGGTTATTCCCGGAGTTTCCGCGCTGACGTTTTCTGCAGTAGCTGCCGGTATTCCGGTAGATAGATTTGCTTTTTATGGATTTCCGCCAGTTAAGTCCGGACGGCGACAAAAGTTTTTTGAGCAGATCGGCAACGAAGACAAAAGCGTGTTTATTTTTGAATCACCACACCGCATCACCAAGGCTTTAAGCAATATTGTAGAGTATATTGGGCCTGAAACCCAGGTGTCAGTGGTTAGGGAAGCGACTAAGGTTCACGAGGAAATATTGAGGGGTACGGCCGAGCATCTGTTGACGCAGAACGGTGACCGGAAATGGAAAGGGGAATGCGTAATTGGGATCGCTCCACAGTTGGACTGAGTTCGTTTTTTTTGACGATTGAAATTGTAAATTATTGAGAAGAAAAGTATTGTAATTGATTAAACCCCTGGATTGGTTGGTGACAGAATGTTATGTAAATTACCGATTGAAAATCTAAGAAAAATAGTTCTTTCTGCTATGGTGCTTCCGGTTACGGTGCCTATATTGTTTGCTGGTGGATGTTATTCTTATGAACCGGCACAGGTATCGACTGAAGCTGATACTTTTGTACAGCGTAAAAAGGGCCGCGCTGATAAGACCATGAATGATGTAACCATTCTGAGGCTTCCAAAAGCTCAGGAAGTCGCGGTTATTAATAACCCTAACTATTCATCCATTTACCATGCTGTTAATGCGGCAAAGATGAGATACTACCAGGCACTTGGTGGATATTCTCCTACTGTAACAGCTAATTTTTCTGCCGAGAACACTCTTAATAATTATAACGGCAGGGTTAACTACCCAAATACCTCAACTCCGAACAGCGGTGCCTTTACAACCAGTACCGGGGTTACTGCCAGTTGGTTGATTTTTGACGGTTTAGCACGAACCATGAATGTTCTGGCTACCAGATACAGCTTTAAGGCTGAAAAATCATTGCTCGAAGATACCAGACGTCTGCTTATGCTTTCTGTAGCTGTGGCTTACTACAATATCCTGCTTGCGATTGAGCAGCAGCGTATTGCCCGAGCCAATATGGAATTCCAGCTTGCCAACCTGCGTGACACTCAGCTTAAGTATAAAGCTGGCGCTGTTCCGCTTTCAGAGGTATTGAACTTTAAGATTGAGGTGAACGTGGCTACCGGCGATCAGATTATAGCCGAGTTTAACTATGAGAACTCTGTTTACTCTCTCGCTCGTCTCATGGGGTATCCCGAAGGTAACCTGCCGCCGCATGTCAAATTCCCGACAATCAGCTCTGACACTGACGATGAGCTGACATCTGTTGACGTTTACCTCGATTCTGCTTTGAACAACCGACCGGACCTGCGCCGTTTTAGAGAATTGCTGCAGGCATCAAAATATACCATGTATCAGTCATACGGTACTTTCTTCCCGACTGTAAATGCTTTTGGTACTCTGTCTTACAATACCAATTTGACTCGCTACGGCAGTGGCAGCAGTATTGCTCATTCTTATTACAATAACCCACAGTTTGACTACGGGGTAAGTGCTAGCTGGCTTGTTTTTGACGGTCTTGCGCGTTTCAACCGCGTTCGTGAAACCGAGGCACTGGTGGCTCAGGCCAAATTCAACGTCGCGGAAGCCTGGTTGATTGTAATTGAAAACGTTCGTAGTTCTTACATTAATTATGTTCAGAACTTGAAGCAGGCCCGTATTTACAAAAAGACTCTTGGACTGGTTACCAAACAGCGTGACCTTGTTGAAGAAGAATATCGCGCTGGTAACACAGAGCTGGCTCGTCTGAATCAGGCTCAGAACCAGTTGGTTTCTGCTGAAACAAACTTGGTTACAGCACTGGTGAATGTTAAGATTGCCAAAGCACAATTGGATGCAGCAACAAATACAAATATCATCGGGCTTGATTTAAGTAACAGTACACAGTAGATTATAACCCGGTTATTTTAAAATATTTCTACCGCCGCTGTCGCAAACGCGTTCAGCGGCGGTTGTTTAGAAACGAGCTGGTGATTTATACCTGTTCTTTTGCTATAAAATATTTAAGGTTGAATCAAACCTCAAAATATGGCTGAAATACAAACTAAGAAAAAACATTTGTGCTTAATACACGGGATAATAGAGTAATGGAAATCAGAGTCAGATTCGCTCCTTCGCCAACTGGCCAGGTGCATATTGGTAATATTCGTACTGCAATTTTCAACTGGCTTTTCGCCCGTCATTTCGGCGGTAAATTCCTGCTGAGAGTCGAGGATACTGACTTGGAGCGCTCTACGAAAGAGGCTATCGATAAGCTTCTTGAGTGTATGGAATGGCTCGGACTAAATTATGATGGGAAGATTGTTTACCAGACATCATTGCGCCAGTCCCATGAAGAAGCTGCGGCTAAGTTGATTGAAGAAGGTCGTGCCTATAAGGGTAAACCCGGCGAAGACGGCACAGCTCCTGTTCTTTTCCGTATCCCGTTTGATTGTGAAAATATACCTTTCGTACGCACTGTTGGCGCAGCTGAATATGAATTACATCCGGAAGAACCGGTAAGAGTTGCCTATTCAGGAGTGGATTTTGCTACAGTCAGCAGAAAAGGCAAAGCTGTTCCTACGGCTGCCTGTCTGTCTGGTTTCAAAGACCTGAAAATTTTTGATCCGGAAGGGGTGGAAATTTTTGACCTGAACTTTGCTCTTGAAGACCTTAAAAACGGTGAGACTTTCTCTTTTGAGAATTGTGCTAAAATAACTTTTACCCGCCGTGAAGTTTTCTATAATGATTTGATTAAAGGCGAACTTGCCAAACCGCTGGACAGCATGAAGGACCTGGTAATTGTCCGCAGTAACGGCTCGCCGGTATTCCATCTGGCTAATGTTTGTGATGATATAGCTCAGAACGTAAGCCATGTTATTCGTGGTGACGACCATGTTGAAAACACTTATCGTCACATTCTGCTGTATAACGCTCTGGGAGCCGAACTGCCGCTTTTCGCTCATATGCCGATGATTGTGAATAATGCCGGCAAACCTTACAGTAAACGTGATGGTGATGCTTTTGTTGGCGACTTCCGGGAAAAGGGATTCCTGTCGAAAGCCTTATTTAACTATCTGGCGCTGTTGGGCTGGTCTCCGGGTGATGATCGAGAAAAAATGAGTTATGAGGAAATGACCGAAGCTTTTACTCTGGATCGAGTGAAGAGCTCCCCGGCTCGTTTTGACATGACGAAGTTGTTAAGCCTTAACGGAATGTATATTGCAGTAATTCCGGTTGATGAATTTGTAATATTGGCAAAGGAATTTGTCTGCAAAAATGACTGGGCTCAGGGTATTGATGATTCCAAGCTCGAAAAGGTGGCTGCTTTGATGCAGAGCCGTACCAAGGAGTTGACTAATACTGACAGCTGGAAGTATTTTTTCAGCTCTGACTTTGAATACGGCGGCAAACAGTTCCGCAAACAGTTCAAGCATGAGCAAAATAGAGCTGCCTTGAGGCTTGTTGGCGATAAATTTGCTTCTTTCAGTCAGCTTGATTCCGAAATAATTTCAAAAGTAATTGCTGATGCTGAAGCTGCAAATGAGATTAATTCCGGCAAGTTGTTTCCGGTATTGCGCTTAGCTGCTACAGGAGCCGCTGGCGGTGCCGAACTTGACCAGACCTTGATTTTGATTGGGCCGGAAGAATGCGCTAAGCGTATTGACAATGCAATTGATGCTTATTTAAACAGTGAAAAAGCTTAAAGATAAAGAGAAATGTTTTTCAAACACAAACAAAGATATACCGTATACACCTACGGTGCTGAGGTTCTAAAAAAGCCTGCCAGCTTTATTGATGACATTGATGACGATGTACGTCAGATTGCAGTTGATATGCTGCAGACGATGAAAGTCTTCAGTGGTGTTGGCCTTGCCGGACCTCAGGTCGGAATCAGTAAGCGTATAGTTGCTCTTGATATTCCTGCTGAATACGCTTCTAAAGCAACAACACCGGGCGAAGTAATGCTGCTGCCGCGCATGCCGATGGTAGTTATTAATCCTGAAATCATCGGTTACAGCGATGAAAAGTCAACTGCTGAAGAAGGCTGCCTGAGTGTACCTGAATTATTTGCGCCTGTCGAAAGGCCGATGTTTGTTCAATTCCGTGCATTAACCATAGATGGTGAACTGATCGAATGTGAATGTGGTGGCCTGTTGGCCCGATGCCTGCAGCACGAACTTGATCATCTTGACGGCACTCTTTATGTTGATCGGCTGACTCCTGAGGAGTACAGTGTAATCGAGCCAAAGCTCAAACGATTGTTGAAAAATGGTCGTAAAAATGATTTTAAGAAAGATATAATGAAGTAATTATGAATTTTTTCACAGCAATTTCTGGTATTTTCAGAGGGACTTCAGTCTTTTTAGTCCTGATGCGTCATTCTTTATTTAAAGCATTACTGCATCTGGTAATGTTCTGTATTTTGTGTGCAGCCATGCTAACTGTTATTCAGGCTGTTATGCATTTTAAAGACATTGATAACAGTTGGAGTCTTTTTAATGAAGAGTGTGGCGGTATTCAGTATACTTCCAAAGGCATTCTGCCGATAAAGCAACCGGAAAAAATGCGTTTTTTCTCTCTTCCCGGCAATTGGGAGATTTTGTACCTGCCGGCAGATTATAAAGGCAAAGTGCCTGATCTTAAAAACAGCCGGTCTCAGCGCGGCTTTATCTGGACTCCTTCAATGGTTGTATCATGGGCCAGAACCCAGAGTAATGGTTATGTTGTAGTTCCGTTTATTTACTATGTTATCCCCAAGACATTTAAGATTAACTTCCTCAAACAGGAAGATGTACTAAAATATATAAAAGAAAATTCCAGTGTTTCTGGGCAGCCTAACATTCCACTGAGTATATTGACTCCTTCCGCGACTAAAACAGCTTTTACTGTCATAATGTTTGGCGTAGGGACAGTGGCTTTACTGGTTCAGGCGTTGTTATTTGTGAGTATTTTCTCTCTGATATTCAACCTTATTGGAAGTCGCCGCCGTGGAACTTTGAAGCTGCGTGACTTGTTTGTTGTTGGAACCTATACAACATTTCCTCCTTTGCTGATTGCTTCTGCGTATAATGCGCTGGAGTTACCGTTTTTGAGCTTTAATACTGTATTTCTGATCTGTTTTACAGTTTTTCTTATGTACGTCGTATCATCACTTGAAAATAAACTTGCGCCGCCAAAGACTAAAGATAATGAATTAGATTTTTGAGTTTGAGCACTAAGTCTTGAAAAACGCTTTGGCTTGTTAATCTCTTTTATTATGGTAAATTATTTACATGGAACCTGATCCCGGTGGATAACCGGCAAATCGTGAAAAATCAATCTTTGAATCAATGGTTCCAGTTTTAAAAAGAGCTTTTATGCTTAAAAAATACTGAGGTTGCTTATGAACGGCAATGATTTTTATAAGGTACATAGCTGGTATCCAGAGCTTGCCGAATACACGCTTATTACGTCATTTGTCAAGCTAAAGCCGGATGAAGTCAAATCTCTTGCTGAAGGTATTATCAAAGGACCAGAAATATCCCATGTGATAAAAAGGCTTAAACAGTGTATGGCAAATATTTCCGGCAGCAGTTTTGTCTCGACTGACGTATGTTCGCCAACTGATACAGAGCGGTATGCAGCTAAGCACGGCTCAGTGCATTCTGCCCGCAGCGCATGGCGATTTCTGGCCAAAAGCGAGAAGGTCAGAGTTGCAGCGGCCGCCGGAGAATTCGATTATCTGGCTGTACGGCCCTATCGACGCATGAATCAGACTCGTGAATTCCGTTTATTCATCCATGAAGGCGAATTGAAAGCAATGAGCCAATACTGGCTGATAAGACATTTTCGGCGCCTTGAAGGCATTAAAGAGAAGCTTTGGGAGCGTGCTCAAGAGTTTTTTGATGAAATATACTGGCGCTTGCCGAATCAAAGTATGGTTATGGATATCTACATAACCTCTGACTATCAGGTCATTCTGATTGATATCAACAAATGGGGAGGTTTTACAGATCCTCTTCTGCTTAGAAAATGGGAGCGTGACTGGTCAGAGGTTAGCGGTATTTCTCTAATGCCGTCTCCAACAAAAATATTTGGAAACGTAAATGTTTCATTTTGAGAAAATGTAGTATTTTGTTTTTCGGAACATTTCCTGAAAATCAGCTGTCAATTTGATAGGCCTGTTTCTTGCAGCAGCAGAGTCAGGCCTTTCTTTTTAGATAGTAGACGGAGTCGGTAATTAGCCTGACTCCGGATTAGCTTGCAGTTGAAAAACGGGTATGGAGCGAA
>JAAEMX010000459.1 GCA_024225035.1 Lentisphaerota bacterium
CTGCCTGACGAAAAGCAGTGGTTTTCAGCTGATTTTTAACATCTGCGGTGAAAGAAATCACGAAAAACGGCAATGGGAAATGTTGTCGCGTTGCGTCACACCCTATCGATTAAACTGAAAAACTCGGTACTCTCAAGTAAGGTTAATATATAACATATTGATTCAAAAAAGGCATAAAGGAGTTACCTGATGACAACAATTAACTTTTTCCAGAAAACAGCAAAAAACAAATCAACGGCAGCCCCGTTGATGGGCTTTCCTGGAGTTCAACTGACTGAAACAAATTTAAAAACAAATTTGTTTAACCCCAGCGTTCAAGCCAAATCATTAATGCAGATATCCAAATTATCCGGTGTTGATGTAATTTTTCCAATGATGGACCTTTCAATTGAGGCCGGAGCTCTGGGATTAACTGTGACTTATCCTGACATGGAAAGCCCGTCAGTTGAAAACCATCCAATAAACTCAAGTAAAGACTTGGCAGCCTTTAAAAACATTGATATTACCAAAGATTGCCGTGTCTGGTCGGCTGTTGAAACTATCAGAATACTAAAAAGCGAGCAATCCAAGCCAATTTGCGCTTATATATGTGGTCCATTTTCTCTGACAGGATTACTGATTGGTACTACCAAAATCTTTATGTCATTATACGACACCCCGGATGATATAAAGAAAATTATTGATTTTGCAGCAAACCTCGAGATTGCCTATGCCAAGCTTTTACAGGAAGCCGGAGCCGATGCAGTCTGCATGCTTGAACCAACGGCAATGATGATGTCACCGAATGACTTCGTCAACTTCGTTTCAGCGCCAATAAGAAAAATAGTAGAGAGTCTGGAAATCCCTTCAGCTTTACATATCTGCGGAGACTCAACACATCTGGTAGAAGCCATGTGCGATACCGGAATATCAGCGTTAAGCCTTGATGCGCCTGTTGATATCCCCGCAGTGATGCCGAAAGTTCCTGAAAACATTTGTGTGATCGGCAATATCGATCCGGCCAATTTAATGTTGCGCGGAACACCAGATGAAGTCACTGCGAAAGTAACTGATTTAAAAGCCAAAATGCAGGAATATGGAAATTACATTATGTCCACAGGTTGCGACTTGCCTCCGGACACACCTTTAGCAAATATTGAAGCCTTCGCTAACGCGGTAAAGAGTTAAGCTCAAAAGCGGTGTCGGTTGATAATCAATCGGCACCACTTATTTTTTCATTAGCTTTATCAACTACATCATTCTAGAACATGATTTTTCTTGAAATCTTAGCTCACAGCTCTCCTTAAAACTACAGTTTTTACATAGATCAATAACTTCTGTACTGTAGAAGAAAACTCCAGCTCGTGATTTATTGGGATACATTGAAAAATGCTCTGAAAGAGAGACATCAATATCCTGCAAAATATTATCGGGAATGAGATTAAATAAGACCTGCAAGTCGGCCAATTGCCAGCTGGCCGAATCAATTGGAACCATTGACGTAATTTTTGAAATATTCATTTTTTCTTTTGAATACATTTTTGCCAATTCAAAGACCTGCTGCAAAGCTTTTTCTTTCAGATGTTCTATCCAGTAAATTCGAAGAGGGTCGTTTTCTTCCACCAGAAGCTGCTCTAACTCTGTTCCGCAGGTAGCTACAAAAACACATAATTCTGATCCTTTTGACATCAGCTCAACAAGCTTGGTACTTGTGAAGGTTGCCCCGGGAACTTTAACCTCTCCATCGTTTATTTGCAGAATCGGGAGTTTAACTATTACCGCTTTAGGCATAGCAATCTCACCGGCTTGCAGCAGTAACTCTTCAAACTCTCTATATTCCGGCATATCCGAGGAAAGCATTAAAAGTTCTGCACTGAGGTTCAGGTCAAATACGGCTTTAGTTTTTATCAGTTGTGTATTCATATTGAAGCACTTTTTCACGGGATAAGTAAGGCGTCTATGTAATTAAATTCGAAATCAGAAACCGAGCTTAAAATTATATCTTCAACAGTTTCAGTTACTTTTTTGAAAAGCTCCAGCGATGACTTGTCAAGAAGATACAAAGCAGCTCCAGCGAGTGAACTATTCCCTATTTTTTCATATCGCTCAATTGAAATATTCGGCAACATTCCTTGCACGAGACTTCACAGCATGTGAATTCAACTCTTGTCTGCCTCTTCCTCCAGAGAGACTGTCCTTTACTTTTACAGCTCTTGTGAAAAACAAATAGTCCTGCATCAAGCTTCCAGGATGATATTCCCTAGTTAATATATTTAAACGATCATAGAATACAGCCGTATCTTTTGCCAATACCGCCTGTCCCCACATACATACAAGCGCATTACACCATCCTCCGCTTCCAAGCAGCTCAAAATGACCTTTGGGGCCAGAGGCCCAGTGATCGCTTAGCTCTTTCACATTATCATACAAAGATTTGTATCTATCTTTTTTTCTAGCAGGCATTTTTTACTCCATTGACTTCAATAAACTTTTACTCCTATTGACTCGAACTAAAATTAGTTCATTTTTAATATAGCGTTCACCTTCTAGTAAAAGCAGACAATTGGTAATACCAATTTATTTCTGAGGGGAAATCTATTTTTCATTCCTTATAGTGATATCAATGATTTCTTGAAAGAATAGTTAAATAAACTAAGCTGCGGTCTAATTGATAATGATTTATAATAAAGATATAACTTTTTTAACTAATGAAGTTATCAATCATAGGAAATTAGAGATACACTTTTCGCATATCCTTTTTCAGAATTATTCCTTTGTCAGTAAGGCCATAAATAGCCTATATAAGTTATTTCTACTACTAATTAATTTCTTTAAAAACGCCCCGTCTACTTGTTAGCTATAAATTCGATAGTATCAGGACAGCCGATCTGGTTTGCCCATGAGAAGACAATCTGCGAGGAATTGATAAGTTGAAAGTCGGTTATACAGAAACGCACTTTAACACCCATTTCAAAACTTGATTCAATCTGCAGGTTCTGTCTATTTTTAATTCGAAGACTCAATGGACCGCCAGCTTTAAGCTCAATCATTTGAAACCAGATATTATCGTCGCTTACTTTGGTTGAAACATGCTGGTTCTTATTGAAGCCGTCAACTTCAAAAGTAAAGTTTGTAGTGCTGCCGCCGCTAAACAGTTTACTTACAAAGCTTTCATGAGCAACCCCGGTCATGCTGCCGGTTGTTACTCCATACAAAGTGCGCAGCTCAAAACGCTCAACAACAAGAGCAGCCTTGGTGGTCGAAGTAGAACCACCATCATAAACATCAAATTGAGAAGCATTACCAAAGGTTTCCTCATTGAATGTTGTACAAAATATTCGATGGGCATCTGAAAGTGTACTTCCGGCTCTTCCGTTTAAAGCCGCATCAGTAATTGCTTGAAAAAAAGTGCGCAGCCTGGGTTTACGTCAAGGTACTCTCTTCCTATCATAATCATGCCTCATAATCTTTGATTAATACAATTCCGGCCATAAACTGCTATTCTTGGTTTGTAACCAAGACTTTCTATATAGTGAATAAATGGTTAGAAAAGCGTGCCGAAGGTAACGACAACAGTTCGACCTGTTTAAATACTGCAATCAACAGCAATAAATATCTATTCAAAAACTGGCTTCAGGAAACCAGGATTGTTTTATAAAATTCATCTACGCTTTTCTTACTGCTTTTAGACTGGCTGTAAAGAGAGACAGCAGCAAACACACTTTGCATATGCTCATAGCTAAGCCCTACGGTAATATCAAGTTTGTCACTCAAATCTATACCAACAGATCTGGTTCCAAGCTGATAAATAGCTTTCTTATCTTCAAAGCTGTCTTCCCGGCGGAATAATAATCTCATTCCGACATTAGTCTTATCACTGCACTCCTTCAAAAGCTTTGCGTTTGGCAGCTTCATATCTTTGAAATCTTCCTTTCCTATACCGGTATTATAGTAAATTCTAGTACCGTCATTTCTAGTATATTTAGACATATCCAGATCGTGAACAGATTCAAAAATCGCCGCTTTAATGTTCTCATATTCAACCAAGTCAAATACAAGTCCAATAATTCCAATGTCCCTGTCAGGCTGCTTACTATTGTCTGATACAGGTAGAAAATAACTCATGCCAAGCGTTCTGGATATTCTTAAAGTTTCACAAACGCCCTCCAAAGGTTTAAGCAGCGTGAGCAGCTTCTGGACTTCCAGCATAAGCATAAACTTTTTAGAAAGAACTCCAAGACTACGGCGGGTATAGTGATCAATTGTTGAATTGCATGCATTAATTAATGCGTTAACGCCTCTCCAGCGACCGTTGCTTTTAGTTTTTGGAATTCCTGTACCGCTTCCACTTTTCCAGTTATTACACTCATCAATTATATTCATGAGGAGTCCGGTTCTTGTATTTATTTCCTCAAATACATCAGAAGCATCAGCATGTTTTAATGATGCAACTGAAAATATTTTCACATGATCCCAGTAAGTTTGTAAAGTCTGGTCTACAGCGACAATACTCTTTCTGCGATTAAAAATCCCTGCGTCTGTAACATCCTGGAAAAAGGATACAGTAAATTTATCTAATACTATATCTTTAAACACTTTTTTCTTGCGTTTAGGTTGTGACTCCTTCCAGCGTGAAACAGCATAAAGGCTTCCACCGGAATAAACGTTAGAATAGATAGACCCATTATAATCACTTTTAAACTTGGCCTCATCGACACTTTTCAGACTTTCTTTAGCGTCTTTAAGGTAAGAAGAGAAAGATTTGTCAAAGAAAGCAGCCATGCTCAGTTTTTCTTTTTTCAACTCAGTCAGAAGGTCTTTCTTAAACACTTCCTTATACAGTTTTTCTAAATCAAAATACTTCTTATAAAATAGAGTCAAAGGTACTAGGTCAATAGACTTGCCAATATTGAAACATGAGCCGCAATACTTCTTTTTCTCTTTTCCCCAAATGTGATTTATTGAAGTATACATCAAGGAGTTCTCATGATATTCCTCTGCCTTATACGCCCCTTCAACTATTTTCTTATCTTTTACAACCGATACGCTTTTGTCCACATAAACCTGTTGTTCCTGTTTAGTAACAACCTCGTCTTTCATGTTTTCCCAATTCTCCTGAAAATCGTCCTGGTTCTGCTCTACCGCAAGGCTAAAGCTGCACAACTTATTGATATTTGCAGAGTAACTCAGCCATGAGTAAGCAACCTCTTTGCAGTAAACTATTTCAGTATCCTGGGTATAAAAATATACTTCGTCCTTGTTAAAAAACGGCTTAAAAGGCAGGTGCAGTCTTGATTTGCGCATTTTCGTATGAGCTTTGCGGTTGTAAACACACGCTTCAACATCAGCATCAACCAGTGTAGCGTCCACTTCCAGAGCCTTACTCGATAAACCGGGAGCGTTCAGATTGCCCTGAACAGTTGCGCCTGCTGTTACATAGGCAGTGGCTTTACCAAGACTCACTTCGGACTGTTTATCCGTGGTATGCATTTCAAGACAGGCAACATAATCACTTAAGCTGCGTATCCGGTAAAAGTCTTCGTTCAGCTCTCCCTGTTCAAAAATGCTTGGCTGAACTTGAAACTCAAGTCCAGCTTCCGTATCATACGGGTGCAGCACGTTTAAAACGTCATTTTTGATCTCTTTCCGCATTAAGGATTCTTCCTGAAAATATGCAGCCATATTGCCGATAAAGGCAAAAGTTTCAACACTGTACTGACCGCATGCTTCAACTGCAGAGATGTTGACACCAACTCCAGCCTGAGCTGCCGCAAAGCCGCTGTAAGAAGCGTATTTACCCATCTTTTTATGCTTGCTGTCAAACTTCTTGCCCATCATGGAATAAGTATCATTTGAGCCGTCCAGAACAACTCCCGGCCCGGAAGGTTTATTTCCAAACTTTTGGTCTAAAAATGAAAAATCCTCCCTCGAACTGCTCAGACCAACTTCAACTCCGGCTTGAACCGACATATCAAATGCAGCAGCCACACGCTTCTTGGTTTTAAAACCAGTCATCCTGATGAAGCATTTATCAAAATATTCGCTTGAGGCTCCTTCTTCAATACACGGGGGGATAGGCAAGGCATACTGGAGGATGAAATAAGTCTGCTGTTTGCTGTACTCGCCGGCCAGTGCCAGTTTTACGGACGGCTCCATTAATGCCACAGAAACCCCTAATTGCTTCCCGTATGACATCGGGTTTAGAATCTTTGCGATATCGACGAAAGCTGTAACCTCAGTTGTAAAACCATAACTTTTAATAAACCCGTTGGCATTACCCTGAATCTCAAGGCCGTCTCTCATATAATAATTTAAAATATCATCATCACTGTAATCAAGCTTATATCCTTGTTCATAACCAACTATTGTACCGCTTTTATTGTGTTTCAGCACCACAGTTTTTTTAGATTCCATTTCGTCAATCACCTTTATATAGTCCTTAGGCTTTTTCACAAGCAATCCCATATTAACATTCCACTTGATGTCATAGATCATCATTTCCTCTGCCTTGTATGCCTGCAGATATTTTTGATAAACTAAATAATGAAAAAGCTGGCCTATATAAACAAGTTTCGAACTGGACTCCTTATGCTGACGCTTGTACTTTTTCTGTTCTGGAATCATTTTGGCAAGAAGTTCCTCTCGTGACAATGGAACTGATACCGGTATTGGTTCCACTACGGTATCATCTACAGAGGAATCAATAGTACTTGAGGATGTAACCTTCGGATTTCCAGGCAGTTCAGTTCCTGTTTTCTTGGCAAGAACCTTCCTTCTATAACTCTTAAATCTTCTTTGAAACACCATCAAATCATTCTCAAGATTGTCATGGGTTTCGACCAGTTCATTAACATGATCTGTATAGCCGGCAATGGCATTAACATAGTCAACCATTCCCTCATTATGACTGAACAACTTGGAAACAGCTCGATTTATGTAGTTTATGTACCTGTCCGCTGCTGCTGATTCATTTTCATTAAACTCCCAGCGGTAGCCCTTCTGAGTTTTGCTTTTTACAAATTGACCATACATTTGCGATAGTAAAGGCTGTCCCAGCAAAAAATCAACGGCTCTGCTTTTGCCTCTCCAACCCATCTTTGAGTAGCAAACAGCAAGTATATCATTGATCATATTTCTATAATCAGTTTTTCTTAAACCAAGCAGATCATGCTCTCCAGAAAACTCAGCCTTGAGTGTATTATTAACAACTGCCACTCTGAAATACTTACCAAATTTACTGTTAAACGTTGCTATGGCTTTTTTCCTTGTCGTTAAACGACTTTTAACCATAGAAGCCAGATAATTTTGCGCCGCATGCTGGATTCCTGACGAAATTCCTCTGCGAGCCCTTGCCTCTTCAGTAATGCCGCTACAGGCAAATTTCATCTTTTTCAGAATCATTTTCTTTTCAGCTTTAAGCCTTTCGGAATATATAGTTTCACGCTTTTGCCCCTGTTCTTCACGGCTTGAAGCCTTCTGTTTTGACTCTTTGGGCAGTTTATCAATGGTCTCAATAATCGTATCATGGTCAGTTTTGCAGACAGTATATTCTTTTGCCAATGAATCATTGTACCACTTTTGTTTAGCATGAAACTCTTCAAAACTTTTACAGTCATCAAAAAGCTTGTCAGTCTTCTTTCTTAACTTGTCAAATTTTTTGACGTAATCACCACGAATATATTCTAGTTTTTTGGAACTCTCACTGAGTTCTAAGAATTGCTTACGATTTAAAGAAATATGCTCAAGTGCATCTATCACTTTAAAATCTGCTTTTTTGCCTTGATCCAAATGTGGCCCATGGCTGGCAATATCGCTGACATCATATATTTCACTGGGATGGAATAAAATATTACGCTCACCAACAGCTTTAGAATAGCTGTATTTTTCAGTCTCCAGTTCACTTACAACTTTCTTGTAATTAATATTTGAAGATACCTTCGACTTTATTTCACGCACTTCGTCAACAGTTAAATACACATAAAAATAAAACAATCCAACTGCTGCAAAAATACTGAGACCGTAATCAACGTCCTGTTCTATACTGTAAACATCGACAGTTAGAACACCGTTTTCACTAAAAGCGGTAATTTTTTTCATCCAGCCATCTTCAAACAGTTTAGCCAAAACCCCAAACAAAATATCTAATTCTTTTTCTTTAGTCGGCTCATCAATTCCGGGAAGCGCAAGTAGAACGACCCTCCCCCCTTGAGTTATGTTTTCCTGATGAGAATGCTCCCATATGTCTACATAAAGCAGCAAATCTTTATGCCGCATGAAGTCTGCAATACTTGCATTTTTAGAATCAAACAACATTTGGTTAAATGAACTCAATATATAAGGGTCAATACAGTAACGGTTACACCTTATCGGCTGCTGTTTATTACTGCTGTGATGCGGTGCTAAACTTGTACCAAATTTGCTGCTTGCCGTAACAGGAGCGCCAGTGGCACCGGCAAGAGACGTGCTTGAAGTCTTTGGTTCAATAAAAGTAACTTGCGAGGTCAATCCGTTTGACTTGAAATGACTTGCGCCCATAAACTTAGCCATTACAGCTGATCTTGTCTTAGCTCCGTGTTCCCAGGAGCTTTTATAAGGTGATTTATTATTAACAAAGGCATCGATCTCAGTATACCAGGCACTTTGTCTGCTCGTAAGAAGTTTATTGACAAAGTTAAAAGTTATGTTCGCACTTTCGGGATTGTCGACCATTTGTGCATAGGCCCCAGCCGCGGAAATCACTTGCTGCAGAGTCAGGTTTGTTCTTATTCTTGACAAATACGGCTCTTCTACGAACTTGTGATTAACTTCATACGAGCAGAGAACTGCATCCACATAATACATTGGAGACAACCCCCGGTAGTCCTCAAGCAATGCCAGTGCGTTACAAAGCCCTTTTGAGGCAGCAATCCTGTCATATAAGGACTTTACATTGAAATTTGCTCGATATAGCGCAGATACCGCTTTTGTCATAGTCTGGTTTGCAAGTATTTTATGATAAACCTGATCACTAAGCTGAAATTCATTTTTTGCTAATAAGACATTTTCTTTCTGATCCCAGGTTAGTTTTTTCAGTTCATTAACTGCTTTTCCATCAACATCAGAACGCTGCAGCCAAAACCCCCACCTGCCATATTCTGATTTAATACCTACTATTACTCCTTCTCCGTCAAATAATTTTTGATTTGCGGAAGTTCCCTGTCCAGTTGGCTCTGATGTAATCGATATTTTGGGAGTTACTAAAGTAGGAGCAGGTGTTATAATGGTTCTGCTGTTTCTTGACTGAAAAGTAATTAAGAATCTAACTTGGCGGTTCAAAGTTATTTCAATATTTCTTTTGTCTTTCCAGGGGATGCAATACATATCCTTACTTTCTCCGCCGCTGGCGACCCCTATTTTATATCCAGTAACTCCATTTTTTTTAGCCTCTAGTCTGTAAATCCCCGGAGTTCTTAATTTGCCGACTGATTCTTCTAATGTAATTGGATGTGAGTACAGCGTACCATGCGAATTTTCTCTAAGCATCTCAAAAAAGCTGCCCATAATAACCCTCTACATCTTCCCTTGAACAAAATATAACCCTACACAAATACCCCCCAATAATTAATTCTACACTTAACTTTTTCAAAATGCAATCGATTCAGAATCGCACCTCAAACCAGCAAGACAATTTCAAAAAAGAAGACCTAACCCAGCAGGAAAATTGGACTACTAAAAGTATATTTTTATACTATGATTAATAAACAGCTTAACGAAGAAGCAAAATCAAACTAATCTATTACTACTCAAAGCTGGCACAGCCGTGATAATAATTTTATTTTTCAAAAGAATTGGTACATATCAACTTTTTTTGTAAAAAAATCGATATAATCATAAGATTTTGTAGTTTTTCTGTCTTGTTCACTTATGCAAATCAGCAAAAAAGTCCAAAATCTCTACTTTTAAAATATAGTATTTATTTGTGATGTGTCCTCTTAAAGTGATTAATTCAGTTATTAATGGTCCGCAAAAAATTATCTTGCATTGCACATTAGTTTGAGACAGTATATTAATATAACTCTTTAACTTATCCATGTACTTACCTACACCGATCCGGCCATTTATGGTAGCATTGCGTTTCTGCATTGGCTCAGGATCACGCAATTACTCAATCAAATTGCTGCTCCGCCGCAATTTTTTCCAGTACGTGGACAAAAAAACGGAGGAACTCGCTGCTCGTGAAGATCGTTGCGGCAAATGGATAGTGATATCAATTCAGCGAGATCTAACCGGCAAGCCAGTAAGTTTAAAAGTTAAAACTAATGGTAAGTATCAAAACGTCGATAAGTCTGAGTATTCATTCGACGTCCCCAAACTGCCAAACTGGAAACATTCTAACTACATCGCAATAGAATGCTGGGGAAAACCACCAGACAATTTCGGTTTCAACATAAGCCGCATGTCCCTTGGTAAAATGCCTTAGTAAACATAAAACCAGCCGCCTGAATTATAAATACTCAGGCGGCGTCCTAATTTAATGTTGTTAACTGTAATAGTTCAAAACATATTCTTTTATCATTGAAGTGGATTTCAATTTATATTCAGTCTGGTCAGTATAATCTTTTGACTCCCACACATCAATGGCTTTAGTGCGATCCTCTTTAATTAAAATATTATTTATTTTAATAAGTCTATGTGACGCGTATTTTTCTATATATGAAGAAAGTCTCTCTGAATTCTCTATTTCATTTTGATAATCGTAACCATGGTCTGCTCCCACTGAACCGATTATAATATTCTTCAGTGGAGCATTACTAGCTTTAGCGTAATTAAGCACCTCTGCAATGCGGCGCCCGACAACAGAATTAAAAGAATTCAATCTTACATGACCGGATTCAGAATGGGTATTCGGATCCTGCTGCAAAAATTTATGAAATGGAATTTCTTTATCTCCGCCACATGTCTGGAGCCATTGACGCCCGGTCGTGTTAAACTTATTTTCAAATCTTCTGTTATTAAGTTTAGAATAATAGGTATTTATATCATCAACTTGCAATATCGGAATGGCTAAGGAGCAGGAAAGGCGCTGTAAGTTATTAAAGTTTACGTCGTTGGTTTCTCTATAGTCAAGGAACTTATTTTCAGAGCTTGAGTACCGGTTTACATAAGGCGCTAAGGGATCATTCAGGTCCAATTTACAAGAACTTCGGCTGTTATGATAATCTGCATTGGGATTCAAAAAAGAAAAATTAAAGCTTCTCCATTCTTCAAATGTCACATCTTTATCTACTTTACCCTTAAGCTTTAGTTGTTCATATAATTGCACCTGATAAGAAAATTTGTACTTATTTTTATGATATTCACTGAGCCACTTCACTGAATCATTTTCGTCTCCTCCTAAATCAAAGAAAATTTTTCTACCCATTGCATCTCCCATTATTCTGGCAGCTACAAGAGAAGATTTATCAGCATATTCAAAGAATCCAGTGCCGGCATGCCAGCCTTCATGGAAAAGTAAAAAGTGATTTTTGTTTGTAATCAACTTTCTACTCACTAAGTAATGTAAAAAATTGTATGTTAGCAGAATACCAATATCATGATTGTGGTTGTGGTTAAAAATGGTTATCGTATTTTCTGTCATTATACCTTTTAGTTTGTCATATAAATTATGCATTTTTGCAAGACAATTTGAACATTCCTTTGTTTTCCCGGTTATGTCATTTGAATAAAATACTTCTCCACATCTTCTACATTTTTCCAGTCGATGATTACAGAGATAACAAATACGCACTTTGCCAGCTTTATAATCTTTTTCTACAACCTCATATGGTTTCCCTTCCGGCTGTTTGCCAAATCTGTAAAGACATTTAACATCAATTGTATCATTACAACATGAATCACAAAAAACTCTTCCGCAAATGCGACAATTGTGCACCCCGTTTCCATAGTTGGCGCTATCAGTACATTTACCTTCATCATCAAGAGTGAACGTGTGTCCGTTTGAGGCTCCTCCAGCACATTGATAGGTGTATCTCTTTTTATAACCAAATACACTGCTTTCTTTCATAAGTTTTGTTTTTTTATCTATCCATTTGGACATTTTATACCCCCTTATGCTATTTATAATATTAACACATCGAATCATTTAAATTCATAGTTCTTTACTATAAATAGAATACTAATCTACGAATCAATCTCATTAAAAAATGATAAGATTCATTTCTTGTGATGATATCACATATTCATAAAAAAAATAGAGGCATTCAAAGAGTTTTGTCTACCCATCATCAAGCAACAAAAAGAAGCCTTTATCACAGGCAAGCATCCAACGTCAGCTCTATTTACCGTATTCCATAATAATGAACTGCATGGCACCTGTGGTATTGATAAAATACCTGACTCAATATTGCGATGATAGGCTACCAACTCAAACGTTCGGCATGGGAACAAGGCACAGGCACCTGTTGTGCAGAATTTACGCAAGCTATTCAGCGATTGTTATACTTCTAACATAGCCTCTGGCAGGGTTCTCGAAAAGTGCGGGTTCAAGCTTGAAGCCGTAATCAAAGGCAAATACAAACTGAATGGTGAGATTCACGATAACAGTTGGTAATGATTAATAACTAATAACTGCGCTGTGCCGACAAACAATAACATGATCTTTTGTACGCTATTAAACTAAAAACACTTACATACGACCTAGGTTTTCTAAAAAGTAAGACAGAGGTAAGATCGCACTAAAAGTGAGTGAAACATCTGGAAAAACAAAAAGCCGTAAGTCATTGACCATCAAGGAAATAAAATGGTCGGGATGAGAAGATTCGAACTTCCGACCTTTTGACCCCCAGTCAAACGCGCTAACCAGACTGCGCTACATCCCGACTTTTATATCAAACAGAACTTCAATATGCTACTTCATGACGGAAATTCAAGTTCAGAAATGAAATATCTTGGAAAAATCCGGACAGTCATAACCCTTAATTCAATATAAAAAATGCCGAACCTTAAATGGTTCGGCATAAATAAACATTTTATTGATTTAAATCACTTCTTTATTTTACGGCGCAACTGCTCTGCTGCTTTATTTATAGTAGTAATTACCTCTCCCATGACACCTTTATCAAGGTCTTTATTATTTACCAGATACAGCCAGTAAATAATGAACATTTTTTCAGCATACTCCTGTTTGGTCATGCGACTCGCTTTTTTAAGGCGAAGTTTATCAATCTGGAGTTTCAAATCGTCAACCGACTTGAAAAAAGATTCATCAATAATACTTGCAACTTCCTTATCAAGACGACTGCAAATATCTTGAGAAATAGCCTTGCCTAAATTTTTATCTTTAATCATATCTTTGTTTTTAGCAACATCATCCATGCAGGTCATGAAAATAGTTTGAAACTGTTTAAAATGCTTATGTTCTACATCTTCAGCCAGCCGACATGCATAATAATCCAGCTGTGTCTTGCCTATTTCGGCCAGTTTCGGAATAGTGTCACTTGCAAGTTTTACTGTATGTTGTGCCATCTGCTTGGCGCCGGGCTCAAGCTTAGCTTCAACATTCTGTGCCAGCTTTGGAATCGAGTCACGAATTCTTTCGTTAATCAGACACGCCAGGTTAGCTGGAGTAGCCAGCTGACGTATTTTGGTGTTAAGGAAAATCGTATATCCGCCAAGTAGTATTATAACCAGCACATAGAAAATCAAGGCTTTATTGAGAGCAGAAGAAAGGCATTTTTCCTCCTTAACTACTTCATCACAAAGTTTTTCAATTTTATCTTTTACATCTTTATCGTAAGCCATTATTTAACCCCCTTAGCCGGCATTGTTGAAAAGTTTGGAGATCCGCCTTTTATTGGATTAATATGATAAATCCAAAGTTCCAGTAATGTTTCTACAAGATTACTCTCTATAACATCCATATCAGTCCCTTTCAGTGACTTATACTCCGGAGTATCCTTGTATGCCTTAAAGCTTTGATTCAACATAGCCAGGTGCTGTTTGGCGGCGCCGATGCGCTTATTGAGAACTTCAGTGACATTCTCAATAAAATGCTTATTTACTTCAGCAAAAGCATCGTGTAAAGTTACGCTATTGAGCTCAGGGTGTTTTTTTATAGCTTCAGCTTCAATCTTCTTTAAAGCGGCTTCCATACGGCTTAAAAGTTTTTCACGAAGATCATTTTGCAAGTATAACTCAAGTTCTTTTGTTGTTTGAGACAGTTGAGCTTGCAGCTTGGGCATTTCAGCTTGAAATGCAATTGCCAGTTCTTTCTTGTAAGCCGGCAAAAAAGTTTTCTTTACATTGTCCAACATCCTTTTTAGCTCAGGCCCTTCAGTGATGATATGGCTGTTGTTTTTTACTTCTGTGAGTAATTGTTGAGCATTATAGTTTTGGACAAAACTTGTCAGGCTGATAACAAACACAGCCATTACCAATAACATGACCAGAATGCCGAGAATAGTTACAAAAAACTGACGTTTTCTGATTCCGTCCATTTTTTTGACCATTTCCTCGATGAAATTGAGTTTCTGAATAAACTCTTGATTTTCAGAAACTTCTGTTGCGGTAGTCTTCTTTTCCTCTGCCATTTGTTTCCCTTCTCCGTTGTTATGAAATGAACTGCCTTTAGAAAAATCCCCCGTTAAATCAGAAAGATAGCCGGGCCGCCAACAATGATTACAACATAAATATTTTAGCAAAATAAATCATTAAAAGCAATAATTGCTAAAAATATTTTTTGATCATTATTCTCTTATAATAAACAAGGGCTCAAGCTCTTATGTCAAAGCATATTATTAAGCATTACTAAAGAGGTCAGTTCTGACATAGCTGGCTCAAGTAAAAAACTCATAGCCAATATTGATTCAACCAATTCATACTTAAATAAAATCCAAATGGTAAATATGCATTTTTGTGCTATGTTAAAAGGTGTTTAACTAACTTTAAAGCATTATATATAAATGACAAAAACAAGCAAAAAAATTTGGATTTTTGCAGGTGAGACCTCTGGTGATATTTACGGGGCTCAACTGGCAGACGAAATGCGTAAACTCGGGCAACAAAGCAATGTCGATGTCACTGTAGAAGGCATGGGCGGCCCTGAAATGAAAAAAGCCGGAGTAAATATTCTGGTCGACTCTACTGAGCTTGGAGTGGTCGGACTTATTGAAGTTTTCAAGCATATATTCACTTTCATAAAGATATTCAGATATCTGGTTAAGAAAGCTGTTGCAGAAAAACCTGACGCTATAATTCTAATCGATTATCCTGGATTCAATTTACGTTTTGCAGCTCAAATGTACAAACATAATATTCCAGTAATCTGGTATATCAGTCCCCATGTCTGGACGTGGGGCAAGAAGCGCATTCCCAAGCTGGCTAAGTTTTGTCGAAAAATGCTGGTCATTTTTCCTTTTGAAACCGATGTTTACAAGCCATCCGGCCTTGATACCGAATTTGTCGGTCACCCGCTGGTCGACATAGTAGAGCAAAGACGTGATAAGTCGATAGCCAGAGATCCCAATACACTTTTGCTTTTGCCCGGAAGCAGAGCAATGGAAGTCAACAGGCTGTTGCTGCCCATGCTGCAAACTGCTAAAACTTTATATCAACGTCACCCAAATTTGAATTTTGTAATTTCAACTCCACGCCCCAAGGTGTTTAAGATGTGTCAGCGAGTGCTGTCTGAATACAGGAATGCCAACCCTGACGCGCCTGAATTCCGTCTTACTTGCGGCGATACTCCTTACTGGCAGCAACGTGCCGGCACTGGTTTAGCTGCTTCTGGAACAGTGACCGTTGAATCAGCAATAGCAGGGTTGCCGCTGGTTGTTGCCTATAAACTAAACTGGCTTACTATTCTGGTTGCCAGTATGGTTGTGAGGCTTTACCGTGGCTTTTTCACAATGGTCAATATAATTGCGAACAAAGAAGTATTTGAAGAGTTTCTGCAATGGCACGTAAATGCTAAAGAGCTTTCGCAGGCTGTCGAGAAAATATTGCCTGGAGGCCCAAAAAGGAAGCAAGTTGAAAGTGAGATAAGTAATGTAACCAAGGAACTTTCAGGCGGAAGTGAAGGAGCATTGCGCAAGGCTGCAAAGGCTTGCTTCACTTTTACGACCCAAAAGTAATACCTTTTCAGGTTATTTTGTACTGATATATACCTTTTCTATAGAAAACTTCCAAAAAAAATTGTAATACTTGTTGAAATATCAATTTATTGTAATAGATTAATCTCATACAATTAACACTGATAAATGTTAATTATTTAAAGAGTAGTGTTACCAAATGTTCTTTGAAAATTATATATGCCAATTGCACGTTTTTTTTAAGCGAAAACAGATTCGCGGAAAAGAAATTAGCAGTCGATGATCTGTTAGTTTTTAAAAGAGACTATTAATTATTAAAAAAATTAAAATTTCTTTAAAAAGTTTAACAAAAATCGAAATTTGGCTGTATACTCGAAATATAGATTTTAGGGTTTAGGTCTTTTAAGTTCCTATACGCAATTTTCTCCTCTTCATAATTACTCCTCTAAAACACTTAGGAGCCTAAACCCTAATTTTTTTCTTCACAACACTAAAAACTTCTGGCAGATCTCCCCTTTACATGATAGATTGTAAAAAAACGCAAACCATATGGAGATCATAATGCCCAAAACTGATATTCTTTTAATAGATGCATATTCACAAATATTCCGCTGTTTCTATGCGATAAGAGCTTTGTCTAACTCTCGCGGCGAACCTACAAACGCGATATTCGGCTTTACCAAACTATTGCTTAGAATAGATAAAAATTATCCTTCTGAATACGGAGCTCTGCTTTTTGATTGTGGAAAACCTGAATTCAGACTGGAACTTGCCCCTGATTACAAAGCAAACCGCCCCCCTACTCCCGAGGATCTGAAAGCACAGGTGCCGTATCTTAAAGAAGTCGCCGAAGCCTTTGGCTGGAACAGTTTTTTTCAGGAAGGCTATGAAGCTGACGACCTAATTGCGGTTGTTGCTGCTGAATTCAATGATAAAAGTGTAAAATTCATAAGTTCAGATAAAGACTTGGCCCAGCTGATTGATGAGCGAGTTGAAATGCTCATTCCTGCCAAAACCTCAACCGGTTTCACAATACGCGGCACTCAGGAAGTCGTAGAAAAGTTTAATGTTAAACCAGAACAGATTATTGACTATCTGGCTATGATAGGTGACTCCTCTGACAATATCCCGGGGCTTAAGGGAGTTGGCCCCAAGACAGCAGCAAAACTGCTTCATGAATTCGGATCCATTGATAATATTCTTGCCGAGCCGGAAAAAATCAGCAATGCAAAGCTGCGTCAAAAAGTTATTGACAACACCGAATTGCTGAAAAAGAACATTAAACTGGTCACTTTAAAAGCGGATATTGATAAAGCGCCATGGCAAGGCATCAGAAAACTTAAGCGCAATCAACCGGATTGGGACAAAATACGTGACTTTTGCCAGAGAATGGAGCTACACAGCATAATCAAAGAACTTCCTCCTGCTGACGACCTCTGGAGTGCACCGCCGATTAAGAAAGAGCCACCTGCAGCCAAAACAAAACAAAAAAAAGAAAGTGACAAGTTTGCTCCTGATTTATTTGGAGGCAATGACTGATTTTCAACATCAAATAAGGGCGTCATATTAAAGACACCTTCCTGTTTTTATGCAAACGCCTTTTTTTGAACACTTCTTCCTTGTAAAATGTCTAATATAATATAAGGTATAAGGAATTTTTACTGTATTCTCATGTTAACATATGGGGGTGTTCCGGATTCGACCGGACTAGCTATGTGCTGACTGCATGTCGAGGATAACCGTTGGCCTCGTTAATCATCGGTTGCAATATTAATTGCCAACGAAGAATACGCACTGGCTGCTTAAGTACAGCCACGTCTCTACTCTGACGGACGCTAAGAGATAGAGACGTCAGCAGCGTCCTGGCCATTAAGTCATTCCTGAGGACTTGAGGTAAGATATTTGAGGGATAGTCAAGAAGCAAGCCTGTTCACCGGCATCGCGGACGGACGATAAACAACATAGGTGGACTAAACATGTAGAAGTCTTCATTTGCGCTCTTTCGGCACGGGGGTTCAACTCCCCCCACCTCCACTTTTTTAACATCAGAGCATACCTAAACAGCTTCAAATAAATCAATTATCTAAAAATTACAATTGGTCGATTTACTTTATATTTCATAAGAAAACGATACAATATCAATTCATCCTTCGCACTGATTACTCTTGGGACAGTTACAGCTAAAGCACCATTATGCCCTGTATAAGCAGACATTTTCACATCCTTTAAACCAGAATACTTGCATTGTAATTTTTGCCATTCTATTTGGTGCTCTTTTAACCAGCGATTAGTACGACTCATACCGTAACTTTGTGACTCAGGGCCACCAAACACATAAAGCCACCCAAAGATAATAAGGGATGTAATAAGAATGCTGCCTATTACTTCTCGCATACACGATTTTTTTAATTTGCAGCCGCTATCATTGCCCTCAATAACTTTTATTGCAGAATCATTAGTACTTTTGCTGTTTTTTGTTGGCATATTATCTTTCCTCATTAATACTTATCAAAACATAGTTATAACCGTTTTTTCAATCCTAAATTGTTGAAGTGATTTAAACTCAAAGAAAACATGATTCACAATAATACATAATTCGCCAAAAAGTGAATCCAAAAGCCAAGATAAAAATGATCATTGCTATTATTGCACAAGTTTTTGCAATTTTATATTTTGGAAGTTCGGTATTCCACCAGAAGCAAAAATGTAAAAAAACAGCCAGTCCAACTAAAGATATCCCGAAGCTAACAGCTGATATATTTTTAAGTACAAGAAACGTACCGCATCCTTTCCCTGGCAAAAAAATAGCATTTTGTCATGGTACATGCATAAATACCGTAGCCTACAATGATCAATGGTAGAATTATTACTCTAATGACACGTAAAAATTGATTTTCAGATGAAGCGCCGGAGAATGTTTCAAATAATTTAATATAGCAATGTCGTAAGTTACGTTTTTTCCTAATCATGGTATAGTTTCCAAGGCTGAATATACATAATAAAAATATAACGTTTTTTTCTACAACTACAAATTGAAATACTATTCATCAAAACTTCACTTTACCGATATTGTTTGAAATATACTTTAAATATGATAGTCTATTGTAGGGATCATTAAAAAAGCAATTGAACTACAAATGACTTAAGAATTTCTTTTTGTAGATACATTTATTATTAGAATCTAACGATATTTTTAACTTTGGGGAAACATGTACAAAACGCATCGTAAAAAAACTATCATACTTACTGCAATAATAGTTTTTATCGTCTCCTTGGCAACTATTCTTTCTATACAACCCCGAAAACTATCATCTAAAGCACAACAACAATTTCAATTGCTTGAAAGTTCTATACTGTCCTGTATTAAGTCAAACAACTATGAGCAGGCTGCTTATCTAGGGGAAAAATCAATAAATTTTGCTCAGAATAAATTCACACCTACAGAGTATCATAAGCTTCTCATCCTAACAGGTTACTCTTTTTATCATTTAAAGCAGTATAATAAAGCTGCTGCGATTTATCAAAGGCTAGCAGAGAAAACACAAGATATGCCAAACCACCAGCTATCTATTTATTATTTGTACAAGGGAATGTTGCTTCAAAGACAAGGTCATTTGAAGAAGGCTGCAAATGCTCTCCAGAAAGCTGTTAAAATTAATGATCAAGCCTCTATAAACAGAGTTTTTACGGTCTTGGCTACAACTTACCTAGATTTGCATAAAGATGATGAGGCACTCTCAGTTTTACAGCAAAAACTTAGCTATACCCAAAAAACATATGGTGTAAATAGCGAGGAAGTGGCTGAAAGTTATTTTTGGCTGGCAAGGGCTTATCTTCTTATGAAGAAAATAGCCAAAGCAAAAACAATCTTTCATAAATGCATTTCTATTTTAAGCAAATGTCAATCTGATCGGACTCTTGTTGTAATGGCTTACCTGAACCTTGCCGACATTGCCGAAATTTACGACAAGGACAAGGTTTTGGCACTGGACTTTTTACAAAAAGCCTTTGAAGTTAATAGCCTCCTTGCACAACCAATAAAGGAACAGGAACAACCAATAAAAAGTAAAATTAAAAAAATCAAACTTGAGTTGCAGGCTAAACCTTGAATGGTTGGAAATAATTTTTACAGCCTAATGCCCCCTAACTTTTTCTACGTTGTCTCTATGAACTCCTCTCCCTCTTTTTATCAGATAATTACGTTCACTAATTTTACTAAATGCTCCGCTTTTCAATTCATTGTCTATGTTCTCAAATTCTTTTTCAAGCTTACTGACATAACCATAGAATACTTTTGCCGTTTTTTCGGTGTTTTCGGCAACGGTAAAGATAAATTCATAATATTCTCGCATCCCTCGAGGCAGCTTCCCAGAAAGATTTTTTAATGTTGAAGCCATTTTCGAAGCTTCTTTTGCCACATTATAATAATATTTTTGTAGTCTTCAGGTGTTTTCAGTTTGCTTTGCTGCTGGATAAGTTCCTGACCACGCTCAAGAAAATTATATGCTCTAATCAGCTGTCCACTTTTGTCTACAACATCTTCAATTTTTGAAATAACTTTACCGGCATCAGCTAACTTCTGGACAAACAATTTTAGTTTTCCACTGGAACCTCCTTTGCGCAGGTATTCGGCTATTTCCCCTTTAGATAAAGCTCTTTTTATATAGCTGTGATCTGACTTGAAATAAACTTTATCATAAATTCTTTCAGCCTCCTCCATGATTTCATTATAAATACGGTTCTGCATTTTCACTAAAATTTTATTTTTCAAAGCTGAAGGATCCAACCCGCTTATTTTACTCAATTGCTCAAGCTCTTTTTTCAAACCTGCAAACTTTGAACGTAATCGTGGAGGAACAAGCCCATCAATAACTCTGTCTATCACTAGCTTTATTCGTTTACCAGCGTTGGTTCGGTTTACGCCAGAAATTATAAGAGACAAAGCTTCATCAATTTTTTCATATGTTTCTACAAAACTGACAAATTCCGCTGTAAACTTTTTGATATGCTTATGACTTTTCCTGAGGGCATTTATATTTCTAGAATTAGTTTTCTCTTGACGTATAAAATTCATTTTATTACGTGAATAGCCTGTTTTTCTGAGTGCTCGCTGCTTGACTTTAATACTGTATTGTTTCATGGTTTTCCCCGTGGCATAAAGCCAAGTTACAAATTAATATACAAAAACGAAAAAGTTATCTTTGTATACAGGAAATTTGTCAACCAATCGTAATCTTGTGCTATAGCCTAAAGGATCTTTAACCAAGGATATTGGGAAAAGTCATTGCAAGTGAGGTATTAAAGCTGATAAAGTTTATACTTATGAGTCGACTAGCTTGTTGCTTATTTCTTTGAAGGTTTTTGTTAGGAATTTTGCTATGTTGCGTTTGAATGGGGGCATGAATCTACCGCAGCCTTGGTATATTTCATACAAGCCATATCTGAACTCGCTATTGATGCCGTCCGGGAACATGTCAGAAGATTTTCCATGCAGTCAGGAAAATCGAATGATGAAATCAATTTGCACTCTGCCTGGGAAGAATTGCTCTCAGCAGATAAAGTCAAATTTCATTTGAAAAAACGCAAATTGTTTTTAGCCCTTGAATGGATATTTATAAAACTGCTTGAACAAAACAATGCAAAACCTCAAAGTTTGAAGAAATATCAAAAAGAAATTGTTGAAACAGTAAAAAAATTTATACAGAAGAACTTCAGTCAAAACCCAGACCTTAACAGACTTTCTAAAATTGCCGCCTAAAGGAAGTCAGGCGCCTGACTGAACTTAGTTATTCTCAAAAAAGTATAGCTTTTGAACTGGTATTTTCCAGTCAATCAGCATATGCCACCTAGCGTAAAAAAAATAATAAGACGCTCTAAAACCTGTATTGATTTTTATAATTTTAAACAGGATTTTAGAGCTCACCTTAATAAAAACATTAACTATCATTTATTCAAGGCGGTGATATTTCATATCATTTTTACTACTGTATTTATTGTTCATAGCATATTGATAAAGATACCGTTTTCTATTCAAATCATGATTGCAGATATAGGCTTCATATAGACTTTTGATTTTATTTTTATTTGAAGAAAATAAACTAGACCGGAAATTTTTTATTTTTAAGTCTATGGTCTGATCAATCTCTGCCATTTTCTTATCATTTTCATTTGATGCATCGCCCGACTCTGACTTGTCATATGAGAGTCTCAATATACTATCAAGACTGGGCTCATCTTCCAACTTCTTTCTCTCAAGCAGGAACTTAATGCATGAAAGCCTTTTCATAAATCCGCCGTGAACATATGGCTTAAAATTAGACTGATCGGCTATTTCTTCAAAAGCGTGCTCTAATATTTCATGAACTTCACTAAACTCGTCATTATCAATTTTTAACAGTAATGCCTTAACCGCATTGACATAATTTCTTCTTCTATGCATCATTAAGTTATCACAATAACTTTTTAAAAGCGCCCTGGCTTTATTCATCCTTGCCTTTAGAGGCAAATTACTATGCGGAGCCTTCTCCAGTATTTTCAGATATCGATCTTCAGGCGTGAATCTCAGTTGTCTGGTTATAACAATATTCAGAGGCCACTTAAAACGTGAACATTCGACATCATCGAAGTTCAGAGTCTCACCCTTTTTACTGCTCCCTGAAACATATTTTTTGTTATATGCATAGTGTTGTTGAGAAATAATATAATTTCCGAAACCATTATCACCGAGTACTCTTTGCAGTGTATATAAATGATTTCTCACAGGTGTGAAGTTCCATTTGGACTTTATTAAAACATCATCAATAATCCCTAATCTTGATAGAACATATGAAGCAAAATTATGACAATTTCTTTTCATCAGCCAGAAATGCTTTGATTTAGTGTTTCTACTCATGAGATCCTCAAAATCAGAAGCGGTGTCATAGCTTACCGGAAAATGCTCTGCATAAACCTCAACTTTCATTTTTCTATATGAAATGGGGTCACTGGAATTAATCGCATTGTCTCCACCATAAAAAAGGGCACCGGATCGCCCACCACCCTCATCCTGTGAGATACCGTAACTTTTCATCAGGTGGTAATTACCGTCATCGGCCCTTACACTAAGTCCTAAAAAAGCATGATATCCTTTACCACAAATATTTTTATTCGTATTTCGTTTTGTTATATAAGAGATTATGTACTTATTACCTATATGACTTAAATTCTTTATAATCTGCACTCTTCCACCTCAATATTAAGTAAAATATAAACTATTTTAACAGATCATAAAGACACTAGCTTTCAAATCTTAGTTTCAATATATAAAGAAACACTTATTTCTTATAATTATGACATTATTCCTCTAACGAACGCCCCTGATAAAAAAGTAATTACTTAATATAATATTATTTAAAAACTCTATAATAGAGTTTTTGGGATAAGACATTAATAAATGTTTATGAACATGAGAATCAGGACTGATTATTTAGAGGAGTTTCTTTTGGATGCCTTGAATTTTGATGGTGATATTCCGCGGCGGGATTTGAACTGCCTGCTGAAACAGAATTCATCGCTATAACCTAGAATGTCTGCAATCCTGGAGATGGAGTGCTCGGAAAACATAAGAAGACTTTCAGCTTCCTGAATTCTGGCATTGATAATATAATCGTTTGGAGTAGTTCCACAATATTTTTTAAAAAGACGGATAAAATGATCCGTAGTATAGCCGCATTCACGAGCCAGTTCTGAAGTTTTCCATGAATTTCCCGGTTTTTCACAAATACGCCTGCATAATTTATTTATCTTATTATACTGCTCCATCTGCAGTCCTGAATAGTGACTCATGTCGGAAACACGCAGCTCCAGAAGAGCTGTTTTCAGCCACTGTGCGGCTTCCTGAAGCTTGCCTCTTGCATAGTAATCCAGACAGCGTTTCATCACACTGTACATCAAGTTGGGGTCTTCTACATGATAATGAGTTTCCGGGAATATACCTTCATCCAGTTGTCGGTTATTTTCATCCAGACAGACAAATAATATATATGGAACAATCAGGCAGTTATCCGGATCATGACACCCGTGCTGACTTTGCGAATGGCGGAGCAGAAAACAGTCACCACGTGAAAGCTTATAAGTCTCTACATTGGATGTCAGTACACCTTTTCCCCTGTATACAAACCAGAGGTTGAAAAGATGGCTTCCAGGCCTATGCTTCCATTCCCAGTCAGGAGAACAATTAGCTATGCTCCCTCCTTCTATCACAATATTATAATCATCACTACCCAATATCGATTTTTCCTATTTATTTATCGATTAATGCTATGATCTTATCTATTTTTAACATACTACAATATACTTCTGCGTATTAAAATATACAAATACCACATATAAAAGAGAATCCTAATAACCTTAAAACGAGAGTGCAAAATGGAAAAAGCAAAAACAAAAGTAAGAATTGTATTACCGGGCTTGCCGGAAGATCAGTCATCATGGCCTCATATTGGGTATGATTATTTGAAACGTGCAGACGAAATTACCTCTGCTCTGGAAATCGCACTTCCTGAGATAGAATTTTCAAAAGTTGTTTACTACTCACTGGAAGAAGTGCAAGCCGGATATGAAAACGATGAAAAAGGTAAATATGACGGTTACCTTGTCTACCTTAGCTGTATTTGGACTGACATTCCGTTTTTCTACGCAAGAACAGCCAAACCGGTTGTAATTTCCAACCAGTTGTATTCGGGTTGCGGCGATTACTTGAAATCCATAGAAATCATCAATCAGGAAAACTTGCCGATTCCATGTATTTCCTCTTCGGACTTCCAGGATACAGTGGACCTTGTCAAATTATTTGACGTTAAAAAGAAAATAAGTTCGTCAAAGATTCTCATATTCAGTGACGCACCGCAAGATGCACAATGGGGAGCGACACCTGAAAAGCTGGATGCAGTTGAAAAAGTTTTCGGGCTTGAAGTAGCAATAGCCGGCAGCAAAGGTCAGATTTCAGGTAAACTGGGATGAGAATCCACGAGATAATAAATCACAGAATGTAATTGCTACTTTGCCGGGTAGCGGCCCTTACTGGATGGCAGTTACAGCTCACCACGATTCAGCAGCATATGCGCCCGGGGCGCTGGATAATGGCGGTGGTGTTTCCATGCTTACAGAGCTGGCTAGAAGTTTTGCCGGTAAAAAATTTCCCGCAACCATATACTTTGTGGCTACAGGAAGTGAAGAGAACGGCGGAAATGATTTTTGCGGGGAATGTTGACGGAGTGACATTTGCCAGAGTTGATGGCAATCATTTAGTTGAGAAAAACCTTTTTCTCTACCATTCATGGGAAGATGCCGTTGACGTAAAAGCACATTGGCCTGATGAATCTGGTAATAAATGGAGCATTATCAGAAACAACGTAATATCCTGTCAACACTCTCGCTACTCCGGCATAACTATTCAAAACAGTTCTGACCACATCATGGTTTTATCCAATGTAATCCGTGGCAATGGTATGTACTGTTCAAGCCTATGGATACATGGCCGCAATAATATGGACTATCCAAATACAGTTAAGGAGGATCCAGAGGAGAAGGATCCAGAAAAAAAAATAAAGATCAAAAACGCAACTAAATCCGTCTCAAATATTGAAGTCATAGGAAACTGGCTCGACTATATTAATCCTGAAGGATATGCAATAAGATTTAAACCATGTGGCACAGAAAAATATGTCGTTGATATTTCTGATGTTTTTATAGCCCACAATATTATCAGTGGACACATCAAACCGCTTGAAATAAAAAAATCAATAAACACTGAAGTATTTAACAATATTTTCACTAATTGCGGAGATATTACGGATTTTGTTGTTGACACGAACAACACGCCTATATACTCTTTCATATCCAGCTCAAATATGTTTTACAACACAGCTCTTTGGGGTGACAATCCTATTCAGAGCAATAACCAGCCGATTTATTCTGATTTTCCAGCAGGACCTTTAGCCCAATCTTCTGAAGGCAAAAATCAAGCTGAGAATCTTGGACTGGGTCATGACGTTGGACTGCCTAATGTTGACCTGACAAAACTAGCTTCATTGGAAATTGAGATTCTGAATAAACTTGGCAAAATCTTTACTTATGAAGATATCTACAGCGCCCTGCAAATGGGAGACTTGGAGGCCAACAAGTATTCTCCAAAGATGTTGCTCGCCCATTGGCCTATGGACACTGTTAACAGCGGTAAAACTACCGATTTAACAGCGAACAATTGTCATGCAGCAGTACCCGCAAATGTAACCTTAATTGACGGAAAAGTCGGCAATGCCATGACATTTGATGGCACCACCAGGCTTTTACCAACTAATCAAAACAGGCTTGCAATTGATGGAGACTTGACTATTGCCGCATGGGTCAAGACCGATAATACCGAGAAAAATCAGATGTCTCTTGTCTATGGTGCAGGCTGGACTACTAAAAACTATCAAGTCGATATAAATCAAGGTGTTCTACAATTCAAACACGCTAATGGCGCAAGCTGCTTCAATTACAGCTCAGGTGTAAATGTTGCTGACGGGACATGGAAACACGTTGCAGTATCAGTAAACAGCACTGAACTTAAGTGCAAGTTCTATGTCGACGGTCAACTGGTTTCTTCCAATGACATGATGGGTAAAGTACAAACAACAACTGCAAACAACACAAGAAAAATTGGCGGCAGCCAAGGCGATATAAACAAGTGCTGGGTTGGCTCTCTTGACGATATCAGGATTTACAAAGGGGCTCTTAGTGCTGAAGTTATTCAAAAGTTAATGACTTACTAGAAGATATATTAAACAGGACTAACTAAAACCGACGCTTAAAGGTATTGATTATTCTTGAGCTCTTCCCGGAAGCTCATCAAATCATTCCATTTAAGCGTCATTTTTATATTTAAGTCCTTAATTCTATCACACTTAGCGCAAAACTCAAAAAGTAACTTATTTTTTCTCTAAAACAAAAGCTACATATCCAGGAACAAAACGAAATAATCGGGACTCTATATCCTTTGGAGAAAATTGAGTTTGTAGTCTCTTCTTGAGCGCTTTTATAGATAATAGAGGATTAGTATTTTCATTGTAACTGTGCTTTATATATTACAGCCCTGCCCTAATTTCTTCAAGGATGCTCAAAATAACGTCGAAAACTAAATAAGATAATAAAGCTACTTCAAAGGCAATTATCCCACTTTCTCAGAAACGCTGCAATAACAGAAATTGTCCGTATTTATAAATAACACCTGTAAAAAAGAGAAAACTGGAAAATATGTTATCCCAAGAGACATTCCGTGTATATTTAAATAAAATGAATTCCGGCGGCGGACTTGCAACTCCAGAGCTTGAAGAGGTTTTCAAGTCACTTCTTGGGGCTCCAAGCTGCTATGTCCTAGATGATTCACAGAAACATCTTTTTCTCGGCAGAACTCGCTCGTATGCCAGAATGGTCAGCGATCTGGGGCAGCTTAGTTATCTACCGCTCTTAAAAGATGTAAGTACACTTGAAAGCATACACGTTCCTATCGCGTTTGAACACTTAGGCAGAAGCCATTTTGTTTTCTGTCAAATTATGATAATAAATCCTGTATCCAGAGGCAGGCTTACTCTAAATATTGAATTGCATGACTCAACAAACAATCCCATTGGAATAAAATTTCCTTGCTTCAAAAGCTACTTGCAAAAATCAGTCAAAATGAACATACTCAACAATAACCACTTCCAAAATGCCAATTGTTTTTTCAACACTTCAAATCATGGTGTACAAAACAGTTTTGGCGATAAGAAATGTTCTCTTTACAGTTTCGCCGCATCATATTTCAGCTATCATGCAACGCTTCAGGGGATCAAGCTGTCTTCAGAAAAAATTGCAGCAATTTATAAATTAATAAAAAATTTGCCTAATAACAAAGCTCTTCTATGCATGTGCAAACCATACCATGAACCGAAACCACAAAATCCTGTTAGAGACCTCAATAACCGAAAGGTCTCCATTTCGAACTTAGAGCGCGACTGGGTAAATATCGACGTTTCCAGTTTACCAAGAAATATTAGTTTGTATGACGCAGTAGTAACAGCTATGACCAAATATTGCAATCGCTACCGGTCAAAAAGCAGCAGAATTGGTTATAAACTCTTTGGAGCCCACGGGGCAGTTGTTGAAACAAAAGGTGTGTGGCTGCCTCTATTCAGAGATTTTGCAAATTCTCCGGTAAGAGGTAAATTAGCACAATTATACGTAGCACATTTAAAACATATGCACGGTGTAAAATTCAGCCAGCGCCTATATGACATTGAGATAGAATGCAACGGAAAGCTACGACAGTTACTGGACATGGGTTAATCATTTTTACAATCAGTCAGGCTCTGCAAAGGTCATCTTACAGAGCTTGACCACAAACACTCAGAGATCCTGCACCTGCCTTTTCTTTAATTCCCGATTTTCCTTCAAACTCAGGTTCACCTTATCTAATTGTAATTTTTCCTTTAAATCCCTCAGAGATGCTGACGAGGGCTCAGGCCTAAGTTTAAAGAATTTTTCCAAACTTTTCAAAATACAAGTCTATTGCTGAATCATCATTTACATTAATGTTGTGAGTCCAGAAAAAACTACTCCCAAATTGACTGTATAAGCCTGTTTGCTTAGTAAAAGATTTTATGTTTGTAATGATATTCTCATTTATAATTTCAATATTATTTGAGTTTATAATGCTTTCAGTATTGACCAATAAAAGTTGATCACATAAAAATCTGGCTCTTTTATATCCCATCCCCCCATGAAATTCAATTGTACCGTGGTATGTACTTTTCTCGTAATTTATCAAGTAGTCGGCCAAGGACTGAAAAAGCATATTCTGCAGCAAGACCGTTTCATGCTGGGCCTCCGTCAAACCATAAGTATCAAGATAAACACGGTTCTGATATTTTTGTTTAAAGTCAGCATAAGGCACTTCATGACAAGTATATGCGTCACCGTAGTTATGAAAGACTATTTTATTGTTTTTAGTGTTATCATTATGGGCAATATTAGAACTCGCAAACTTAGTTAAGCTATACATTCCTTCTACCTCAGTCCCCGCATCTGCCAGTGAAAAATATTTATTGCGTTTACTGCCTTCCTCAATAAATACAGGATAAATATAAGCAAGAACAGACGTCTTCCTGAAACCTAAACGAATTAACTCGTTCATGAGTTTTTTAGCAAATAGCGTAGCCTCACAGGCAAGCATAAAAATCTGGATATTGTTCCTTGCGTACTTAGGGATATACTTGTTTAAAGTATCTGCAAAACTCTCAGCGGTAATGTCATTCACCATCAATTCATTTTTATCAGGCAATTTAATCATTTGCCCAATGGTATCATCATCTTTTTCTCCATGCGCGTTTACATAAATCCTGGAATAAGGTTCCAGTCTGCACAACTCCTTTGACATTAAATTTTGCGCCGCCGCATAGTTATCGCACACCTTACTGACGTTTAACTTATCATTCGAGTAACGGCCCTGAGCTCCGTTATACGGGAAGTTAATTCTTATATATGGGATTTTATCTTTATAGAGAGCTTTTCTTTTTTTAGCTGTATAAACATCTATAGTTTCCTTGCGCTTAAGTGACTTACGTTTATCATAAAAATATGACACCCCCATAGAATAGGGTTTATCTGAAATTTCATCCGCATTAAAATCTATAAATATAGCTTTTCTGAATTTTGGCATCGGTCTCCTCACTAGGCCTTAATTACACATTCTAACCACCACGGATCAAGCAATTAATTACAAAAAACAATAAGCTGCTTAGAAGACCAATACAAGAAACTGAAGCGCTTAAAATATTTTTCTTAATGATGCCCATATTCCTGCTAGGAATGATAACCTTAAAGCCAATTCGATAAGACTTTTTATATACATGTTGCTCAATCAAGAACTATAAGCATATCTGCAATTACTTCTTTTAACCAGGTTTTTAGAAGTCTCAATTCAGGATCATCCATTCTTTCCCGAAAGTATGAAGATGTGTTAAAAGTCTTGAAAAAATTGACCTCTTTCACTTGCCCAATGAGGTCATGGCCAAGAATGTCTTTAGCTTGAGATAAATAGAAAATCAGTTTTTCCCAAGGATCAAATACAATAATCTTCTGAGCAATACTTCTTGCCATCGTCCCACTGTTAAAAGAGACCGGTAGGTTATTTCCCAACATCAAGAAATTATGATCTCCATGCGGCAGAAAATATATCGCGCCTTCAAACGAAACATTTAAGTTAAAACGCTTCATATAAGTTCTATACTCAGTTTCATCCAAAAGCTCATAGAGCACAGAAAAAGCAGCCAGAGACATTTCATAACAGTTAGCAATAGAGATTTTGAGTGCATGTAATAGCTGCAACTCACAAATTTCTCTTTGAGATATCATTTCAGAATATCTATTTAACTCTTTACCTCTTAGAATTTTTTGTGACAGCCTGTACTTACCCCACCTGGAAAATCTTGTTTTTGAATTATAATAGTACCTTGTCGCTGATACAGGAAAAGCTTTGTTTATGGCTATGGTCATTACTTGCAGAGCCTCCAAAAACCTTAAATCTCCATTTTGCTCCGCTTGACTAATTGTGCCTGGATGGATGTTAGTTAATTTAGTTTTGTCACAGATATCACAAATCCTGACCTTTTCACCCTGAGTATGCGAAACCTCACCAGATTCCCTTTTCAGCGGATCCACCCACTGGCCTCTAGCAAGCGAGCAGTCATCACAAACAATTTCTCCGCAGCTGCGACAATGATGCTTCCTATGAAACGCAGAAAATGGCTTCGAACATATAAAACAGGCACTGGAACTGTGATCCGGCTTCCATGTTCCCATTGAACTGATAAATTGAGGGTGCACGCTTTTTACATACTTTCGAGAGTAAACGTTTATTAGATAGTCAAGAGCTTTTCTTGTCGTTGTCTTCCTGCCACAGGCGCCCAAAACAGAAGAGTGCTTATTCACCCAGAAAACAGACTGTTTTCCACCCACACTGCTATCAACGACAGCTGGTTCAGAAGCGGCCTCTATAAGAATCCGCAATAATCCTCCGATGTTATCATGAGATACTTTTTCAATGCGTTTACGTAACTTATTCAGGCCAACCTTTTTCTTCGCAACAGAGGTTCTCGCGGCAGAAGCAGTCAACGTCTTAAGAACTTCCTCTTTTAAAGCAATATTTTCCTTACACATTTTTTCCCAATAAATTATAAATCCACAATGGGTGTGCTAAACCCCGACTTTAAGCTTAAAACAAATACAGGTAGAAAACACTTTGAAGCAATTACATGAAACCCTTTTGCTTTTGCCAAATACGACATGAATTTCTTAATATAAAACCTAATCTTTATTAGGCAAACAATAGTTAAAACAAAGCCTTAAAAGAAAACTACCGCTAAACGCGATATTAATTAAATAGGAGCATGCCCGAAAATTTAAAAATATTGTTTCTTTTTATTGGCGAACTTAAATTTGATTTGCGCTGTCTTTACAAGTATTATATATACATACTTATGACGAGAAAATAAGAAGGTTTAATTATGAAATCCAAGTTTCTATTTTACGGTCTCACCATTTGTTCGGCTCTATTCGTTCTCACAGGTTGTAACACAGAAATGGGATACCCCAAAACACCGTATACTTCAGGTAATGTTTCTTTGACTTTGAAAAAAGGAGAAACAACTCAACAGCAGGTTCTTGAGGCATTTGGAGCACCAAATATTGTAACTCAGGACGCAGAGGGTAATTCGGTATGGACTTACCAGACTAACGCCACGGTAACCAGAGATGCTACCAACAGTAACTATTGGACTATTTTCTTAGCCGGTGGAAATTACAGTGACAGCGGGTTTATGCGTTCTCAGAAAACAATGACCATTATAATCACTTTTAAAGAGAAAGTGGTTTCAAACTTCAAATCATTGTCAACAAGTTTTTAATCTTTTTGCCATTAAGGATATCGAATGAAGCTCAGAATTTTTATATACATCTGTACTGTCGGCATTTTATTGCCTTTGACAGGCTGCGTTGGAGGAACCACAGCTCCACAAATGACTCCTCTTCAGATTCAATTAATGCAGACCAAAATATTTAATGTCAAAAAACGAGTTGCATTTGACTCTGTTGTAACTGTTTTTCAGAATCTTGGCTATATCGTAACCAGTGCAAACTATGATACTGGCTTTATTACAGCAGAAAGCCCCAAAAAGACCAATTTCTGGGGAGTAACTAAGTATAATTCATCCACTGCTTTTATTACCGACCTGAAACCGGGAAAAACAAGCATAAGAATAAACTTTGTAAACCATTCAATCTTCTATAGTGGCGGTCAAAGTGGCGGCAAGCGGGTAGATGACGAAGCTGTTCTGGACGCGCAGGCATATGTCAACGCATTTAGCAAGCTTCAACAGCAAATTTTTGTTACTACAGGAATTTCTCCTGTTGAGTCTCAACCGGTTCAAACTCAACTTGACACGATAAAAGCAAATACTCCAAAAACCAAATAACAGCACTTACTGGTAAATACTCTCTTACTCTTATACGAGAAGCAAACCCGAATAAGAGTAAGAGTTTTTTTATCCACATTACTGCCAGTAGAAACTTAAAAAAATTGTAATAACCGTAATTAGTATAATCAATACTCCAAAAGGGCTACTCAGTGATACCTGCTCAGGCTCTGCCCTCCTTGCCTTTTTGATCCGAAACCAAGCCCCCTCACCTCTAAGATGTCCGTGAATATGCATAATTTTCCTTCTTCTAACTAATACATTCCCTGAATTTTTCAATCTATTTGACAACATCACTAATAAACTCCCACTAATCTAAATGAACTCAGCCCAAAAATATTATCATACTATTCAGCTGAAATACTCAAACCACGCGCAGACTTCTGCCGCAAGCTTATTAGATATTTACCTAACAACTAAACAAAAACTTCTATCCTAACGCTTTCACATGTCACATAAATCCCTCATAAATAAACATCTAAAGATAAAAAACAGCAATTCGAGACTAAAATATCCATTTACTTTTCCTCTCGCATTAACCTAACTATGTCCTTTGAAATGATATTTGCAACCATCATTATTAAATAAATATCTAATTTTTATTAACTGAACAAATCAGATAAAAATAGATATAAAAGTAACTATTAGATTGACAGCTAATGATAGCTACAGTATATTTGGTAAAACAGGCAATTGCGTAATATCCATCAAAGGCAGTAAACATGGACAAAACTAATAAAAACACAGGCCTTTTAATAAAAGATCTCATTGAAAATGCTAATTTGACACAAAAGCAAGTTGCCACGAAACTGGGCATTGCTCCACCTTCCTTGAGCCAAATGATTCATGGTAAGGCTCCATTTCCGACTAAGAGAATAAAGCAAATTTTTGATTTAATTCCCGGAAATAATTCGCTTAAGGAAAAAATAGTGCTATCGTCTGCTGCAGCAGACATACTGTCTTCTCTGAAGGAGTCATCAAGTGAGATCAATAATATTAAAACTATTGAAGCGATGCCAATGCGTTGTGAAGAAATGAAAGAGGTACCGGTGATAAGTTTTGCTGCAGCTAAAAGCTATGACCCCGCACTTGAACCATTCAATGATTTTGCACGTGATTGTTCTGATGAAACTACAACTTTTTCAGAAGTAAAGGAAGGGTTCTTTGCACTGAAAGTTGAAGGACACAGCATGAGTCCAGAGTTTCCGCATGGCACAAAATTGCTGGTTGCCGGCGGTCAGTACCCGTGTAGAGGAGACATTGTAGTTGCAAAGTTGTCGACAGGAGACGTTGTTGTAAAAAAATATTCAAGAAAAAATAATATTATCCGGCTGGAGTCTGAAAACCCTGAAGGTCAGAATTTTGAATGGAACTGCAAAGAAGAACCAGGCTACGTCATATGGATGTATCCAGTAATGGAGGCAAATATCGACCTGCGGGCCAGACGCTGGGAACGCTGCAAAAACGGAAATCATTAGTCCGGCAAACGCAACAAGAATCACTATCAACCCCTCTATTTATATATAGCGTTAATTGAGTGTCGAAAAAAAAGAAAGTGTTTCAAAATATATTTGTAACTGATACACAAAAACAATATGCAAATTTTTAATTTATAAATCCCGATGAGCCAGACAATTTGTATTTATTCTATTTTGAATGATTTTCTAAAAACTCACATTTTCCTAAGCAATATAAAACATGTCTTCTCAATGGACTATTCATACTCAGCTTAGGATGATCAAAATCATCAGTTACGGCGATGATCGAAATTTTTGTAAGTTTGGTCATCAAAAGCACTTACAGCTTTTCAAAGAGGTAAGATAGAAAAAAATTAAAGACCAAGGTTGATGTCAACCCACTTTGCTTGAGCTTAAAACCTCGAAAATAGGCCAATTTGGGTTGACGCCCCTAAAAAAAGTCGAAAAAATTCTAACTTTTATGTAAATTCTATTATCAGCTAATTATAGCTGACTGCACTTGGACTAATTTGTTCTTTTACAATTTTTTCCAAGTACCTATCTATTATAGCAGCTTTTGAAATAATATTTAATTTTCTGGGGGTAAGTTTTTGTTGATACAAGAAATCAATATCCTGTTTTAAAGTGGCTATGTCTTCTGGACTTAAGCTATTTATTAATTTAGTGTTGTTATATAACCATTCAGCATCTTGATAGGAAATACCAAGGTCTTCAGCCGCTAACTGTAAGGCTTCACGTTTATGATTTTTAATAAATTTCATCGCTTCATTCTGGACTTTGATATATCTTTTAACCCAGTCTGTATGGTTTTTGCCAAAAGATTCAGTAACCGCAACAACTAGCTTAGGTCGCATTAGCCCTTTTGCTGTTGCCAAGGCTCTGGCTCCTTGTCTTTTAGCTTTTATGACTCTTTCAGTAGTCAATAAGGCAGCATCAACTTTTCCAGAAAACATGGCATGATAGGTTTCTGCTACTGGCATTGGTATATAATTGACATCTTTTATAGTCATATTATTTTTTAATAAGACTGCAAGAAGTAATTGGTGTAAAGTGCATTTACTTTCGCAGGTGATTGTTTTTCCCCTCAAGTCTTTGACCGATTTAATATTTGGATTAGTAGTCATCAAAGCCAAAGTGCCAGTAGAATTGCAAACTGCTCTTATTATATTTAGTTTTATATTTTGGCCTGCCGCTATAATTATACTAGTACTATTTAGACTTCCACATATATCGATTTTGCCTGCGACTAA
>JAAEMX010000460.1 GCA_024225035.1 Lentisphaerota bacterium
GCTGAGAAGTGCGACAGTTCTAGGAATTCAATACAGGAGCACAAGATGAAGCAGTAAAAATGACGACACATTCGAGGCCTGGGACGCACGGGGCCTCGGTAAAAGTACGATTTGTGAGATGATGATTCATGAAAAGGACGAATTGTGCGAGACATCCATCGGTTCACAGCCGACTTCACCCGTACAACCAGGCCTAATAGGGAGGTGAGAAGTGCGACAGTTCTAGGAATTCAATACAGGAGCACAAGATGAAGCAGTAAAAGTGACGACACTTTCACACTTTCGAGGCCTGGGACGCACGGGGCCTCGGTAAAAGTACGATCTGTGAGATGATGATTCATGAAAACGACGAATTGTGCGAGAGGTCCATTGAGCCACAGCCGCCGGGGCCCTTACAACCAGGCCTAATAGGGAGGTGAGAAGTGCGACAGTTGTAGGAATTCAATACAGGAGCACAAGATGAAGCAGTAAAAGTGACGACACTTTCACACTTTCGAGGCCTGGGACACAGGGGGCCTCGGTAAAAGTACGATCTGTGAGA
>JAAEMX010000461.1 GCA_024225035.1 Lentisphaerota bacterium
CTATCTAATCGTGCCCTAAGCGTAGACGAATCTACCCACGGGGCTACCCTCTCCACAGCATGAACAAGCATATCACTCCCGTTATCATCACATACAACAATCCTTCACCTGCTGTCATCCCTTGATAACTAAAGCAGTGGTGACACTTCCTCGCTCCCTGTGCTATCTCCTTCTTGCAAAATCTGCATCTGTTCACAATCATCCTCCTTGCATCTTGATAGATGTCTTTCGTTAGCTTCTTCTCTAGTCTCGTTAGGTAGTACAGTTGCTAGGCCACACACTGACTCTCCATCTCTGTAGTAGTCAGCGCATATCATGTGTTCACACTTCATTCATCCTCCTCAATGTTAAACGCTCTTACCTCTTGCGTATCATCGCACCAATAATCACACCTCTCTGACTCACACTCCACACAAGGTGCGTCATACATACACGGCTCACTCATCCTACTTCCTCCACATATCCACACACATTGCAAATAAAATGCAATTCATTATCAATTACTATCGGCTCAGCTTTCTCATGCGTACAACATTTCTGTATCATCGGCAATTGATTTAACTTCACCTCTAAAACATCTTTCTTAATCTGTCTTAATTGAAACATGATAAAAGTTAACGCGAACATTATTATTATTGATTCCATTTAATCGACCTTTACAAATCTAGCGTGTGTTGCTTTCTCGTGAATCTTCGTCCCATCTTCTTCAAAATTAAACGGGCATTCATGTACAATTTCATTAGGGTAAATATACCCACTCAAAGCCCAATCTTCATGAATGCTTCCAATAGGGAATGAAGTTATTGTAACCACAGAATGCTTTGTTTTGGGTATCGCGCATTCACCTTCACCACGCCAATTTATTTCACAATCCACAAACGTCTCTTGAGGCTTAACGCTGTCTATCTCTTCTTGTGTTGCTGGTCTGAATACATCGCACTCATCTAGTCTCGATTCTTTATATTCCCATCCAATCCTATTCGGTATAGCAAAACAATACTCTATGAAGTCTCCACCTTTTGAATCAACACACTTTAAAACTACTATCAATTCTGAATATTCTATGTAATACCACTCACCTTCTTTTAGCTTTAGGCGATATATTCTATCTTGCGCATAAGAGGGATTACGTACCTCGCTCCATCTTCCTGTTCCATTGTACATCATCGGCTTTCTCACAGTCTTGAACAACTCTTGCTCTTCTTTTGTAAGTAGCCCAAACGGTACTCTATTCGTTAACATGTTCATTTTCTTAACCTCATACGTTAAAATTAAAAAGGCTCATCATAATCCTGCGGTATGAGAACAGGATTAATCAGAGCCTAACAAAATCTATCTTACACCCTCATACGGTGTTTATTACTATAACTTAATTATATCTCTCTACAAGTTCCTCATAAAAGTCCCTGTGTGTCTTACGTGTCTTAACGTGTTCCATCTCCTTGCAATACTCCACCTTCTCGGGTTCATTTTCTCTTAACCAATCTACGAACCTTGCAACCGCTAATGTATTAGTTGAATGCGGTGCTAAGTCATTGCCGTGTGTGTGATGCCTTGGACATAAAATGACCACGTTCATCTCATCATACTTTAACAGTTTACTTCTTGACTGGCTGACTATATGATGGTAACACGTTCCCTCTGTTGACCCACACACTTGACAAGGCTGACCATGCGCGCGTGACATAAATATATCCTTGCATTTGTTCTGCCAGTACTTTGAATTACCTTGTGCTTTTCTCTGTGCTAATGATTTCATAGTAGTCGATTCTTATTGTCTATAGTCGGGAAAGAATCTTGAACAAACCGAATTAAATTAAACCCTCGCTGAAATAACAAACGGTGTGAATGTAACGAGGGAAGAGAACTCCGGTTAGTGTGTCGGTCACGGTTAAAACTATAATAGTATTTATTGGTTTTGCAAATTGTGGTTTTTTAGAGTCCAACACTTGACGCTGTGTTGAGTGCATCTACTATTCCATCTAAAATATCCTGTCTGCCACATTCGCTTATTTGTAGCACCTTGAAACCGTGTTTATGGTTACACCTACCAAAATACAGAGCGTGTTCGTTTTTACCTCCGTGAGGTTCAATTGAATACTGGTCTTTACATCGGCAGTTCAATATATCTTCTATACTCATGCTTACCTCATCGTTCGTTATTCGGATTAATTTCTAATATGTGCGCTTCCATCACCATGTAGAGTAATAGAACTAGGTTCACAATTATTTCTGTTTGCAACATTTGCTCTGAAAGCATTCCATCCGTTTTCTTTTTCTTGCTCTAGCTTTTTTATCTGCTCTTTTAATTTTGATATCTCAATATTTTCAAAGTCTCTTGCAGAGGGTACAGAGTAGCTATTGTACTCATCTACTGCCCTTACGCAATCAACCAAGTCTTGACAAAACTCAATTGAAGGGGTTTCTTTGTCTGACTCCTCAAAACATGTTTGAATCGATTCTATGTATTCATCCATTATTTTACCTCATTCCTTGGTTAGTTGGAATCGTTATTAATGTTTCTTGGGTTTAGTTCATCAAGCTTCAAACTCCATGCCGTTGCACCTCGCAAGTTCAAAACAATAAAAATCATAGTTATACCAATCATAGTTATTATACACAACTCTAGCTCGTCTTTATCCATAGCTTTTTACCTTCGTTTATTGGAATTGTTTGATAAGCTCAATAGCTTTTTGTGCACAAATTCTTACACCAGTGTGTTTTGCATTATCTTCAATACTGTTTAAGTATATCAAAACATCTTTGTGTACTGACTTTAATTGCTTAATCTCTTCGCACTTCTGATCCCACTCATTAAATGGCTTTTCCATAGTGTTTACCTTTGGTTATTTGGATTAAAGTTTATTCTCTTCTAAAAACATCTGCACTTTTTGTATAATGTGATTTCGTCTATCATAATCAATTACATCAGTATGGCTATGTAACGCTATCGCCTTGTCCATTATAAAGTAAAGCGCAGACCTAACGTCTCGTTCTAGTTCTTCTTTCTCCAAACATACCTGTTCATACGCTTGCTTCATATTTTCTAAGCTTTCATCCATTGTCACACCTTGGTTATTTGGAATTAATACTTTCAGCAAACTCTTGAATCTTTTCAGATAGTTTTTTGAAAATAACTTTTTTTGTTTCTGTGTCGTATGCCTCAGTTTCACATAGATCACTTACACCATAATGAACATAGTCAGCAATTGTTATTCTATTTTTTCGCATAAGGCCAATGCACATATCGGCTGTTGCTTGTTGTTGCTCTGTCATATCACACCTTCGGTTTACGGATTATTTAACTTTAAATTGTTTTTCGCATTCATCACAAGTTTTAATAAATGGAGTTGATGGCTCAATTGGTTGCTCCCAATCCTCTCCATGCCCACAATGAGGACACTCAACGTAACAACTAAAACTTAGAATTAAGTTTGTTTCTTTCATACTCCCTCCCTTGGTTTTATAGATTACCGTTTAGAACATCTAACATGTTATTAAGAGTCTCGTTCTCTGTTCCTTTTAGCGGTACTATGTTCACTGTTTTTAAAATATGAATGAGGTCTTTTATTTCCCCATCATCTAACTTTACCTGCAACTCTCTTACCATTTGTCCTTTCATTTCTCACCTCAATTATTGTTCGTTATTTGGACTGGTTTATGTTTTTCATAAATTCTATTTGCTTTAATACAGCATTAGCAAATGCTTCTGCATGTTCCATATCCAAGCTAAAATCAAAACCACCATACCATTCTTTTGATTTATCACAGTGGGTTGTTCTTATTCTAACAACAGTTTCAATGTCTGGGCAAACTCCAATGCATATTGAAACACCTTCATTGTCTTGGTATAATTTCAACTCGACATCTATATCATGACTCATATTCACCTCAATTATTGTTCGTATTATGGATTAACTTCTATTTCTTTTACCTCAAAAACACGAATGCAATCCGAACCATTTAATCTTAATTGGTCAACATATGCTTCTATTCCTTCTTTAGAAGTATGAAACAAGTTGTGGAAATCTTGACCATGAGCGTTTCTATAATTGACTATATAATCTTTCTTCATATCACACCTTCATTAGTTGGATTGCTTAGCTTCTTTTGTTACTAGTTGTATCAATATCAAAAACAGTAACATATTGTTGCAACCCATTAAAATAATCATTGTATTCATATTCCATTTCTCCATTAATTTTAGACTGCTCGTTTTCGGACGGGTAAACAGAATATTTCTTGCAAAACTGCAATTTTATTTACTGTTGCTTAGACTGCTAAAACATCTGTCTGATCCGTCCGATCTGTCCGATAACCCAACTTTGTGCAAATCCTTCAGACTGCTTTCCCGCGTCTGAAATACGGAGGTCATTTAGACCTCCTAGTTAAATTAAAAAGGAATATCACCATCCATCTGAGTTGGCATCTGCGGTGCTGGCATTGGTGGTGCTTGCATCTGTTGTTGCGGTTGTTGCATTGGTGCTTGCTCTCCTTGTGGCTTAGGCTCGAACGTATCTACTTTCATATACTTTGCTCCACCCTCTTTAGCTGTGAGTATATCAGCATTGAAATACCACTTCCCATTATTGCCCTTCTTCGCGTTGGCTCTCATAAATTCAATAAACTTCTCACATTCAAAACTCTGCTTGATAATTTCACCGTATTGAGTTTCAATAACCTTAACGTAAACACCCTGTACAAATTCTGCATCACTCATTTTACTTCCTCCAGTTCTTTTATTGTTTCTAGCAATCCACTGCTATAAGTTAGTTCTTCCTCTACTCGTTCTCTCAGTACATCCACTTGATACTTTAATCTGTCTATCTTCTTTCTGTCCTCCACTCTTAAACTATTAACAATCTTAACCAACCGCTTATTTCTATCACATTCCTCGCATTCTGAACAGTTCATTAACTCTCTCTTTTCGTGATCTGTTAGCTCAAAACCTGCTAATTCAAATTCCTTTAAACTCTCGCTGTAAATCTTGTCAATCATCTTTCTTAATCACTACCATTCTCTTATCACACGCCTCAAGATACTTTTTGAACGTGCTGAGATTGCAATCTCCTTTCTTTTCTATTTTTGATAAGTCTCCTTGTCGTATACCCATTTTTTCGGCTACGTCCGTTTGTTTTAAGTTTCCTCTGTGGTTCATTTGCTAACCTCTATTAATTTCATACCGTAGTTATTAACCTTATTTTTTAATTTAATTCCTTTTTTTAATATTAACTTATTCTTTTTAAATGGCTTATAATTAACTTGATGATGCCACCGCCCGAATTTCTTAGTTACGTGAACAACATCTGGATGCTGTATTGCCAGTGATTCCGCAAATTCCTTTCTGTTATCACTTTCATTGTATATTTTCTCATTTCCTCCTTTCTGACACATCGTTGCTCGTTTGCCTATTAGGAATGTGTTAAATAATACTGTGCATATACCATCTTTTAAAATCCTCAATGAAAGGTCGGTATCTTCATTATATCTACCTCTCCATCTGTGCTTAATCTCGTTATTAATCAATATGCAAGAATATATCCTAGTGTTAAATCTTATTGGAGGTCTTGCGTCATAAGCAGGACAGAAGTTTGAATAGTTCATTCCTGTTTGCCCTATGTTCTCATACCTCAAAACAAAATCCTCTATTGCTTTGAACGGGGCAGGTGTTTTAACTGGTATTTTTAAGTTATTATTATAACGCTCTATGCTCTCAATATTATCGTCTAAAATCCAATGCCATTTACTTTTCATAACCTCCTGTGAATATTGCCACACAAAATTCCTTACAGGAATTGAGCCTTGACCCATTTTGCTGAAATCTGACGGCAGTTTTATTAAATACGCCTTGTCTATCACATTAGCATAATTGTCATACTCAGAAGGTTCTACAACCACATAAAAATCAACATTCATTGACAGGAGTGTTTTAACAGTCTGTCTTCTTTCCCATCTGCCCTTAGATATAACAAAAATTGGAAACTGCGGTCTATTCATAAATGTAATCACTCCCTTTTTCTTTATGTGGAAACCAAGACTGATAGTCATTTTTCCTCTGCATCCCGTCAAATATTTTATTACAGTTGAATACATGCTGTTTTAACAGCTCGTTAAACTTCTCAAAATCTTCTTTGTTTCTGAACTTAAATTTTACCACAACCTCTGGCTCTAATTCTTTTGTATTATTATACTCGGGCATTCCTGTATAATGGTTTTCCCATTCGTTGCCTTCAAACTCTATATGTCCAAATAAATCCATATTTAAAACCTTGGGGCTTTCGCCCCGTTTGGTGTCACTTAACTTTGTAAGTTCCGATTCTATCTCCGTCTTTAGCTTCATACGGGGATAGTATATCTTCTCTTTCAATGTAACCTTTATCTTGAAGTGCGTATAGTGATCTAACTGGAAGCCTATCTAGGTTTTCTCCATTTTGTGTTAGTGTTGTTCCCCAAAAGTTTCCACCCATTGTTATTTCAACATCTCCCTTTTTTAGTATTTCTAGTATTTCGCTTTGCTTAGGTGATAGTTTTGCTTTCTTAACTTCAACAACTTCTTTCTTTTCTTCGATAACACCGTTAACATTGAATTTCACAATTTCACCTGTAAGAGCTTTAAAAGCGTAAACTGTTGCCTCTTTAGTTCCCCATACTGAACCAACTGTTAGATTCATTTCGCTTGCGATTTGTTTTGCTTGTTTTGAAATCTGATCCATTTTAACACCTCTTTAATTTTAGTTCACGCTCTCGCCCTTGTCTACTTTTAATATTACGCCATTATAGAAAATAAACAATAGTTAAAACAAAGAAATATAGAAAATAATCAATATTTATTTAATCTGCATAAGTTCTGAGGCTAACTTCCTCCGCTCATTTATCGTCTCACCATCGTCAAAATAAACGCGCCCGTGTCGCTGGTGCAGATACTTCGCGTTCTCTGTTAACTGTTCCTTGTTGAACGTTCCGTGTTTAAACTGGTTGAATCCTGTCTCTGTGAAGTCTGTTTGGTTGAACACAACGTAACTCATAGTTACTCCTTATAATTGTGGTGGTTGGTCTCTGTTGCTTATTCCGTGATATGTGTTTGTCTTCTTGTTAAAGAATAACTTCACACACCCATTCTTTCCGCTGTTCTTCCACCTTACCTTCTGAACGTATACAAATACCTCTCCATCGTCTTTATTGAAGTCGCGCCATATTGATATACAAAAGTCTGCTTTATTCCTCCAGTTTGCTGATCCGCTTATGTCGTATGGTGTAGGAACAGGATAATTACCCTTTGAATCTTTTTGCATCTTGGTTGGATGAGCCACAACGCACATTGCAACACCGTATTTTTTACCAAAGTTTCTAATACGTGTTAGAAAATCATTTATAAACTGCGTCTCTGATACGCTTGAATCTACCTTTACTTCATTGTATGGGTCAAGAATAAAGCCCTTGATACCGTATCTAAATACAAGCTGTTTTAATATTTCCATCAAACTGTCAACACCCATTAAATCGTCTTCACTTGGTTTAATCGGGAATATATTCTTAATAAATGTAGCCATGCCTTTCATTCTAGTCTGTTGACTCATCTTTGTGTACTCTTGCCCGTAATACTTTTCAAGCAGTTTGACAGCCATGTTTTCAAGCGGATAATATTCCGGAGAGAATATAGCCCATTTCCAATTGTGATTTATGTTTGATTTGCACATGACGTTTTCAATCCATTCAGATTTCCCCGATTGCGGAATACCTGTTATCACATAAAGTCCACCTTGTACTAAACGGCAATGCTCATTCATTGCAGGAGTGAAACCCATGTCAACACCCGTGTTATTGTCTAACTGCCCTGTAATGACGCTTTCCGCGCAATTACGCCATGAATCTACACCTTCTATCTCGTAACCTTCTATCTCTTTGTACAATTCTATTAATTCTGTAGGATGTCCGTTTAATATTACATCGTTCGCGTCTTTGTGTTCATGCAGGTTAATCTTGAAGCACTTCCCCGACCCTAACCGCCTCACCATTTCATTTTGAAAGAACTGCCCTACTTCATCAGAGTCTAAACACATGACAAATTTATCAGCTTGCATAAATAATTCTTCTGAAGACTCAAGAAAATCAAACTTACCATCTAAATTATCGCCTTGTGAGCTTCCCATTGGAACGCTCACAACATTCTCAAAGCCTTGAGATACAAAAGCGAGTGCGTCCATTTCACCCTCTACGATAATCAGCGTTTTATCTGTTGCAGTCTCGAAGTGCCTCATTACTTTGTCGTATCTGTAAACTACTGGCTCACCGTTTCCGCTTTGCCAAAACTTCTTCTCCTGCATTGCCCTGTATTTTATATTTACCAGTTCACCATTCTTGAAATAACTGAACGCTATTGCTCCATTATGAAAACCTACATCTTCACGCTCGATAACATTTCTGCCAATGAATCGTTGTTTCTCGAACCATTGATAAATTGGCTCATTTGCGTCCATCGGTTGAACCTCTGGCTTCTTGTATGCTTTCTTCACGGTCTGTACTGGTTTGTTTATCTGACTCAAAAAACTGACTCCTTCTCCTAATCCACCTTTCCAACCACAGTGTTGGCACATCCATACACCTTTGTCGTGATTAACGCATAGACAGCGTTTATTCCTGTTCTGTGATTTACGTTGTTGATTGCACTCTGGACAAATACAGGCTTCTTCTCCGCTGTTCTGTCTTGTCTGTATTCTGTATTCTGTAAATGTTTTCATTAGCTAAAATTCCTTGGGTCTAGTGGATCTACCACATTTAAGTTGTCTGTTGTTTGATTATTCATTTTTGTTAAGATGTTTTCAAACTTGCTTAATCCGTTCTGCCCTTTTCCACGTATAGCTTTTAGTGACTGTGCTTGTTTACTCCAAAACTCATCTTGCAGAGCAAACTTCAAACACTGGCCTATTATATCTTTATCATGTCCATCCTGTTCTCTCAATAATCTTATTGTGTCAGCCCACTTTTTTAAATCTGCTTTTTTCAAAGATGGTATACTGCTATGAATATTACAAATCTTCTCATGATATCTTTCTGCTACTTTAAAATCCCATTCAGAAAATTTGTCTTCCACCACAGGCTTGCCTTGTGGTATATCTTCTTTCATTCTTTCATTCTTTAATTCTTTAGTTGTTGTTAGAGGTTTGTTATCGGTTTGTTGTCGGTTTGTTATCAGTTTGTTATCAGTTTGTTGCTGGTTTTGGTAAGTATCGTAATTGCAAACACTTAGCTTTGTTGTAATTCGCTTCACTTCTTCGACAATTATCATGCCATCATTGGCCAAATGTTTAAAGAAGGTTCTGACTTTTTGGACAGTCCACCCTTTTCCGAACATCTTAGACCAGTTATTTAAAGAATATGCTGACTGCCCTCTATCACAAATTACAGGCGTTCCATTAAATACAAATCCCTTCTTCTCGTGGTTCACTTCCATTAATATAGTGACCCAAGCTTTGAAATAATCTGCATTATCAAACACCCAATTATTCTGTATTGATCTATGAATTTTTATCCACCCACACATGGCTACACCAATATCCTTATAGTTTTATCACCGTTGGTAATCTGTTCAAAGATATATTCAAACGTCTGATTACATTCAAAATAACACGGCTTTTCGTCACCGTTAAAATGAACCACTATTTCTGAATTGTTGTAATTGATTGCATCTACATTATCTAAATTAATCAGATAATCATTTCTTGATTGAACCTTTACGAATGTAGCCATGTTAAAATTTCTCCAATAAAAATCCCCTAGTAGGTAGTGGTAGATACCTAAAAGGGGATGCGATTCTATAATTGTCTATGTTGCTACCACACAACATTTTTACAATATACTAAAGTTTGATTATTTCAAATTATTTCCACTCATATCCGCGACTCTTCAGATACTCCACCACTTCGCTTATCTCTTCTCGCTGTGGCTCTTTTGAGTTCATCCAATCGCACATTTGATTAGTTGTTATGGTTGTCGCTTCGATGATATCCTTGTATGTGACTCTTGTTTTCATTATCGCCTGTATGATGTTTCTGCGATAGGTTAAACAGCTTCCAGTGAATAAGTCTGCGTGATGTTCCGCGCTCACTTTTCCTCCAGTGCTTCTTTTGCCATTGTGCAAGCCTTGAAGATCATACAACTAGCGTCATCGGTAGAATAAGGGCAGTGATTAGTTTGCGTTACTATCCCACTCAACGCTTCGCGCAATGATTCTATTTCTTTCATTTGTTTAACGTGCATTTCATCTAAATCAGATTTGCAAGCGTTACACTCCAGCGACCAGTAGAACTGACCTCTGCCATATTTTCTGAATTGGTCTGTTGTTCCGCAATTAGGGCATCTCATTTCCGCCTCCTATATTCTTTTGTCTTTTGACAGTTCTTGCAGTCTGTTCCCGCTGTTGTCTTGCTCTTGTGTCCGTTGATGTCTCCGCAAGCTGTGAGGTGTTTGTGTCCTGCTTTGAGTAGGTGTGATTTCATCTCTGCTCCTCATACTGTTCTTTAACTTTAATTAGTGCATCGAGAGTAACGCGACAACCTTTGATTTTCGTATCGTACTCCGCAATTAGATTATTTGTCTTTTGCTCGTGGTATTTGATTTGGTCGCATACGTCTTTGTAGTCTGCTTCGGTCATTTTGTTACCTTGTCTAGTAGTTGCATTATTGTGTCGTCGTGTTCTTCGATGATCTTGATTAATTTAACTATGTTTAGCTTTAAGTCATCAACATGACACTTGTGATCTTCACCACAAGATCGGTCGCAGTACTCACAGATCTTTATAGTCATTTTTTAAACTCCTCTATTGCCATTAATATTAATCCAAATGACGCACACGCCATTGAAAGATGTACCATGAAATCAATCATCGTTATCCTCCGTTCTCATTCTTGTTAATCTTACTAGGTGAAGTTGTGCACTTCCAAGTGCCCGTTCTAGGGAACCGATATAATCAGCGTGAATACGTTTAGCTTCTTCTATTGCCTCGCTGTACGTATCCACCTCGCGCTCCTTCTGTTCTATTAATATTTGAATATCAATCATTTTTCTTCCTCCTTTATGATTTGTTTAACCAGCGTCATGAATCGCTTCTCATAGTCTTCTCGTCTGCTTTTTCTTAGGACTTCGCCAAATCCTATTGCTCCTTTTATTCTTGATAGTATCAATGCTTCAGTGGTCATAATCCCTCCTATAAGTAAGGTAGTTGGTCAACTATCCATTCTTGGTTGCGTTCTGTGAGGTCTTCTGTGTTCATTTCGTGTCCGTTCATTGTAACATATACTTCCGACCAATACCAACGTTTACGAGTTCCGCAGTCGTCATAGTCTTTTGTGGCTTCAATCTCGATTGTATTACCGCTGATTGTGTGTCCTGTTAGCGTGTAGTTTGTTTGCATTTTTATATATCCTCTTTGTTAACTTCAACAACAAAACTTCCATTTGTTATCTGCTTTACTTTTCCATCCAACATATAATAACCGTATGACTTAATGGCATTATCTTTTGAATACTTGGTTATGCACTTGCCGTAACAGTTAATGTTAGTTGATTCTCCATTTATTAATTGACTTACAACACATGATTTCTCAATTTGAAAGATTCCGATTTTCATTTCTTCCTCCGTGGGGCTTTCGCCCCTGTTGTTATTATTTGATTTTAATTTTACCATAAAGTTCAGTATAAAAAACACCGTTTCCGAATCCTTGAATAAACCAAGATTCTCCCATCCATAGCACTCTCTTCAATATCATTTCTTTATCTGTTTTTGCTACTTCTTTAAAGAAAGCCAAAGCCTTGTCCGTAAGATAAAAATACATTCTGTTTTTACCTGCATAGTGTGTTGCGAATGGTTTAATATTTTTCTTTGGATGCTTCACCCTTGAAACACCTTCGTAGAACTCCTGCCATTGATCTGCTGTTGTGTTTTCTAGCTTGTTCATTCTCACACCTCGTTAGTTGTTTGTCGATATTGTAAGAATACGATAGTTTTAAATGAAAGTCAATAACGAAAAGTAAATAAATCGTATATTTCACTAAAATATATTTATTTGTAACTTTCTTTGGTTTAAGTCTTGCCTTTGCCCGTGGACTGGCTTATTATACCTATATCGAAACAATAACTTAATTAATGAGGTGATGAAAATGGAAAAGTTTACGAAAATTGAAAAAGCAGTTGTAAAGGGATTTTTAAACAACGACTACACTAGTGATGTTTTTTGTGCAACAGATGCAAATAAAGAAAGCCTTAAAGATTGTTTCGATGCTTGCCCTTGGGTATGGAGCGTATTGCACAAGGATTACACTGGAATAGATGTTAAAGTGGCCCGTGGTGGATTGGGCAGTTTGGTAAAAAAAGGAGTGTTTACTGTGTGGGATGCAGAAGGGTATGATCGTGCTGATGATATGGCTGTAAGTATTAATGATAAAGAGTTGTTTATTCAAATAGCAAGCGAAGTATTGAATATTAAATAACCAAAACTGGGCTTAACCGCCCAGCAATAAACAAAAGGAGTAAAATGAAGAATCTTAAATTGAAAGGGGCTATAGTCGCAAGTGGTTATACCTACGAGAAACTGGCAAAAGAAATTGATGTATCAACCCCGATTATCCAAAGAGCGGTAAACGGAAAACATACATCCATCGAGAACGCAAATGCAATCTGCAAAGCGTTAGACAAATCACTAAATGAACTATTTGGAGAGTAAAGATGACTGAATTAGAAAAATTAGAGTATAGAGCGAAGCTAACACAGAAAATAAACGCAATGGCAGACGCTATAGGGCAGGTTAAGGCAGAAGGACGTAACACACACAGTAATTATAATTTCGTTGGCTACGAGCAAGTGAACGCTCTTATACGGTCTTTGAGTCCTAAGTTTCAGTTAAACATTATGCCTAGTATCACAGATTCAACAGAGACAACCTTTCAAGATAACAAAGGGAGGCAGGTTGTTAGAACTACCGTTAAGATGTCTTTTCTATTGACTGATACAGAAACTGGATATTGTGAGGAACGCTTCAGCCGTGGAGCAGATCAAGATACGATGGGAAAATCATTCGGGCAAGCTGTAACAGAAGCACAGAAACGCTTTGAATTGAAATTATTTCACATCTCAACGCAAGCAGACGCAGATCCCGACACAAAGAACACAGAGGTTATACCTGCAAGTAAGCCAGTAAATAAACCAGTTGCAACAATGGCTGAATACCTAACAGCAATGAAAGTAAACCCAGCCAAAGCATTTGAAGCCATGCAAGGCAATCAATCACTAATGGTTCAACCAAATCAAACAATCGAGACATTAAACAGAGATCAACAAGAATTTTTAAACACTAACATTAACTGGTTCGTTCAGAACTGCGGAGTATAATTATGGAAATGCCACAAATGGAAACAAAAATGCCTGTTGCTACAATTGAACCTATGTCTGATTTTGATATGTTGAGAATCAGAATCATGGAGAAAGGTTTACAGACAGATGAAGAAGCTTATTACGCAGAATCACAGCTTGTTTATCTTAAACAGATGATGAAGGAAATAGAAGACCATCACTCTGAATCTATTGATAAGGCAAACCAAACCCACAAGTCAATGATTAAGGCACGTGATAAGTTCTTGAAGCCGTTGAAGGATGCAGAGAAGATTATTAAAAAAGCTGTTGGTTCGTACTGCCTAGAAGAACACGCAAAAGGAGTTTCAGTATCAAAGAAAGTGAAGGCTGAGATTGTGGATGTTGATTCAATTCCCGAAGAGTTCTTGGAACTAAAGCCCAATTTAAAAGCCATTGAAGCGATATTAAATGCAGGTGGAACGGTTGCAGGTGTTAAACCAATAGAAAACAACACCGTTAGAGTTAAGGCGTGAAATTGGTTGCTGAATGGAATAGCGGTAAGATGGATAAAGAATCTGCCTTATCGCTTAACAAGCACTTTGCAAAAATGAAGGATGGCGAATATGTCATTGAAGTCAAGAGGTATTACAAGAATCGCTCAATACCTCAGAATAAGCTACTATGGGATATTTACCGACAAGCATCAGAGCAGACAGGCTACGAGACAGATGAGCTTCACGCAATGATGGGGCAGAAGTTCTTACTCGATGAAACAAGAAAAACACCTTTCGTCATATCAACAACAAAACTTACAACACAAGAGTTTAGTAATTTTATTTCCCGAATAGTAAGATTTTTTACTGTCGAGGCAGGTTTAATTATTTATCTTCCGGAGGATTATGAAAGCAATTAAGAAAGTATGTAATCAGAAAAAATGTGAGCATAAAGGCAAGCTACAAACAATAACTAATTTTTATCGAGATATGAGGGCTAAGGATGGAAGACAAAACGCCTGTAAAGACTGCGTGAAGAAACGCAATCCACGCCCCGCGTCCTTTGAACCTAAAATGTCAGCAGAACAACAGAAAGAATATGTGTCTGATATGGGTTCGGTGATTAAGGAGAATATGAGATTGAAACGATTAACTTTATACGGAGTTTAAGCAATGGATAGGACTATCGCAGGTATAATGTCGTTTTGGAAGGAAATCGGTCTGTATCGCACTGGAAATGTAAACAAACAACTGGCTAAGGTTCGCGAGGAGTTTACGGAAGTTACAAAAGCTTTTTGCCTGTATATGATTAAAGCAGACGAGAAAAGGAGGGCTAACCTGCAAAAGGAAATTGGCGACCTTTTTATATCGCTTCTGAATTTCTGTGAAATCCTAGGTTTTGACATCGAAGAGTGTGCTATATTATCACACGAAAAGAACGAGAAGCGTAATTACTATATGGTGGAGGATGAGTGTGTCAGAGATAAATGAAATTTGCGGTAACTGTTTTCACGTTGAAACCAAAGATGGTTCTGATTGTGTCTGCGCGTTAGATAATGACTTCGAAGGAGTTTATTACTTTGACGAAGGTTGCGATTGCTTTCTGAATCGTTCGGACGTGTTCAACAATGAAAGACTAGTTAATTTCGATTAATGAAAACTTCTTACCTTCTGAAAATAAGACTCCATATCTCTCGGAGTCTTTTTTCATTTGTCCACTTTCAAAGTATTCCGTTTCCTTAACGTGTGAACATCCAGTGATAAAATAAACCGCTATCAGTGTGATAACGGTCGAGATTAAGATAAACCATAGTTCGTGTTGTTTCTGTCTACTCACTAAGGTAAATCCTCACCTTGTCATCAAGACGCTTTAGAACCTTTAATATAACAGGACGTACAATCTCTGCTACTTTTGGAGTGATGTATTCTTCTTCAACAAGTTTGTCAATCTCTTTGTTAACCAGCTTTGGAATCTCTTTCTCTGCCCTTGGTAGTGCTTCTTTAAGAGCAAGTTTTTTCATCGATGAACAACCTGCTACAAGAACAATTCCAATCATTACAAAATACTTCATTAGTCAACCTCAATTATATCTGATTTAATATTTGACTTGCCGAACCAATCAACAGCTTTCTTGACGTATGAAGCTCTAAAACGACTCATACCACGCTCACGGCATTGGTAATATAATTCTTTATTTGCTAGTTTAAAATGATCTCTGCTTAACAGCCCTTCTCTCATACATTGGAATAAAACATCGTGAATTAAAGATGGACTCATGAAGTTCTCTGAATCTACAGTTGGGCCACTAGGCCCATCCCACAAGTAGCCAGCTTTAACAAACATATGATTTCCGACAATTTGAAAATACTTGTGTGCTACGTTGCCGTAATTTGAATACAGTGTGAACTCTGAATATTTGTAAACTCTATATTTCCAACTTCTCTTGTTTTGATATTTCATTTACTTTTTATTAACCTTCCATCTATCATCTCTTTTGTAAGGAAATTCTTTGCTTCATCCTTGGAAACGTAAATGTATTTTAGATTAGAAATTGCTATTGCTAGTTTATCGAGGTTCTTCGATATGTCTGTTAGTTTTGATTCTGAATTGATTATGGAAGACTCAAGACGCGCTGTACGTAATTCATTACGCTTAACATTGTCCTCGATTGCTTTTAACTCGAATCTATGAGCTTGTTTGATGCTTTCAAATTGAGACATAACGTCTGCTCTAAATGTCGCTGAATGATACACTATTCCAATTATAGCAACAACTACAGGCCACATTGTCGAAATCCATGCTTGTGCTTTGTCAGCCATTTTGTCAGTCTTCCTTCTACGTTGATTCATTTTATACTACCCCAAATAATATAGCATTGATTAATAATTATTGAATTGCTTTTACGGATTGCTTGTACGTGTCCCATATGATTTCCCCTTGCTGTACACCTGTAGCAAGCAGAAAAACTAAATCAGTATTAACAACATCTACCATATAGTCATTGATATCGGGCCATAGAGTCTCATTCTTTTCAATCCCTAGCTGAATGTTTGATAGGTCTTTTGGTCGTGCATCGAACGTGTGTCCTAGCATTGCAACGGTGTTGTTTGCAAGGGCTTCGTCTCTCGTTGCCTTTAGTGCTTGAATTTGCGCTTTGTGTTCAATCTCTGATTTCTTGTCTGTATCAACTTCAATTAATCCAGTTTCAGCGTTGTACTTGATGATATCAATATTAATCAAGTCGCTTCCCATTTCGGCTTCCATTAGCACAACAAAGTTGCCCTCTGTTTCTAGCCAATCTGATTTTCTTGCTAGTTGTAGCCTGCTTGGTGTATCAGCGTTGATTATACCGTGGACTTTTTCTTCTTCTTTGCAAAAATATTCGTAGTTCATTGTTACTCCTTAGTTTACTGTTACTGTGAATGATGGGCTTGCTTGTTTTGTGTTTACTGGTGCTGAGATGCGGATTTTGCCTGTGATAGCGTTTGTGTTATTTGCGTATATCTTCATGCTTGTTAGCTCGTCTGCGGTGTTGTTCCACCAAAGCGCCCTAATATCTATCCATCCTCCAGTTATTTCGGATTGATTCACCCTCAAAACAGGCCTGTTTTGACCGCTTTGGGGATATATCCATGCACTACAAGCGCTGACACCTGTGCCTGCTGAAAGATTTATTTCGGTTTTTGTGGAAGAAACAGCCTGTGTTGTAGAACCAAAAGCTTGTAGTCTCTGTTCTGTATAAGAAGACCCACTGTCGTTATTAAGTATTGCTTGAATATTGCTAGCACCTTCCCCCATAAACTCCACCTTAATCGCCCCGTCAATCCTGTCACCTTCAATACCACTGATAGTGATACCTGCTGAGAAGTCAACACCTGCAATGTCGTGTTCTACAACTGTCATCATCGGCACAGGGTCGATTGTGCGGTTGGACTTTCTGCGGTAGAGTTTGACTGTGCCTGTTCTAACTGTAGTTGCAGTATCAGTTATGTATATAGAAGTAATATTGTCAGCAGTATTATTCCACCATACCGCCTCTTCACCCTGTTGGCTTGCTGTTGTTTTAGCGAAGCCACCTTTGAAGAGGCGTTTTCGACCCGACTCAGAGCTAACACTCCAACTAGATTGATTTTGTAACTGAATTAAATTCGAACCAGTGGTTGTGTTCGAGGATGATATACTACCACTCCCGTTGTTTAAATATTGCGCGGTGTAGTTGTTCCCTGTATCGTTATTGGGCTTTATATAGCATCTACCATCGCTGTCATTAACAATCAAATACTCACCATCACTGTCGCCATCCAATCCGCTGAATATAATAGGACTGTTTAGTAAGTCTCTTGATATATAATCAACAACCTCAAGCAAGTCGTAGTTGGCAAGGTTCGCTTGCTTTGGCACTTGGTAGATGCGGAGGGTGATTGTATCTGTAACTGAACTATTACAGCCTATTTGCATTGACGTTAGATTGTCAACTACATTTTGCCAATAATTAGACATTACGTTTATTCTAGTTCCTGCGGTATCTCCACTATGTAAGCTACTTACATACCTTTCACTAGAACTATCCCCTGTTATAAGTAGTCTTGCAACGCTTGATGTATCTCTAGCATAATTCTCTAAAGATATATTGTTATTAGTGTCGGTTACTCCTGCACTTGCTGTAGATGTGTTTCCACGCATTACATATTGTCTGTAATTACTCCCTGCTGTGTCGTTATTGAAAGTTAGAGTTGTTTGGTTATTTGAACCTAACGACTCTCTCTCCATCTCCACCATATACTCCCAACTATCACCATCCAAACCTGTTACGTCAAGTGGTGAAGTGTTGAGGTTACGGCTACCGCTGAACTCGTATATTAATTTATGGTCTTTAGTATTCATTAAAGAATCGTCCAAGTTGAAGTTGACGTTGAATAAACACAGAAAGCAACACCGTCATCGACTCCGATTGTTTTTAGGTCATCCGTACCATCTGAGATTTTCAACGGCTTTGATGCTATTGTGTTCTGATTCTCAATTGATACGCTGAACCCATCGGCAGGAGTTGTCGGCAAGTCAAAAGTAGTCGTACCACTCGCACCAGTTCCAAGCGAAATCTTAGTTCCGCTGTCACCTGTAACGATTGTGTAATCTGCTGTTTTAGTTGATACGGCAGACCAACCAAGACCACCACCGCCACCGCCTGCGCTTTCCTCGTAGAATAACTGTTTGTAATCAGAGCCGTATTTTATGAATTGTACAGGGTTTAGATTGTCTTTGGAAACTGTTACGGATGCTTCACCGTTGATTGTTTCTTGTACACCAATAGCAAACGCTAAATCTTGATTTGTCGAGTAAACCCATGCGCTTCCATTATAAGAGGATATATTTCCTGTTATTGAATCTGTTCCGTTCCCATATACATAGACATAGTTGCTTGTGTCTCCTGTAGTGTGTTCGATTGATAAAGCAACATTCCCTGCACTCACTAGAGCGTCTAGCTCCACACTGAACTGCTGTGGTGATGCGGAAAGCTCCGACATATCTATAGTACCCTCTGACAAGACCGCGCCTGTTGGCACTGCGTCAACTTCAAGTGTCCCTGTTATTGCGTATACTCTTATATAGATAGTTCCTGTAGGACTTCCAATCTTTGCTAGGGTAACAACACAATTGCTAAAATTGCTAGGCGCTTGGAAACATTCAGCATATGCTTCGTTAGGGTTTGAGTTTATTGGTCCAATTCCAACAGCAGGTGTTAGTGTCTCAATGTCGTATGTAGCTCCCGCAACCACAACATCATAAGTCGCGTTTTCAGAACTAACCCAAAAATTGAATTTTTCTGAAGCTGTCGGATCTGTTGTAAAGGTTCTTTCCGCTGTTGCGCTTGCTGATAGTTGTAACCACTTGTTTGAGTCGGTTGCTGAGTCGATTGTATAGTTAACCGTTTTGCTTTCGATTGTTCCCCATACAGCTTGAGCCGTTGGTGATGAATAAACACCGCTCCCGTCAAGATACTTACTTGCCCCTTGATCTGTCTTTACTAGTCCCACTTTTGTTCTTTCCGCTGAAGTAAGGAATAATTTAGTTGCGCCCTCTATTAGATTATCAGAGTTAATTTCACTTTGTAAATAGTGAATAGTTGCATCTGAAACATGAGTATCAATCTGAGCGTGTGTGTTTGTTCCTACGTTGGACAAATTAACATGGTTTATCTCTGATTCATCTAGGCTTAAATCTATCTTTTCATTTGGAGAGTCAAGGTTTACAGTGATCGCGGAACTTGTAGAGTTGATCTTCCTAAACTCAAGATTAACTCCGCTTTTACCGTTATAAACTCCAATTCCAGTTGTACCAACATTTGTTCCATCGTTGGCCTCACCACCTCCACCACCTGTAATAGTAACAGTCACATCACCGCTTCCATCATCTGAAATAACGCCACCACTAAAGTTAATGGTATCAACATTGTTTACAGTTGTTGAACTGTCTTTAACTGTTAGAGCTGAACCTGTAGAACCCGTGAAGTTAATTACTGGATTTTCTGCATCTGAGTTATCCACTGTGATATCAGTCCCGCTCACAACCCCAACGACATTTGCGTTTTCATTGGTGTTAGAAAGTTTTGTTCTTTCTGTGGCGGTCATTATTTTATTAATGCTTCCCTCTGTCATGTTCTCCATTAGGAACGCATCACCGTTCACGTTTGTAGGATCGTAAACAGATTTATTCATATCACCTGTACCGCTTGCAACAGTCCATGCACCATCTTTACGAGCGTATGAGTTACCGTCAACAGGTGCTTCTTCAACTGCATAAGATTGTATTTGAGCAGGAGTCCAGTAATCTACACCAACAGTGCCCGGAGGCGTCACACTTGTTATGCGTCTATTTCTGAGAATCCAAGGATATTGTACAATCAATGTTGGCTCAGCTTCGGGCGCAATGTAACCAAGTAATTCAGTCCCTACAGCTATTGGTTTACCGCTTGATGATGGATCTTGCTCGTATACATATGGCTCTGTCCCAAGAATGGTTTGAAGCTCGGTTGTGTTCGCATCAAGTGGTATTGATATTGCTCCACCAGTAACTTCTGTCCCTTCGGTATTTGTCCACGTTTCTTCAGCAACAGTAATTCCCGTTTGAGTTCTGATAGGTGGAGTTGTTGTCCCGTTGAAGTCTTCAGCAATTGCAAAATCCCACGAAGTAAACGAGGCTAACTCTGCCAAAGCATAAGGAGAACCATCAGTGTGTAGTAATCTTAGTTTGTGAGTAGGTTGTTCTGTGTAGTATATTACAGGAATCTTGCCTTTATTATCTACTATGCTTTTATTGTCAACATCTACGAGAGTTGACGTAGGCCCGTCAATTTTCACATATGAAATTATTTCTCTGCTCATTTTATTCCTCTTTTAGTTTGCTTATAATATAGCATTGATTTGATATTGATAAAATTAAGATGGAACTTGAAGCAATGTGAACACATCCAATATAGATGAGAATACAACTTTCTTTGCTAGTCCCCTTTGATAAGTCAATTGGTTGTATACATCGTGTTTATCTTCGTCTGTAATTGGTTCGGGAGCAATTAGAGTAAATCCATCACCTATAGAAAATTCCTTTACTGTGTGGTCGTATGTAAAAAACAAACCTGTTGGAGTGTTGGCCTTGAGTTCATATACTGCTGAAACTGTATCAAAAAAACCTGCGGTATCACCTCCGAAGGTTTCAAAAATTTCAACGGTTGTTATTACCTCTCGATACAGATATCTAACAGTAGTGTTTTGATATTCTTTAGAGTGATATGCGTAAAGCAATGGAATTGATATAGGGTCTGTTGGGGTGATTGTGATAACAGTGGTATCGCTTACAATTGAGCCTGTGTCATCGTAAATAATGGTTCTAGTTTTAACTTCTCCGCTTGCTTGATTTGTTGCAAGTGGTAACGGGTCGTAGTTTCTATATATATAGGCATTTCCAACATCATATAACTGATTGTATACATCTCTTTGACTCGTCCAGTTGTTTAGATATTTTTTATTTTCGCTGTCATAAAGGCTATTATATAAAAAGTCTGCTCCTATTGTGGATTTAACCTCGTTCATTTTTTCAACACCATTCAACCCGTTAAACGTATAATCGTTTGGACTTACTAGAGTTGATTTAGGTGTTATATTTATAGCATATCCATCAACTTTATCTTGTTGTATAAAATGATTGCTCAATTGAGTAACGAAGCCTAAAACATCAACAACAACAGGAACATTCTTCCACAGTTCAAAGGTAAAGAAAAAAGATGATGTATTAGGTGTGTTCATCAAATTATTCAAATGATAAGATGACGTTGCAACCCTTTGGAAAATCTCTGTCGGTATCATTTAAAACACCCTAGCATCAGAGATGAAGTTTCCTTGTTGCGCTTGAGTCAAAGCAAGTCCCGCTGTTCCTATCAAGGCGTTAGTAACATCGGCTGAATTAGACAACGTAGAACTTGATAGAATTGTTTCAGCGTCAAAGCCTGTCCAATATCCATTTGCGTTCTGTGTTGCTGTGATTTGTAAGTAAGCGTACTTTGTTCCAGTGTTTGAAATGGTAGAATTAACCTGTGGAGTAATTACCGTGTTATCGGGAAGCGTTGCTTGCCCTGTGTTAACATAGACTTGATAAGTCGTGTCTATGTCCGTATCAGTTGATTTGGCTTGATAGATTTGATTAATCTTATACGATGTGTTATCAAATGGTTCAATCGTTCTATTGCCGTATACAGTTTGGTTTAATGTATAAACTAAAACATCATCGGGCTTTGTAATAGTCACCGTTCCAAGGTTGTGATAAATCTGCCCTAGATCGTCAAGCGGTGCGCGTGTCGTGTTACCAAAGAAGTTATCAGTTGCAACCGTTAGAGTCGGGTAGAGTTGAAACTCTCCGTTAATCCAGTTCGCTACTAGCTTGACATAGATGTAAACTGTCGTTGGTGTGAGTTGTGCTGATAGATCAACAGAGCCAGCAGGAACGCTATATGTTCTATTAATGCTGTTCTCGTTTACTATTATTGCTCCCGCTGTGATGTTGACAGTTGAACCATCTAAAGACATAACAAAGGTTTGTTCTGAAGTTGTTCCACCTTCCGCGCTTACCGCTTCGGGCTGTGATATCAGAGAAAGAGCAATTCCTCCGTGTCTCTCATCGCTTGCAATTGTTATTCCATCGGCTAACGGTTGTGTATTGTTCAAGAGTCTAAACAACTCATCAAGGTCTTCACCTTTTACAACCGCTCCTCTAGTTAGGTAATTATCTATAATCATTATTCGGTCACGGCTTTATATATATCAGTGTCCCATCCTGTTAATTCATCATAAGAATTATCAGTGAACGCATCTTCATTTAATTCATATGTTACTGTAACCACCCAAAAACCCATATCTCTAGTAATAGGAGCGGATGAAACAAACCAAATATTATAAGGAGCGTTTCCTAGTCCAAAATCTTGAACAGGATTTGTTAGTTTACCGGAAGTCAATGACCACTCTTGCGCTTCACTTAAACTTGCACAGTAATATTTTTCAATTACTGATTTCTTTGGTCTGCTCCAAGTGTTCTTTGGTTTGATTCTTCCCGATACCAAAACCTCATCCGCTGACATATTTAAAGACTGAGATAGTTTATAGTCATTAAAATCAGCTTCATTCATAATGTCAAACACGTGCTTCGCATCAGCCCACCATATTGGTTCAGCCCCTTCCGATGTCCTACTTATTAGATTATGATCCCACCTAAGTAAATAATCGGGATGTGTGCTTAATGGAAAATCTGCTGTTTGGTTTCTTAGTTGAGACTCTACAACTCCGCTTCTTCTCCAAGAGTAGTTTAGAACTAAATCAGCCCAACCACCGCTAACGGGTTTGATATCCGCATCAAAGAAATACAAATCATCTCTATAAGGATGATAATCACCCAAGTTGGGGATTTCTGTTTCCCATGAGTTTGGGTCATCAGATGTAAACTTCATTCTTTTAACTATCATTCCTGTTTGTCTATCACCACTAACTTTAATTGACTTCGATGATGGTGATTCTGAAGCTGTGCTAAACTCATCCATTACAGTCCACTCCTTGTTGTATTTGCGTTTGTTCCTTCTACTCCCTGCGCTATCCTGTCAAGATATGCTATTACTTCGGGGCTTTGCGGTGTATTCATCGCCTGTGCGCCTTTTGCCTCTGCGCCTATGCCAAATAAATTTTGTGCCATTCCTATCTGCTTACTCATAACATATCCAAACGGCCCTAGAACATCGGCCATTCCTTTGGCTGAATCTGATATAGTATCTACTGCGGTTGTTTCAAAACCTCCCACATCACCTTTTACACCAAAAGAGCCACCCTCTCTAGTAGCTTCAAGTAGTGCTGATATTGCCTTGAGATCATTTAATAATATTCCTATCGGCCCACTAGCATTCCTTGCTTGAGATGTCCAATCTATAAAAGTATCAGTAATTGAAGTAAGTGATTGCTGTAACGGCCCACCTACATCGGCCGTAAGGTTCTGAATTTTACCTTGGAGTGTTGACCATCTACCTAAAAGAGTTTGCGCCTGTTTTCCCATCAAACCCGCATATATTCCACCGCTTGATGTCATCTCTTTAAATGTTTTATTTAAATCTGAGAACTTTATTTTCCCTTGTTCTGCCATTTTGAAAATCTGCTCCTTGGGTTTGCCTAATGATTTTCCAAGCTTGTCAATAATCGGAACACCTGCGTTAACCAATTGTAATAGTTCTCTCGTTTGAACCTTTCCTTTATTCAATGACTTAGCATACAACATAGCCATTTCGTTTAAGTCCTTTCCTGTTCCTGCTGATATATCACCAAGCATTTTAATAACGTCTACGGTGTTTCCTGCTTCGACTCCCGCACCTGCTAGAACTCTACCAGCTTGGATAACTGAGTTAGTATCAAAAGGAGTAACATCCGCGAACTGTCGCAAGTCTCCTATCAATTGTTTTGCTTTTTCGGATGATCCTAGAAAGGTTTCCATTGCTAGTTGGGTTTGGACGAGTTGTCCACCCATAGCACCAATCTTTGCAATAACACCGCCTATAGCAACACCAAAACCACCCACGCCCATGGCAATATTACGCGCTGACTTTCCAAACTTACCTATAGAAGAGGAGAAGCTTTTAAACTTACCTTTTGCCTCGTTTAATCCTGCTCTTAGTCCCTTTGTAACCGCTTCAATTTTTACACTTAATTTAGGCATGAGTAACTTCCTTTAATCTCTTATCGTAATCCCGTTTAATCTCTCTGCTCGTCTGATATCCCTCCAAAGGATAAAACTGAGGTTCCAGCCATTGCCAAGGATATAGTTTATTCTGTTCATCCCATTCTTTGCACTTCTTAAATATTGCTTTCAGATGGTCAACGTCTTTCCTTCTGCCTATTCCTTTTACTCCATTACTAACAGCATCACAAGCGACAATGTGACCTATTAAAGTAAGAGGAGTATTCCAAAGAATATCTTCGCTCGTTGTGTTTAATTTACCACAACAAACATAAGTAATATTAGCTATTGCATCCGCACCAAAAAGAAACGCGCTACTAGATCCTGTTTTCGGTAACATATCAAAGCCTGTAAACGCTTGTTCAATTGTCTTTTCTATTGCTGACATTGAAAGAATAGAAATCTTTTCTTTCTTGATGTATGAAGCTACTTTATCCTCTAATGGTGTTGTTAGTCCTCTTGAATAATCTGCAACATCTTCAACCGCTTTCTCTCTCATATCATTGATATAAAAAATAGAGCCGTAGTCAAACCATGATGCTTCTTCACCTTTTAGACATTTGTTATCTAAAATCTCAAGCAGGGACATTACGCCTATAGAAAAGGGCCGTAACCGTTTTTCGTTGGTTACAAGCCCACAGCCTAAAGCGGAAAGAATCTCTCCGCTATAGTCTATTTCCTTTTCCCTTATAAATCTATCTGGGACTGTTGCCATTAACTAGGGACTACTACACTACGTGTTGTTTTAGTCTCTTTAGCGTAATCATTGTTTACTTCGTTGTAATCGTGTGAAGTGACAATAGACGCTCCGTTCTGCGAGTTGACAGCCATGTTAGTAAACGTGTCTGTATACGTTTCCTCAGTCACTTCTACTGTTGCTCCAAAACTTGTTGATTCTAGGATATTTCCAGCCTCGTTTAGTTTATCAGCTGTTTGTGTTGTTGCGGATGTTTGTCGGCTTAAAACTCCTGCTGTTGCAATTCCAAAACTCATCTTGATCTCCTTTTATTTTGTAAGATATGTTTTTAGTTTAATTGTGAATATTTGGTAATTCTCATCTCTTTCTTCATCTCCTGCGTCATCCATAACTAAACCATCAATAGTTAAACCTGTCTCTGTTGCCAGTGTTGCAGGTAGCAGGTCAACCATATAATCAAATACTGCGCTATAGATAGCTTTTAAAACTGTTCGTGCTTTGTCATCGTCAATGTACGTCATGCATGTAAACTCACTCTCAGATTCAAAGTATGGCGCATTTGGGGCTATTCTTCTCAATGGTCTGCAATGAACAGAAACCAAAGGAGGATTAATCTTTTTTTCATTGTCCTCGAATTGTTCAACTGTAATTGAATTGTCCACAATGTAAGTAATTCCCTCAATTAAAGTTTTGTAACCTTTCTCTAGTGTATCTTCTATCATCGTATTACAATTCCTGTTCTAGCTAACATTGTTTTTCTTCTCTCGTTAAAGGCTTTAGTAATTAACCTATCTGCTTTCGGTAAATACTGTTGCTCCATTGCTCTTGTTGCTCTTGCTAATCCTAACCGCGCTGAGTTTGGTGAAGTCTTTGAAGCATAGTTAACATTGTTCATCATTAATATAGAAGGATTCCAGCCCTTAACTCTCTTGGTTGTATTAACCTTTCTACTTATTCCCTTTATACTCTTCTCGCCTTTAGCATTGAGTTTTGCTCTTGCCCCTAACCATCCCGCTTTGGCTGAACCTGCTTTTGGTATTCTTCTTTTTTTGCTTGTCTTGCTGTCCTCTGCTGGGCTTATTGGTATATAATACTTAGAACCATTACTTCTCTTTATTGCCTCATAAAACTTTGTAATCCTAACAAAGCCTAACTTGTCAGCCATCTTAGGAGTAAAACTCTTTTTTATCGTTAGTATTTTACCTGTCTTTAAATTGAAGTATACATTCTTTCTTGCACTCGTTTGTTTTGCTTTTCCTATTGTCCTTATTGGTCTTTGTTTACTTTTAACAGGTAGACCGTTTCCCGATATATAGCCTTTTTTGCCCGGTTTTGTTGCAACAGTTGCCGATGTTATGAACTTATTAGATGTTTGAAATACTAAATCATTACCTATTACTTTTCCTGTATTCTCTACATTCTTCATCGCTGTAAACAATTCATTTAATAATGTTTTATCCGTTCTGAAGTTTACGTTTATCATCGTGACCTCTTATCGTATTCACTCCCAAGGTTAATACTTATGCCTACTTTAGCCGTGTCTAATCGTGTTGATACTACTCTGTAATCTGTACCCTCGTAAGTAATCCTGTCACCATCAGCGGGTAGTGTTGCAAAGTCTGATACTGTGGCAATCAATACAACTTCAACACCATCGCTCTCTCCCATTTCTGAGAAGACTACATCTATTTCAGTTGTTCCAAGCGAACCAGTGTAATCCACACTATCAAAAGTAAATGTATGTGGAACGTCTGAATGTATGTGCGCTAAATCCGCGCTCATTTGTGCTATTGGTAAAGCCATTTAATTCTCCAATTAATTTAAAAGAACGCACCTCGTAAGATGCGCTCGATAAATCAACTAGGCAGTAACAACCGCTTCAGTGCTAACAATTGAATCTGTAACAGTGATCGGAATGTTAAATGCTTGCTCTACAACTGGAGCAGGTGCGCCACTTGGGCTTGTTGCTGTGCGTGATGAGCGTAGCTGTTCTTGTGAAGCTGAGTTCATAAGAATGCGTGTAGGACGCTTATCCGCTGGGAAACCTGCTAGAACTCCTGCAATCTTATCATCTGTTAGAGGTGCTACCGCATCAACATTCGCAAGTCGCGCACAAGAATGGATAGAACCAACCTGTAGTCCAAGCCAACCTAGGATAGACTGAGTAAGTCCAGTATAACCTTCTGTTCCTGTCGAGTTAGTGCTTACACGTTGCTCAACAACGTCACCGATGTCAAGAACTCCGTCATTACCTGCAATTACTGCTACGTCATCTTCACCTTCAAAGAGGAAGTATACAGATGTTTGTGAATTTGCAACCGCTCCACCGTTGCTATAGCAAAACCCACCAATAGCATCAAGTGTATCGGCTAGACCGTTGTTACCTGTAGCATCGTTGTCTGTTCCGTTAATCAACTGCTTTTCAGCGTTCTTGAAAGCTGACTTGATAGATTTCATTCCTTGCTTTGCCATGTAAGCAGGGATTCCACCTTTCGAGTATTTCATTGCTATACCCTTATCTCGTACCAGTGAGGCATCCATAAGCTTTAGCGCTACGCTTACTTCTGTTTCTTGTCCTGCTACGTTAGCAATACCTGTGTTAGGATCACGGAAAGCTACTCCAGCCGCTAATGTTTCTTTAAGATAGCTATGAAGAGTTCCGTTTGATGCTTCAGTTGCATACGCTTCTTTTAGCCATGGAGCAGATTGAAGTAGATCTGTTACGTCAATATCTGCGTTGTTCATGTTGTTCATTTGAATCAGACCAGCCAATGTATTGTCAGCTTGTGCCATAATAATACCTCTCTTATTTACTTAGTTTTTGTGTCATTGCCTCAACATAAGACAACTTCTGTTTAGCTTCACCATCAGAAAATTCTACGGCCTCAATACCATCTTCTTTCTTTGATAGTTCTTCGTTTTTCTGTGCAATTACAGCTTTCAGAATTTCTACTTCTGATTTCTCGTAATTTGCTTTTGCGAACTCGTACCCGTGTTCATCTGCAATGGCTTGGAACGCCTCCACTGGATTAACAGATTCAAGTTCTTTTTCTTCTGCAATTTCTTCAGTAGGTTCTTCAACTACAACCTCCTCTTCAATTGCTTCTAGTTCGGCTACTTCTTCGATAGACTCCGCTACCTCTTCAACAACCTCTGATTCTAGTTCAACAACTTCGATAGACTCCGCTACCTCAAGTTCTTCAACCACTTCTTTTTCTTCTGCCATTTCTGACTCCTTTGTTCTGCTTTTATATTGATCGTAATTTTTCATAAATTGTTCTACTATTTCGGGCTTGCTTGAAAGTATCTCGTATACTTCGGGATGAGTCCCAAGGAACTCTGAAACCTGTGCTGATAGTGCTTCTTGGTTAAACGCGCTAAATAATCCATCGGGATTAGCGGCCGGATCGTCTACCACATCACAAGCGTGAAGTTTTTCACAAGTTACAAATGTTTTCTCATCGCCATCGTTTTGATATTCTTCACCGATTGTAAACACTATAGAAGTTCCAAACATATCAGACTCACTCTCTGCAAGTCCTAGAACGTAGTCGTAAAGATTTCCGTTTGGTGTTTCCTTCGCGCTGTTACTCAAGAATAGATCTGCTATAACTTGTTCGCCCTCTACTCTGAAATTTCTAAAACGACCAAGCATTGTTCCAAGTGCTGTTGAACACATTGAAGGATGACCGAAACGAGCCTTTAAGCCGTTTTTCTCTGCGTTTCCTAACTCTGCAACACGGTCAACAAAAGATTGCTCTAAGTGAACTCCATGCCCTTTTGCTTCTCCAACAGTATTAACAGATACGCCAAAGATCGCTCCTTTTTCTCTGTCTACTGTTCCACGTTTTGCGTAATTTGAACTACTTCTAAACCACTCCATTTATATCTCCTATGTAGGTTGTCCGATAGCATTTAAGAATGCTTCTGACAGTTGGTTTTCATCTGCTAACATTATATCAAATGTTCCGAATATCCCCGTATTATTTGCTGTAACTTCTTCTACTGTTAATTTAATATCTGTTAAGGCAGGTATGACATCGGGGAAGCTTCGAGAGTCTTGATAGATGCTTGAACCTTGATTTGTCAAGTCAACACGTTTCTTAATTGTAAAGGCTTTGCCGTATCTCCTTGAGTAGTAGGCACATCGAGCCGTTCCCGTTGCTTGTGACCGCGAAACGCCTAATTCTCCGCGATAAAGAAAACCTACCTTTCCCTTTGGAATTGTATACAGAGCCATTAGCGTTTGATTGTTGCCGTTGTTGATAATTGCTCTTGTGTTCCCTATCGCTGGAACTCCACCTGTTCCGATATAGCAATAAACTGTGCCAGATAGATTTGTAGAATTATCATTAGTCATTCTGAAGACTCTCCAAAGTGGAGTAGTCAAAGCAACTCTATTAGTTCCGTTTAACGTGATAGTTTGTGAAACATTATTTCCATCAACATCAAGTCCTTCAACGATTACATCAAAAGCGGTATCAGCGGAATTATCACTAATCAGAGAAACAATAGGAGCCGTTCCATCAGCATCATAATTGTACATTCCTCCAGCTTCCCATATATCTTCTGGATCTGAGCCAGTGTCTACATCGGGATTCTCTCCGAATTTATCAACAACTGAATAGTCTGCCATTTGTCCCATTGACAGAATAAGTTCCCAAGGCTTAACACCCACGAACATTGATAACTGATCTTCTATATATCTACTCGGCACTATCTTCTCCTATTAGTTGCTGACCAGGCTGACCAATAACTACAGATACGCCATTTTTGATTATTGTTTTCTCTTCTCGTCCTGCTTGCTCGTTTATATCTACGAAGTCAAGACCTTTCTTTTTACATTCTAAAGTTCTGTTTGAGATACCTGCTGAAATCCTCATCTGTGATGCTTGAACCTCTTTTAGTTCGTCTATCCATGGTGTTCCTTGCGGTATAAACTCATAATCTATTTCAGATGGTGCGCCCTCGATATCCTTAAGGAGTTCGGGTAGAACCCAATCAGCTATATTCTCTAGCACTTCTAGGTTGTTCTGACGCTTGTTACCTGCTGATAGTTCATACTCTGCTCTGTCTTGCTTATTGGCTGAATAACTTGAACCTTGTGAGTTAAAGAACGTGTAAGGGATATCAAAAGCAAGTAAAGCAATTCTAAGCATTAGTGTAACATAATCTTGATACTCGTTTGAAGGTGTTTTACTCTCAAACATATCAATCTTATCACCTGCATCCAATTCAAGTTTATAACCCATCGACATCTCAAAATCATAACGCTCTGTGTCTGCATCGGGTTCGTCATCTGTGTCTTCATCCATCTCTCCAAAGCCACTTTCTGAAGTTCCATCTGACATGATAGCCAGCCCGAACATTCCATGTTTCTTGCACTTCAATAATAAGGCTTCATTACATTCCACAACATCAAGAAAAGTATTTACGGCTGAAGCCATTGGTGATATCCCACGCAACTGGTCAAACCGTTGGAAATACCCATCGAACACAATCGAATTGGGAGTAGCTGAAGTTTGATAGAGAAGCTGCCCACTGTCAGAACGCTTATTAATTATATAACGCTTGACTGCTCCAAATTGATCTAAAATCAATCCTTCATCATTAGTAATCGCCTCGTATGATTTAGGAATATTTCGGCTCTTACCAATTCTATCAGATTCCACACCTTGAAGCTTAAAACCTTTGATTTTCAACATTGCTGAATCACCATCGAACGCCTTGCCCGATTCAAACATACGCATCATGTTATTTAAGTTATGACGCTTTGCAATATCACAAGATTCTTTCTTGCTCCACTTCTTCCATGCTTTTTCAATCAACTTGTTTAGTTCTGAGTCGTTTGTTTTGGCTTGAAATGTGAAAGTTGAAACGTAATCTAAATGCTTACGCAATGCCCAACCCACTACAGGATCGTTTCTTGAAATGTCTTTGATCGTTGCAACAAGCTTCTCTCTGTTGCGTCTTGACAGAACTTTGCTCTCGTTCTGGACTCGTGCTTTAGGTGCTTTTCGTCTGCCTTTATCGACTACGGCGTTATATCCGAACATCGTTTTCAATCCGTTCTTGAAATCCATTAGTTAAAAGCCCTCGACATTTTACCCACTGAGACTCTAGGACGTTTCCCGTTCTCTTTTGCTAGTTTCTTTTCTAGTCGTTCTTCTCTTGCTTCTAGATTTGCAAGGTTTGCATATGTCACTGTGCGCCCATCTAAAGTATATGACTGCATCGCCATAACGGCAGAAATTGCGCCTTGTAACTCTTCAAGTTGTTCCGCTGTGGTTTTTAAAGCCATATAAACTCCGCTGTATTAGTTTTTCTAATACAATAATATAGCATTAGTTTTTATAATATTACAATTACGACACAAAAAAGCCCGATAAAATTAATTAACGGGCTTGATTTACCTTGTCGGGCTAAATAGTTATACGTTAGGCACTCCAGAGTCAGAAATAGTCAATAATTCTCTAACTACCTCTTGTCTAAAGCTTGGTGTTATGGTCATATTTCTTATTTCTATTGCTAAAAAGGTTGTGCCAACATCCAGTATAGCTGAGTTCTCAGCGGTGATAAAAAACACGAATTTATCTCCCGCTATTTCCTTGCCTAGTGTCTCTTGTTGTAGTATCTCGCCTTTAACATTCCTATCGCGAATTGTGTATTCGCCAATCCAGTTTGCATCTGATATATCGGGATAGTCAGTAAGTGATATTTTTATTATTTTTGATTGATCGCCTTGAACTAGTACCATTTTAAAACCTCTTTTTTGTTATGAACACACATCTTCGATTTCTATAGTAAATCCTATTTCTTCTTCCTCTAAGGTGAAAGATATATCCTCGATCTCTATCACGCTTGACGAATCAAACAACTTGCATTCTGCCGTATCGCCTAGCCCCATTGTAACCATTCCCATTATATACCCTCTCTTTTGAATGCTCCGTCTGTTGTTGGATTGCCTGCTTTGTCGAATAGGTCAAATGTCTTGAGTAAATCACCGTTTACTTTCTTCATAATCAATTGATTGTTTTCCATTTCCCAATCACCCATTTGACTTTCATTTACTTCTGTTATCTTGTCATTTAGATAGTCAGAGTTTGCAATAAGAACAGGGGATCGCCATTCGACATCTACACCACCGCCACCTGTGGTTGGCTCTTTTACTGGTCGTGCATCGTCTTCACGATATATGCGTCTGTTGTCTTGTTGTGATACATTTGTACTGGTGGTGTTGTCGAGCAGAATATTTACGATTGAGTTGTTAATTCTAAAGTTACCTTCATCTGGTGCATAAATACCCCCAAAGAACTCGCGTATTCCTTCTTCTGAGTATAAGTTATACACCCACCAAGCGTAAAAGTGAGACGCTAAGTAATCAGAATCAACTATTATGTCTACTTCATCATTTGTGTAGTCTGCCGTAAAGTTGGTAACAGTTGAGCCATCAACATTCAGAGCCGTATAGACAGGGCATAACTCTTGATTTATTAAAAAAGAGAATCCATTAGAATCTGCGCTTGTTACGGATTCATATTCCATATAAGCGACAAGACCGTTTACATTGGTCAATCTTATTCTTATATCGTCCCCTGTTGAAATATTCACTCCTTCAGTGTATGTTCCGCTTAATGAAGTTCCTGCCTCAATAACATTAACGATCTCGGTGCCTGTTGTTACATTGAAGAGTTGAACCCTTGAGTTAGGTACAAGATTAGTGATAGAATATCCAACTGTTGTTTTTGTTCCACTTGAGTCTATAGTTGTTCCAATAATCTCAGCACCGTTTAGTAGTGTTATATCGCCAGTCGTTGTGATGTTTCCAGTGAATAAACTCGCTTTAATTGTTATCTTAGAGCCATTAAAAGCAAACGCGCTTGATGCATTCGAATTAACTTCTATATCGAACGAGCCTGCATCTATGGTTTTGTCGCTTCTGTCTACAATTGTTTTTGCCTCACCCGTGTAATTATCATATAGATAAGAATACGCCCTATCGTATAGTTTTTCTGATGTCTCTAGTTCTGTATATGCATCAATTGTCGCTTTGGTTTTCTCCACTAATAAAACATCATCAAGCAAAACCGTATTGTCTTCAAATGTGTCTTCTATTGATAGACTCTGAGAAACAATAGACTTTCCAAAGCTAAATGAATTTAATTCATAAGGGGCGTATAGTGTTCCGTCACTAAGATTATAGGTTTGAACCGCTGAACATATAACATCTGTATGGCGTGCTAGATATTCAGTGTAGTGACCATTGCTAACAACCTCAGTATTTACTTGCGTTGTATCTTTATCAAATAAAAATGTTTTTATATTATCTATAATAAGGGATCCAGTTGAGTCGATATATGACGGTCTAATCATATTACCAAATCTAGTTATGTGATTAGAATCAGAAGACCCATTGTTAATAAATGCAGGTGTTGCATCAATCTCTGATTTCTTTGCTATTATTTCATACACCCCACTACCAGAAGATGTAATCCGAGCTACATGGTCACTTATGTCGGATATCCTGTTTAAAATTGCCCTTCCTGTAGGGCCTAAACCTCTATTAATAAACACACATTGATAAGAGTCGTATATACTCAACTCAATTCTACTAAGATTTAAAAAATTAGACAATCCAAAAGCGTTAATATTGCCAACGCTTGATGCAATTATTATTGACTTCTCGCCACCAATCCTAGAACCTAGCTTTCCAGTTATTCCAACATTAATAATTCTAGTGTTTTGGTCTAAATCGCTTGACGCTGAGTCGTACAGTCTCCAGAAATTAGTAGATATGGCATACAAAGACCCGCCATACATTTCAAATAAACCAAAGTCATCCCCCGATGAAGTCCCTCTTCCCATTTGATTACCGCCAGTACCTATTGACTCATCTGTGATATTGCAGGTGTTTTTAACATAACCGTCCTCACCGCTTACGGGGTTGTAGTAACCTAATATCAAACCACCTCCATTTCCTATCTCAATATCTGAGGCGTTAAACTCTAAATCATATTTATTAGCGTGTATATAAGCATTTCCGTATATTTCAATCGCGCTAATTTCTATATTGTTTTTTCCTGTTTTTATTAAGTCGCTGTCGCTTGATATTAAATCAGCCATATCGTAGCTAATAGCAAATGTGTCTCCATTAGAAGGGTTAATATCCGTTATACCTAAAAACCCCGCTGTATCAAAAGAATGAGCCAGTGTAACATCTTGACCGCTTACCGAAAGAACTTCTCTGTGCTGTAGTTTTCCACTTCCGCTTGTTAAGATGAATATACGACCAACCCAACCCATAACAGGAGAAACACCAGAAACCGTTATTGTACTTGAAGAAACAGAATCTATAGTTCCGCTTGCGTATGGTGTGTTATATGTACTCATTTTATGCCTCGTATATTTTTACGTTTATAGTTGGCAATGATTTCCACAACCACACGAATACAAAGCGCCTATCTCTGTCTTCTTGATTTCTTTCAGTGCTTCTGATTTGCAATAAGGGCATTGTTTCTTTGCATTCTTCTTCTCTTTCTTTGGTGAGTCATCTGTTTTTTTCTTGTAAGCCATTTTTCTATCTCCAATTTAAGTTTGATTATAATATATCACAATTAATACTTTCTCATAGTCTTCTTCTTACGCTTGACTTTTTTAACTCTCTTGTATTGTCCATCTTTTACATATCCAGCCCCAAACATATTACCTAAGATTTGAGCCATTGAAATTGCATCAAAAATATCATTATGCTCTGTTGAAGCTTTGTACCAATCATAATATACTTTTCCATCTTTCACAAAGTGAGCTAATAACTTATCAGCTACACAATGATCAGCTAAAACTAAATGCTTCTTGGGATCTGAACCGTAAACAGATAAAGAACTTGGAGCAGGTGATTGAATTCTAAATGCTGATTGTGTTCTCATGTGCCAAAGATCTGAATTGAATGGTATTTCATTTCCGTTAATACCTTTTTGATAATAACACCCATCTCTATTAGTCCCAATCAATCTTTTATCACTTGGTTTTAATTGCTTGAATATCTTGTGTGATTTACCACGTAAGACATAACACTTGATTCCTTCGCGGTTCATCTGCTTACAGACTTGGTGGACTACTTGTGTACACCAGTTACCGTCAATACCTATTAGTGCGTTAGGATATCTTTTGTGGCTTAGTCTTATGAAGTCAACTAGAGCAGTGGTAAACGCTTCCTCTCTTGTAACGTCCATTTCTGAGTCCCAAACATTACGCGCTCCTTCTGGGTACTGTCCATAATTACAGATGTTTGAAGTCATATCATTTTTAATACTCAAATAACCCCACGACAAAGCGTAATCATTTAAGTCAATTGCTAATGTTTCAATATTGAATCCCTCTTGAATCTCGTTAATTCGCAGACCATTCAGAGCCTTTAACACTTGATCTCTAGTTAATCGGTTTGTTTCGTCTTCATCTGATTTAGGCATATTCTGATATTCACTAAAAAAGCCTTTCGGGTCTTTCAAGTAGAGTTCCATTGCTGACTGAATGGCAGAGATGTGTTTCTTTTTCTTGATTCCTTCCCAAGTTGTAACCGCTCCCTGTTCAAGAATCTCTTGATTATCGAGGTAGTAAGTATTTGCCATTACCCCATTGTCATCTTCATCAAGTCCTTCAATACGAATCTTATTGTATTCATCCCAATTTACCGCTGAACCTTTTGCATCGTTTAGATGTTCGGGAAATGAGTCAAGCATGGAGGTACGTTCTCCGCGCCAATCGGGATTTAGCTTCCTGTTCAAGAGTTGATCTGATAAATCATCTTTTTCAATTACAGTTGTTGCACATAACATAGAGATTTCCTCTCCCTGTCCTGCAAGTCCTGCTAAGTCTTCTTCAATGATTTCCTTTCGAGTCTTAATCTGTGATGGACTCTTTGCGCTTTCTTTGGTTTGTGGGTCATCAATCAAAACTAAATCGGGACGAATAATTGAACCATCGGGCAAATGTCGATTCTCACCACGAACACCAGAAGTAATACCTGCACTAAATAAAACAGCACCAGATGACTTAGCTTTAGGATACCACGGGAAGTATAAAAAAGCAGGGGAGGTCTTTAAGTCTAGGAATAGTGGTTTCCCTTTCTCAGCTTCAATATCAAATTCACAACCGCAAGTTTCAACTTCACCAATTAGAAGAGTCTTTGCTTTCTGCGCTGTTGGATAAGGTTTTCCATCTGCTGAAGCTTTGATAGGGTAATAGATTTCGGGATAGTCTTCCGCTATTGTTTCAGAAAACATAATCCACAAGATAATCCCTTTGAGGTTCTTTTCTGCGGCTGAAGCATCAGCACCGATTAGGGCGCAGTATCTTTTCTCTCCTGCAAGTAATGCTTTTAATGCTCTTGCTTTGAAAGTTGTACTCTTACCATATCCGCGAGGTTCAGCAACAACAGACCGCCCACCATGAAGGATTGCAGAATCACTCCTGTCAATCATAACCATGTGAGGCTCACCAAACTCTTTTGGAAATGCTTTTGGCAAATACGTTGTAAACCATAATTCTGTATTCGCTTCACACTTCCTTCTTCGCTCGGGATTCTTACAGGCAGGAATATTAACCGCTCGGTTCTTATCCCTGCGCTCTTTCATGTATTCATTTTGATTCCACTCGCTCAAACCGCCTCCTCTATGGGGTTGTCAACATTTTACTATATAACGACCTCTTTTTTATCAACAGATC
>JAAEMX010000462.1 GCA_024225035.1 Lentisphaerota bacterium
CATTCGACCTTAGCTTATATGACTCCATATGAGTATGAAAGATGGTTCAATGTTGCGGCATGAGGTGCTTAAATGAAAAATCAAAATTTTTCTCACTTATATGTAGTGCCGCCATTGACAAATGGGGTGCACTACATTTTCTTGTGTTAAAGGCGCCAACACACATCCCAAGGTTATAGGCAGTTTTCCCATCAAGATAATTTAATGAACCACTGTTTTGCACATCATCAAAATCAAGCTCTATTTTGGGGGTATGGCCTTCTCTGTTTGGCATAAGAACTTTTCTTTTCTTATAATCTATTTCTAGGCAATTGGGAAAGATTGACATATTTATCTCTTAAGTAAAGTGAGAATTAAAAAAGGCGGTAATATAGTTTCGTCAAACTTTTCAGCAAGTGGATACTCTAAAGTATAACTCTCAAAACCCACTTCTGTTGCTATATCTATAAGTTGCTGTTCACTCCAATATGTATCTTCTACAACAAGGTTAATATCAGATAAATACATAGTAGCTCTATCTCCGCTATTTATAGGCGCCTTAACTCCCCTTGAACTAGTATAGTTAGCAGTATATAATTCTTTAGTCCTAGTAATAATAATTAAGTGACCTTTATTGGCTAGTGAAAAAAAACATTTTTTCATTTCTTTTTTTACTTCATCAGCGGTTTCCAAATGAAAAAGCATTAAAATTGAAAAGATAGCGCTAAATGGGTTGTACTCATATTGCAAAGAATCAGGTGTGTTCAGGAAAAATGTACAATCTTTATTATTTTTCCTGCAATAATCAACGCTTTTTTCGTCAATATCAGAACCAAAAATTTGACCTGGGTTAAATTTTTGCAGGTAAGAAGTTGAACGCCAAAATCCACATCCTAAATCAAGGGTTCTAGTTAAGTTAACACTGTTATTTTTAATGATCTTGTCAATATCTTTAAAGGCTATAGAGCATGTATTAGTCACAATTTTTTTTGATATGTAGCAGTTTCTTCTTCTGTAAATTTTATCATTTTTCTCCTCTTTTTTTCTCGTGAAACTAACTTTAAATATATTTACTTCATAAAGTAAAGTCAAATTTGAGAATATTAAAAATTATATATTTCCCGTATTAACTCATTTCGTAAAATCTAAACTATCGGAATATTGTTTGGAACAGATTTTATTGATGCCAAAAGATATGACCCTCTGCTTTAATCTCAATTGTTCTGAGAAACGCGTTAAAGTAGCTTGTAGAGTTATTCTTATGCTGGCCATTCCCGCAAATGTAGGGTTTAACAGGGGGCTCTGGATGGGAATTTTTCAAAATTAGCGCTTCTAAGGTCCTCAAAACATCTAACAAAGTGGTTCACAATCGCCCTCATAATCGTCTTAAATGAGTTTAAATGGTATATTTCTATAACAGGTAGGCTTCTCAGCCAACTGTCTTAGCTGGGGTGAGATGTAGGGAATGGTAACCCCCTTAAGAAAGAGATGGTGGTAGAGTGGTTGTTTGCCGGTTTGGTGTTTGAGTTACATTTATTACTTTTCGCTTTGGAAATAAATACGTTTATCATCTAGAGATCACAACGCACCAGCGTTGGAGTGTTAGCCAATTTTTTTAATAGTCCTAACCTTCCTTTGCAAACTTAGTTAAAGACTCCTAGGATGTAATGCGTTAGCCCTCTAATAAATACCGATAAACTTCTTGCATACACTTGATAATACAATATAAGTATTTATATTCCTTTATTTTATGATGAAACATATTAACAATAAGAAAGTTAAATGAGATTTTTATTTTGTCTTTTGTTTTTATTCGTAGTTTTTAACTTTTCTGGTAAAGAAATAAATGTAACTTATCCTAACCGTCCATTTAGCCTCCAACTGATAGTCATGAGAAAGAAGGGATTACTGGAAAAAGAGTTTGCTAAAGATGAGATAAAAATAAAATTTCATGATATCATGAAAGGTACAGAACAAACCAGGGCGTTAGCCGCAGGCAAAATTGATATATGTGGAAGTCTAAATACTACCAGCATAATTATAGCGGCAGGCCAAAATATAAAAATACACATAATAAGGGCAGTTTGCAATTCTACTAGGACCTTGGCTTTGATGACTACTAATCCAAATATTAAATCAGTCAAAGACTTGAAGGGAAAAACTATTGCTTGCGATAAAGGAGCTACTTTGCACCAACTACTACTCGAAGCATTATCAAAAAATAATATGACATTAGAAGACGTAAATTTTATACCAATGTCATTGGCAGAAACATATAATGCCATGTTTGCCGGCAAGGTTGATGCTGGGTTATTGGCTGCGGTTGAAATGTTAGAAGCTAAAAAAAGAGGTGCAAGAGTCTTGACGACAGGAAAAAGGCTAATGCGAGCTAGGTTAGTTGCTGCTACTAGTGAATCTTTTGCTAAAAATCACCCAGACTGGGTTAAAAGATATATAAAAGTCCAAGATGAAGCTATGGAATTTATTAAAACCCATAAACATGAAGCCCTACAATTAGCAACTGAAGACCTTGGCATTTCCTATCAAGATGCTGAATGGTTATATGAAAACACCAAATTAATCGATACCTTAAGCAAAGATGACAAGAACAGTTTAAAAGCTGAAATTGATTTTTTGTTAGCCATAAAAAAGTGAATATTCTTTTACTATGTGCAGTTAGCCATAAATATCTCATAATAAAACTTGCATAAAATTTCTACTTTTTTCGACTTTTTTTAGTGCCGTAAACCCAAAATGGCCGTTTTTTGACGCTTTAAGCTCAAGCAAAATGGGTTGACATCAACCTTGGACTCTAATTATTTTGACTTTTTTTGAAAATCATTGTTTTTTACATCAAAAATAGGCATGTTTAAGTGTTGTAATTCTTATTATTCCAGACTAGCCCGGCTAATTTGACTCTAGCCGGGCACTTCTCATCATCGTTTCCCCATAATGTCAATCAATGCCTCAACCCACGGGTATTTTTCTGCAACCCACCGCATTTGCTTCCAAACTGCTGATTTAGATACGCCGCGCCTGTCTGCAATCTGAGCGTAGCTGGAAGGATACATGGTAATTGCCAGCATGATGTCTATGCCACTCTCCGGAAATTATCCCCAGGACCTACTATCCAGATAATGAACCAGTTGAATACAGTTGGGATAATTCAACTTTAACTTTGAAATGCCCCGAAGAATCCACAAACCAAATCCGCAAAGAAATAGACATCGCTATAGCCCCAGATATGGCAAAGGCCGAAATCAAACACCGCATTTACAACACCGGTAATTGGCAGATAAAACTTTCAGAGTGTTATGGCTCCGGGAGGCAGAGTAATTGTCCCACAGGAAAACTACGTTGCACACGGCGACACTTTTGATCCGGCAAGGCCGTTAGTTTTATGGCCCTACACAAACATGAGCGACCCTCGTTTTCAATGGGGTAAAATATATATTCAAATGCGTCAGGACTGCTCATTAAGCAGCAAACAGCATTTCGGTGTATTGAACAAGAAAGGCTGGTGTGCCTATGCTCTTAATAACGAAATCTTCCTGAAACGCCATTCATACATTCCTGATGCTGAATATCCAGACTACGACAGCAGTGCGGAATTTTTTACTATGCCGGGATTTGCAGAGGTAGAGACCCTGTCTCCAATGACCGACATCGCCCCCAGGGGATTACGTTGAACACATTGAAAACTGGGAACTTTATCAGGTTAGCGTCGGCAGCGATCAGGCAGAGATTGACGAAAAGCTTTTACCTTTAGTAAATTCCTGAGAGTCATCTCAAAATGTTGAATAAATCAGCCAGGCGGTGTATGCGACATATGCCGTCAGTAGTAAAGTTCCTTCGTAACGATTAATACGCCCGAGTCGCTTTTTAAATCCGTATCCGATGACAAAAAGTGAAATTGTAAGCATGAACATAATCGGCCAGTCACGCCAGACAATTTCCCTAGGAACTGCCATCGGCTTGATGACTGCTGCGGTACCGACTACAGCCAAAGTGTTAAAAAGGTTGGAGCCGACAACGTTGCCCAAAGCAATATCATGCTGTTTCTTGCGAGCAGCGGATATTGATGATGCCAGCTCAGGCAAAGAAGTGCCTAAAGCAACAATAGTTAAACCGATTACCAAATCACTGATTCCGAGACTGTGAGCCACTTTTACCGATCCCCAAACCAAGGCTCTTGAACTAACAAGCAGTCCTGCCAAGCCAACAATCAGAAGAATTATTGACAAGCGTACAGAGATCAATTTGCCAGAAGTTTCCTGCTTGACTTCAGTCTTAAGCTTGTCATTTCTGGTTTTGAGTCCCTGCCGGACAGTCCACACCATCAGAACGGCAAAAGCCAACAGCAGCATTATACCGTCCAAGCGAGTTACAGCCCCGCCTAAAAGCATAGCTAGAGATAAAAACGTAATCATTGAAAGAATAGGTAATTCACGTTTCAGAACTTTGGAACACACGGTAATCGGACTAATCAATGCCGCCACGCCAAGAATTAACGCTATATTCGTAATGTTTGAGCCATAGGCATTACCAAGTGCCAAACCGGGAGCCCCCTGCCAGGCTGACAGCCCTGAAACCAGCAGTTCCGGTACCGAAGTACCAAATCCTACCACAACCATGCCAATAAGCAGTGGAGACATGCCGGCATGCTTTGCTCCTGCAGCAGCCCCGTCTATAAATCGGTCGGCGCTCCAGAATAACAGCACCAGACCTCCAATTATCGCTAAAACCGCAATAGTCATTTTGCGTCCTCTAAAATATTTATAATACCTCTGACTAATAAAAATATAAGTTAGAGTAAAAACCTATTCAACACTGCAAAGAAAGAAAGTCCACGAATTGCTCCGCAACGCAATAATTTTATATCTATCCTTTGACGTTATACTCTATCAAAGTATCTCGATTTTAAAGATAAGAGAAGCACCCAAATTACATAAAAAAACATGTAGTCCAAAGTTAAACTCTAACTATATAAAACTATCTACCATATACTAAAATGGTACAGTTTATATCACGATTAAATAGCCTCAAGATATATTTATCCCATACATAAGTATTTTTATATTCATCTCATAAGCCTTTATATGATATAAAATTATAAATAAAATTATAGTAATTATTCATAGCTCTCTCTTGAAATTGCTAATATTAGCAATTAATATAAGTAGCCGGGCTTATTATTTAGGCCCACATGTTGCGTTATTTATTTTCGGAGAAAAAAAGTGCGGCTAGAAACCGCCTTATTCCGACACAGGAAAACAGACCGGCATCCGGTATCTGTACGCGGGTGCCCGTAATTAACGGAGGATTATGTTATGTCCAAAGCCCCCTGCTGTTGTGAAGAAATGTCCGACCAGGAAAAACTAGCCCGTCTGAATGAAATTCTGGATGAGTACAAAGATAAACCCGGTGGGTTAATACCGGTTTTGCAGCACACTCAGAGCATTTACGGGTACCTGCCGGAAGAGCCTCTAAAGTTAATTGCCAAGACCCTCAATAAACCCTACAGTGAAGTAGCGGGAGTAGTCAGCTTCTACTCTTTCTTTTCGACCCACCCGCGCGGCAAATATCAGGTTCGCGTCTGCCTGGGTACTGCTTGCTACGTTCGCGGGGGCAAAGAGATTCTTGACTCCTTCAAAAAAGAACTGGGTATAGATGTCGGTGAGACCACAGAAGATCGTATGTTTTCACTGGAAATCGGACGCTGCTTCGGCTCATGCGGTCTAGCTCCGGTTATACTTGTCAATGAAGAAGTTCACCGCCGCGTAAAGGCTTCTAAAGTCGGAGAAATTCTTGCCCAATATAGAGGAGTAGCAACCGATGAGCAGTAATAAAATACTAAATATTGATGATTTGAATTCAGTGAAGCGAAAATCTGCTGTCCAAATGGGACTTCGCGAATCCAAGCCAACCATTGAATCCACCGAAAAAATCTACGATGTCATGTTATGCATGGGCACCAGTTGTATTTCTTCAGGAGCAGAAGAAGTAAAACAGGCCTTGATGGAAGAAATCAAAAAACATGGCCTTGAAGAAAAAGTAACAGTCAGGGAAAAACATTGTTCAGATAATAATACTGAAAACTTTGACCGAAGCAAGGTTGATATAGTTGAAACAGGCTGTAACGGTTTCTGCGCTGCAGGACCGATAATGGTAGTATACCCCGGCGGTATTTTTTATCAGAAGGTCACTCCCGATGATGCCAAAGCGATCGTCGAAAGCCATTTCCAGAACGACAATCCGGTAGAAAGACTGCTTTTTCAATCAGCAGATCAAGATAAACCAGTCAAAAAACTAAGTGATATTCCATTTTTTGCTAAACAAAAACTCAAAGTGTTGCGCAACAAAGGCCGAATAGCTGCCGAATGCATCGATGAATACATCGGCCGTGACGGCTATCAGGCCCTTGCCAAAACACTATACAGTATGACGCCTCAGCAAGTCGTTGATGAAATCAAAGCCGCAGGCCTGCGCGGTCGCGGCGGTGCTGGTTTCCCGACTGGTCTCAAATGGCAGTTTTGCGCCAACAGCGAAAGCGACAAAAAGTATATAGTCTGCAATGCAGACGAAGGCGACCCCGGTGCATTTATGGACCGTAGTCTGTTGGAATCCGACCCGCATGCAGTGCTTGAAGGCATGATGATTGGAGCTCGGGCCATTGGCGCTGACGAAGGTTACATTTACTGCCGTGCCGAATACCCGCTTGCCCTTCATCGCCTTGAAATAGCTATCAAGCAAGCACGTGAACGCGGTTTACTTGGCAAGAAAATAATGGGAACTGATTTTAACTTTGATATAAGTATCGCTCAGGGGTCGGGAGCTTTTGTCTGTGGAGAAGAAACCGCCCTGCTCCATTCTATCGAGGGCAAGCGCGGCGAACCTCGCCCACGTCCTCCATTCCCGGCTCAAAGCGGACTATGGGGAAAACCTACAGTACTTAATAATGTGGAAACTCTTGGCAATATTGCGCTGATTATTCGTGAAGGTGCTAAAGAGTTCAAAAAGCTAGGTACGGAAAACTCCCCGGGCACCAAAATATTTGCCTTAACAGGAAACCTTAATAATATAGGCCTGATAGAAGTTCCAATCGGCACGTCCCTTGGTGAAATCATCTATGATATTGGTGACGGCGTACCCGACGGCAAAGAGTTCAAAGCAGCTCAGATCGGCGGCCCTTCCGGCGGTTGTATACCCAAAGAACATTTGAACGTACCAATCGACTATGAAAGCCTGCAGAAACTGGGTGCTATTATGGGTTCCGGCGGACTTGTGGTCATGGATGACAACACCTGTATGGCAGACGTTGCCCGGTTCTTCCTCGAATTCACTCAGGAAGAGGCCTGCGGCAAATGTTCATCAGGCCGTGTCGGCACCAAACGCCTGCTGGAAATACTTGAACGTATTTGCGGAGGCCAAGGTGAAGAAGGCGATATCGACAAACTTGTTGAACTTTGTTCGCTTATCAAAAAAACCGCTTTATGCGGTTTGTGCAAAACTGCCCCCAATCCAGTTCTGGCAACTTTGCGATACTTTAAAGATGAATATGAAGATCATATAAGAGAGAAAAAATGTCGAGTTGGCGTTTGTGCAAGTCTGGTCAGAGCCCCTTGTCAAAGCGCCTGCCCAGCTGGTGTAGATGTTCCGGGATTTGTCTCTCTGGTAGCTGAAAAACGCTATGCCGAAGCCTTAAAACTGCACCGTGAACGCAATCCGTTCGCTGCAGCCTGTGCTCGGGTATGTTACCATACCTGCGAAAGCCGCTGCCGCCGCGCAACTCTTGATGAGCCGCTTTCGATCAGAGGCATCAAGCGATTCATGGTCGATCAGGAAGTTACGATACAAATTCCTGATGTGCACGAAAATGCAGCTAACGCCAAAAAGAAAATTGTCATCATTGGCGGAGGCCCCAGCGGTTTAAGCTGTGCCTATTTCCTGGCACGCCTCGGTTACAAACCTAAAGTATTTGAATCACAACTTCGTCCCGGCGGAATGCTGGTTCAAGCGATTCCAGCGTATCGCCTGCCGCGTGAAATACTTGCACGCGAAGTCCGCATGATAGAAAACCTTGGAGTGGACATTGAAACCGACAAAAAACTGGGTAGAGATTTCACACTTGAGCAATTGAAAAAAGAAGGCTATGAAGCTGTATATGTCGCCACAGGAGCTCCTGTCAGTATAAAACTTGGCTTAGACGGGGAAGAAGCTAATGGGGTAACTCAAGCTCTTGACTTCCTCCGACAATACAACGTTCGCGGCTCGGTCCCAATCGCCAATAAAGTCATCATCATCGGCGGTGGTAATGCTGCTGTTGACGCCTCCCGAACCGCTTTGCGGCTTGGTGCTGAAAATGTCACTCTGATATATCGCCGCACCCGTGAACAAATGCCTGCTTATGAAGAAGAAATTGAAGAAGCAGAACACGAAGGTGTAAAACTGATGATGCTGACCTCGCCTGTTGAAATCGTTCAAAAAGACGGCAAGGTCACAGCTATTAGATGCCGCAAAAATAAACTTGGAGAATTCGACCGTTCAGGACGTCGTCGAGCTAATGCTTCAGATGAACTGTTCGAACTGGAATGCGGTCAGGTCATAGCCGCTATAAGCCAAGCGTCAGACGCTCCAAATTTCCTTGGTGACTTTGACCTTGAGCTCAACGATAAAGGCTATATAAAAGCCAATCCACTCAGTGGAAAAACTTCGGTTGACTGGATTTTTGCGGGAGGTGATGTCGTTACCGGCCCATGGTCAGTTATCGAGGCAGTTGCTGCCGGAGAAAAAGGTGCAACAGGTATTGACGAGTTCCTGACCGGAGAATGTCACGCCTTCTGGCGTCAGGAAGCCGATCTGGATACTTACTTTGATCCGGATGCCGACCCCGTGCCTTATCCACGTGAAAAACAACCGCTGATGTCTGTGGAACGCCGCCGCAACAACTTCGACGAAGTTGAGAAATCCTGGAGCGAAGCGGTCGCCGTACGTCAGGCAAAACGCTGCCTGCGTTGTGATTACGGCAAGCAGTCCGGCAAGTAACTGAAAATATAGCGGAGATACATAAGATGCCACATATCACTATAAATAAAAATCAAGTGGAAGTCACTGACGGCACCACTATCCTTGAAGCTGCTAAGCAGGTCAATATCAAAATCCCGACCCTATGCCATATCGAAGGCTGTGCGCCAATAGGCGCCTGTCGCGTCTGTCTGGTTGAAGTTGAGGGCGTCCATGATCCGGTTGCTTCGTGCTCGACTCCAGTTACTGACGGCATGGTTGTTAAAACCAACAGCCGTCTTGCCAGACAAGCAAGAAAAGGCGTTGTCGAACTGTTGCTTTCTGAACACGACGGTGACTGCCAGACTTGCGAACGAGGCGGTGACTGCGAACTGCAGCAGCTTGCACAGGAGCTCGGAATAAGAACTGTAAGGTTTGAAGGCGATAAAGCACCTAAATTCATTGATGAAAGCACCCCTGCTCTCACTCGTGATTCAGGCAAATGCATATCCTGCAGGCGCTGTGTCACAGTATGCAATGAAGTTCAGGGCGTTGGCTCAATTTTCCCGCAGGGCCGTGGCTTTAAATCTAATATCGGCCCGGCTTTTACCAGTAAGCTGGACAATGTAACCTGCGTTCAGTGCGGACAATGCTCAGCCGTCTGTCCGGTTGGAGCTATTTCAGAACATGATCAGATTGACGAAGTCTGGAAAGCGTTGGACGATCCCAAGAAATATGTTGTCGTGCAGACTGCTCCGGCAATCCGTGCTGCCCTTGGCGAAAGCTTCGAACTGCCTCCTGGAACTTTAGTTACCGGAAGAATGGTTGCGGCTTTGCGTCAGCTCGGTTTCAATGCAGTATTTGACACTAACTTCGCGGCAGACCTGACCATCATGGAAGAAGGAACTGAGCTGCTTTCCCGCCTGAAAAAAGCACTGGTAGACGGCGATAAAACGGTCGCTCTGCCTATGTTTACAAGCTGCTCTCCAGGCTGGATTAATTACGCTGAGTCGTTCTTCCCGGAAATACTCCCGAATATTTCAACCTGTAAATCACCGCAACAGATGTTTGGTGCGGTAGCCAAAACCTACTACGCCGACAAAATCGGAGTCAAACCGGAAGACATGGTTGTAGTTTCGATAATGCCGTGCACCGCTAAAAAGTACGAGGCACAACGCCCGGAAATGTTTGACAGCGGAGTACAGGATGTTGACATTGTCCTCACTACTCGTGAGCTTGGCAGAATGATCAAAATGGCTGGTATAGAGTTTGAATCTCTGCATGACGAAGAAATGGATTCACCACTTGGCCTTTCGACAGGTGCAGCCGATATCTTCGGCAATACCGGCGGAGTCATGGAAGCTGCCCTGCGTACAGTCTACGAAATAGTTACCGGCCATGACTTCCCCTTCCCACATCTGCATGTCAGTCCGATAGCAGGTCTTGAAGGCGTAAAGGAAGCCACAGTAACAATTGAGGACACTGTACCGGAATGGTCTTTCCTTAAAGGCGTAGAAGTCAAAGTTGCTGTTGCGCACGGTCTTAACAATGCAAAAAAACTGATTGAGAAAATTCTAAAAGGGGAAGCGCAATATCATTTCATTGAAGTAATGTGCTGTCCCGGCGGCTGTATAGGCGGCGGTGGGCAACCACGCTTCACAGATAACTCTGTTCGCGAATCCCGCATTGCAGCCTTGTACCGTGAAGACGAAGGCAAGAAATTGCGGAAGTCACACAAAAATCCTGACATTGTTAAAATATATAATGAATTTCTGAAGAAACCTCTTGGGCATCGCTCTCACGAGCTCCTGCACACCAGGTATACTTCAAAACCCAAGGTTTGAACAATGCAATAGCCGTGCCCTGAAATATTTGGGTACGGCTATATCATTAATTCATCAGAATGTATGAAACTACACCTATAACATGAGCATACATCTATGAACAATAATTCATTTTTTTCAATTAAGAGTCTAGCAGCTGGTACGCTGCAAATCGAATTTTATTCAGATATAAACTCAGAAACAGCATTAATGACGCTTCCTGCCGAAAACTGTGACCCTTTGGCAGAAATGGCTGACACGTTGATCAAGATTCATTCAAGTTATGACCCTGACGGCAACGTAATGGACAACACTGTCAGATTTTTTACATTTTGGGAAGCAGACAAAGCAATGTATTCATGTGAATACACTCCAAAACCTAACCGTTTACTGGAAGTGGAAATGACTGTCTGCAACAATATGTACGCTGGAATTCATACCCATGACGATTTATGCTTGAAGTTCGCACGTCCATTGTGCATTATCCTGAAAAACACCTATGAAGAGATGAAAAACCTGCTCGTCAATCAAGGTTTTTGCGGTTACAGGTCAAATTGGTCCACAGGTGAATTCCCGGTATCATATTTTATACAGTTGCATAGTCTAGTAAATGATGAATCAATCTCTCAGTGCCAACTTGGCGCTGAGCTTAAGGCTTTATCAAAAATCAACATCAAGCAATAAAAAGGGGAGTTTTAAACTCCTCTCTATCATTTTGCAATAAAAACACAAATATGGTATATATATTAGCCAAAGAATAATAAAGACATACAAGCTGCTCAGCCCATGAATTCCAAGAAACCACCCATTACCATCAGCAAAAGGACTACAAACATATCTGCATAAACACTTCTTTCAAAGGTGTTTACTTTAGCATTTTTTACCATTTAATTTCACTTTCTGTATTGACTAAATCGCATCGCAACTTATAATTGTATCATTATAACATTCATCGCAAATAATAAGCGGCATATTTTATATTTTTATGTGTCGCGGGAGAACAGAAGTGAAAACAATCGCAGTGAATATGTTCTATCAAAAAGATAGATCAAAAGAGCACCTCGGGGATATTCGCGACAGCTATTGCGTCTGCCACCATTATGTGGACCGCATTGTCGAATATGGTGCGTTACCGCTGTTAATTCCAACCATCTGTGACGAAGCCGTCCTCCAGAAATATGTAGATCAGGTAGATGGCTTTCTCTTCATTGGAGGAGAAGACTTGCCTCCGGCACTTTACAATGAAGAACCACACCCTGAAAGCCAGGGACACAAGCGGTCACGGCCGGAAGTTGATGCTTTCCTTATGAAGCAAGCGTTAAAAAGCCATAAGCCAATTCTTGGCATATGCACCGGAGCTCAGCTCTTGAACGTTGTGCAGGGTGGAAAGCTCATTCAGCATGTTGAAAACGCTGACAAGCATGTTGACGAACAATATCATGATGCAATCATTCCTGAAGGCACCCTAATGCGGAAACTTACAGGAAACCGTGAATTCGTCATTAACTCAGCACACCATCAGGCAGTTGATCCGCACAATATTGGAGAAGGCCTCAGGGTATCTGCTTATGCATGGGATGGCACTATAGAAGCTATAGAAAGAACTGACAATGCATTCTGGCTGGGACTGCAGTTTCATATAGAACGTCACCAAAATAAAGATTTCAGGGATAATGTTTTTCAGCAGTTTTTTCAGGCTGTAGACAGATGCGCTAAGCCAGTATACTAATTCCTGATAAAATACAAAGGCCCTTCAACAGGCCCTAAAACTATCTAAGTACGTTGCACGCGTAATTCCTCTACCATTCTGGCGGGACTTTTGCCGAAATGACGAGAGAATTCACGGCTGAATTGGGACGTGCTCTGATAACCGACACTATCAGCTACGGCATAGATCTTCTGATCGTCGTGCATTAGCAGGTCTTTTGCCTTATTGAGCCTCAGCTTTTTTATGTACTGCATTGGTGATTCTGACGTAATCTCTTTAAAAGCTCGAAAGAAAACTGAGGTACTCATTGACTCTTCAGCAGCAAGCTGATCTACATTCAACTTCTTATTATAGTTTTTCTGAAGGAGCCTCAAGGCACGGGCGACACTTGAAAACGATCCATTATTTGCAGCTAGAGCGTAAAGCATTGGAGCCTGCGGCCCCGACAAAGCTCTATAGTAAATCTCACGCAATATCCCCGGCCCAAGAATCTGAGCTTCATTATCAGAACGCAAGCTCTTTACAAGCCTGAAAACTGCATCAAAAATTTCTTCTTCCATTTCAGCAGCTCCCATTCCAAGTTTCAGCGTTTGATGATCTTCACCATGATGCTTTTGCCTCTCCGCCGAAATCAGCTCAAGGAGTTGCGGTATATTAATATCCACATACAGCCCCAATAAAGGAGCTTCAGGTGTCGTAAAAGTTTCACATTCAAACTGAATAAAAACCGGGACAACCAAATAACTGTTCTCATTATATTGAAATTTTTTACCGCCCAGATAACCTGTTTTGTCTCCCTGCAGCACAAAACATAATCCAGGGTTATACTGCAAAGGAGTTCTGGGAATATGATGCTTTTGCTTAAAAAAACGAACTCCTTCCAGTCTGGAATCAGTTATACCTTCAGGTAAATTGTACTTTTCTATCTGTTTGATAATTTGTGACATAATAACCTTTAAGCTAAAACTTCAACAACAATTTGACTGCAACACCTCAAATAATAATGCCGCTGATACATAATATCAATTAATAAATAGGAATAGGCATGATTAAAAGAGGATTGCTCATCCGGCAAAAATTTTCCCCACCTATCTTATACTTAGTGTTAAAAATCAAACAATTAGTTTTGACCCGTTCCCAAAAAGGAGTTACAAAATGAATAAGAAGTTAGTCGTAATTACAGGTGCAAGTTCCGGTATCGGTGAAGCTATTGCCAAGCGTTTTTCAGGAGCTGGCTACCCGTTATTATTGATAGCACGTCGTCTTGAAAGACTTGAGGCACTAAACTTGCCTGACACACTCTGCCTGAAGGTAGATATAACTGATTCAAAAGCTTTTCATGAAGCTATCGAAAAAGGTGTGGAAAAATTCGGCCCTGTAAAATGTCTTGTAAACAACGCCGGCATGATGCTTTTAGGCGATCTATCAGATCAGGATGCCACCGAATGGCAAAAAATGTTTGATGTTAATGTACTGGCATTGCTCAACGGAATACAGGCAGTTCTCAAGCCCATGAAAGAGCGTAAATCAGGTACTATAATTAATATTTCATCAATAGCCGGCAGAAAAACATTCCCGTCACACGCAGCCTACTGCGGGACAAAATTCGCTGTTCACGCTATCAGCGAAAACGTGCGTGAAGAAGTTGCCAGCGATGATGTCAGAGTGATCACAATTGCACCCGGAGCCGTAGAGACAGCTCTACTCAGTCACACAACGTCTGATGAAATCAAGGCTAGCTATAAAGGTTGGAAAAAGTCGATGGGCAAACTGATTGCTCCCAACGATATTGCTCGATCAGTACTTTTCGCATTTGAACAGCCTCAGTCTGTATGTATCCGTGAAATTGTAATAGCTTCTACCAGACAACAACCGTAAACAACAGAGAGACAAGCTCAAACACTACCTTTAGAAATGGTAATTGAGCTTGTTTCGCACCTAATTTCAATTTTTTTCAATAAGATCTAGGATAGTAAAAATACTGTTATATATTAAACAAACCACATCCTACAACGTATAGAGGTTTATTATGAATAAATTATGGCTCTTTCGGTGTTTTCATGGATAGACCTCTCTCATGCCCGGAATAAATCCTGTAGCTTGTAGTATTTTGAGGAAGAAATAATTCATATCCCTGAAACCGTAGCTTCTGCGTTTTATTACTTTGATTTTGTTGTTGATCC
>JAAEMX010000463.1 GCA_024225035.1 Lentisphaerota bacterium
ATTTAAAGAGCATCTGAATATCGAGAATGATCAGTATCAGATAGGCCGGCTTCCTGCCAGAGAGGACCCTATGCTTCAACGGGTACAGACCATCCGGGAGCGGGACTATATGCTGATCGACACCTATAACGAATACTATGACGGTTACTACCGGGAGATCTGGGATCCATATAACGACTGGCGCCAGAACCGGCTGGAAGAGGCAGAAAACCTGCGACGGGTGGAGCGGGAAGCGATGACCCGAAAGGTCATAGGTTTTGGTGCAATGATCGGGGCTATTGCACTGGGTGCTGCGAATCATCGAAAAAAAGATGATAAACGGTCGTCAACAGATACCCTCTCGACAGCGATGATTGTCGGTGGTGTGATGATAGCCAAGAGCGGTTTTGACAAAGATGGTGAAAAGCAGATACATATCGATGCGATGCAGGAGCTGGACAACTCTTTCGAGTCGGAAGCGGCACCCATGGTCGTGGATGTGGATGGTGAGACCCATCAGCTGACA
>JAAEMX010000464.1 GCA_024225035.1 Lentisphaerota bacterium
GTGCCTCCTTTAGGAGTAAACTTGACCGCATTATTTAAGAGGTTAGTTAACACTTGTTTTAATCGTAGTGGATCCCCCATTAATGACCTCGGAACATTGTTATCAATATTGAGTGAAACCTTGATATCTTTATCTCTGGCTTTGAACGTTATCAGGTCAAAAACATCCTTGGACACTGTATCCAGATTAAAATTGATGGCATCGATCTCAAGTTTGTTTGCCTCAATTTTAGAAAAGTCCAGAATATCATTGATGATCCCCAATAAGTTTTTGGCTGAAATACTGGTTTTTTCAATGTAGCCTATCTGCTTGCTATTCAGATCGGTTTTCATTGCCAGATGAGTCATTCCGATGATGACATTCATGGGTGTGCGAATTTCATGGGACATGTTAGCCAGAAAATCTGACTTTGACTTATTTGCCGCATCTGCAACTTCTGCAGCACCAGCAAGTTTTTCATTCTGCTCAGTAATAACTAATCTTTGTTTGTTTGTAACTAAAAACCGGTTGTATATAATGCTAATAAAACCGATTAACAATCCCAGTATCAGTATCAAGTACAGTTGCTGGGCTTTAGATTCATTCAGCAGAGCTGTTTGTAACTTCTCTTTCTCAGCACTGCGAATGCTGTCAGCGTTTACCTTTTTTTCATAATCATATTTATACTTCTGACGAATAACTTCACGCTGATTTTCTTCATTCTCAATCTTGCTTTTAGTCGCTATGTACAGTTCATACATGGCAAGTGCCTGCACATGCTGCTCTTTGATTTTGTACAATTCAAATAAGGATTTACTGGCCTTCTCGATTTCAGTCACCGCTCCTAACGCCTGTGCCAGTAGCAGTGCACGTTGGATAGGGTCAATGGCTTTATTGTATTGCGTTAAGGCGAGTGATGTTTCACCTTTGGCAAAGGCTGAATCGCCCCTGGTTTTGTAAACTGCGCCAATATTGTTGGTTGATTGGGTGATACCTATTTTATAGCCGATTTCTTCAGCAATGCTCAGACTGCGATTAAAATACGCCAGGGCAGTTATGCTATCCCCCAGACGATTGTGAACATTACCCAGATTGATAATATTATCACCGATCCCGGATTTATGATCAGTTTGTTGATGGGTGGGTAAGCTGCGCTCAAAGTAATGAATAGCACTTGCATATTCTGCGGCGATCAGCTCTGTGTTGCCACTCTCTTTTGCTGCATCAGCCTGCTTTTGATAAACAGTACCTATGTTGTTAAAAGCTA
>JAAEMX010000465.1 GCA_024225035.1 Lentisphaerota bacterium
CCGCGTTTTCGTATTCGTGTATGAGTCCGTCGCATCTGCTGGTTCGAAGCACAGTGATGGTCGCTGGTGGAGTCTTGGGTGGGGCGTCGGTGGGTGTCGGCGGCCGTTGTTCGAGTGACTGGTGAGGCCGATGGGTGTTGTGGTGGTCGATGTAGTCACGGACGAGGCCGTCGAGCTGTTTGTGGTTCCAGATGATGGTGCGGGGCAACCCTTCGGGTTGCTTGAGGAGTTCTCGGCGGGTCGAGCCGATCAATCGTTCGGCGAAGGTGTTCGCTACGGGAACCCGCACTGGTGTCTTCAGGATCTTGAAGCCTTCGGTGCGGAAGATCTCATCGAACGCGTCGACGAACTGGCTGCCTCGGTCGCGCACCAGCGCCCGAGGATCCTCGAGTTGGTTGGCGTGGGAGATGAACAGGTTGCGGGCGGCTTGTGTTGTCCACTCGCCGGTCGGGTTGGCGGTGATACCGGCGAAGATCACCTCGCGGGTCTGGATTCTGATGAAGAACAGGACGTAGTAGCGGCGCAGGAACGCAGTGTCGACTGTGAAGAAGTCGCACGCGACCGCGGCTTGGGAGTGCAGGAACTCGGTCCATGTGACATCGGATCGGTGCGGGGTGGGGTCGATGCTGTTGTCGGTGAGGATCTGTGACACTGTCGAGTGTGCGATCTTGTGTCCGAGTCGGGCGAGTTCGCCTTGGATGCGGCGATGTCCCCAGGTTGGGTTCTCGGTGGCTAGCCGCACGATGAGCTGGCGCAGTTCAGCGGTGATTGGTGGCCGTCCGACGCGACGGGTGGGTGGTTGGGTCCAATGTCGGGCGATGCGGCGACGGTGCCAGCGCAGCAGCGTCTCGGGTGTGACGATCCATCCCTGTCGCAGTGCCTTGGGAAGGGCAGCGGCGATAGCGCCGAGCAGGGTGCGGTCGTCATCGGTGAGCGAAGGTCGGCCGACGGCCAGTTCCAACAGTCGGTGCACGGTGCCGGTCATGATGACCGGTGCTGATACCCGCACCGACTGTTGGAGAGTCCAGCATGCCAGATCCGTTGTCCGCGTCCGAGCGCGATGATATTCATGCCTTGTTGAGTCAGA
>JAAEMX010000466.1 GCA_024225035.1 Lentisphaerota bacterium
AGATAAAAAAACAACTTATCAGGATGCTGATACAAGGTACTTGCACTTTGTTATTACTCCTAAAAATACTCGCGCCTATTATTATATAAGAAAAGTAAAGGGGCGCCCTAAATATATAAAGATTGCTAATTATGGAGATGTTTCCATAAAAGCAGCGCAAGAGAGGGTGTCTCAAATTAACACTGATGTCATGTGTGGTGTTGATACCAAGCAAAAAGAAAAAGAGAATATTACTCTGGAAGAAGCTTTTGAGTATTGGTTGGGCAACAGAGAAAAAATAAAAGGATGGCATAAGGATATAAATGAGTGTCGTCGCCGTTTTAATTTTTATGTCCCTATCATCTTAAAAAGAAAAAAAATTGTAGAAATTTCAAGAGCAGAGCTACGACACATGCACTCCAAAACTCGTGATGATGTTGGAGCTCACACAGCTAATCGTTTGTTGCAAAGCATTCGTACTGCTATTAATCTTTTGATTAAACATGATCACAATATAACACAAAACCCAGCTGCAATGATTGACTTCTTTAAGGAGCGCAGCCGGGCGCGTTATATTAAGGAAGATGAGATTGAAAGATTTTTTACAGAATTGATGAAATCACAAAGCCAAGACTTTAAAGATTTTATTCTGATGGCGCTTTTCACCTCTAAGCGAAGAAGCAATATATTAGCAGCTGAGTGGTCGGAAATTGATTTCGCCAAAAAGTTATGGACAATTCCCGGAGAAAAAACAAAAAATGATGATGACGACGTAACAGTACTTGATGATACCGTACTTGAAATTTTAATTCGTCGTCAAAATGAGCAAAAAGAAAAAAGTATTGACACAAACTGGGTGTTTTACTCATCCGCCACTAAGAGCGGTCACTATTCTGACCCAACACCAGCTTGGTATGCATTTCTCAAACGTGCCAATATAAAAGACCTGCGAATTCATGACTTACGCCGTACACTTGCCAGCTGGATGGCAAACCAGAATGTCAGTCTGCACATGATAGCCAGCGTGCTTGGACAAAAATCAACAAGCGTTACGCCTACCTATGCCCGTTTGAGTGTAGACCCTAAGCGTGAA
>JAAEMX010000467.1 GCA_024225035.1 Lentisphaerota bacterium
CAATCCCTGCCGCCCCTAACCTCAAACGAGCAAGGCTATTCCCTGCACGCGGCTACACGCATCCCCGCAAATGATCGAGCCCTACGCGAGCGCCTCTGCAGGTACATCTCCCGCCCCCCGCTCGCCCAAGGCCGCCTCTCTCTAACCGACGAAGGCCAAGTCCTCTGGAAACTCCGCTCCCCCTGGCGCAACGGCACCAAGGCCTTTCGCTTTGACCCGCTCGTTTTCATTGAGCGTCTAGTCGCCATAACGCCGCACCCGCGCGAGCACCAACTCACCTACCACGGTGTCTTCGCCCCCGCGGCCTCTCTGCGCCACCTCATCGTGCCGCGGCCCTCTGCACCTGACCCCGAAGACGAACACCGCCACGAGTCCCCCACCGCCACGGAACCTCCCGAGCTTCCCACCAAACACCACACCGGCTCCTCCACATATCGCTGGCCTGCATTGCTCGCGCGCGTATTTTACGAGGACGTCCTGCGCTTCCCAAACTGCCACGGCCACCGCACCCTGCTCACCGGCATCACCGATCCATTTGCCATCCGTCGCATACTCGCGCACTTCGGCCTCCCCACCGAAGTGACCCCACTCGAACCCCCCCCCCCCCCGCCTTAGCCCGACCTGCCGTGGGAGGTAAGGCTCGCTCCCGCGTGGCGGGATCCCGGTCCCCCATGGCCTAACTCTCGCGCCCCTGCCCCCCCCCCCCCCACCAACACCC
>JAAEMX010000468.1 GCA_024225035.1 Lentisphaerota bacterium
AGCACCGAGCCGATATCCCTGTGCTATGCGGCTGCTTCCCACTAGCTATCTACCTTACGTTTGGTAGTGTATATGTGTCCATGCCTCTCTGTTGCTTTGTCACAGCTTACCCTTCCCCCTCCCCATATCCTCAAGTCCGTTCTCCAGTAGGTCTGTGTCTTTATTCCTGTCTTACCCCTAGGTTCTTCATGACATTTTTTTTTTCTTAGATTCCATATATATGTGTTAGCATACGGTATTTGTCTTTCTCTTTCTGACTTACTTCACTCTGTATGACAGACTCTAGGTCCATCCACCTCACTACAAATAACTCAATTTCGTTTCTTTTTATGGCTGAGTAATATTCCATTGTATATATGTGCCACATCTTCTTTATCCATTCATCTGTTGATGGACGTTTAGGTTGCTTCCGTGTGTTGGGTGTTGTAAACAGTGCTGCTATGACCATGGGTTGCATGTATCTTTTTGACTTCAATTTTTCACCTTTTCTGGATTTATTCCCAGGAGTGGGATTGGTGGATCATATGGTAGCTCTATTTTTAGTTCTGTAAGGAACCTCCATCCTGTCTTCCATACTGACTGCACCAAATTACTTTCCCACCAATGGAATAGGAGGGCTCCCTTTTCTCCACACCCACTGCAGCATTTATTGTTCGTAGACTTTTTGACGATGGTCAGTCTGACTGGTGTGAGGAATAGTTTTGATTTACATTCCTCTAAAAACTAGTGATGTCCAGCATCGTTTCGTGTGACTTTTGGCCATCTGCATGTCTTTTCTGGAGAAATGTCTATCCAAACTATTTTGAGGAAAAGTGGCAAGAGTGAGCATTCTTGTCTTGTTCCATATCTTAGAGGGAATGCTTTCCGCTTTTCACCATGTAGTATGATGGTAGCTGTGGGTTTGTCATACATGGCCTTTCTTATGTGGAGGTATGTTCCTTCTATGCCCACTCTCTGGAGAGTATTTATCATACATGGGTGTTGAATTTTATCACAAGATTTTCTGCACTTATTAACATGATCATATGTTTTTTATTCAATTGTTAATGTGGTGTATCACACTGAATTTGCAGGTATTGAAAAATCCTTGCGTCCTTGCGATAAATACTTGGTCATGCCATATGAGCTTCATTTTTTTTACATCTTTATTGGAGTATAATTGCTTTAC
>JAAEMX010000469.1 GCA_024225035.1 Lentisphaerota bacterium
AAAACTCCTGTCTGATACTTAATTTTTGCAGAGGGCGCATAAACTCTTAATAAATTATATAAATAATATCATCAGGCATGTTATCAGATTGTCATACAGGACAAATAGGAAGAAAATAATCTGACCTGCTGATTTTATTTAGTTAGTTAGTTAGATTAGGTCAGGTTGGATCAGAACTGAATGGGAGCCGCCGGAATATCCGGTCAGCTTACTGTTGTTTCAGAAAGATTTCGTAAAGAAAGGCAGGTTGGAATATGAGAACACTGAAAGATCGCTGTGTCGTCGAAAATATTGTACTTGAAGCTCAGCCGGGAATATGTCTGCTGTGCGGTGAGCCGTTTTCTGTAATCAGGCATCGCGAGCGGTACGTGGAAACATTTCAGGGAGTAGGTAGTGCTACACAAGTAATGCTGAATGAGATTCAGTAAATTTGGAACCCTTTGAAATCAGCAACTCAGATTTTACTGAATGGGATTCAGCATTACTTGTGCAGCACTACCCAGGGAGTATTTTTTGTACTCGCAAAAGATCGCGGATGCACAAATGAGGAATGCGACAGTTACCGCGTATACCACAGACCGGCTGAGGAAGACAGACTGGCTCCCAAGGGACGCGAGTTCGGTTTTGACGTGATTATTTTCAT
>JAAEMX010000470.1 GCA_024225035.1 Lentisphaerota bacterium
AAAAGCTGCTATTTACGAGAACATAGAGCGACTGAACAAAATTGAATTTGAAACAGTTGACGGTTCTTTTGTAGTGATGGGCGAGAAATCCCTACAAAGTGCCGTGCTGGTTTTTAGTGAGGCATAACAGGGTAATAAAGCGTATACAGAACAATGCCAATATTTAATATGAAAGAGCCTGACAAAGAAAAAACAAAACAACTGCTGGGTAAGCACAGTAAAGGTGTACCGAACTGGACAACCAAAGAAAAACAGGATGTATATGAACAGCTAAAGCGTTTATATGGGCATTGGTACAGAAGAGAAATCTAACAGGGTAATAAATCGCAACTGAGGACTAGATGATGAATACATGTCGGCACGGGGAAACAAGTTGCGTTTGCGCGCTATGTGACATTGAAGCGATAAGAGCAGCAGAGAGTGAGTTATCTTGTTCACCAACTGGTTATGAACTTATATACTTGATTGATCTGGAAGGCGACAAGGTGAGTGATAACTATGTGTGGTGTGATGACCCAGCGCCATCGCCCGAGATGGATGAAAAAGACGCCATCCCATACATAAGATTAGACATAGCGGAAGAAATGAGTTTAATGCTGGATGTTTTTAATTCCTGCATTGTGACCGGCACGTTCCCCGCAGTTGAAAGTGAGTGCGCTAAAAAGATTCTTGAGCTGATGGATAAGGCTGGCAGAAAACCCACTGCTGTAATTTAACGGCCTTTAGGCATCCAATGGAGATTAATGTTATGTGTGATATATGCGAGTGCGGCCACGCGACTACCGAACATGATCGTAACAGTCACGCCTGTATGGTAGAGGGTTGTTACTGTAGCGTTGTTAAGTTCACATGCAAATGTGGGCATTCTAGCTTAGACCATGACTACTGGGGATCTGGTGCTTGTGGTCTATGCGAATGTGAGAAATTTACAGACACATAACGATATGGATTAACTGGCGGGCGGCAGCCCGTCCAAACGAGCGTAGCGAGTGGGTTCAATTACTGGTTATGTGTAAACACTAACTTACGGAGTGAGAACAATGATTAAATTTAATGAAAAATTCAGTTTTGAAAAAGACAAGTATTGCTGGCAGTTACACGAGTTTTACATGGGCAAGGGTAAAGACAAGAAACCCAAGATGCAAAAGAATACAACCTATCACGCAACGCTTGAGCAAGTGTGTGGTGTGATTATTGATCGAAGTTGCGGAGACTGTGAAAGCCTTGAAGAGATTAAAGCTCTGCTACAGAATGCGACTGAGACTCTGAAGCTTGCTGACGCATAACAGGTAATTATCACGCATGCGCCGATATTGTAATATCACGCAGCGACTCAATAAATAAATCGGGGCACTTGATAAAGCCGTCAGAGTGTTCGAGCCCGTCATTGTGTCTGTGAAATATTTCACTGTCAGAAGTCGGGCCTGTGGTGCCCATTGCGCCCCAGTTGTGAAAGGGGAGATACCTCGCTGTCCGGGTAGCTGAATCATTTTCAGAATAATAAACATCGATCCTTTTGACCGATGAATAACCTACAGGCTCCCAATCGCGATCTAAAGCCGGGTGGATAAATATTGCATGCTGTACTGGCACTCCCCTATCTATCGCTTTAGCTAGGATTGCACACCCATTAGAATGGCCAATGAACACATCCCCAG
>JAAEMX010000471.1 GCA_024225035.1 Lentisphaerota bacterium
GGAACTGGAGCCGCAACCTGTGGCAGCGAATGCGACTGCGGCAACGAGCGTGGTCAGGAGCACACGGATGAGCATGCATTCAGCCTAGACCCACAAGCTGTATCCGTAGCTCCGCAGGAGCGCATCCCCAGACCGGCGGTATGTGATGCCTGGGCCCGGGTTATTGGGCGGACGATATGGGATGCACAACGCGTGGGTGGTGGAGGGTAAGGGCCGGCTGAGGGTCTGAGCTAGTGGTTCGTTGGTTGGGCTAGCCGTACATCCAGACTGCGTTGAGCCCTGACCCGAGTTCGCGGAGAACGGTGCCGTCTCGGTCTACGAGGAGCACTTCGAAGTGGTCGAACGCGGGGCGGCGGGTCACGACCATGCGACCGGACTCGGGTGCCAGCATTGGTGCGGTCCGAACGTCGGAGAGCACGGCGTCCCAGGTGCCGTCGGGATCGAGCAGCCAGAGTGCTTCACCGGTGGGGACATAGGCTCGGCCGTGGCGGTCGACGCCGATGTCTTGGACAGCGAAGAAGTAGTCGTCGACAGTGTCGCCTACTGGTGACTCCCGCCAGGAGCGGACCGATCCGGTTTGGCTATCGATGACGTGAATGTCGGTGTCATTGCGGGTTCCGTTCTGGTCTGCGAGCCACCGGTAGCGGTCACCGGTTGTGGTGTGGCTGAGGAGCGGGTTCGTTGCTGGGGCGTAGGAGTCGTCGAGCTCAGCGAGAGGTGCGGTTCCGGTGACCTGGTGAAGCACCGTCTCGCGGTCGCGGGTCACGATCACTCCGCCGCCGAGCCATGACACGACACGGTCAGCGGTGAACCAGCCGCTGGCTTCGGTGGTCTCAGTATCGATGAGCATCATGTCGGTTGTTGTGGCGATAGCCACGGTTCGGGCATCGACACTGAGCGCAGTGAAGGTCTGGTCGGCGAGATCGGCAATCGACAACGCGCTGAGCCCGTCGGCTTCGTGCCAGATCTCAACGACGCCTGCTTGGCCTTGGGGGGAACCAAGGGCGAACACGACACAGGAACCGTCACAGCCCTGACTCGCGGCGTGGAGAACATGTTCGGGGTCAATATCGAAGCGGCGCTCAACCACAACCCCGTTGTTTCCCACTCGGGCCAGTGCCAGGGCATCGATGACGCCGAGGGCATCGCCGAGATGGAAGAGCATGACCCGCTGTCCGGCCCCCTCTACCGGCACCCACCCCGACCCCAGAACAGCCTCGAGGTCGACGACGCCGTTGGGTCCGACCAGGGTGCGTGTCCTGTCGTTGAGGTCTTCGACAACCAGTGGAGCACCAACCCGCGACGGGCCATGACGGAACACTCCATAGGGGATGTCGTTGACCACACCGGTGCGGGTATCAACAACCGCAGGGGGCCGCCCGTCCCCGAATCGTGCGATCACCTGATGGGGCCACCCCGGCTGGGCTGTCATCGACACAACGGGGCTACCGAGGTCATGACGGCCATATTCCTCGCCGTCTGGGCTGACCACGACGATGACACCGGTCGGTGCGCCGTCGGTGTCCGGTTCAACAAACGCGATTGGTCCGTCACGGGTGCCGAGTAGCTCATCACCCGCCCCCGCCAACACCGTCATTCCGACTGCGGCCGGGCTGGTCGTGGTGAGTTCGACTGGAACAGAACCCTGGCCGCTCGGTGGCTGCGGGCCCGTCGTCGATGAGGCCGCCGTATTCGGTGGCACAACAGACGACGACGGAGCCGATGTCGAAGAGGGATCCGGGTCCCCGTCGCCGAGTGACCCATCCTCGTCCTGTGATCCAGAGCACCCAGCGCCAACGAGCAACAGCGTCGCCAAGAGCAGCTCTCGATATCTCATAGCCCGAGTGTGCCAGCTCCCGTCCGCCGGCCCATGCTGCCCAGGAGCCGACGGCACCCCCACAACCAGCGCTGACCTGGCGCACTGGGACGGTCACGGCATGTGACGTCTAGCAGGTCCTGAATCTCACTGAATCCCTGCAAGGTAGGGTGGGACCATGGATCAACAAGCGGCTGGCAGGGAGCCGATCGGTAGGCCAGTGTTCGATGAGGCTGTGCAGTTGCGCCAATCGGGGCCTGGGAAGGTCGTCCTCTTGCCGACCACCTCGATCACCTTCGCCGGAGCGTTGAGGACCGCCAAAGAGACCCTCGACCGCGAGACTCAGACGCGGGTGGAGACGGACCTGTCCAAGATCGAGACGGCCCTTCAAGGAATCGAAGGCGCCACAACGACCTCTATACCTGCGCCCGTCATGCAGGAGTCGGTGTGGAAACTGATCATGCGTGCCCTGATCTCACCGCTCACGGTGTTGACCGGTGGACGGACCACGGCGATCGATGACCACAATCGGATGGTCGCGGCTTCAGGAGTGGGACCGCTGCAGAAGCCACCACCTCGCGAGCTCGTTCGGGCAGCCGAGGGACGTCTAGTGGCAGACGCTGCGCGCGATGGCATTGATGACGAAACCTTTGAGGCTCTGACCCTGCCCTGGCAGTCCGCCACCATCACCAGCTAGCGCTCCGGTCTCGATCAACGCCGCCGCTCCCCCTGCTGGCCTGTAGCTGAGCGATGGTCCGCCGGCTGCCACCCACCCGGCGAACTGGGGCGGGGGGCACCCAGCCCGGAGCCCAGTTCTCGGGTGGATTGAGTGCGGTGGACGCACTCAAGTCGCCCAATTTCGGCTGGAACTGGTTGTTGGGGCCGCACTGCGAAACACACCCCAATAACCCGCC
>JAAEMX010000472.1 GCA_024225035.1 Lentisphaerota bacterium
AGATTGGCGATGATCTAGTAAAACACGCCTATCTCTCAGAGAAGGGAATCATTTTTCAAGCCGTCGTAATAACTGTCGTCTTAGCAATTTCATTTCTTACAGTTATCACCTGCGGCATTGTGAAATGCTTACAGAATTAGAATACCACGTTCAAACATAAATTCAACGCAAATAGCGCTAAATGTCGTTAAAACTACATACAGTAATAAAGAAATCAAGTTTTTTGACAATTGCAAGGGCACGATCTCGGGACGGATGCCTCGAAAAACCGTTCAACATAACAGATGTATGTCGATAATTTTAACTTTTAATTTATGGAGGTTAACACCCTAAATACATATATAGGCGAGATCGATAATTTAAATTTTACCAGCGGCAGGAACTCCCTTATGAATATTTGCTCTCTCTTCTTTGCCTATCACATCCTGTCGCTGGTTTTTATTGACTTAACAACTTTAGCAAAAAGGGAAAAGTTATGATCAGTAATGCAGTAACTATGTTTAATTTCGAAGATGCCAACGTTCGAGTTATTAACAGGAACGAAGAGCCGTGGTTTGTTGCCAAGGATGTGTGTGAAGTACTCGAGCTTTCGAATATTACAGAAGCTCTAAGGAATTTAGATGAGGATGAAAGGGGTTCAGAATTAATGAACACCTCTGGCGGAACACAAAATTCAATAATTATCAACGAGTCTGGCCTCTACTCTCTGATCTTGAGAAGCCGAAAACCCAATGCCAAGAAGTTTAAACGCTGGGTAACTGGCGAAGTATTACCATCAATCCGGAAGCATGGAGCATACGCCACACCGGATGTTGTAGAAAAAGCGCTTACCGACCCCGACAGCATGATTAAAGTTTTGACTGCGCTAAAACAGGAGCGTAAAGAAAAAGAAAAACTTATTCCTAAAGCGGCGCACTCTGATTCACTCTGCGACAGCGAGAGTCTGTTTACTACAACCCAAATAGCCAAACGTCTCGGTACGGGAGCACAGTCCTTAAACAAGTTCCTTATATATAAAGGAATATTGCGACAGGATAAAATGCCAGCATTCAAAATTCAACATCGCAGCGGTGAGCTGTTTAAGATTGTCGTTCACAAAATCAGTGAGGATAAAAGCACGCAATACATTAAATGGTTTGAAGCCGGAGCTCGCTACATAACAAGTTTGTGGCAGCGTGATGATTTGCTTCCGGCATAGAGTTTTTCCATGATGACTCCGTTTGTTTCCTACGACCGGGCGGTGGCAACACCGCCCACTATTACCCCCAGAGAAAGAGGAAAATATTATGAAACAGAAACACATAAGAATCATATCCAAAACCGCAACTTGGCTTTTTGCCATTTCGTTAGGTTTTTCGTTTTGCAGGGTATGCGTGAAATACGAATTTGCTCCCAGCATTGTTGACATGACCATGACGGCATTAGTCCTTATCGCCTTTGCAACTAATATGGCTTACTGCTTAGCCGAACTTTATAAGGAGTATAAAAAACGGCAAGCTAAGCAACAAGCGTGGCAAGATCACATCACCAAGGAACTGGGAAAGACTAAGGATTGTCTTGATTGGTTTGAGACGCATCGCCAAGAAGCTTGTCGCCGTTTAACTCAAGTTGAACGCGATTTAAAAGAAAGTCAAAGTCCTTCCGGCTCATAGCTTCTAGTTTTGAGGGCAATATATCTTGAGTTCTGCTTAAATAAAGTATAAGAGCATTTTCTCCCTTAGTATCTTGCCAATTCATTTTATCAGCGATTTTGTCACCTATTTCAAAACGCCTAATGTAGTAATCCAGAACGGTTATTAACTCTTTGGGGATTTCATAAGGGAATGATGTGTGTGCATTTATAAAGTTCTTTAGATCTTCTTTTAAATTATCGTAATTCATGATTCTCTCCTTTCGTAGTTAACCCTAAAAATAATTATACAATATAAATCACCCAAAAGCAATAAGGAGGCCGTTATGCATATCCACGACACTATGAATTTTAGAAGAAGCTTATGCTGTGATTTATGCTTAGAAGATGACTGCAGCGAATGCCCCTTTTATAATCGGGCTTACTTTCGAACTCTGTATAAGCAATAGGAGTCCCAAATGCGCACACCCTGTCCAAGCTGTATTCGGCATAATACCGCCCACTGCGACCCCGACCCAAGTGAAGATGGGGGCTGCTGTAACTATCAGGCTTTCAATAGTGCCGAATTAGAGGATTACCGAGATTTTAATATTCACCCTGTAGATGATATGGAGGAAATTGAAGATGAATGAATTAGCTAAAATTGAAAATATGAGTATCGCCGAAATCAAAAGCAATGTGCAGGTGGTGCAGAACGTCTTAAAAAACGTCATGCTGAAAGGCTGCCACTATGATAAGATCAAAGGCTGCGGCGACAAGCCAGTTTTACTAAAGCCGGGAGCTGAAAAGATTCTTGCAACCTTCATGATCGGTACTGAAATCAAGACTGAGGATTTAGGCGACGGCTACGACCACCGTTACCGCATAACCTGTCGCGGTTTTCATATCCCAACAGGCAACACTATTGGC
>JAAEMX010000473.1 GCA_024225035.1 Lentisphaerota bacterium
ATCGGAAGTTCAGAAGGTTTTTGATCATGATTTTCCGCACCTTGCTGACGGAATTATCATTCCGCACGGAATTTATGATGTCATAAAAAACAAAGCGTATGTTAATATCGGAACCAGCAAAGATACCAGTGAATTCGCATGTGATTCGGTAAAAGAATGGTGGCTGAATCAGGGGAGATATGATTATCCTGATGCGACCTCTGTTCTGATGCTTTGTGATGCGGGAGGAAGCAATTCATACCGCCATTATATTTTCAAGGAGGATTTGCAGAAACTTGCGGATGAGATCGGGGTGGAGATCAGAGTTGCACATTATCCTTCATATGCATCGAAGTGGAATCCTATTGAACACAGATTATTCTGTCATGTAACCCGGGCATTGAAAGGGGTTATTTTTACAAGCCGCGAACTTGTCAGGGAACTTACAGAAACCGCAACAACCAAAACCGGCTTAACAGTAACGGCAAATATTATCACAAAAGTTTATCATACCGGAAGAAAATACGCTGAAAATTTTAAAGAGACAATGCGGATAAAGTTCGATGAGGAACTGGGGAAATGGAATTACAGGGCAGTTCCCTTAAAAACATAAAGAAAATTATCATCTGTCAATGTGTAACTGTAAGGAACGAGAGGATTAGTACGTCCTGAAGCTGCCTTTTTTTCATATACTCAGTACGCTGATGTATTTTTTTCACTTTTTTTTATAAAATTGTAACAAATTTTTCAA
>JAAEMX010000474.1 GCA_024225035.1 Lentisphaerota bacterium
ACGGCGCCGCCAACGCACCCACCCGGCTCGCACCAAACCCGAGCTGATCGCCCGGAACCCGAACCAGGTTTGGTCATGGGATATCACCAAGCTGGCCGGTCCCGAACGCGGGATCTTCTACGAGCTGTTCGTGATCATCGACATCTACTCCCGCTACGTCGTGGCCTGGACCGTCGCCCCAGCTGAGACCGGCGAACTCGCTGAAGCGTTCATCGCCGATGCCATCGACAGCCAACAAGTCGACCGCAACCAGCTCACCCTGCACGCCGACCGCGGGTCCTCGATGACCTCGAAACCGGTCGCCCAACTCCTAGTCGATCTCGGTGTCACCCGCTCCCATTCGCGGCCGTCGGTCTCGAACGACAACCCCTACTCCGAAGCCCAGTTCAAGACCCTCAAGTACTGCCCGGCGTTCCCTGGCCGGTTCGGATCCATCGCCGATGCCCGAGTGTTCTGCGCGGCGTTCTTCGATCACTACAACCACGTGCACCGCCACACCGGGATCGGCCTGCACACCCCAGCATCAGTCCACCACGGCACCGCCACCAAGATCCGCGCCGCCCGAGCCGAAACACTCACCACCGCCTACAACACAAACCCCGCCCGATTCCGCCACCGCCCACCCACACCACCAAAGCTTCCCGAGGTCGCCTGGATCAACGAACCCAACCGAGAAGCACTCATCCAATCC
>JAAEMX010000475.1 GCA_024225035.1 Lentisphaerota bacterium
ATCATCGGGAGACGTTTTGTAATCCTTCAGGTCAGAATAAAAATCCCATATCTCGGATCGTTTGCTTTCAAGAGCCTGCTGCTGCTCTTCGCTGAAACCGACCAGTTTGCTGACACTGCGTTCGGCATGTATCCGACAGAGAGCGTGAAGTAAGATATTGAACTGGCCCGCATCATCGCTGACAATCACCATATCCGAATTCAGTACGTTTTCAAGCACGTTTGCAGGCAATGCTCCCTCCGTGGCAATACGGACATGTCTTTCGCCGGTGATTCCCAAAGCATCAAGGCAGGATTTCCATGTTTCCCCACTGTCGAAACATGCGCCGTCCAGTTCTGAAAGCTTTCTGATCTGATACCGGGCAAGTCCCTGAACTGTCATATAATCAAGTGCGTCCGTATTAATGATGTAACTGACGGTGCCCGCGCAGAGCAGTTCAGGAAAATTGATACGGCTTTTGCTGTCAGTGCTTTCAAACCAGGCAAAAAACTCATTCCCGATATGTGTGCAATAACCGTTTTTACCGTCGTGCCGTGCCCCGGTATCATCCGTATTTATGTAATCCGAAACTCCGAGTCCTGCCAGCAGAATTTCTTTTTTTTCTGTGTGAAAATGTTCCTTTTTCTCCGTTATTATCCGGCTGAGCTGTCCCGAAGAGATGTCGGTTCCGAACTCTCTCAGTTCTTCAAGTATAAGAGGCTGAGTAACATGGGCGTGATAATACTGGTGAAGGATGAAACTTATGAGCATCGGACCGAAGCGACCTGAAACTTCATCCGGCAGCTTTCCGGTCACAGACTGTCCGTCCGGCATATCCCATCGTTCAAGACGATACCGGGTATTATGCGGTCTGATGACAATATCCTGCACCACATAATCCTGGCAGCCTTTGAACTCGCTGTTTTCAGGAACAGAATCGGGGCTGATTATTACGGTTTCATGAATATCAGGTTCTTCTGTTTTTTTTCTTTTGGCTGAACCGGGACGTTTTCCGGGATTGGGATTCTTTTCACCATCTCCGTCTTCGGATGCAGGTTTTCCAAGACAGGAGGGCTTTATAACCGGTTTGCCTTTCTGACCTTTAAGTCTGGCAATCCCGTCTTTAAACTGCTGAATCATTTCCTGCTGAAGATGAATTATCTCAGGCAGCTGCGCGATCACGGGGCTCATCTGCTCTTCAGAAATATTCGGTATTTTCGGAATGGTTGCCATTTGAACTTTAATATGCTACAATACCATTTAAAATGCAAGTTAAATTTTAAAAATTTTGTGCGGATTATAATTGTTCATACCCGGACTTAGTGATTGGAAAAAAATAACTTGGACTTTTTCTCATGGAACACCTTGAAAAACAGCGATAGGGGGCTTTCTCAAATGGGAAGTTATTTTTTTCCGGTCCCTTATTGAGAAGTTACAAAAAATCGGTGACAAAGTATGGAATGTGTAC